>JAVKFF010000077.1:0-28673 GCA_040226215.1 Azospirillaceae bacterium
CGGGGGCGCGCAACCCGCCCATTTCCGGCCGCGCGGCCGTCGGTCGGCCGGCTCCGGCAAGCTTGTGGGCGGATGTGGCGCCGCCGGCCTGAGGCCGGCGGCGCCGAGCCGTCTATTGTGGCAGGAACTCGGTGGTAAAGAGGTTCTCCGGCGCCACCATCTCGGATTGCTCGCCGAACTCCACGTTAACTCGCTGGGTGCGGTCCCACTTCTCGGCGGTCATGGTGCCGATGCCGTTGGCCTCCGCGTCGGCATTGTAGATCAGCGGCAGCGCCACCTCGAACTGCTCCAGCAGCGTCTCGAATGGCGTTTCGGTGTTGGCGGCCGCCGCCTGAACGGCCTCCTCCGGATTCGCCATGGCGTATTCGACGCCTTCGATGGAGGCGTGCACGAA
Organism: Azospirillaceae bacterium; assembly: GCA_040226215.1. Classification (GTDB taxonomy): domain Bacteria; phylum Pseudomonadota; class Alphaproteobacteria; order DSM-16000; family Inquilinaceae; genus JAVKFF01. The sequence continues at coordinate 395 of JAVKFF010000077.1, forward strand.
GGCACGGACCGCTTCGGGGTTCTCTTCGAGGAACGAGTTGTTCACGATGATCGAGTTCGAATAGACGTCGAAGCCCCAGTTGTAGAACCGCATGATCTGCACGTCGCGGTCCGACTCATTGCGCGCCGCCAGATACTCGCCGAACAGGTAGCCGATCGTGGCGTCGACCTGACCCGACAGGAAACTCGGCACCGTCGCCCCGAAATTGTAGGTGATCATCTCCACCTGGTCGGGGTCGACCTCGTTGAGCGCCATGAAGGCAGGCAGTGCCTGGGTGGTGGCGCCGGCCGGGACCACAGCGAGGCTGTGCCCGTGCAGATCCGTGGGCTCGTCGATGCCGTCCTCGGTATAGCTGATGATGCCGTAGGGCGCTTCCTGCAGGATCGCCGCCACCACGGTCACCGGCGCGCCGTTGGCGACCGCCTGGGCGACCGCGCCGGCGTCGGCGAAGCCGATTTCCGCATTGCCCGAGGCGACCGTGGAGATGGCGTCGGTCGAGCCGCGGCCTGGGTTGATCGTCACGTCGAGGCCGGCGGCCTCGTACATGCCGTTCGCCTCGGCGATGTAGAACGGCGCGTGATAGCCGTTCACCAGGAAGTCGAGGTGGAAGGTGATCTCGGTTTGCGCCACCGCCGGCAGGGCGAAGCCCGCCGTGGCGATGCCGATCAGTGCTGCTGTCTTCGTCATGGTTTCGGTCCTTGTTGCCATTGCCCTTGCTTGACCGCCCCGTCGCCGCCGGCACCCGTGCCGGCCGTCGCCGTCAGGCGCACATATCCGCGATCGTCGCGGCATAGACCTTCGTCACGGTGACGAAGTCGTCGACCAGCCCGCATTCGTCCGGCCGGCTCAGATACTTGCCCGTTGGCCCGTAAACGATACCGGGAATCCCGGCCCGCGACATCCAGCTCGCGTCCGACGCGGCAAATTTCAGGATCTTGGACCAGGTCGCCGGGGCGCCGGTGACCGCCTGGTGACTGGCGGCGATGCTCCTGACCACCGCGCTGTCGTCCGGGCTGTCATAGGGGAAGGGGAAGGTCTCGCCGTGAAACTCGATCTCGTAGGCGAAATCCCCGTCCTCCGCCGCGATGCCGTCGAGCAGCCGGCGCAGGTCCGCCTCGATCGATTCCCGCGACATGCCGGGCACGATGCGGAAATCGACGGTCAGCGCCGCCCGGTCGGGCATCAGGGCCGGCCGGGAGCGGTTGAAGCTGCGCGAGATGCCGCCACGGATGCTGCCCAGGTTGATCTGCGGCAGCCCCTCGAAGCCGGCCTTGGGCTCGAATGTCAACCAGCCGCCATCGTCGCGTGAAGGCAGCGGCTGATGGCTGCGGCCGAGCAGCGGGATCAGCTTGGCGATCTTCTCGATCGCATTGACGCCGCGCTTGCCCGCGACTTCCTGGGTCGCGAAATGCTTCATGCGGCCGAGCACGTGGATGTCGGCGACGATCGAGGCGGTGTGCTTGGTCGCCAGTTCCAGTTCCGTCGGCTCGCCCAACACGAAATAGTCCGCCGTCAGCCCCTGGGACAGGGCGTGCTTGGTGCCCGCACCGCCGCGCAACTCGCCGCAGACCAGCGCGATGTGCACGTCGCCCCGCAAGGGCACGCCGGCGCGCCGGACCGCGTCGGCCGCGGCGATGTAGCAGGCGTCGGCGGCCTTCATGTGCACGAAGCCGTAGATGAACCCGTCGGAGACCTCGGCCCCGAAGGGATCCTTGGTCCAGCCGTCGGAGACCGGGTTGTGATCGATATGGCCGTTGAACAGCAGGCTGGTACCGCCGCCGCGGCCGGCCAGCCGGCCGATGGCGTTGACGCTCGGGCCCGGCATCATGGGGTCGTGCGGCACGTCCTGCAGCCGGCTCTCGATGCCGAGTTCGCCCATGCGGTCCACGTAGTACTGCGCGACGTCCCGCTCCTCGCCCGACAGGCTGGGGATGCGCAAGGCACCCCGCACCAGGTCGATCACCTGATCGGCATCGACCGCCGCGACGGCCGCCGCGATTTCCGCCGAGACCCGCTCGTCCACCACTGGACCTCCCCTCTGTGTCCGCCCGCTCCGTGCGCCGTGCGCTCTGCGAGGCGACCCTCACAGGCAGCCTGCTCGGATTTCGTCGCGCACGGGCTGAACAGACGTTGAACTCTAGTTGTTCCAAATACGAAACAACATTCCAAACTCGTTCGATGAGAATGTAAGGCCGCCACCCGGGTGTCAACGCGATTGATCAATTGACCACGCACTTTCGCCTGCGCCGCACCCCCACAGTGCTCGCCGGCGGCAAGTCACGACACCTCCCCTCCCACCGCCCCGCGACCGAAACCCGCAATCCAGCCATCGTCCGGGGTTGTCGGTCCGCCCTCTGCCCGTCCCGGCGGGCGGCGTCATGTCGATGGGGCTGGTCTAGCCCGGCAGCGGCCCGGCATCCGCCTCGGCGACCCGGACGCGCCGGCGCAGCTCAGCGGTGATGAAGTCGATGAACAGGCGCAGCTTGTACGGCATGAAGGCGGTTGGCGGCCGTACCAGGCTCAACGCGCCATAGCGCGCCTCCCAGTCGCCGAGCACCAGGACCAGCCGTCCGGTAGCCACATCCTCGTGGACGGAAATGAGGGGCAGGATCGCCAGCCCGAGCCCGCGCAGAAGCGCATCGCGCTCGACGGCGTGACTGTTCACCAGAAGCCTGCCGCGCACCGGCACCGTCACCCGCGCCGCCCCGCGGAACAACGTCCAGCTGCCGTCGCTCGACGGTCCCCGCCAATGAATGCAGGCGTGGCTGGAGAGGTCCTCGGGCGCCGCTGGCGTCCCGTGGGCGGCGAGGTAGCCAGGGCTGGCGCACAGCACATAGCGCATCTCGACGATGCGGTGTGCGATCAGCGATGAACTGGCGAGCTCGCCGGAGCGGATCGCCGCGTCGAACCGGTCCTCGACCAGGTCCACGAGACGCTCGGAGAAGTCGAGCTCCATGTCGATCTGCGGATGGGCGTCGAGGAAATCGACCACCACCGGCGCAATGAATTCCGCCCCGACCGACGGGGGCGAGGTGATCCGAAGCTTGCCGGAGGGCACCGACGCCTCGGCGCCGAGGGCGGCGTCCATCCGCTCCACTTCCGAGAGCACCGCCTCGGCCCGCGGCAGATAGGCAAGGCCAGCCTCGGTCAGCCCGACCTTGCGGGTCGTACGGTTGAGCAGCGTCACCCCGAGATGCGCTTCCAACTCCCCGACAAGGCGGCTGGCGGCGGTGGCGGACAGGCTCAGCCGCGCCGCCGCCGCGCGGAAACTGGCGGCCTTCGCGACCTCGACGAACACCGTCATCGCCCGGAGCTGGTCCATCATTATCCCAAATTTCGTGACAATCCGGTTTGATATATGGATATTATCACCACGATCGGAAAGGCCAAAATGATCGGGACACAGACACAGGAGCCCGCCATGTCCCGGTCCCACGCAGCGACCCGCAATTTCCCCGTTGGCGTCCCGGCGCGCCTTGCCCGCCGGCTGGCCCATTTGCTCCGCCGCCGCGGACTGCGCGTTACGCGGCATGCGCCTGCGACACCACGCCGCCGACGCGCAGAGCTCGAGCGCCTCCACCGGCTGGCCGACGAGATCCGCTGGTTCACCCCGCGCTGAGGCATGGGTGCCCGCGCCGACCGTCGGCCGCTGACTCAATAGCCGAGCAGGTTGAACCGTACCTGGTGCAGGTGCTTGCGCATCGCGCCGGCCGCCGCCGCCGCGTTGCGCGCGTCGAGGGCCTCGACGATCTTCTGGTGCTCGCGGATGGCGGATGCCCGCCGTTCCCGGTTTCGTCCGCTGACCGACTGCTTCAGCTTCTGCCACTCCGGGTTTCGCCGCGCCTGCAGGATCAGATCGGCGATAGCGATGACCAGCTCGTTGTGCGTCGCCTCGGCGATCGCCCTGTGGAAGGCGATGTCGCTCGCCTCGAAGGTCGCGAAGTCGTCGCCCGACCGCTGATCCTGGCAGATCGCCCGGATCCGCGAGAGGTCCTGCGGCGTGGCGTTGATCACCACGAGCTCGGCCAGGTGCGGCTCCAGGAGCTGGCGCGCCTCCATCAACTGCGCCGGGCTGGTGCCCTCCCGCCCGGTCAGCAGCGGAAGGGCGGCGGCGTTCACGCTGTGACCATTCGCCTGCCGCCCCGTCCCGGTCGCGCCGGCGATGAAGGTGCCGCGACCGACATGGCGGGTGACCCGCATCTCCGATTCAAGGATCACCAGCGCCTGGCGCACGGTCGCGCGCGTCGTGCCGAAGCGCAGGGCGAGATCCCGCTCGGCAGGCAGCTTCTGGCCGTGCGCGAAGGCGCCGGACTCGACGCCGCGCAGCACATAGTCGCGAATCTGGTTCAGCGTCTCTCTCGCCATAGTCGTCCCTATACCGCCAAGGACCGCCGCCCGCCAAGTGCCGCGCTCGGTAATGGGCGCCCATTTTCTGACGGCGCGCCTTGACCGGTTGCGGATCGGCCGCTAGGCTTGCCGCCGAAGAACTGGCTGAGACGAAGCCCAAACGAGCAGGCGCCTGGCTCAAGCTTGGTCGCCAATACGCTTCCTTACAGTAATTGGGCGCCCACGACAACGTGTCGGCCGCCAACGCTGACCAACAGCACTCTGCGCCCGGGGAGACCCGGGGGAGCGTCCGGGGGGAGCGCCCAGGGGACAGCGTCAGGAGAGACTGGGAGAAGCGCGCGCAATGAAGATCGCACTGGTTTCCGACAGGAATGGCGGCCACCAGCCGGTACTCGGCGTCGCGCTGGATAACGCTCGGGTTCTCGACGTGCCCGCCGCCGCCAGGGCAAGGCGCGACACCGGCGATGACGCGGCGGCGCTGACGGCGACCACGCCGATCGAGCTGATCGAAGGCGGCGCGCCGGCGCTGGAGGCGCTACGGGCGCTCGTCGACTGGGCCCGCTCGGCGGCCGATGCCGAGGCGTTCGTGCACCCGATGGACGCCCTCCGGTTCCACCCGCCGATCCCGGCCCCCAGCAAATTCCTTTGCGTCGGCAAGAACTATCGCGCGCATCTCGACGAGCTGGTGCGTACCGACCTGATCCGCGAGATCCCCGACGAGCCGACTGGCTTCATCAAGATCAACGCGGTCATCGTCGGCAATGGCGACGAGGTGATCCGCCCCGCCGGCATCGTGCAGATGGACTACGAGCCGGAGCTGGCCTTCGTCGTCGGGCGTCGGGCCCACGGCGTGGCGAAGGCCGACGCACGCGCACACATCTTCGGCATCACCCTGTTCAACGATTTGACCGCGCGGGAGATCCAGAAGCGCGAGGTGCGCTCCGGAACCCGTTTCTGGACCGCCAAGAACATGCCCGGCTTCGGGCCCGTCGGTCCCTGGATCGTCACGCTCGACGAGGCGGGTGATGTCGATGACCTGACCATCGAGTGCTACGTCAACGGCAAGCGCCGCATGCGCTTCAGCACCGCTGACCAGATCTTCAAGATCCCCGACATCGTCGAGCACTTCTCGCAATATGTACCCCTGGAGGCCGGCGATCTCATCGCCACCGGGTCCGCCGCCGGGGTAGCCGTGGGACAGCCCAACGCGGAGGAGCTGTTCCTGAAGCCCGGCGACCGCGTCGACGTCGTGCTCGCCGGCGTCATGACCCTGACAAACACCATCGTCGACGACCCGAGGAACACCTGAACCGGTGCCGCCGGACACCAAGCAGGAGAGGCGACAACGCCTGGACCGCAGGCGGTGTCAGCCGAGCCGGGACCAGAAGCCGGAACAAACTGCCGGAACCAGAAAGAGGAGGAACCCATGTCCCATCTGAGCAAGCACGCCATCACCGCCATCATTGGCACGACCGCCGCGCTCGGCCTCGCCGCGCCCAGCGTCGCGCAGGACTTCCCGAACGACACGGTCACCATGATCGTACCCTTCAACGCCGGCGGCGGCACCGACACGCTGGCCCGCATCATCCAGGCGGAACTGGAGTCGATCTGGGGCCAGACGGTGGTGATCGAGAACATCCCCGGCGCCTCCGGCCTGGTCGGCACGCTGGCGTTCATCAACGGCTCGGGCGAGGAGGGTCACCGCATTCTCATGGCCTCGACGGGCGCCATCCTGTCGCTCGCCCGCGAGGGCATGGGCATGATGGACGACAGCTTCCACGTCGAGGAGGTATTGCAGCCGATCACCCAGATCTCCCAGCCGCCCTACATCGTCACCGTGCATCCCAGCCTGGACGTCGAATCGGTACAGGAACTGGTCGACTACGCGGCGGAGAACCCGGGCGAGGTCACCTTCGGCTCGTCCGGCGTCGGCTCGGCCTCGCACCTGACCGGCGTGCTGTTCCAGGATCTCGCCGGCGTCGAGCTCACCCACGTGCCCTATACCGGCATGGGCGAGGCCGGCCCGGCCCTGCTCGGCGGCGAAGTCGCGCTGCTGTTCGCGCCGGCACCGGTGGTCGAGGGCTACTTCGCCGACGGCAGCCTGAGGCCGCTCGCCGTCACCACCGGCCAGGCCACCGAGCTCTTCCCCGACCTGCCGACCGTGTCGGAGACGCTCGAGGGCTTCGCGATCGCCGGCTGGTTCGGTCTCTACGGCCATCCCGACACGCCGGCCGAGCGCATCGAGACGCTGAGCGCCGGCGCCCGCGAGGCGATGGCGGCGGAGGCGGTCATCGAGGCCATGGCCAATAGCGGCGGCGAGCCGGTGCCGATGACGCCGGCCGAGTACCAGGACTTCGTCAACACCGACGTCGCCCAGTGGCGCGAGCTGCAGGAGATCGCCGACCAGCAGAACTGACGGCGGCACCTGAAAGGCGGAGGCGATGCGTGGCGGCCGCCGCGGCGGGATGGCATCATTCCCGCCGGGCGGCCGCCAGCAGTCTCTGACCGTCATAGGGATCCACGAACCGGATGATGAAGCGCAACTACAAGGACGTTGCCGGCGGCGGGTTGTTCGTCGCCCTCGGGCTCTATGTCTTCGTCTCCGCCTTCGGATTCGGCATTGGCACCACCAGCAGGATGGGTGCCGGCTACTACCCCATGGTGCTGGGGGTGGTCGCGATCGTGCTCGGCGCCGTCATCGTCGCTCTCGGCTGGCAGGAGACGGCGGAACGCCCGCGCGTCGCGGTGAAGCCGCTGCTGGCCGTGCTGGCCGGCCTCATCGCCTTCTACGTCCTGGTCGACCGGGCCGGCATGATCCCGGCGATATGGGGTCTGACCGGCCTCGCCTCCCTCGCCGATAACGACATCACCTGGCGCGGCACGATCGGGTTGATGCTCGCGGTCTCGCTCGCCGCCTGGCTCCTGTTCTCGGTCTTTCTCGGCCTGCCCATCGCCGGTGTCGAGGGGCTGTTCTGATGGACCTGTTCACCATCGGTTTTCCAACGGCGCTGTCCTGGGTCAACCTGCTCTACTGTCTGCTCGGCGTTTTCCTCGGCACCTTTGTCGGCGTGCTGCCGGGCATCAGCGGCCTGACCGCCGTGGCGCTCTTGATGCCGCTCTCCTTCCATCTCGACCCGACGACCGCCATCATCATGCTGGGCGGTCTCTACTACGGGGCGGAGTATGGCGGCTCGACCGCCTCGATCCTGCTCAACCTGCCCGGCACCGCCTCCAACGCCATCACCTGCCTCGACGGCTATCCCATGGCGCGCCAGGGCCGCGCCGGGCCGGCCCTGTTCATCACCACCATCGCCTCCTTCGTCGGCGCGGCGGTGGGAACCGTTCTGGTCATGCTGCTGGCACCGCCGCTCGCCCAATTCGCGCTCGCCTTCGGTTCGGCCGAATACTTCGCGGCCATGCTGCTCGGCCTCGTCGCCGCGGGTACCATCGGCCAGGGCCGGCGCATCAAGAGCGTCGCCATGGTCGTGCTCGGCATGATCCTCGGCCTCATCGGCATCGACACCAATACCGGCGAGTTCCGCTACACCTACGGCTTCGCCAACCTCTATGACGGCTTCCCCATCGTCATCCTGGCCATGGGCATGTTCGGCGTGGCGGAGGTGATCGCCTCGATCAACCAGCTGAAATACGTCACCGAGGTTGGCCAGATCACGGTCCGCTCGCTGCTGCCCACCCGCGACGACATGCGCAGCATCGTCAAGCCGGTGAGCCGCGGCGCGGCGGTAGGCAGCTTTTTCGGCCCCCTGCCCGGCACCGGACCGACCATCGCCTTCTTCATCGCCTACGCGATCGAGAAGCGCGTCAGCCGCGACCCGTCGCGCTTCGGCAAGGGTGCGGTCGAGGGCATCGCGGCGCCGGAGGCCGCCAACAACGCCGCCGCCCAGACCTCCTTCATCCCGACGCTGACGCTCGGCATCCCCGGGGCGGCGACGATGGCGATCATGCTGGGCGCCCTGCTGATCCATGGCATCCAGCCCGGACCACAGCTGATCGGCGAGCACCCGGACCTGTTCTGGGGCGTGATCGCCAGCTTCTGGATCGGCAACGTCTTCCTCCTCGTCCTCAACATACCGATGATCGGTCTGTGGGTGCGCATCCTGCACATCCCCTACCGCTACCTCTATCCGACGATCCTGGTGCTGATCTGCATCGGCGTTTACAGCCTCAACAACCAGGTCTTCGATGTCGGACTGGTGATCCTCTTCGGCGTGCTCGGCTACGCGCTCAAGCTGATGCAGTTCGAGCCGGCGCCCCTGCTCATCGGCTTCATCCTCGGCCCCATGGTGGAGGAGAATTTCCGCCGCGCGCTGGTCCTCACCCATGGCGACTACCTGGCTTTGCTGGAGCGGCCGATCACCGCCGGTTTCCTCGCCGTCACCGTTCTCCTGCTCGCCGGCATGGGCTGGTCGACCTGGCGCGCCCACCAGCGGCGAAAGGCCGCATCGCCGGACTGACCACCGGGAAGGCACGGGGGGGAAACCCTCGCGACGCCACAAGGTTGCGCCGATCACCGCGTTTAGGACAATGTCGCGATGACAAATCGGGCGGTTGACGCAAAATCCTGTCCTGATCTAGTAACTCACGGGTGCGTAGTCGAATGCGAGTCACCGCACGCCGCCGCCAGAGATCTGGGGGGATCGCGGCGGCCGGGGTGACGTACCAGCCGACCGATCCGGGGCCCCTGAACCTCGATTGCCTCGCCGTTCAGTCCCGGACCGGCCTCGCTTCGGCTGCGCATGTGGACCGTGGTGTGGAGGGGCGGGTCGCCCGGCGATCCAGCCTCTCCCATCCGGTCCGTCCCTTCCCGCGACCGCGATTATCCGCCGTGGCCAGCCCCGCTACAGCCGAGCGGTGGCGAGCTTCCAACCGGCGAAGCAGAAGAAGGCGCCGAGGCCGCCCTGGATCCAGCGTCGGGCCTTGAGATAGAGGCGGCCGACCGGCGGCGCGGAGAACAGCAGCGCATAGGCCATGTGACCGGCAAGCGAGATCGCCAGGCAGCCGGCCACCACGGCAGGACCGACCCACAGCGGCGCACCGTCGCGCACCGCCAGCGACATGATGGCGATCCAGGTCAGCGCGGCCTTCGGATTGCTGAGCTGGATGGCCAGGCCGCGCAGATAGAGCCGGCGCGCGCTCCAGGCCTCCGCCTGTCCCGCCGGCAACGCGGCACCGCGCGCCAGCGCCGCGCGGAAGGCCTTGTAGGCGAGCCAGAGCAGATAGGCCGCGCCGGCGAACTTGATCGCCGTCAGCGCCGATGCGCAGAGCGCCAGCAGCGCCGTCAGCCCGATCAGCGTCGCGCCGCCCCAGACCAGCGTGCCGCTGACCATGCCGGAGGCCAGGGTGACACCGGCGCGTCGGCCGCTCTCCATCGCCGTCCCCATCACCGCCAGGACATTCGGGCCGGGACTGAGGATACCGAGACCGTAGGCAGCCCAGGCGAGCATCAGGCCAGGAAGATAGGTTTCGAGCATGGCGCGGCTCCATCCAATCGCTCCGGACCGGTCGGCGCCGATCCTCGATCGCCCAGTTGTGCCCGACAGTTTGGCTCCAAAGAAGAGCCAAAACGGGTGAAAACCATGGAGCCAATATCTGAGCGGCCGGCAGGCCGAGTCTCAGCGCATGGTCATCGGCAGGAACAGCACCAGCGCCGGCGCGGCGATCAGCAGGACCAGGCGCAGCAGGTCGACCAGCACGAAGGGCAGCACGCCACGGAAGATGGCGGTCAGCGGCACCTCCCTCGCGATCGAGTTGATCACGAAGACGTTCATGCCGACCGGCGGGGTGATCAGGCCAAGCTCGACCGTCATGACGATGATGACACCGAACCAGATCGGGTCGAAGCCGAACTGGGTGATCACCGGAAAGACGATCGGCACCATCAGGATGATCATGGCCATGGCGTCGAGCACGCAGCCCATGACGACGAAGAGCACCAGGATCAGCGCCAGCGTTCCATAGGTGCCGAGGTCGAGGCCGACCAGCCAGGAGGTCACGGCCTGCGGCGACTGGGTGACGGCAAGGAAGTAGCCGAAAAGGATCGCACCGATCAGGATCGTGTAGATGGCGACCGAGGTGCGCAGCGCCTCTACCAGGCTGTCGAGCAGCGTGCGCCAGGTCAGCTTGCCGCGCAGGAAACCGATCAGCGCGGTCAGGAGCGAGCCGACGGCCGCCGCCTCCGTCGCCGTGGCGACGCCCATGTAGATCGAGCCGATGATCGCCAGGAACAGCAGCATCACCGCCCAGATGCCCTTGAGCGAGCGCAGGGCGGGCAGCAGCGCGAAGCGGCTGCCGCGCGGCAACGACCGGCCGTAGGCGATGCGCACGGTCGCCATGTACATCAGCACGGCGAGGATGCCGGGCACGATGCCGGCGATGAACAGGGCGCCCACGTCCTGCTCGGTGATGTAGCCGTAGACCGCCAGCACCACCGAGGGCGGAATCAGGATGCCGAGCGTGCCGCCGGCGGCGATCACGCCCGTGGAGACCCGATCCGGATAGCCCTCGCGCCGCATTTCCGGCAGGGCGATCTTGGTCATCGTCGCGGCGGTTGCGACCGAGGAGCCGCAGATCGCGGCGAAACCGGCGCAGGCGCCGATGGTCGACATCGCCATGCCGCCGCGGAACATGCCGAGCCAGCGCTGGCCGGCGCGGAACAGTTCGCTCGACATGCCGGCATTGGTCGCCAGCACGCCCATCAGCACGAAGAACGGGATCAGACTGAGGTTGAAATCGGTGACCGTGCGGATCGGCGACTGGGCCAGCAGGTTCAAGGCCGGCCCCCAGCCGACCACGCCGGCGAAGCCACCGACGCCGACCAGGCCCATGGCGATGCCGATCGGTACGCGCAGCAGCATCATGGCGAACAACGCCGCGAAGCCGCCGATGGCGATCAGGTCGCTGCTCATCGCGGTGGCGGCTCGTCAACTGGCGCTGCCGCGGAGGCGGCGCTGTCCGCGACCTCCGGCCCGTCGAAATGGTCGAGCGTGCCGCGCCCGGCCAGAATGATCACCAGGCGTGCCAGGATGGCCAGGATGCTGACCGCCACGCCCGCCCACAGCACCAGCATGAAGGGCCAGGCCTCAAGGCGCAGATCCATCGTCGATTCGCCGCTGCGCCGGGCGCTCAGCACGCGCTCCAGCATTTTCCAGGCGAGCAGGCAGGTGAAGCCGAGCAGGACCGTCCAGGCGAAGGCGTCAACCCAGCGCCGCACCCGTGGCGGCAACATCTCCGCGATCAGGTCCACCTTGATGTGCGACCCCCGGAAGCCGACCGATGCGAAGCCCCACATGATCGCCGCGCCCAGGAAGTAGCGCGACAGGTCGAAGGCGTCGGGCAGCGGAAAGGCGAAGAGATAACGGCCGACCGCCGAGGCGACGACGAGCAGCGTGATGACGGCCATCATCACGCCGGCCACCATCTCGATCCGCAGCGAGATCGCCTCGAGAAAGCTCTGTAGTCGCCGCATCGGCCGCGGGGCGGCCCGTCCGCGGGGACGGGCCGCCCTCCCCTTCGCTAGTGATCAGAACCGGGCGTCATAGGCGTCCAGCAACTCCACATAGGCGTCATAGGTCGCCTGCGCGTCAACGCCCGCGGCCTCTGCGTCGTCCATCCACTGGTCGACCAGCGGCGCCGCCGCGTCGCGCCACATCTGCACCTGCTCCTCGGTCGGCACGTGCAGGATGTGCGCCGGGTCGTTGATCGCCAACTCGCGGCCCGAGGCCTCGTTCTCCGCCCAGCCGACGGAGAAGCGCTCCGACCATTCAGGCGTGCAGTGGTCGTCGAGGATCTGCCGCAGATCGTCCGGCATGGCGTTGTAGGAATCCCAGTTGATCAGCAGCAACTGGGCGGAGATGTAGAACGGCATGTCCAGGTGATGCGGCGTCTCCGGGTCGATGCCGAAGATGAAGATCGAATTCCACGGGAAGGTGATGGCATCGGCCGTGCCATTGGCGATCGCCTCGCGCGCCTCGGGTGCCGGCACCTGCACCGGGCCGCCGCCCAGCGAGGAGATGAACCGCGCCATGGTGGCGTGCGCCGGACGCACGTTCAGCCCGTTGATGTCGGCGGGCTCCAGGATCGGCTCGCGGGAGTGGATCGTGCCTGGATCGTGCGGATTGGCCAGGCAGAACATCACATCGGCCATCTCGGTCTCGGCGATCGGCGCGTACCATTCATGCATGGCACGGGCACCGCGTATCGCATTGTCCATGTGGAAGGGGATCTCCACCAGGCTGTAGATCGGGAAGCGACCGGCCTGGTAGCCCGGATTGACGTAGCCGATATCGGTGATGCCGTCCCTGGTCATGTCATAGTGGTCGGGGGCGGCGCCCAGCTGCTGGGCCGGAAAGATCTGCACCGCGATGCGGCCACCCGACGCCTCGGTCAGCGACTGAACCCAGGGCTCGATCCCCAGCGTCTGGATCGGGTGCGTCGGCGGCACCCAGTGCGCCAGCCGCAGGGTCACCTCCTGGGCCTGCGCGCCGGTGGCGAGCGTCGCGGTCATGGTGGCGGCAAGCGCCGTCCCGGCAAGAAGCGTTCTTGAGACCATCGGTTTCCTCCTCTGTTGCGCACACGGGGCTTCTGGTCCCCGGTTGCGGATGCACCCGACCAAGCGGTCAGGTCTTGGGTTGCGGCAGGTCGATGCCGACCGCCTGCTGAAACGGGGCCATGGTGTCGTCCCAGATCGCGGCGATCCGTCCGGCGTCCCAGCCGCCATCGGCATAGGCCTGGACGATCTCCGCCGGGTGCGACCACAGCGACAGCCGGTCGCCGCCGATACCCACGCACTGGCCGGTGATGCCGGCCGCGCGGTCGGAGGCGAGGAAAACGAAGAGCGGCGCCACGTCCGCCGCCGTGCCCAGGCCAAACCCCCGGCGCAACGACGGCGGCAGCGCCTCGCCGCGTTCCAGCGCCTCGGCATGGGGCGCCAGCGCCGGGATCGTCGCCGTCATCGCGGTCATCGCATTCGGCACGATGGCGTTCACCGTGACGCCGTCGCGCGCCAGCTCCAGCGACCAGGTCCGCGCCATGGCGGCGATACCGGCCTTCGCCGCGGCATAGGCCGTCTGGCCGAAATTGCCCTTCTGGCCGGCAATCGATGAGAGCAGGATCAGCCGCCCGCCGCCCGGTCTGCCGCGGAAATGCCGGGCCGCGGCACGCGCGCAGGTGAAGGTGCCGCGCAGATGCGTGTCGATCACCGCGTCGAAGCTCTCGTCCGGCGTCTTCCACAGCACGTTGTCACGCAGGATGCCGGCATTGGCGCAAAGAATATCGAGACCGCCGAGCCGGCTGACGGCGGCCTGCACGCAGGCCTCGGCGGCCGGCGCCGGTCCGATGGCCGCGACCATGCCCTCCGCCTCGCCGCCGGCGGCGCGAATGTCGGCCACCACCGTCTCGACCGCCTCGGCCACCACGTCGTTCACCAGCACCGCCGCACCGGCCCGGGACAGGGCCAGGGCGACCGCGCGCCCGATGCCACGACCGGCGCCGGTGACCACGGCCACCTTGCCCTCAAGGCTGATCGCGTTCTCAGCGGCCATCGCTCAGCGCCCCCGAAATCGCGGCTTGCGCTTCTCGATGAAGGCGCGCGGCCCCTCGCGCGCATCCTCGGTCGCCATCACCACGTCCATGCTGGCGGCCTCCATCCGGAAGCCCGTCTCCAGGTCGCGCCCGCTGCTGGCGGTCACCGTCTTCTTGATCTCGCTGACCGCGACGGGCGCGTTGCCGGCGATCCGCTCGGCCAGCGCCAGCGCCGCCGGCAGCACCTGGTCCGGCGGCACGACCCGGTTGATCAGGCCGATGCGCAGCGCCGTCTCGGCATCCACCGCATCGCCGGTCAGCAGCAACTCCATCGCATGGGCATAGGCGATCTGGCGCGGCAGCCGCACCAGTGCGCCGGCGAAGGGAATGACGCCGCGGCGTGGCTCCGGCAGGCCGAAGGTCGCGGTCTGCGAGGCGATGCGGATGTCGGTGCCAAGCAGGAGTTCCATGCCGCCCGCCAGGCAATGACCGTTCACCGCGGCGATGATCGGCTTCTCCACTGTCACGCCCTTGAGCGCCGAGCGCTCCATGATCCCTGGGTCGGCCAGGATGCGCCTGTCCCACGCCGTCTCCGGCACCCTGGCGCCACTCAATAGCGGCAAGGTGAGCGCGAGATCGCCGCCGGCGCAGAAGCTCCGCTCACCGGTGCCGGTGATGACGGCGGCACGCAGATCGGGATCGTCGATGAAGGCCCGGATGGCGTCGTCGAAGCGGCAGATCACCTCGGGGCTCAACGCGTTGTGCTTGTCCGGCCGGTTGATGCGCAGCACCGCCACATGACCGCGCCGCTCCATCACCAATGGCGGTTCACCGTGCAGGACGGTCATCGCCCGCTCCTCGGATTGACGGTGAAGCGGATGGGCATGCCGGTCAGCGCCCCCAGCAACGCCGCCTTCCGGTCCGCGGGCACCGTGACCGTCACGGCCAGCCCGTCATCGATCGAGAGGTCGAGCGTGTTGGCGGCGACCCCGACCCGCTCCGCCGCCGCGCGAACCGCCCACTCGACGGCGATGCGGCGCAGGGCCGGCTTGAAGATCTTGCCGACCGGCGTCAGCGGCAACTGGTCCAGCACGGCAATCCGCTTGGGCATCGCGGCAGGCTCGCCGATGCGCGCGCGCAGGAAGTCGTGCAGTGCCGCCTCGTCGGCGGCGGCACCCTGGCGCCGGGTGACGAAGAGCACCGGCAGTTCCCCCGCATAGGCGTCCGGCATCCCGATCGCGGCCGCCATCTCGACATCGGGATGACCGGTCGCTACGTCCTCGATGCCCTGCGGGTCGATATTATGGCTGCCGCGGATGATCACATCCTTCTGCCGCCCGGTGATGAACAGCCGCCCCGCCGCATCGATCCGCCCCAGATCGCCGGTCGCCAGCCAGCCATCCGCGAGGAAGGTGTCGCCACCCAGCGACGGGTCGGTGTAGCCGCTGGAGACATTGGGGCCTCGTACCAGGATGATGCCCGTCTCGCCCGTGGACACCGTCCGCTCCGGGTCGATGGCGTCGGCCGGTTCGGCGATGCGGACCTCCGAGAACGGAAAGCGCAGACCGCAGGACTGCGGCGTGCGCGGCCCGTGCACCGGCTCCACGGCGATGCCGCCGGCGGTTTCGGTCATGCCGAAGATGTTGCGCACCGGCACGCCCGTCCGGTGCTCGAAGGCCTCCGCCAGTTCCGGCGGCAGGGGCGACCCCCCGGTCAGCGCGTAGCGCAGCGAGGCGATATCGGCGTCGAGAGGCCTGCTCAGCAGCCCTGACAGGATCGTCGGCACGGCCGCCAGGATGCTGGCACGGTGCCGCTCCACCTGGCGCCAGAAGGCGTCCATGAAGGCGCGGTTGCGCATGCCCAGCCGCCCCGGGATCAGCTGCGTCGCGCCGACGGACAGCGTCGACAGCCCGTACACGAAGGCGCCCGCCACGTGGAAGATCGGGAAGCCGTTGATCACCACGTCATCCGGCTGCAGGTCGTGCATCAGGGCACAGGACCGGGCCACATGCGCCTCGTTCAACCGCGAGTGACGCACAAGCTTGGGCGTCCCTGTGGTGCCGCCGGTATGGTAGAGGGCGGCCGTGTCGTCTGCCGTGCCCTCCTCATCCTCGATGTGCCGTCCCTGTTCCGCGGCTTTGGCAACCAGATCCTCGAACCGCCCGTCGGAACCCGCGCAGGGATCGTCGGCGTCGCAGTCGAGGACGGGCAGGTCGACGCCGGCGGCCCGCAGGCCGGGCAGCAGCGTCGACCAGGCATCGACCTCGCGGCTGCGGCCCGCCAGCACCACCACGACCGCGTCGCTGGCCCCGATCAGCGCCGCGACGCTGTCGGCCTTCAGCAGCGGGTTGATCGGGCAGGCCTGAGCGGCGAGCTGCGCCCCCCAGAGCGCGACCTGACCGGCGACCGTGTTGCCGGCGAGTAGCGCCACCGAACGGCCCGGCAGCGCACCCAGGGAACGGAACAGGCCGGCGGCCGCCTGCACACGGCCAAGAAGGTCGGCATAGCTGACGATCTCGTCCCGCGACGGGTCGGCCGCGTCTGTCAGGAAACGGATGGCGGTTGTGTGGGGCGTACGGTCGGCCGCGGCACGCAGCATCGAATAGGGCGAGAGGTGCGGGTAGGCCGCCTCGAAGCCCCGCGCCTCCAGCGCCTCGATGTCGGCGAGCGCGGCGATCCTCATGCCGGCACCCGCGGCCTGCGCTTCGCCGCGGCGTCGGCCCGGCGGAGATTGCCGTCGATGCGCTGCAGAAGGCGGCGCAGCACCGCGCGTTCCTCTTCCGTCAGCCCGTGGACGATGAGGTCCTCGTGTCGCCGGACATGGACCTTCAACTCGTCAAGCCGCCCGCGCCCGGCCGGCGTCAGCGCGATGCAGCGTACCCGCTTGTCGGTCTCGGAGGGCGTGCGGACGAGATAGCCCTCGCTCTCCAGCGTGTCGAGGATCGGCACCAGGCTGGAGCGGTCGAGGTAGATCGCCTCGGCCAGCCGGCTCTGGGTAATGCCCGGATTGGCCTCAACCAGCCGCAGCAGCCCGTAATAGCGCGGTGCCGAGCCGAAGCCGGTCGTGTGCTTCTCGAAGTTCTTATAGGCCGAGATCTGGATCAGGCGGACCATGTAGGAAACCTGGTCGCGCAGATCCGGCGGCGTCGGATCGCCCCTTCGGCCGGACGTTGCACTCATCCGGTCACTCCTCCCCGTCGCCAATATATTGTTTGATGTCCAACAAACTTGTCAACGGGCGTGACGTCGGCGACCGACCACTGGAACCGGCTATGGAGATCGGTCGCCGGCATGCCGGACAGGGCCGGACAGGCGCCGCGGCGAGCTACGGCGGGCTACGCGTTGCGCCTGGAGCCGAGGGCGCGGCCGCGTCCCGGCAAATTCGGGCGGCGAAGCAGGTGCCAGGCGACCTCCCGCAGGCTGGGTCGGGGCAGCCGATTGAGGATCGGCGGCAGGTCCGCCGGGCCGCTGGGCGACAGCCGGTAGGAGCGGCGCAGATAGAGCGCCGAGCGCAGGGGATTGCTGTCCTTCAGCTTGTAGGATGCATACCAGTAGGCTCTGCTCAGACTGTCCCGTCGCAGCGCCCGGATCGCCGGCGGCAGATCGCGACGCCGGTGGAAATACCGGGCGAGACGGACGAACTCCAACGCCTCGGCA
This sequence comes from Azospirillaceae bacterium, assembly GCA_040226215.1. Lineage (GTDB taxonomy): Bacteria > Pseudomonadota > Alphaproteobacteria > DSM-16000 > Inquilinaceae > JAVKFF01. The sequence continues at coordinate 17,939 of JAVKFF010000077.1, forward strand.
ACGCTGCAGGGCCTTTCGGTGATCGAGCCTTCGTGCTGCCGCCAGGTCGCCAGCTCTCCCGGTATGCGCGCGAACGGGCCGACAAGGCTGAGCCTGAGCCAGCACTCGAGATCGGTGGTGCGGGGGAACCGGCCGTCGCGCAGGAACCGCTCGCCCAGGGTCGCGCGGCGCCGGATCAGGGTTCCCGGACCGGGCATCGTCTGGAACCAGCCGACCAGCCGCTCGGCCGAGTAGTCCTGCGTGCGGATCCGCATCAGCGGCCGGGAGTCCCGGTCGATCATGCACCAGTCCGGGTAGCCGACGATGACGTCCGGATGGGCATCCATGAAGGCAACAGCGGTCGCCAGCCAGCCCGGACGTACCGGATCGTCGGATGAGACCACGGCGATGTAGTCGCCCCGCGCCGCCCGCCAACCGCGATTGGTCGCAGCCGCCTCGCCCTGGTTGTTCTGCCCGATCACCGTCAGCCGGGTGCCATAGCGCCGCAGCACGGCGTCGGTCCCGTCGGTCGAGCCGTCATCGACGACGATGTACTCGTAGTCGTTGAAGTCCTGGCCGAGGATGCTGTCGATCGTCTCGGACAGCAGGTCCGCCCGGTTGTAGGCGGGCGTGATGACGGTCACGCGGGGCGACCCCAGCGCTGCGGACGTTCCGGTGATGGACGGCAATGCGCGTGCCCTGCTGCTCGATCGGTCCTGAGAGATAATGGCCCTGCGAGATCGTCCCGCGACGCCCGTTGCGTCCACGGTTTAAGGTTGATACTGGAAGCTTGCCCGCTCCAAGCCATTACCGGATTTCGTATAGTGAGAAGCCTCCGAGGACCCTCGCCGCGGCTGGTCCGCGTCATGCCGGTGCCCACCATCGCCAGCATCGCCGGGGCATGCCCGCCGTTGCGCACCCGCCTTGCCGGAGTTCCCGGATGCAACCCGAATGCGTAGGTGGCGCCGTATCGCGGTCACCCCGTTCGTGGCTCTGTCGCGCCTGGCCGGGCTGCCCCAGGCACTGGTCGTCACGCTGTCGCTGTCGGTCGCACTCGCGCTGAATCCCGGTTTCTTCGATGCCCGCCACTATCGCCGGCGCTACGGCACGAAGGGCCTGCGCCGATTTCCACGACTGGAATTCGTGCTGAACGGCGCACGGCGGTTGCGCGATCCCAACGAATGGTTCTCCCAGACCCGCTATCTGGAACACCATCCCAGGGCGAGCACGATCCCGCCGGTGCTTCACTATCTGGCGCGGCACAAGTCGTCGCAAATCCAGCCGGCCGCGGCGCCCCCACCCGCCCCGCCGGCGCGCCCGGATGCCCAGGCCCCGCCGCCCGTCGTTGCGGCGGCGGCGCCAACGGACCTTCCGCCGGCGGCGCTGGAACGCTTCGACGCCCTCTGGCCCGCCCTGCGCGACGATCTTCACGGTCTGCGCGATGTCGCCAACCAGATCACGCCGACCACGGTGGTGCGCGAACGGCTGCGTCAGGTCCGGCCCGCCAGCGCGCCGCCGGCCTGGATCGGCATCGCCCGCCAGGCGCTGGCGGATCTGCCGGCGCGAGTCGACCACATGCTGCTGCTGCCCTGGATGAACATCTCGGGCGGCGCCGAGCGCGCGACCAAACGTCTTCTGGAGGCGCTGGTCGCCCACTACGGGGACCAAGGTCTCTGCATCTTCGCGCCCGAGCATGTCTTCGATGTGCCGCCCGGGGAGCGGGCGATCTTCGGCATGCCCATCGTCGCCATCAACGACTACGCGCCGAAGGCGGATTTCCCGACCCGCCTGGCCGTGCTGCTGCGGGTGCTGGTCGAGAGCAAGCCAGCGGTCCTGCACTGCGGCAACTCGCTCGTCGGCTGGTCGGCGATCCGCGAATACGGCACCATGCTGGCGCGCGACAGCAAGCTTTTCGCCAACATCTACTCCGACATTCGGCTGTTCGATGGGGTGCCGGTCGGCTTCTTCTGGCAGTTCTTTCCGGAAGCGCTCGACGCGATGACCGGCGTGATCACCGACAACCAGACGGTGATCGACCGGGCGGAGGCGCATTTTGGCTACTTGCCCGAGCAGATGGCCAAGCTTCACCCCCTGCCGACGCCGGTGATCGGCCTGGACGGCGCGGACGCGCGGGCCGAACTGCGGGCGTTCCGTGATCCGGGGATCGCCCGCTCGCTGTGGCTCAGCCGCATCGCCATCGAGAAGCGCCTGGACGTCCTCCAGCGCATCGCCGCGGCCCTGCCCGAGCGCGAGTTCGCGCTCTATGGCGGCCGGGTGGAGCAGGCGACGCCGGTCGATCTGAACTGGCTCGGCGAACAGCCCAACGTCACGCTGCACGGCGCGTTCGCCGATCTGTCGGCCATTCCGGCCGACCGCTTCGACTCGTACGTCTTCACCACCTCGGCGGAGGGCATGCCCATCGCGCTGCTGGAGGCCGCCCGGCTCGGCCTGCCGATCGTCGCGCCGGATGTCGGCGGCATCGGCGAGTTCATCGACGAGTCCACGGGCTGGCTGGTCAGCGGGCCCGAGGCGATCGACGAATACGTGGCGGCCCTGCGCGCGATCCGAAGCGACCCCGCGGAGGCCGGCCGGCGGGTCGCGGCCGCCCAGGAGCGCCTCGTGGAACGACATTCCCGGGCCCGTTTCGAGCAGGTCCTCCACGCCATTCCAGGCTATCTGCACGGGAGGCACGCCGCGTCATGAAACCCGAAGCGACCGCCGGCGACATCCCCGACCTCTCGCTCGTCGTCCTGGCCGACCGGCAGGGCACCCGGCTGCACGGCACCATCACCGCGGCCATGAGGGCGATCGGCCAGGCGCGCGCGGCGGGCTGGTCGGTCGAGCCGCTGGTCGTGCGCAGCGGCGACGATCCGGTGACCGGCCGCTGGCTAGCGGTAAAGCTGGACCCGGCCTGGCGCGTCGTCACCGCCGCGGCGGAAGGCACTGGCGGGCGCATGGCGGGCGTCGCCGCCTGCCGCGGCCGGCTGGTCGGTTTCATGATCGGCGGCGACCTCTGCTCGGCCAACTGGCTGTCCGGCGTGCTCGACGCGGCCGCGAGGCGAACGGAAGCGTGCGTCTGGCGCCCGGAAGGCGTCGTCAGCTTCGGCCCGGACTATATGGGCGGCACCGGATACGCCTTCGACCTGCAGTCCGACAGCAGCTTGGACCCAGCCGCGATCGATCGGCTGCTGGCCCGGCACCCCTACTCCTCCCAACTGGTCGCCTCCCGCGCCGTGTTCGACGCGGTACCCTTTCCCTCAGCCGACCCGTCCCGCGGCTGGAATGACCTGGACTGGTGGTGGACCTGCAACACACTGGCCGCCGGCTTCGCGCACCGCATCGTGCCCGCCACCTTCCACTACCAGCGCGCCGACGCCCTGGGTCAGCCGCTCTCCCTGCCGCTGCCGCCCGAGAAGCGGCGCATCGGCCCCAGTCCGCTGTGGCGCGTGCCGCTGGAGACGACGCCCGAGCTCGCACCGGTAGACTGAAACCGGCGGATTGCGCGGATCAGCCCATCTAGCCGTCGTGGAACATCCAGGACCAGCGCGAGGAGGCAAACGCCTGCTTCAACCCGCTATAGTTCACGACCACCTCCGACAGCGGCTTCTGCCGGGCACGGACGGTATCGGTCGCGAGGGGGCGCTGGTCGAGGCCGAGAAAGCCGAGCAGGTCCCGCTGATGGCCGGGGTCGAGCAGTTGCGAGAAATAGGCGCGGAAGACCTGGTCGCTAATGGCGCCGGCCATCTTGTGGTTGAGCCAGCTCATCACCTCGTACTGGTAGAGGCAGGTGCGCAGGTGCTCTTCGTCGATCTCCACCACGGTCTTCTGGTGGACCCGGCTTGAACTCCAGTCGTAATTCGCCTCGGCCAGCTTCTGGGAGACGTAGAGGTCCAGCTTGTTCTCCCGCTCGAGAAAGATGAACTTCACGCCCAGCGCCTTGAACGTGGCCCAGACATCCGGATACGCGAGCAGCCAGTCCCAGGGCATCTTGAAGCCGCAGACCGTGCAGTCGGAAGTGAACATCCTGGTCTCGATGAGTTCGCGGAAGCCGAGGTCGGGGTGCTCGGCGTTCAGTCCTGTGGGGCTGATCGTCTCGCCATGGCATTCAATTTCCGGATGCGAGTTCAGCAAGCGCGTGAGCATGGTGGAGCCCGAGCGGCCAAGACCAGTGACGACGAAGTAGGAGCGATCGGGCATTGCTATCCGCGAGGGTTGGTGTACTCGTTAGAGTGGTGTCGAGTTAGCAGCAAGTGTCGACCATCGCCAACCGGAATCCTCGGGAACTGACAATGGTATCTGGCCCTCGATGCCGCACCGGCCCCGGCTCTCCCGGGCGGTGTGTCCGCCAGTTCACCCACGCCCTGCCGAACCCATGATTGCGCATCTTGACCGCCTCGAATCGGAGGCCATCCATGCGCTGCGGGAGGCGGCGATCGGCTTCGCCCGGCCGGCGATGCTCTATTCGGTCGGCAAGGACTCCTCGGTGCTGCTGCACCTGGCGCTCAAGGCGTTCCATCCAGCACCCCTGCCCTTCCCGCTGCTGCATATCGACACGACCTGGAAGTTCCGCGAAATGTACGCCTTCCGGGACCGCATGGCGGCTGCGGCCGGGGCGCGCCTGATCGTGCATGTCAACGAGGAGGGCCGGCAGCTCGGCCTGACGCCCTTCGAAGCCGGCGATCCCGGCTACATCGACGTGATGAAGACCCAGGCGCTGAGGCAGGCGTTGGCCCTGCACGGCTTCGACGCGGCGATCGCGGGCGCCCGCAGGGACGAGGAGCCGGCGCGCGCCAAGGAGCGGATGTTCTCCATTCGTCAACCCGGTCAGCGCTGGGATCCGAAGTCGCAACGGCCGGAATTCTGGCGCCTGGCCAATTGCCGCCTCGCGATGGGCCAGAGCATGCGCGTCTTCCCCTTGTCGAACTGGACCGAGCGCGATGTCTGGCAATATGTGCGGCGCGAAGGGATCGCGGTGGTGCCGCTGTACTTCGCCTGCAATCGTCCGGTCGTCGAACGCGACGGCCGCCTGATCGTGGTCGACGAGCCGGAGCGCATGGCACTGCGCCCCGGAGAGACGGCGACACCGCGCCAGGTGCGCTTCCGTACGCTTGGCTGCTGGCCGTTGACTGGGGCGATCGCGTCGCAGGCCACTTCGGTCGAGGCGATCCTCGCCGAACTGGAGGATGCCCGGCTGTCGGAACGGCACGGCCGGGTCATCCATGGCGACGCCGGCGCCTCGAGCCTCGAGATCATGAAGCGGGACGGCTATTTCTGATGGCGCGCACCCGACAGTCACCGGCCATGACATCGGTGGCGCCACCGATCGCCGACCACCCCGGCAATGTCCGCGACACCCTGCGCTTCCTGACCTGCGGCAGCGTCGACGACGGCAAGAGCACGCTGCTCGGCCGCCTGCTGAGCGATGCCGATCTCCTGACCGACGACCAGCGCCAACGGCTCGCAGCATCCGGGGCCGGCGATGACGGCACGGACTATGCCGCCGTTCTCGACGGATTGATCGCCGAGCGCGAGCAAAAGATCACCATCGATGTGGGCTGGCGCTACTTCTCGACGCAGGAGCGCGCCTTCGTCGTCGCCGACGCGCCCGGCCACGAGCAGTACACCGCCAACATGGCGAGCGGCGCCTCGAACGCCGAACTGGCGCTGCTTCTGGTCGACGCGCGCAAGGGGATCCTCACCCAGACCCGACGACACGCGCGCATCGCGGCCCTGTTCGGTATCCGGGCAGCGGTGCTGGCAGTCAACAAGATGGATCTGGTCGGCTGGTCGCGCGACCGATTCGAGGAGATCGCCGCCGCGTTCGCCATCCTCGCCGCCGAACTCGGCATCACCCAACTGGTGGCCGTTCCGCTCTGCGCCCGCTCCGGCGACAACGTTGTCAGACGGTCGACGGCGATGGGCTGGTATGCGGGTCCGACCCTGATCGAGCACCTGGAGAGCGTCGCGATCGAGCGGGACCCGGCGCACCGCCCGCTGCGTCTGCCGGTGCAATGGGTGAACCGGCCCGGTCCCGACTTTCGCGGCTATTGCGGATCCATCGCCAGCGGCGCGCTGTCGCCGGGCCTGCAGGTGCGGGTCGTGCCGGGCGGACAGGAGGCCCGCATCCGGCGCATCGTCACCCCGGCGGGCGATGCGTCCATGGCCATCGCCGGCCAGGCGGTTACCGTTACACTCGACAGGGAACTCGACATCTCCCGTGGCGACGTGATCGCCGGCGCCGGGGACGCGCCGGACGCCGCCGATCACTTCGCCGCCCACCTGCTGTGGACCGGCGGAACAGAGGAGTTGCTGCCCGGCCGGTCCTACCGGATGCTGCTCGGCTCCTGCGAAGTGCCGGCGGTGATCACTGCGCTGAAGTACCGTGTCGACGTGAACACCGGAGGCCAGGAGGCCTGCCACACGCTGCGCCTCAACGACATCGGCGTGTGCGACATCGCGCTGGATCGCCCCGTGCCCTTCGAATCCTATCGCCACAACCGCGATCTCGGCGGCTTCATCCTGGTCGACCGGCAGACAGCGGCGACGGTCGGCGCGGGCACGATCGACTTCGCCCTGCGACGCTCGGGCAACCGGTTCTGGCAGCACCTCGACGTCGACCGGGACAGCCGGGCCAGAGCGCTCGGCCAGCGCCCGCGGGTGGTCTGGTTCACCGGCCTTTCCGGCTCGGGCAAGTCGACCATCGCCAACCTGGTTGAGAAGAAGCTGCACGCCGCCGGCCGCCACACCTATCTGATCGACGGCGACAATCTGCGACACGGGCTCAACCGCGATCTCGGATTCACCGACGCCGACCGGGTCGAGAACATCCGCCGCTCGGCGGAGGTGGCGCGGCTGATGGCGGATGCCGGCCTGATCGTCCTGGTCGGGCTGATCTCGCCCTTCCGAGCCGAGCGGGAGATGGCGCGATCCCTGCTGCCGGAAGGTGATTTCATCGAGGTCTTCGTCGACACGCCGCTGGCAATCTGCGAACGCCGCGACCCGAAGGGCCTTTACGCCAAGGCCCGCGCCGGAAATCTGCGCAACTTCACCGGGATCGACTCGCCCTACGAGCCGCCACCGGCACCGGATCTGCGCCTCGACGGCACGCACGCCTCGCCCGAGCATCTCGCCGATCAGGTGATCGCGCTGCTGGACTGAGGCGACGGGTGCGGCCGGGCAACCGGCATCAGGTCGGCCGGCTTCGCCGCGCCGCGATGGCGTCCGCGATCGACCGCCGCAACGGGATCGGCGGCCGTGCCAGGAGCTTCAGACAGGCTGCCGCATCGCCGATCGAGAAGTCGGGCTCGGTCTCGGGACAGCTCACCCGCACATCCGCCGGACGGCCAAGCAGGTCGGCGACGATCTCCACCACCGCGCGCACCGACGTGCCGCGGCCTGAGCAGACATTGACGACGGTGCCCTTCGGTGCCTCCGCTGCATCCGCCAAGGCGATCAGGCAGCGTCCGACATCCCGGATGTCGACGAAATCCCGGTGGGAAGCCTGGTTGCGCAGGGTCAGTCGCAGTGGCGTGCCCCGCGGGGCAGACAGGTCGATCTGGTCGAGGATGTCGACCAGAAGCCCGGAGCGCTGCCCCGGGCCGGTGGCGTTGAAGATGCGTGCGGCAACCGCCTGCATTCCCTCGGCGTCGGCGACCTGGCCGAGGCGCGCCTCGCAGGCCAGCTTGGCGCGCCCATAGGCGCCCTGCGCGCTGGTCGGGGAGGACGCGTTCAGCCGCACGGCGCGCGGACGCGTGCCATAGACGGCGGCGGAACTGGCGAAAACGATACGCGGCCGCTGCCCGGTCGACTGGCAGGCGGCGAGCAGCTCCTCGAGCGCCGCGACATGGCCGTCGATGCGCGGTGCGTCGAACGCCACCGCGGAACCGGCGAGGTGGATCACCGCTGCCGGCCTGACGGCCTCGAGAAGCGCGGCGAGGTTCGACAGGTCCCAGTGGAACGGCGTGATCGTCCGCTCGGCGCCCCGGCAAGCCCCCCGCAGGGCGCGCTGCCGGCCAACGCCCACCCAGGCACGCCCGCTGGCGGCGAGCCGGGCGAGGACCCCCGTGCCGATGAACCCGGTCGCACCGGTGACCAGGATCATCGCGCCGACATCCCGCAGCTGGACACCCTGAAGGCATGCTGGCGTGCTGGCGTCCGCCTTCGGCTGGCACAAGCCATCGCTGCACTCCCGGCCATCATGGCACGCCCGGCCTGGCGTGCCGGGCACGACAGGAACCCTACCGCGCCTGTGCCCCGACGCGGAAAGCGAACGGCATCGCCGGTGGCCTTCACCGGGCGGCGGCGAGAATCGCCACGATATCCGCCAGCCCGCCGATAGCGGCGATCTCGTCGGTCGAGAGCTGTCGGTCGAGGCGCTCTTCCAGCGCCAGCATGACGCGGGCATGCGCGAGGCTGTCCCAGCCGGGCGTGTTGCCGATTGCGGCGTCCTCGGGCAGATCCTCGACCCGGCAGTTGAGTGCCTCGGCGAGCAGGTGGCGGGCCTCCGTCATCAAGGCGTCCGGCGCTCCGTGCTGCCGCCCCGCGCCTCTGGGGACCGGCAGAAATCCCGCACCGCCGCACGGTTCACCTTGCCCCGGTCGCTGCGCGGTATCGCCGTGAGGAAATACCAGCGCACCGGGATGCACTCCCGGCGGATGCGCTCGGCCATCCAGGCAGAGAGCATCGGCCCGTCGACCTGGCCGGCGACCCCCGCCGCCGGCACCACCGCCACGGCCACGCGCTCCCCGCTGGCCGGGTCCGGCTCGGCGAAGCAGCAGCATTCCGCCACCGCCTCGTGCCGTCCGAGAAGCAGATCGACTTCCTCCGGGTGGACCTTGATGCCGGCGACATTGATCTCGTCCTTCAGCCGCCCGGTGATGGTCAGTCGACCGGCAGCGTCGAGGCGGCCGATATCGCCCGTCCGGAACCAGCCATTCAGGAGCGATTTCGCGGTCAGGTCGGGGCGCCGGAAATACCCGCTCATCAGAGCCGGGCTGGCGACCAGCACCTCGCCCTCGCCGTCCGCCAGAAGCGGCGTGCCGTCCGGCTCGGCCACCGCCCATTGCCCGCCCCACATCCGGCCGACATAGCCGTCGGTCGCACCGCGCGCGTCCAGCCGGCCGCCACCGATCCAGTTCGCCGCCTCAGTAATGCCGTAGACGTTGAAGACGGCGTCGAGGCCGGCCCAGGCGACGATCTGCCGCCAGTGATGCGTCGAGAGGGGTGCGGATCCGACATGGACCCGCCGGAGCGTCGGCCGTTCCGGTGGCGCGGACAGGCGTGTCGCCAGGGTCCAGAAGCTCGGCACCGAGCTCATGAAGCGGATCCGGTGGTCGGTGAGAAGCATGCCCAGCCGCCCGATCTCCGCCAGTTCGGGAGCCGCGAACAGGTACAGCGTGCCGCCGGTCAGCAGTGGCGTAAGACAGTTGCCGATCAGGCCGTGACCGAAATGCACCGGCAGCACGTTCAACGTCGAGGCGAGCGCGTCCGCGCCGATCTCGGCGGCATTCAGCGCCACCCGGGCGAGCAGCGCCCGATAGCTCAGCACGACCGTTTTCGGCTCGCCGGTGGTGCCCGAGGTGAACAGCAGCAGCGCCGGGCGGTCGATGCCGGAATCCGCGTCCGCCGCCGCCGAAACCTTCCCGGCGACCGGCGCCGGACCGTCCTCGTCGAGCAGCAGCCCGGCGCCGACAAAGCCCGTCAGGCGCTCGATCTCCATAGCCGTCAGGCTCGGCGACAGGCAGGCGACGGCGGAACGCCGCCGCCAGGCGGCGAACAGGTCGACGAAGAAGGACAGGCTGCCGCGTCCGCGTATCGCGACCGTGTGGCCCGGGGCCAGCCCCGCCTTTTCGAGCTGCCCGCAGCGCTCCTCGACCGCTCGGTCGAAGGCTGGCGCGTCGAGTCGCCGGCCCGTGCGCGGATCGTGGATCGCCGAGGCGTGGTGGAGGCGCAGCATGACGGGATCAGGTCGCCCACACGGTTGACGGCATCGGATACGACGGGCCGGGCGATTGCATCACGCGGCCCCTCCCGATCCGCCTGCTTCACGCGCCAGACTTTCGACCATCGGCGTAAAGCCGTGGCGCAGGCGCAGATGGGCCAGGCGTTGGCTCGTCGCGGCATCGGGCGGTACGAGACCGGAAGCGATCGCCAGCCGGTCGACGAAGGCGGCACGGCAGACCACCAGGACGACCTGGTGCAGGGTCTCCTCGGTCCAGCCTTGATCGAGCACCGCCTTTGTGTCGGCACGGCTCACCGAAGCCGGGTCGGCGGCGAGTTTGCGCGCCAGGCGGAAGATCGGCCGCAGACGCTCCCCGACCTCCCGCTCGTCATCGTCGGCGACCAGCCTCGCCACCCGCGCCGGCGCGCCGCCGGCAAGCTCGAGCGCAGCCTCCCCGGCGGCGGCCGTATAGGCCGCCCCGTTCAGCCGCGAGACGAACAGGGACAGCATCTCCCGCTCGACCGGCGACAGTTCCGAGCGCCGGCGCAGGGCGAGATCGCTGAAGCGCAGCCAGTGCTGGTAGAGCGCCGGGTCCAGTCTGAACACATCGTAGAGGCCGGCATCCTCGGACAGCGATGGCAGGTTCGGCATGACGCTCCGCCGCCCGATCCGGGCGCATTCTCGATCGAAGATGGGGACAATGCCCCGATCAACTGATATTCCGAAAACCTAGGCGGCGACTCGATTTTCGCCGGCACCGTCATCTTCTAGGAAGTGCGAGAGAGCATGGTCAAGGTGGAGACCACCAACGACACA
>JAVKFF010000078.1:0-8254 GCA_040226215.1 Azospirillaceae bacterium
GGCGCCGTTCCGCTTCCGCTTCGTGGCGGAGGACATGAACCGGGTCTGGGACGAGGAGACGCTGGACGGTCCCAGACAGTCCGCCGAGCTCGCCCGGGCACGCGAGATGCGTCCCCTGATCGACACCGCCGACGTGCTGCTCGACCTGCACACCATGCAGGATCCCGGCCGACCGCTCGCCCTGACCGGCGCCACGGAGAAGTCGATCGGCCTCGCCCGCAGGCTGGGCACGCCTTCCCTGATCGTCATCGACAGCGGCCACCCGTCCGGACGCCGCCTGCGCGACTACGGACCGTTCAGCGACGACAGCCGGCAACCGGCGGCCCTGCTCGTCGAATGCGGGCAGCACTGGGCGGCCGATGCCGTCGCCGTCGGCGTGGACGTGGCGCTCCGCCTGATGATCCTGCTCGGCCTGGTCCGCCGGGACTGGGCGGTCGACCATCTGCGGCCGCGTCCCCTCAGCCAGCGCCAGATCCTGGTCACCGACGTGCTCGTCGTCAGCGATCCGACCTTCCAGCTGGTGCGCCCCTTCGCCCCGCTGGAGGTCATCTCCAAGGCCGGCACGCCCGTCGCGTGGGAGGCCGGGCGGGTCATCACCACGCCCTATGACAATTGCGTGCTGATCATGCCGGCGCGCCGCGTGCTGCCGGGCCAGACCGCCTGCCGGCTCGGCCGCTTCGCCGATGGCTGATCCCGGTCCACCGCCTTCGCTGCGCCGGCGCGTCGCCGACGTCGACTACCGGCGCCTGGCCATCGCGCTCGTCATCGGCGCCGCGGGCGGCGCGGTCTTCGCCTATTTCCGCATGCCGCTGGCCTGGATGATCGGGGCGATGACCTTCACCTCGATCGCGGCGCTCAGCCGGCTGCCGGTTTCGGTGCCGGTCGGCCTGCGCAGCTTCTTCGTCTCGATACTCGGCATCATGCTGGGCAGCGCCTTCCGGCCGTCGATCCTGGACAATCTCGGCGAATGGGTGATCACCCTGTCGGGCCTCGTCCCCTATACGATGATCTGCACCGCGCTCGGCCTCGTCTACCTCACCAGGCTGGCCGGCTACTCCCGGACCACCGCCTATTTCGCAGCCGCCCCCGGCGGCTTCAACGAGATGGTGATGATCGGCGGCTCGCTGGGCGGTGACGAGCGCACCATCGCTCTTTCCCACTCCCTGCGCGTGCTGCTGGTGGTCTCGATCATCCCCTTCTGGTTCACGCTTCTCGTCGGCTACGAGGGCAGCGGCAGCGGCACACTCGGGCCGACGCTCGCGGCGATGGAGTGGTACGACGCGCTGCTGCTCTCCGCCTGTTTCGTTGGCCAGCCGATCGCGCGCGTGCTGCGCTTTCCCGCCTACAATCTGACCGGGCCGATGCTGCTTTCGGCCGCCATCCACCTGGCCGGCATCACCGAGGGCACGCCGCCGGCCGTCCTCGTTGCCCTGGCGCAGGTCATGGTCGGCTCGGCGATCGGCTCGCGTTTTCGCGGCGTCACCTGGCGGCAGATGGGGCGCATCGCGCTGATCTCGATCGGTCTTACGGCCATCCTGCTCGCCATGACCGTGGTGATGAGCCTGGCACTGCACGCCATCACCGGGCTGTCCATGGTCGAACTGGTGCTGGCCTATGCCCCGGGCGGTCTCGCGGAGATGAGCCTGATCGCGCTGGCGCTGGACACCGACGCCGCCTTCGTCTCCACCCACCACATCTTCCGCATCCTGGTGATCCTGGCCCTGGCGCCACTCGGCTTCCGGTTGCTCGACCGCATGATCGGCCGACGACAGCCGCCATCGAGCGGTTCCGGCAGTTGATGCTCCGCGTTGCTGCCGCTTGGTCACCCGGGGATCTCCACATTTAAGCCGCCTTGGCGTTGCTCAATCGCCGTCCCCGACCAACCATCCCCTGAACTGGGAGACCAACGACCATGCGCATGATCACTGCAACCCTCGTCCTGCTGCTGACCACCGGACTGGCGCAGGCCCAGAACCTCACCGGCACCTACGACATGAGCGGTTTCGGCCTCGACGGCGCGGCCTATTCGGGCACCACGGAGATCTCGCAGAACGGCTCCGCCTACACCGTCGTGCAGGACGGCGGCGCCTTGAACGGAGTCGGCGTCTTCGTCGACGGCGTCTTCTCCGTGGCGCTGGGCGACAATGGCGGCGGCATCTATGTCGGCCAGTACACGCTGCAGAACAACGGCGTTCTCTCCGGCACCTGGGCGGTGGCGGGCGACAGCCGCGTCGGCACGGAAACCCTGACGCCGGTCGGCGGCTCCGGCGGCGGTGGCGGCGGCGGCGGCAAGTAGCCGTCAGCCGAGCGCGAAGGCCGCCTTGATCCCGTCGATGACGAACTGGGCGGCCAGCGCGCTCAACAGGATACCGAACAACCGGCTGATGATAGCGGTCAGCGTCCGCCCCATGACGCGGGAAAGCGGCTCCGCGGCGGCAAACAGCGCCGCCGACAGAGCCATCACCACCACCACGGTCAGCAGCACCACCGAGAAGCCGCCGATCCCCTCGGTGCCGCCGGCAAGCAGCAGCACGGAGGTGATCGCGCCCGGGCCTGCCAGCAGCGGAATGGCCAGTGGGAACACCGAGATGTCGTGCTCCTCCTCGCCCCCGTGCTGATCGGCGTCCAGCCTCTCGGCCGTCCTTGCCCGGCGCTCGCCACGCCGCTCGAACACCATCTCGAAGGCGATCACCATCAGCATCAGCCCGCCGGCGATGCGGAAGGCCGGCAGGCCGATGCCGATCAGGTCCAGCACCTCCTGACCGCCCAGTGCGAAGGCGACCAGGATCGCCGTGGCGATCGCCGTTCCCTTCACCGCCATCACCAGCTGATGCCGGCGTGCCGTGCCGCCGGTCAGCGACATGAAGATCGGCAGGTTGCCCGGCGGGTCGACGACGACGAACAGGGTGACGAAGCTGGTCAGGAAGAGTTCGAGCACGCGTGCGGCCTCGACATCGGTGTCCGACAGCTTTAGGTCATCCGACAGGCTGCGGGCAAGCCGGACGGTTACCCACGAGGCGGCAATGCCGGACGCGGCAGGTTCGGCTTTCAGTCGGCGACGCCAGCTTCTATGATGTACGCGATCGTAACAGATGTTCGATATGCGAACATCTCTCTGGGCGGATGACCGGTCACCGACAGGGACGGGAACGAGCGAGGGGCGATGAGCGACGAGCGCTACGAGGCCGGCATGAAGGTGCGGCGAAAGGTCCTCGGCGACGCCCATGTCGACCGCGCGACCGCGCGCATCACCGATCTGGACCGCGATTTCCAGACCCAGATCACCGAAGGGGTCTGGGGATCGATCTGGACCCGGCCGCATTTCGACCACCGCACGCGCAGCCTTTTGACCTTGGTCATTTTGGCGTCCCTCGGACACTGGGAAGAATTCGCCATGCACATCCGTGCGACCGCGAACACCGGCGCCACGGCCGAGGATATCCGCGAGGCCATCCTGCATGCCTCGGCCTATGCTGGCGTACCGGTGGCCAACCGGGCCTTCGCCATCGCCAAGGAAGAACTCGGCAAGATGGCTTCAGGCGATACGGTTCCGGGCAAGACGGCCGGAGCCGAATGAGGGAGAAACGATGACCGACGCCGCGCAGCCTTTCGCCCCCCGCGACTGGGGCAGCCACCCGCCCTATCTCTCGCCGGGCTACAAGTCGACGGTGCTGCGGGCGCCGTCCAAGCCGCTGATCCCGCTCCGGCACACGCTGTCGGAGATGTCGGGCCCGGTCTACGGCCACGACGCGATCCACCCGCTCGACAACGACCTGACGAAGAACGCGGTCAAGAACGGCGAGCCGCAGGGGGAGCGCATCGTCGTCACCGGCCGCGTGCTCGACGAGGACGGCCGGCCGCAGCCCAACACGCTGATCGAGGTCTGGCAGGCCAACGCCGCCGGCCGCTACGTGCACAAGGTCGACCAGCATGACGCCCCGCTCGACCCGAACTTCTTCGGCGGCGGGCGCTGCGTCACCGACGACGAAGGGCGCTACCGGTTCTACACCGTCAAGCCGGGCGCCTATCCCTGGGGCAATCACCACAATGCCTGGCGGCCCAACCACATCCATTTCTCTCTGTTCGGGCCGTCGATCGCCACCCGCCTGGTGACCCAGATGTATTTCCCGGGCGACCCGCTGCTGCCGCTCGACCCGATCTACAACGGCGCCCCGGAGGGTGCCCGCGAGCGCATGGTGGCCGACTTCTCGATCGAGGTGACCGAGCCCTTGTTCGCGCTCGGCTACGTCTTCGATTTCGTGCTGCGCGGCCGCAACGCCACGCCGATGGAGAACTGACCAGATGCGCCACGGACAGACCCCTTCCCAGACCGTCGGCCCCTATTTCGCCTACGGCCTGACGCCCGAGCAGTACGGCTACGACATGGCCAGCACCGCCGTCCCGGTGATGGCCGACGAGGACGTGCCCGGCGAGCGCATCCGCGTCGAGGGCCGCGTCTTCGACGGCAATGGCGACGTCATTCCCGACGCCATGATCGAGCTCTGGCAGGCCGATTCGCAGGGCCGCTACGCCAGCCCGGCCGATCCCCGCGCCTCCAACGTCGCCTTCCGGGGCTTCGGGCGCTGCGGCACCGGCACCGACCCGAAGAACCGCTTCTGGTTCGACACCGTGAAGCCAGGGGCGCCGGCCGAGGGCGAGGCGCCGCACATCAACGTCATCGTCTTCATGCGCGGCCTGCTGACCCACGCCTACACGCGGCTCTACTTCTCCGACGAGGCAGCGGCGAACGCGGCCGATCCGGTGCTGTCCTCAGTACCGGCCGAGCGCCGCGACACGCTCATCGCCCGCCGCGAGGACGGGCCGCGCGGCACCATTTACCATTTCGACATTCGCATGCAGGGTGACGGCGAGACGGTCTTCTTCGACGTCTGAGCCCGCCAGCCCCGAGGTGCCTCCATGACCACCCCCTGCATCATCACCGTCGCGATCACCGGCTCGGTGCCCCGGAAGGCGGACACCCCCGCCGTCCCCGTCACCGTGCCGGAGCAGATCGAGGCGACGCAGGAGGCCTTCGAGGCGGGCGCCAGCCTGGTCCACGTCCACATGCGCGACGCGGAGGAGAAGGTCTCCTCCGACCCGGATCTCTTCGCTGCCTACCTCGACGGCGTGCGCCAGCACTGCCCGGGCATGATCGTCCAGTTCTCGACCGGCGGGCGCGGCCGCGGTGCGGGCGAGCGCGGCTCGATGATCCATCTGCGGCCCGACATGGCCTCGCTGGCCACCGGGTCGGTCAACTTCCCGACCATGATCTACGAGAACCCGCCCGACCTGGTCGACGCCCTGGCCGCCGCCATGCTCGAGCACCAGGTCAAGCCGGAGGTCGAGGTGTTCGACCTCGCCATGCTCTACAAGGCGGCCGACATGGCGGCCGAGGGCACGCTCGCCAGCCCGGTGCACGTGCAGTTCGTCTTCGGGCTGAAGAACGCCCTGCCACCGTTGCGCCACCTGCTGGAGTTCGAAGTGGCGGAACTGCGCCGGCTGCTGCCCGACGCCACCTGGACGGCGGCGGGCATCGGCCGCAGCCAGCTCGACGTCAACCACTGGTGCCTGGAGCTGGGCGGGCACTGCCGCACCGGCATCGAGGACAACATCCGCTGGGACCGGACCCGTCTGGCCCGGAGCAATGCCGAGCTCGTCGCCCGCGTCGCCGATCTCTGCGGCGAGTACAACCGCCACCCGGCCAGCGCCGAGGAGGCCCGCAAGCTGCTCTCCCTGCCGCCGCCGCTGTAGCGGGAGCGGAGGAGACGGCGCCGGACGGCCGGATCAATGATTCGGGGTGGGGGCGTGGGTTAACGGTTCACCGTCGTTCCGCACGCAGCGCGAGCGGAGATGCGGAACCCCGCGCCCGTCTTCTCCACGCCAAAGCCCGGCCGCGCGAGGTTCCGGCTCTCCCTCCGGTCGGCCGGAACGACGGGTCTTGGGTCAGCGTAAAATAAGCCACCGTCGTTCCGCACGCAGCGAAGCGGAGATGCGGAACCCCGCGCCCGTCTTCGCCAACGCCTCAGCCTGGCCCCGCGAGGTTCCGGCTCTCCCTGCGGTCGGCCGGAACGACGGACCTGAGTTCAGTGTGAAACCTCACCGTCGTTCCGCACGAAGCGAAGCGCAGATGCGGAACCCCGAGCCCGTCTTCGCCACCGTCCCAGCATGGCCCCGCGAGGTTCCGGCTCTCCCTGCGGTCGGCCGGAACGACGAACCTGAGTTCAGTGTGAAAACCTCACCGTCGTTCCGCACGCAGCGAAGCGGAGATGCGGAACCCCGCGCCCGTCTTCGCCCCGGCCACAGCCCAGCTGCACGGATCCCCGGTCCTCTCTCACGCCGCCGCCTTCTTCTCCGTCACCTTGACCCGCGCCTTCAGGTCGGCCTTGCAGAAGGCGTGCAGGAAGCAGGTCTGCTCGGACATGTCGAGCGCGGTGCGGGCGAACTCGTCGTCCTCGCCGGTCTCCAGATGGACATGGGTCTCCACCGGGTCGGCTTGCCCGGCCTGCCCCGTGCCGCCCGTCGCCCCGCCCAGCGAGAAATGGGTGTCCTGGAGGATGCGGTAGGCCTGGAGATCCTTCCTTACGATCCGCGCGTAGCGGCCGATCTGGGTCATGAAGCAGAAGCCGATGCCGGCGGAGATGTAGCTGGCCGCGTCCGGCGCCCGTCCCTGCCCGCCATCGGCCTCCCCCTCCTCCGACAGGAAGGTGAACACCGAGCCGTGCGGGTTGTAGAGCAGTTGCTCCACCTGGCGCATGCCGTCCGGCCGGATCGTGCAGATGCCGCGCACATGCAGCACCCGGTCCTGCTCCTCGGCCAGGCTGGAATGCGCGAAGCCGGTGGTCTCCGCCGTCTTCGGCGTCATGCCGCCGCGCCGGATCAGTCCGGACCAGTCACCCGCCGCCGGCTCCGCCAGCGCGAAGCGGTCGCCGGGATCGGGCTCCGCCGGGCGGCCCAGCCCGAGCGCCCTGGCCGTGTCGATCTCCGCGCCGTTGTGGGTCAGCGTGAACAGGCTCTCCTTGAAGCCGCGCATCAGCCCGTTCAGGGGCGAGGCGGCGGTGGCGTCGTAGACCAGCCGGGTCAGCGTCTCGCGGTCCGCGTCAGCGTCGATCCGGGCCTCCAGGTCGATGTTCTTGGCCCCGCCGGTCATGGTGCCGCGGATGGCTGAGCCCTTCATGGTGTAGTAGTTGTCCTGGATCAGCGTGATGTCGCGGATCGCGATGCCGCGCTGCCGCGCCAGCGCCTGGACCTCGTTCATGTAGGAACAGACCATGCCGGTGGTCAGGAAGGAGAGCGGGCACGGCGCCTCGTCGTCGCCGTCGAGATAGGCCCCCTCGTCGCTCGCCAGCCGCCAGGTCCTGCCGGTGCGCGACGACGTGACCAGCGCCTCCTTCTGCATCACCGAGAGCGAGCGCACCGCCAGCCTGACCGACTGTCCGAGCCGCGGCTCGGGTGCCGCGAGGCCTACCGCCTCGGGGTTGCCCACCTCGAAGAAGAGCGGCTTGCCCATCTCTCTCAGCACGTTCGCCATGACGTTTCCTCCCCTTTCGCGACGCTGTCCGCCGACCGTCTCGAGCCCGCGCATCTTGGCGCCGCCATCCGCCGGTGTCGAGACGGGGCTCTCATCGGGGAACTTTCATCCGGACGCCACGCCCGTCGCCCGTACGGACGCACGACCGTCCTCATCGCTTCCCGCCTGCACCATCCCCGACTCGATCGGGGATCCAGGCCGACCACGCGACACGCACCGCCGGTCCGGATCGCCGTTTTCGCGGGAATAGCAACGAATTCAGACACCTGAACATCATCCCTGTCGTCCCGTGCGCGGTGCGGCATGAAATGACGCGCCGCAGACCCGGGACCGGCCGACCGTCTTCGCCCCCCCACCGATATCATCCCAGACTCGATCGGCGATCCAGGCCGGCCACGCGACACGCACCGCGGGTCCGGATTCCCGCTTTCGCGGGAATGACAATGAATTCAGACACTTGAACATCACCCCTGTCGTCCCGTGCGCGGTGCGGCATGAAATGACGCGCCGCAGACCCGGGACCGGCCGCCTGTCTTCGCCCCCCCTCACCGATGTCATCCCCGACTCGATCGGGGATCCAGGCCGACCACGCGACACGCACCACCGGTCTGGATTCCCGCTTTCGTGGGAATGACAATGAGTTCAGACACTGAGAATCATCCCTGTCGTCCCGTGCGCGGTGCGGCATGAAATGACGCGCCGCAGACCCGGGACCGGCCGCCTGTC
>JAVKFF010000079.1:0-50782 GCA_040226215.1 Azospirillaceae bacterium
GCGGCGGTGACCGGGTTGGTCTCGGGAAGTTGCCGGACCAGGCCGTAGACCTGCTCGTAGACCGCCCCGCCCGACCCCGCGACACCGAGGACGTGCTTAATCTGGCTGACGGCGATCATGATCGCCGAGGCGGAGATGAAGCCGGAGACCACCGGGTGGCTGAGCAGGTTGGCCAGGAAGCCGAGGCGCAGCAGGCCGAGCGCGAGCAGAACCAGGCCCGAGAGGCTCGCCAGCAGGAGGGCGGCACCCACCGCCTCCGGCGTTCCCGGGGCGGCGACCTGGCCGATGGCAGCCGCGGTCATCAGCGAGACCACCGCTACCGGCCCCACCGCCAGGGTCCGGCTTGACCCGAACAGGGCGTAGGCCAGCAGCGGCACGGTGCTGGCGTAGAGCCCGACGACCGGCGGCAGGTCGGCCAGCATGGCGTAGGCGAGGCTTTGCGGGATCAGCATCAGCGTCACGATCATGCCGGCGATCAGGTCCCCCTGCAGGTCGTCCCGGCCATAGCGGCGAGCCCAGTGGAGGAAGGGAAAGAAGCGGTCGAGCGTCATGGCGGCGGCGGATCCCGGTGCACGCTGGCGGAGCTGGCGGATGCGGTCAGGCGGCGCTGGTTCGCCGGGATTCGTTCAGCCAGCGCCAGCCCTCGAACAGGCCCATGCCGGCAACCATGGCGGCGAGGAAGACGAGCGCGTCGCCGCCCCCCAGCGCCAGATTGGCGAGCGCCGGTCCCGGGCAGAACCCGACCATGCCCCAGCCGACGCCGAACAACGCCGAGCCGACGAGCAAGGGCCGGTCAATGGTGCCGGCGGTGGGCACATGGAAGCGGCTGTCGAGGACGGGC
Source organism: Azospirillaceae bacterium (assembly GCA_040226215.1). GTDB lineage: Bacteria > Pseudomonadota > Alphaproteobacteria > DSM-16000 > Inquilinaceae > JAVKFF01. Next base: position 842 of record JAVKFF010000079.1, read on the forward strand.
CGCGGCCGCCGCCAGACGGACCAGAAGCCGACTGCGCTGACCACGAGGGCGCCGCCCAGCACGAAAGCCAGGCTGGGATCCCAGCTGCCCGCGACATCGAGGAAACCCTGGACCTTGGCTGGGTCGATCATCTGGCTGACGGTGAGTCCGACGCCGAACAAGGTGCCGGCGACGAGGGCGATCAGGGTGCGTGCGATCATCGGTCAGACTCCCAGCACGTGGCGCAGGACGAAGACCGTCGCGACGGCGACGGCGAGGAAGGTCGCGGTGGCGGCGATCGAGCGGCGGGAGAAACGCGCCAGGCCGCAGACCCCGTGGCCGCTGGTGCATCCCGCCCCCATGCGCGTACCGAAGCCCACGAGCAGGCCACCGAGAACGACGAGCACGGTCGGTGCCGTCACCGCCGGCGCCTCGATGCCACCGACCGCCAGGCCGTAGAGCAGCGGCGACACCACCAGGCCGATGACGAAGGCGGCGCGCCACGCGGTGTCGCCCGCGGGCAGCCGCAGCAACTGGCCGAAGATACCGCTGATCCCCATGACACGACCGTTGAAGGCCATCAGCAGCACAGCCGCCAGACCGACAAGAGCGCCGCCGGTGAGTGCCGAAACCGGTGTGAAGTTCTCCATCTCCTGATCCCCTCGATTGTGCTTTCGTTGTTGGACGTCAGTTCGGCGGACGACCGGACGTGACGGGCCGGCAAAACGCTTCGTAGAGCGCGCTCAGGATCGAGCGCACCTCCGGCGAGATGATGCGGTAGTAGAGGACCGTCCCTTCGCGCCTGGCCGCCACCAGACTCTCGCCGCGCAGCTTGGAAAGGTGCTGGGAGAGGTTGGACGGGGTGAGGCCGAGTTGATCGTTCAGCGCGCCGACAGACATCTCCCCGTCCATCAACCGGCAGAGGATCAGCAGGCGGTGCTCGTTGGCGAGCGAGCGGAGGAAGGCCGCAGCCTCGCTTGCATTCGACGCCATGCGCTCGACGTCAAGCTGATATTGCATGTCCCATCTCCCGGCTGGACAAGGCGTCCCGCGATCGGTGCCATGTCGCGACCATCGAATGTCGATATCGTATTTCATATTTTATTGAAGTATGAAATATCAAGCTCCGGTTTACCAGCCGCCGACAGGAATGGGAGGATTGCAACGATGGCCGACGAGACCCTGACCCACCCGGAGGTGATTCCCTTCTTCGATGCCGACACCAACACGGTGAGCTACCTTGTCGCCGATCCGGCGAGCGGGACGGCGGCGATCATCGACCCGGTGCTGGACTTCGATGCGGCCGCCGGCACCACCTCGACGCGCTCGGCCGACACGGTGATCGAGCGCGTCCGGCAGCGGGGGCTGACCGTGGACTGGATCATCGAGACCCATGCCCATGCCGATCATCTCTCCGCCGCCCCCTATCTGAAGGAGAAGCTGGGCGGACGCATCGCCATCGGCGGCCACATCGCCGAGGTGCAGAAGGTCTTCAAGTCGGTGTTCAACCTTGAACCGGCCTTCGCGGTCGACGGCCGCCAGTTCGACCACCTGTTCGCCGACGGCGAGACCTTCACCGTCGGCACGATACCCGCGCGGGCGATGCATACCCCGGGGCACACGCCGGCCTGCATGACCTATGTGATCGGCGATGCGGCCTTTGTCGGCGACACGCTGTTCATGCCGGATTTCGGCACCGCGCGCTGCGATTTCCCCGGCGGCGACGCGCGTCAGCTCTACCGCTCGATCCGCAGGATCCTCGCCCTGCCGCCCGAGACGCGGCTGTTCACCTGTCACGACTACATGCCCGGCGGGCGCCAGCCGGCCTGGGAAAGCACGGTCGCCGAGCAGCGTGCCGCCAACGTCCACGTGAAGGACGGGATCGATGAGGATACTTTCGTGGACATGCGCCAGGAACGCGACCGCAAACTCGGCATGCCGAAGCTGATCTATCCCTCGGTTCAAGTGAACATCCGCGCCGGGGAGTTGCCACAGGCCGAAGATAATGGCATCCGCTACCTGAAGATCCCGCTCAACGCCCTGGCGGATCCGCGGCCCGAGTGACGCCGCCGCCCGGGCGATGCCGCCAAGGAAAGGCCCGACAGCTGCGATGAAGATCACGACCGTAACCGACAGCTTCGCCGTCTCGCCGCAGATCCGGCCGGAAGACGTCCCCCGGCTTGCCGCCGACGGCTACACCACCGTGATCAACAACCGGCCCGATGGCGAGGCACCGGACCAGCCGCCAGGCGCCGCCATCGCGAAGGCCTGCGACGAGGCGGGGCTGAGCTATGTCGATCTGCCTTTCGCCCACACCGATTTCCAGCCCGAACTTGTGCGCGGCATGCGCGCCGCCATCGACGCCGCTGACGGCAAGGTCTTCGCCTTCTGCCGCAGCGGCACGCGCAGCTACACGCTGTGGGCGCTGGCCACCGTCAAATCGGAGGCGGACCTCGCCGCAAAGATCGAGCGCGCCGCTGAGCAGGGCTTCGACATCAACGCCTCCCGGGTGCTGGCGCGGTTGATGTGAGCGGCGGGTCCGGACCCGCGATGACGACGGATCCGTCACATGGCAGCTTCCCCTTCCCGCCCGACGCGCGGGTCTGGCAACGCCTGCTCTCGGGCCGGCGGATCAACCTGCTCGATCCCTCGCCGCTCGATTTCGAGCTGGAGGACATCGCCTTCGCGCTGAGCCGGGTGGCCCGCTGGGGCGGACAGACGGTGGGCGACCACCTCTACTCGGTGGCCCAGCATTCCCTGATGGTGCTGGAGATCGGCGAGACGCTGTCGCGCAAGCCTTTGACGACGGCGGAGAAGAAGGCCTTCCTGGTGCATGACGCCGAGGAGGGCTTCATCTCCTTCGATCCGATCAGCCCGCTCAAGCCATGGCTCGGCGCCGCCTACAGGGAGATCGCCAGCCGCACCAAGGCCGCCGTCCACCTGCGCGTCGGCTTGCCGGCGACGATCCCCGAGCCGCTGAAGCGGCGGATCAAGCGGGCCGACCGCATCGCCGCGGCGACGGAGGCCGTCTCGGTCGCCGGCTATCGTCATGCGGAGGTGCGGCCCGTCCTGAAGATCCCGGCCGACCCCCTGCCCGAACGTGTCGCCGCGTGGTCGTCGAAGGAAGCCTGCGATCGCTACCTCACGAGGCTGCGCGCGCTGATGGGCCGCTGAGCGCGGCGGCGTCGAAGCCGAGCTTTCCCGCCAGTGCCCGCAGCGCCTTGGTCGGCGGCGCCGCCGCGGCATGCTGGCGCGGGCAGTCGAGCGGTGCCTGCAATGCGGTGGCGAACGGCACCACGCCGGCCCAGATCGGCAACGCGTAGTCCTCCTCGTCGTCCTTTGGCGCGCCCGACCGCACCTTCGCCGAGGCCTCGTCGATCGGCATCCACATCACCGTGGTGGCCTTGAGTTCCTGGCCGTTGATCGGCCGCAGCGCATCCCAGCGACCGGGGAACAGGCCCTCGATCATGGTGCGCAGATGGGCCTCCTTGCTCGCCGGGTCGGTCACCTTGCGGGCGATGCCGAAGAGCATGGCGGAGCGGTAGTTGACCGAGTGATGGAAGGCCGAGCGGGCCAGCACCAGCCCGTCGATCTGGGTGACGGTGAGGCAGACCGGTGCCTCCTCGACCGCGCGCAGCATCCGCGAGGCGGCGGAGCCGTGCCAGTAGACCCGGTCGCCTTCCCGCCAGTGCAGGGTCGGGATCACCACCGGGCTGCCGTCGATGACGTGGCCCACATGGGCGACGATCGAGGCGTCGAGGATGGCGTGGATATCCTGGCTGTCGTGACTGCCGCGTTCGTGCGCGCGGCGCAGTCTGGTGCGCTCGGTGGGGGCGATCGTGGTCATGACCTTGTCCGGCTTGACGGTTGGATCGATTTGCACGCCAGTGAAGCGACTGAATGGTCTAGAATGAAGGTCCAATTTCAGGGAAACCGAACAGACCAATCAAATGGCAGGTGAGCTGGGATCCGCACGCAGACACGCCGCGACCGCGCTTTCGGCGCTCACGATCGATCGACGCGCCCGCCCCGGGATCGCCGGGCAGCTGGCCGAGGGCATCCGTGCGCTGATCCGCGACGGCCGTCTTGCGGCGGGCGCGCGCCTCCCCGCCAGCCGGGATCTGGCGGCCGAGCACGGAATCGGCCGCTCGACCGTGGTGGCGGTCTATGAACAGCTGGTCGCCGAAGGCCTGCTGGCGGCACGTGTCGGCCGCGGCACCCAGGTGAGCCCGGAGGCGCCACGCCTGCTGGCCGCCGCGCCACGGGCCGAGGCCGGGCCGGCGCGCGTCTCGGACCCGGCGATCCGTGCCCGCCCCTTCGCCATCACCGGCATGGCCGATGACCTGCTGCCCGGCAGCGACTGGGTCCGCGCCGTGCGACAGTCGGCACCCGCCGCGCTGGTCCATCTCGGGCGTGACCGCGGATTCGGCCTGCCGGCGCTGCGCCAGGCCATCGCCGAGCACGTGGCGTCGCTCAAGGGTCTCTCCGTCGCCGCCGACCAGATCGTCGTCACCTCCGGCCATGCCGAGAGCGTGCTCCTGATCGCACGGGCCGCCTTCGCGCCCGGCTCTGCGGTCTATGTCGAGGATCCGGGCTATGCGGTGACCTGGCGGACGCTGGCGCTGGCGGAGGTGCGCCCGGTCCTGCGAACCGTCGATGCCGACGGCCTGGCGGCGCCGGCGGCCGCTGGCGACGGAGACACCGTCGCCGGGGCCATCCTGACGCCGTCCCGGCAGTTCCCGCTGGGCACGGTCATGCCGATCGGCCGCCGTCTCGCCTGGACCGAATGGGCGCGCCGGATGCCCTGCCGCTGGCTGGTCGAGGACGATTTCGACAGCGAGCTGCGCTATCGCGGCGGCGCACCGACCGCGCTCGCGGCGCTGCTGCCCGACCAGGTGATCTACGAGGCCAGCTTCTCGAAGCTGATCGGCCGCGGGCTGCGGCTTGGCTTCCTGGTCGTGCCGCCGCGGCTTCGCGACGTCGTGGCGGCGATCCAGCCGACAATAGGCTTCGGGGCGTCGCTGGCGGCGCAGGCGCCGCTCGCCCGCTTCCTGGAAAGTGGCGCCTGGCCGCGTCACCTGCGGCGTCTGCGGCGCGTCCTGCGTCACCGTTTCGAGATCGCGCTGCGGCGTCTCGCCATCCTTGAGGTCGCCGGGCTGGTCGCCGTGGGTCAACAGGATGGCGGCATGCATGTCGCGCTGACCCTGACGGACGCGCGGCTGGTCCGGCGGGGCGACCGGGCCGTCGCGGCGGCGCTGCGGCGGGTGGATGTCGAGGCGCAGGCGCTCAGCACCTATTGCGCCGGCCCGAATCCGGTCCAGGGCCTGGTGCTGGGCTTCGCCGGTTGGCCGGAGGCGCGCCTGGAGGAGGCCTTCGACCGTTTCGGCGAGACCCTCCGCACCCTGGCCACGCGGCGAACGGTCGGGGCGGCCGATTCGGCGACGCGCCGGTCATGAAGGTGGTGCCCGCGAGGCGATCGGCTATCCGAACAGGTCAGAATCGGCCGTTATCCGGGCATTCCACGCGATTCCGCGAGCAATCGTGAAGTTTTCGTTGCACCGCGAAATCTTCGGCGGCAATGTCGGGGCCATGTCCCGCAAGGGCTGCATTACCCGCCGATCTGCTCAACGCCCATGCGCCGCGCCTTCAGAACCCAAGCACTCGCCATCGTGCTTGCCATCACCGGCGCCGCCGCGCCGGCGCCCGCGCAGACCGGCCAGCTCGACTATATCGGCACCTATGGCGCCTGGGACGTGAGGGCCACCGGCCCTGGCGGCGACCGGTTGTGCATCCTGCGCGCCATCCACGACGACATCGGCCAGGGCGACGTCTTCTGGACCTTCGCGCCCGACCGTGCCGATCTCTTTCCGCACGGCTATCTCGCGATCGACCCGCGCTTCCTGCCGCTCGGCGGACAGGTTGTAGTGGTCGTCGACGACCGGGACGGACCCTGGCCGCTGGCCCAGGCAGCGGACGGCTTCGCCTATTCATCGGCTGCGGACAGCCCGGCCATCAACGAGGCCTTCCGCCGCGGCCTTCTCGCCCAGTTCGGCATCTCGCCCAGCCGGGAGCCGTTCGATCTGGTCGAGATCTCGCTGCTCGGCTTCACGGCGGCGGCGGAGACCGCGCGGCGCGCCTGCGGCATGGCGCGCTAGGGACGGTCTGCCTGGCGCCGGCCTCTTGCTCCGGCCGGCTCCAGGCCCCATCATCTCGCCATGCGCATCGATATCTTCTTCGACGTCATCTGCCCCTGGTGCCTGATCGGCAAGCGCCGGCTGGAGAACGCGCTCGAGCAACGCCGCGACGTGCACGCGGCACTGCGCTGGCATCCCTTCCAGCTCAACCCGGCGATGCCGCAGGGAGGCATGCCGCGACGCCACTATCTCGACACCAAATTCGGCGGCCCGGCCCGCGCCCGGCAGATCTATCGCGTGGTCGAGGACACCGCCGCCCGCGACGGCATCGAGATGCACATCAACCGGATCGAGATGACGCCAAACACGCTCGACGCGCACCGGCTGATCCGCTGGGCCGGACGCGATGCGAGCCCCGAGCCGCTGATCGAACGGCTGTTCCGCGCCTATTTCGTGGAGGGTCTGGACATCGGCGACCACGGGGTGCTGGCGGAAATGGCCGCCGAGGCGGGGCAGGACCGCGATGCCGCCGCGGTCTTCCTGGCGGGCGACGCGGACCGGGCGGATGTGCAGGCCATCGACCAGGCCGCGCGGCAGATGGGCATCCAGGGCGTGCCGTGCTTCGTCTTCGACGGCGCCTACGCCGTCTCGGGCGCGCAGGAGCCGGCATCCTTCTTCCCGATCTTCGACCTCGTGCTCTCGGGCCCGAGACGGGCGCCGGCAGCCGCCGGGTAGGCCCCGGCCTCAGGCCGCCAGGTCGGCGATCTCGCCGACGAAGCGGCTGACCCCGTCGACCCTGGCCTTGGCGTCCGACCAGCCCTGCATGAGGATCAGGCGCTGGTCGTTGGGGCGGACCTTGACCGTGCCCCGCTTGGCCGCGATGAAGGCGATCAGCTTCTCCGGCCGCGCGAAGACGTTGTCGCGGAAGCCGATGACGACGCCCTTCGGCCCCGCCTCCAGCTTCTCCACCCCGGCCTTGCGGCAGACCTGCTTGAGCGCCATCAGGTCGAGCAGGTTCTTCACCTCGCCCGGCAGCGGACCGAAGCGGTCGATCATCTCCGCCGCGAAGGCATCGATCTCTCCCTGTTCGGTCAGGTGCGACAGGCGCCGGTAGAGTTCGAGCCGGACCTGCAGGTCGGAGACATAGCTCTCCGGAATCAGGACCGGGATGCCGAGATTGATCTGCGGCGTCCAGCCTTCCTCGACGGCGACCGCCTTGTCGCCTGCCTTGGCCAGGGCGACGGCCTCTTCCAACAGCTGCTGGTAGAGCTCGACCCCGACTTCCTTGATGTGACCCGACTGCTCCTCGCCCAGCAGGTTGCCGGCGCCGCGGATATCCATGTCGTGGCTGGCGAGCGAGAAGCCCGCCCCCAGCGTGTCCAGGGTCTCGATGACGTGCAGGCGCGCCTGTGCCGTGCTGCTCAGCGCAGCCCCGGACTGGTAGGTCAGATAGGCGTAGCCGCGCACCTTCGACCGGCCGATACGGCCGCGCAGCTGGTAGAGCTGGGCGAGGCCGAACATGTCGGCGCGGTGCAGAACGATGGTGTTGGCCGACGCCACGTCGAGGCCGGACTCGACGATCGAGGTGCACAGCAGCACGTCGAACTGCCCGTCGTAGAAGGCGGTCATCACCTCCTCGAGCTGGGTCGGTGCCATGCGGCCATGGGCGATGACCACGCGGACCTCAGGCACCAGCTCGACCAGCTCCGCCGCCACGCCCTCCAGATCCTCGATCCGGGGGCAGACATAATAGGTCTGGCCGCCCCGGAAATGCTCGCGCAGGATCGCCTCGCGCACCACCATGGGGTCATAGGGCAGCACGAAGGTGCGTACCGCCAGGCGATCGACCGGCGGGGTGGTGATGAGCGAGAGTTCGCGTACGCCCGAAAGGGCCAGCTGCAGCGTACGCGGGATCGGTGTTGCGGTCAGGGTCAGGACGTGGCAGTCGGCGCGCAACTGCTTCAGGCGCTCCTTCTGCTTGACGCCGAAATGCTGCTCCTCGTCGACGATGACGAGACCGAGATTCCTGAAGCTGACGGTCTTGCCAAGCAGCGCGTGCGTGCCGATGACGATGTCGATGGTGCCGTCCGCCAGTCCCGCCTTCGTGGCCTTGGTCTCCTTGGCGGCGACCAGGCGCGAGAGCTGGCCGATGCGTACGGGCAGGCCGCGGAAGCGTTCGGCGAAGTTGCGCGTGTGCTGGCGGGCGAGCAGCGTTGTCGGCACGACGATGGCGACCTGGCGGCCGGCCATGACGGCGATGAAGGCGGCACGCAGCGCCACCTCGGTCTTGCCGAAGCCGACATCGCCGCAGATCAGCCGGTCCATCGGCCGGCCCGACGCGAAGTCGGCGATCACGTCCTCGATGGCGCCCTGCTGGTCGTCCGTCTCCGGATAGGGGAAGCGTGCGGAGAAGTCCTGGTAGACCCCCTCAGGCGGCTCGATCTGCTCGATATCGCGCAATTCGCGTGCCGCGGCGATGCGCATCAGCTCGTCGGCCATGTCCTTCAGGCGCTGCTTGACCTTGGCCTTGCGGGCCTGCCAGGCGGCCCCGCCGAGCCTGTCGAGCTGGGCGCCGGCCTCCTGCGAGCCGAAGCGCGACAGCACCTCGATGTTCTCGACCGGCAGGAAGAGCTTGGCGTTGTCTGCGTAGATCAGCTTCAGGCAGTCGTGCGGCGCCCCGCCGACAGTGAGCGTCTCCAGCCCTTCATAGCGGCCGACCCCGTGCTCCATGTGCACGACGAGATCGCCGGCGCTCAGCGCCGACACCTCGGAGATGAACTGGTCGGCGCGGCGCTTCTTGCGGTTCGGCCGTGTCAGCCGGTCGCCCAGGATATCGGTCTCGGTGATGATGGCGAGGTCTGGCGCGGTGAAGCCGTGCTCGACCGGCAACACGGCGCTGCCGACCAACCGGCTGTCGAGCCTTTCGAAGGCAGGCCAGTCGGCGACCCGGGTCAGGCCATGGACCCCATGTTCCCCCAGCAGGCTGGCCAGCCGGTCGCGCGCGCCCTCGGTATAGCCGGCGACGATCACCCGGCGGCCGCCGGTGCGCAGCGCGGCGACGTGGGCGCGCACCGCCTCATAGAGGTTCTGGTCCGGGGCAGCCCGCGCCTCGGCGAAGTCACGTCCGCGCCGTCCCTGGGCGTCGAGGTTGCCGGCATTCTCCGCCGCCACCGCGAAGGGCGAGAAAGCCGCCACCACACGTCCGGCCAGGGCATTCTCCCACTCCTGCAGATCGAGATAGAGGCGATCGGGGGGTAGAGGCTTGTAGACGGCGGCACTGCCCCTGCGGCCGGTCTCCTCGATCGACTTGCGCGCTTCGTGGAAGTCGGCGATCTGGGTCAGGCGCATGTCGCGCGCCTGCTCGATCTGCGGGTCGAGTGTGACGGGCGCCGCACCGACATAGTCGAAGACGGTCTCCAGCGTCTCGTGGAACAGCGGCAGCCAGTGCTCCATGCCGGCATAGCGCCGGCCCTCGCTGATCGCCTCATAGAGCGGATCCTCGCCGGTGACGGCGCCGAAGGCCTCGCGATAGCCGGCGCGGAAGCGCGCGATGGAGGCGGTGTCGAGGAAGAACTCGCCCATCGGCAGCAGGTCGACCGCCTGCTCCTCGCCGGTGGTGCGCTGGGAAATCGGATCGAAGCGCCTGATGCGTTCCACCTCGTCGCCGAACAGATCAAGGCGGACAGGCTCGTCGAAGCCCGGCGGGAAGAGGTCGACGATGCCGCCGCGGACCGCGAACTCGCCGGGCTCGCGCACGGTGTCTGTGCGGCCATAGCCGTTCGCCACCAGGAAGTCCGTCAGCGAGGCGGTGTCGACGTTGCCCCCGACCCTGGTCGAGAAATGGCTGGCGGTGATCACCGAGCGCGTGGGCAACCGCTGCAGCACGGCGTTGACCGTGGTGATCACCAGATGCGGCCTGCCTTCCCTGACGGCCCGGTCGATCGCGACCATGGCCGAGACGCGGCGGGCGACGATCTCCGGGTGCGGCGAGACGCGGTCATAGGGCAGGCAGTCCCAGGCGGGCAGCACCGTCACCGGCAGACCGGGTGCGAAGAAACCTGCCAGTTCCGCCAGGCGCGCCGCCCGCGCATCGTCGGTCGCCACGTGCAGGTGGACGCCGCCACGCCCGACCACCGCGCCCAGCACACGGGCGTCGTGGCCCTCCGGCACGCCGCCGATGGTCAGACGCCGGGCCTGGCCGGCGGAGAGATCGAGATCGAAGGACATGGCGGCGGTCAGCTCTTCAAAGGATAGCGGTGCGCCATCAGGGCGCGCAGAACCGGACCGTCGAGCTCCGGCGGCGGTGCCTCCCGCGCCGACATCCAGTTGTAGATGTCCGGGTCGGCGCGCTCGAGGATCGCCTCGAACTGGTCGAGCGCCGTGGCATCGAAGCCGCCGAGATGACGGTCGGCGAAGCTGCCCAGCAGCAGGTCGGCCTCGCGCGTGCCGCGATGCCAGCTGCGGAAGGCGAGCCGCCGGCGTCGGCGCTCCGGATCCTCGCCCTCGCGCGATCGGTTCAGCGTGCGGGCAGCGTCCGGTGGGTTCCTGTCGGAGGCGTTCATGGGATAGGCTCGGCCCCAAGCGTTGAATCGATCAGGACGCGGCACCCGCTCCGGGCCCGCGTGAAACGCGTGCTGATATAGGGCCAAGCCGGTGCGTCCGCAAATCCTGTTCCCGCTTTTCCGGACCGTGGACAGCCTGCCGGGCGTCGGCCCCAAGATCGCGGCGCTGATCCGGCGTCTGGCCGGCGAGCACGTGATCGACCTCTGCTGGCACCTGCCGACCGGAATGATCGACCGGCGCGCCTCGCCCCCGCTGGCCCGGGTGAGCGACGGGGATGTCGTCACGCTCAAGGTCGAAATTGTCTCGCACGCCGCACCGCCGCGCGGCAAGGGGCCGTATCGCGTAACGGTGCGCGCGCCGGACGGCTTCTTCGACCTGGTCTTCTTTCACGCCCACAAGGACTATCTCGAACGCCAGCTGCCCGTGGGCGAGATGCGCGTGGTTTCCGGCCGCGTGGAGCACTATCGGGATCGCATTCAGATGCCCCATCCCGACCATGTCGTACCACCCTCGGAGGAGGCGGCGATCCGCAAGGTGGAGCCGGTCTATCCGCTGACCGCCGGCCTGGCGCCGCGGACGCTGGCCAAGGCCGTCGCCGCGGCGGTCGCGCTCGCGCCCGACCTGCCGGAATGGCAGGACCCGGCCTGGCGCCAGCGCAAGGCCTGGCCCGGCTGGCGGAAGGCGCTGGTCGGGGCCCACGCCCCCGACGCGCCCGCCGGCATCCTGCCGGAATGCCCGCCACGGGAACGCCTGGCCTATGACGAACTGCTGGCGAACCAGCTCGCCCTGCTGCTCCTGCGCCGCTCGATGCGCACGGTGCGGGGCCGCCCGCTGAAGGGAGACGGCCAGCTGCGGCAAAAGGTCGTTGCCGCCCTGCCCTTCTCGCTGACCGGCTCGCAGCGGCAGGCCCTGGCCGAGATCGCGGCGGACATGGCCGAGGAGGCGCGGATGCTGCGCCTGCTGCAGGGCGATGTCGGCAGCGGCAAGACCGTTGTGGCACTGCTCGCCATGCTGAACGCGGTGGAGGCGGGCTGCCAGGCGGCCCTGCTGGCGCCGACGGAGATCCTGGCCCGACAGCATTTCGAGACGCTCGAGCCGCTGGCGCGTGCGGCCGGGGTTCCCATTGGCATTCTCACCGGCCGCGACCGGGGAAAGCCGCGCCAGGCGGTGCTCGACGCCCTGGCGTCGGGCGCGCTGCCCCTGGTCGTCGGCACCCACGCGCTGGTGCAGGAGGAGGTCGCCTTCCGCGACCTCGGTTTCGCGGTGATCGACGAGCAGCACCGTTTCGGCGTCTCACAGCGCATGCGGCTCTCCGCCAAAGGCAGGGGCGTCGACCTTCTGGTGATGACCGCGACGCCGATCCCGCGCACGCTGGCGCTGACGGCCTATGGCGACATGGACGTCTCGCGCCTGATCGAGAAACCGCCGGGCCGCAAGCCGGTGGCGACGCGCGCCGTGCCGATCGACCGGCTGGACGACCTGCTGCAGGGGCTGGAGCGCAAGATCGCCGCGGGCGAGAAGGTCTACTGGGTCTGCCCGCTGGTGGACGAGTCCGAGGCGGTCGACGTGGCCGCGGCGACGGCGCGCCTCGAGTTTCTGGAGCGCCGCTTTCCGGGCCGTGTCGGCCTGGTGCACGGCAGGATGAAAGGGCCGGAGAAGGACAGCGTGATGGCACGCTTCGCCGAGGGCGACCTCGCCGTCCTCGTCGCCACCACGGTGATCGAGGTCGGGGTCAACGTGCCCGCCGCCACGGTGATGATCATCGAGCATGCCGAACGTTTCGGCCTCGCCCAGTTGCACCAGCTGCGCGGCCGGGTCGGGCGCGGCGAGCTCGCGGCCTCCTGCATCCTGCTCTACGCCCAGCCGCTGACCCAGACCGCCGAGGAGCGCCTGCGCACCATCCGCGAGACCGATGACGGCTTCGTCATCGCCGAAGCCGACCTGAAGCTGCGGGGCGCGGGCGAATTGCTGGGCACGCGCCAGTCGGGCCTGCCGGAATGGCGCCTCGCCGACCCGGTCGCCCATGCCGAGTTGCTGCAGGTCGCCCGTGACGATGCCAGGCTGATCGTCGAGCGCGACCCGGAGCTGAAAACCGGGCGCGGCGAGGCCCTGCGCCTGCTCCTCTATCTCTTCGAGCGCGACGCCGCGGCGAGGCTCTGGCGCTCGGGCTGAGACGGCGGCGGAGCAGACGACCGGCCGGTCCCGGCTCTCCGCTTCGCTGCGGCCGGGACGACGCCAATTTTCTTATCAGAATCACAACCATGTCGTCCCGTGCGCGGTGCAGCACGAAGTGATGCGCCGCAGACCCGGGACCGGCTGCTCCATTTCACCGTTGAGGTCTACGCCCCCTATTCCGCGGCGTCCTCGCTTCGGGGCGGGCTGTCGCTTCGCGCCGCCGCCACGCCGGCACCCTGGCTCGCCACCACGGGCTTAGCCCTTTCGGCGTCAGGCCGCCGGTCGGGCGGGGCGACGATGCCGCCGGAGATCACCAGCTTTACGCCCTCCTCCACCGACATCTTCAGATGCACGATGTCCTGCACCGGCACGAACAGCAGGTAGCCGGAGGTCGGGTTGGGCGTGGTGGGCAGGAACACGTTGACCATGCTGTCTTCGGTCAGGTTCTGGATCTCGCCCTCGGTACGGCCGGTGATGAAGGCGATCGACCAGACGCCGCGCCGCGGGTACTCGATCAGCACGACCTCGCGAAAGGCCTGGCTCTGGTTGGCCAGCACCGTTTCCATGATCTGCTTGGTGGCGCCGTAGAGGCTGCGGACCACCGGCATGCGGGCCAGCGCCATCTCGTAGAGCCGGATGACCAGGCGGCCGAGATAGCCCGCGGTGAAGCTGCCGACCAGCGTCAGGAACACCAGAACCAGCACCAGGCCGAGGCCGGGAATGGAGAACGGCAGATAGGTGTTCGGGTTCAGTTCCGGCGGCACCACGCCTTCGACCTGGTTGTCGATGAAGGTAACGAAGATCCAGGCGATGTAGAGCGTGATGGCGAGCGGTGCGGTGACCAGCACGCCGGCCAGGAAATAGGCGCGAATCCGCGCCCAGAGCGGGCTGCGCGAAAGCAGCCCGCGGCGCTTCCCGCCCTGGCGGGTATCGTGGTCCTGCTGGTTCATGCGGATGGAATCCCGAATGACGCCGGTCGGAGCATCCGGTTGCGGTCGATGCAACCTCGGTACTCATGGTGGCGTTGCCGGGGAATGGTGACAAGGGCGTATCTTGTCGGGCCGTTGCGCCTTTGTCTCGCCTCGGCCTTGGCGTATTGTCCTATCGACGACTTCCGCACCACGCTTGGCAGGAGAACACGCGATGGCCGACCAGTCGACGAGCCAGAACCTGGACACCATTCCGCTGTTCGACTGCCTGTCCAACGAGGCGCGCGACCGGCTCTCCAAGGCCTGTACCTGGCGGCGCTACGCCCCGCAGGAACAGATCATCGACCGCGACCAGGACTCCACGGACGTCTTCTTCGTGGTGCGCGGCCGGGTGCGCATCGTCATCTATTCCCTGTCCGGCCGCGAGATCGCCTTCGACGACCTGGACACCGGCCAGTTCTTCGGCGAGCTGGCCGGCATCGACCAGCATCCGCGCTCGGCCAGCGTGGTGGCCGTCAAGCCGACCTGGGTCGCCTCGCTGAGCGGCCGGCTGTTCCTCGACACGGTGTGCGAGCATCGCGAAGTGGCCGAGGGCCTCCTGCAGCATCTCGCCCAGATGATCCGCCGCGCCACCGAGCGCATCCTCGATCTCTCCACGCTGGGCGCCAACAACCGGGTGCACGCCGAGATCCTGCGCCTGGCACGACCGAGCCTGGACGAGGACGCGAACACCGCGACGATCAAGCCGATCCCGGTGCATAGCGACATCGCCGCCCGTGTCTCCACCGCCCGCGAGACGGTGGCGCGCGTCTTCGGCGACCTCGCGCGCTCCGGCATCGTCGAGCGCAAGGACGACCACCTGCTGGTCTGCGATTTCGAGCGGCTTGAGGAGATGGTCGAGGACGTGCGCGGCGAGATCTGAGCGCGCGGCCACCGCGATTCCGCACCCTCCGTGACGAATGTCACAGCATGGCACGGACGCCTGGCCTAATCCTGAGCGCGGTCTCGGGTGGCGGCCGGCGTCACGCACCATGACTGTCCGTCATGGCGTCCGCCGCGGCTCAGGCTCCCTTAGTAATCGTGGCTTTCCTTGGGGCGGCGGATCGATCGATCGGCCGCCCTCCTTTTTCGTGCCGGCGCGTCAGGCCAGGGCGTGGCCGTCACCGCTGCCACGAAGGGATGGAGCGGATCGGCCGGAACAGCGATGGCGCCGTCCGCACCGGTGATGCCGGCAAGCGGATCGACGACCGAGCTGCCGCCGTCGCCGCGCAGCACGGTCACGGCATAGGCGCCAGGCGGTACCGCCAGGACCAGGCTGTCGGCCGCGCGCGTGGCCGGCACGCCGTCGCTCGCGACGGCGGAGGTTGCCCGTACGCCCGCTTCCAGCTGGGGCAGCCAGGCGAAGACGCCAAAGCTGCCGGCCTGACCGGCCAGGAATCCGAGCTGCAGCGCGGCGCCGGCGGGCGGATCGAGCGTCAGCGTCAGGCGGACCGGTTGGGGCCCGAGCATGGTCGGCGACGGAGCCATGATCGCCCCGTCGACGACCATGGCGAGCCGCCCCGGCAGGCCGTCGGGCGACCACATCCAGGCGGACAGGGTGATCTCGCCACCGGGTGCGGTCAGCGGGTGCAGCCAGCGCGCCGCCCCACCGCCGGCAAAGTCGAGGCGGAAGCCGTCGGCGCTGCCGTCGGGCGCTCCCGCCATGCCGCCGGTGCAGGCGACGTTGAGGCCGAACCAGGCGCCAGCGGCGATGTCCCGGCTGTGGGGCAGCAGGTTGGTGGCTGCTCCCTCCAACAGCAGGCCCGCACCCGGATAGAGTCGCGGTGTGTCGGCCGCGACGGCGACCAGGCCGGGCCCGAGTGCCGGGCTGGACCGGGCGAAGCCGGCGCCCGCCGGCAGGGCGCCGCCCGTGAAGTCGAAATGCAGCGGCATCGCCGGCGACTCGGCCCGGTCCGCGCGGCGCCGTGCCGGCAGGGGCAGTGCACCCAGTGCAATGCCGTGCACTATTCCATCTCCGTCACGTAGAGGAAGCCATCCTCGGCGATGCGGATCACGGCCAGCGAGTCCGCCCCGCCCTCCACCGCGAAATACTCCGGCGTGAAGGCTGGCAGCAGCACCGCACCGGTGTCGGCGCTGGGCATCGGTGCGATCGCGAGGTGGCAGTCCGTGGTGGCGACACAGCGCACCACCCGCGTATCCTGGTCGACTGGCGCACCAAGCGCCGTGGAGGCGGCGGTAATGGAAAGCACATGAGTGCTTCCGGGACGCGCGGCCTGGATCGGCCGGCCGTTGAGATCGCTGGCAAGAAGGGTCATCGGTATCGCTCCGTTTGGGGCAGTGGCACGGGAACGGGCAAAAAAGAAAGGGCGGCGCGTCCCGGTCAGGGGACACGCCGCCCATCGATGCAGATAGGATATTCGTCCTAGATCACGGGGTCAATAGGATTGGACGGCTCCTGTGACCGCATCGATTCCCTTGTGTCTCTCGGCTGTGTCTTTCGGCTGTGATTTTCGACCGAGTCCGTCGACCGGTGCTCAGACGCCGCCGCCGAAATGCCCGCCCCAGGCCACCATGGGCCCGGCCTCCAGCGGGAGGGCATCGGCCTCGGTCACGTCGAAGCTGGTGCCGACACCGATGCCGATGCCGCCGTAGCCGAAGCCGCCATTGACGCCGATATTGCCGGAGCCGACGCCGACGCCGACACGGCCGGTGGGCTGGCAGGCGGCGATGCCCGCCGCGATCGCCAGCATGGTGCTGATATGAATGAGCTTGCGCATGGTCCAATCCCCCTCCTTCCACGCGGGGCCGGACAGTCCGGCCGTTGAGGGTGATTATCGGAAAAGCCCGTACGATCCGCTGTGAGCGCCCGCACACGGACTGAAATTTTCGCACCAGACGGAAGATTGACCTGGATCAGCGCGGGGTTCCGCAGGGGCGACGACAACCGTCGCATGACGTCCGACGCCACCTTGCGCGCCTATGCCGTGGCAGATGTGCCGCGCTACACCAGCTATCCGACCGCCCCGCATTTCCACGACGGCATCGGCGCGGCGGCCTATGCCGACTGGCTGGCGGCCCTTCCGGCCGACGACCCGGTCTCGGTCTACCTGCACATCCCGTTCTGCCGGCAGCTGTGCTGGTACTGCGGCTGCCACACCACGGTGCCGAACACCTATGAGCGGGTGGCGCGCCATGTCGGGCTGCTGTGCCGCGAGATCGCTCTGGTGGCCGAGCGGCTGGGCGGTGCGCGGCCGCTGACGCATCTGCACTTCGGCGGCGGCTCCCCCTCCTACCTGGCGGCCACGGACTTCGCCCGGCTGATGCGACGCCTCGGCGCGGTCTTCGATTTCCAGCCGACGGCGGAACTCGCGATCGAGGTCGACCCGCGCGAGTTGCAGGCGCCGCAGGTGGCCGCCATGGCGGAGCACGGCATCAACCGGGTCAGCCTGGGCGTCCAGGACGTCAACGAGGCGGTGCAGCGGCTGATCAACCGCGTGCAGCCGCTCTCCCAGGTCGCCATGGCGGTTGAGACCTTGCGCCGGGCCGGCATTGCCGGGCTCAACGCCGACCTGATCTACGGCCTGCCCGGCCAGACGGTGGCACACGCGGTGCGCTCGGCCGAGGCGGTGGCGGAACTCGGCTTCGACCGGATCGCGGTCTTCGGCTACGCCCACGTCCCCTGGTTCAAGAAGCACCAGAAGGCGATCGACGCCAGCCTGCTGCCCGGCGTCGACACGCGCCTGGCGCAGGCGGCGGCGATGGCGGAGATACTGACCCGCACCGGCTATGTCGCGATCGGTCTCGACCACTTCGCCCGACCGGACGATGCCATGGCCCGGGCGCTGCTCGACGGCCGGCTGCACCGCAACTTCCAGGGCTACACCACGGACCGGGCCCGAACGCTGATCGGCTTCGGCGCTTCCGCGATCGGCGCCATGCCTTCCGGCTACGTGCAGAACGAGCCGCATCTCGGCCGCTATGCCGAACGCCTGTTGCGGGGCGAACTGCCCGTTGCGCGCGGCGTCGCGCTGACCGCCGGCGACCGCCTGCGCCGACTGGCGATCGAGACGGTGATGTGCGACATGGCGATCGACCTGGCCGCCACCTGCCGCGCCGCAGGCGAACCGGAGACGGCGCTGGACGACGCCCTGCCCCGCCTGGCGCGCCTGGCCGCGGACGGGCTGGTGGAGATGGACGGCCGCGCGGTCTTCGTGACCCGGCCAGGCCGGCGCCTCGTCCGCCACGTCGCCGCCGCCTTCGATGCCTATCTGGACCAGGGCCAGGCGCGGCATTCAAAGGCGGTGTGAGTCCGCGCCGGCCGCCCCGGTTGACAGGGGACAATCCGCGACTTGACGCGCGCCCGGGGATGTCCTTCAACGGCCATTCTCCAGGGCATGGGCAGCTTCCGGCCGCATGCCCCTCTCACCGACCGGGGCGAGCATGGCGCGCAAACTCTACCGATTCCTCACCGGCAAGGACGACGCCGCCTTCTGCCAAAGGGTTTCCGATGCGCTGGCCGAGGGCTATCGCCTGTATGGCAACCCGACCATGGTGACGCTGGACGGCGAGGTGCGCGTCGGCCAGGCCATCGTGTTGCCCGAGGCGCCGGTCGCCGGGTCCGCCGATGCCGGACAGGACTGAGACGATGGCGTCGCGGAAGCTGGACCCCACGGGCCTGCACCCGGAAACCCTGCTGGTGCGTGGCGGCCAGGAGCGCAGCCCGTTCAACGAGACGAGCGAGGCGCTCTACCTCACCCAGGGTTACGTCTACGACAGCGCCGAGCACGCCGAGGCGGCCTTCAAGGGCGATATCAGCGTCTACATCTATTCGCGCTACGCCAATCCCACCGTCTCGGTCTACGAGGAGCGGCTGGCGGCCCTGGAAGGCGCGGAGATCGCGCGGGCAACCTCGACCGGCATGGCGGCGGTCTTCGCCTCCCTGGCCTGCCAGGTGCGCGCCGGCGACCGGGTGGTGGCCGCCCGCGCGCTGTTCGGCTCCTGCCACTATATCATCTCCGACATCCTGCCGCGCTGGGGGGTGGAGACGGTTTTCGTCGACGGCACCGACCTCGACGCCTGGGCGCGGGCGCTCGATCGGCCGACCCGGGCGGTGTTCCTGGAGAGCCCGTCGAATCCGATGCTCGACCTCGTCGATATCGCCGCGGTCTCGGAAATGGCCCATGCCGTGGGCGCCCGGGTGATCGTCGACAACGTCTTCGCTACGCCGCTGCAGCAACGCCCGCTGGCGCTGGGCGCGGACATCGTCGTCTATTCGACGACCAAGCACGTGGACGGCCAGGGCCGCTGTCTGGGCGGGGCGATCCTGACCGACAAGCAGTTCATCGACGACCACTTCACCGCGTTCTACCGTCACACCGGCCCCAGCCTCAGCCCGTTCAACGCCTGGGTGCTCACCAAGGGGCTGGAGACCATGCCGGTACGCGTCGCCCGGCAGTGCGAAAGCGCGCTTGCGATCGCCGAGTTCCTGGAGGATCACCCGAAGATCTCCCTGGTGCGCTATCCGGGCCTCGCCTCCCATCCGCAAAAAGCGCTCGCCGAGCGGCAGATGTCAGGCGCCTCCACGCTGGTCGCCTTCGAGGTGAAGGGCGGCAAGGCCGGCGCTTTCGCCGCGCTGAACGGCCTGCGGCTGATCGACATCTCCAACAATCTGGGCGACGCCAAATCGCTGGTCACCCACCCGGCGACCACCACGCACCAGCGCCTGAAGCCGGAGGAGCGCGCCCAGCTCGGCATCACCGACGGCGTCATCCGGCTGTCGGTCGGCCTGGAGCATGTCGACGACCTGATCGGGGATCTCGACCGGGCGCTGGCGAAGGTCTGAGGGGATCGCGCGCCCGCGCCGCCGTCTCGACCGGGCTTTGCGGAAGACACAGCGCGGCTTTGCGGAAGACACAGCACGGCCGCGCGAGGTCCCGGCTCTCCCTGCGGTCGGCCGGAACGACGGCATTGTCTTTTCATTCAAGAACACATCGTCGTCCCGTGCGCGGTGCAGCACAAAGTGATGCATCGCAGACCCGGGGCAGGGCGGCCGTCTTTTCGATCGACCACTCCGCCAGCGAAGACGACCAGCCGGTCCCGGCTCTCCGCTGCGCTCCGGCCGGGACGACTATTCCGGGGATTGGGATGATGCAATAGCATCCGATATCGGAATAGTTCTTGATTCAGGTCCGGCAAGGAGTCACAACGCGGTCATGGATCCGTCCTCCCTGACCGCGCTCGGGCTTTCGCCCTTCTTCCTGCAGCAACTCGACCTGGCGGCGGGCGAGGCCGGGCGCGTGGCGCGGGTGACCGCCGTGCACCGGGGCCAGATCGAGGTGCTGGGTCCGGCCGGAACCATGCGGGTGCCCCCCTTCCGGCCGGATCTCGACCCGGTGGATCAGGCGACGGTCGGCGACTGGGTGGTGCTGTCGAGGAGCGAAGGCCGGCCGCCGGAGCGTCTGCTCGACCGCCAGAGCCTGTTCAAGCGCCGCGCCGCGGGCGCGGAGAGCCGGGTTCAGCTGATCGCGGCCAATGTCGACACGGTCTTCATCACCTCCTCGTGCAATCTTGACTTCAATCCGGCCCGGCTGGAGCGCTACCTGGCCGTCGTCCACGAGGCCGGCGCGCTGCCAGTCATCGTGCTGACCAAGGCAGACCTCGCGGCCGATCCGGACGACTTCCGCACCCGCGCCCAGGCCGTCGCCCGGGGTGCGCTTGTGGAGACGGTGAACGCGCTGTGGGGCGCGGACGTGGCCCGCCTCGCCCAATGGGCGGGACCGGGCGAGACGGTGGCCTTCATGGGTTCCTCCGGCGTCGGCAAATCGACCCTGATCAACACGCTGCGCGGCAATGCCGAGCAGGTCACCCGGGCAATCCGCGAGGACGATGCGCATGGCCGGCACACGACGACGGCACGCGGCCTCTTTCGGCTGGCGAGCGGCGGCTGGCTGATCGACACGCCGGGCATGCGGGAGATCCAGCTGGCCGAGGCGGCCGAGGGCATCGACGCCGCCTTCGACGACGTCACCACGCTGGCCGCCGGCTGCCGCTTCAACGACTGCCGGCACGAGGGCGAGCCAGGCTGCGCGGTGGCCGCGGCGGTCGCCGACGGCACCCTCGACCCGGCCCGCGTGACGCGCTGGCGCAAGCTCCGCCGCGAGGAGGCGCGCAACACAGCCTCGCTTGCCGAACGGCGCGCTTTCTTTCGCGAGCGCGGCAAGCTCTATCGCAAGATCCAGGGCGAGAAGGACGCCCGGCGCGACCGCGACGGCTGACCGGGCGCCGCGGCGAGAGACCGGGCGAGGGATCAGTCGCGAAGCCCCGTTTTTTCGAAGCCCTGCCTGATCATCGTCGCATCTTGCGGATTCTTGAACGGCAATCGTGCGAGATGCTCGGCGAACGAATATCGGGGGTTGGCCGCCTGAAGGTCCGCCCTGACCCGCCGCGCCTCCTCCAGGCGGCCGAGATGCCCGAGGGCGGCAATCAGCATCCCCCGTGTCAGGTCCGTGTTGGGCGAGGCCTGGATGCGGGCTTCGAAGCTCTGCACGGCGTCCTCGAATCGCCCGGCCAGCAGATAGGCCGTGCCGATGAAATGGCGGTACTGATGGCCCATGATCGGTTCCAGACGCAGGGCTAGCGACAGGTCGGGAATCGCCTCAAGCGGCCTGCCACCATAGATCTTTTCCAGCCCGCGCATGCCAATCGCCATGGCGAAGTTGGGATTGAGCGCCAGCGCGCGCTCGATGGACGCGGTCGAGGCCGCCAGATCCCCCTGCCAAAACTTGATAAGGCCGTCCATGTAGTGGGCGTAGGGAAGATCGGGGGCTTTCTCCATTGCAATCGCTGTGTACCGAGCCGAGAGCGCCATGCTGTCGGAGCGATCGAGCCACTTGTTCTGGAAATCCCGGTTGTAGGCATGGGCGAGGCCGACATAGGGCTCCGCATAGTCCGGATCGAGCTCGATCGCGCGGTTGAAGCAGTCCAGCGCCTGGTCGAACATTTCCTTGGTGTTGGCGCTGCTGAGCAGGGCTTCCCGGCCGCGCAGAAAAAGGTCATGGGCGGCGGTACTGTGTGTCGGTACCACACCGATCCGGCCGGCCTCCGCCGGTGTCAGCTTGAGCTTGAGCACATCCACGATGCGCTTGGTGACCTCGTCCTGGACAGCGAAGATATCGGTCAGTTCGCGGTCGTACCGGTCTGCCCAGACATGCGACCCGTCACTGGCGTCGATCAGCTGCGCGGTGATGCGCACACGCTCGCCAGCCCGCCGGATAGAGCCTTCCAGGACGTGGGTGACGCCCAGTTCGCGGCCGACCACGCGGATGTCGGTGTTGGTACCCTTGTAGGCGAAGCTCGAATTGCGGGCGATCACCAGCAGGCTGCCGACCTTGGACAGATCGGTGATGATGTCCTCCGTGATCCCGTCGGAGAAATACTCTTCCTCCGGGTTGCGGGAGAGGTTGTCGAAGGCCAGCACGGCAATCGCGGTCCGGGGATGGTCGCGCCTCGCGGCGGATGGCGAGACTGCCTCGGACGCGAATGCGGTCTCAGGATGCCATTTCCATAGCCTGATGGGCTGCCCGAGGTTCTTCACGAGAACCTCGCCACCGTCGCTGAAAACGACGTCGGCGCGGCTGCCGATGCTCTCCCGGACGATCGAGGATATACAGATGCCGCCGGGCTCCGCCTGTCCCTCGAGGCGCGCGGCGACGTTCACGCCGTCACCATAGATGTCGTCACCATCGATGATGACGTCGCCGAGGTTGATGCCGATGCGGAGCCTGATGGCCGGAGTCCCATCATCGGCCTGTTCCTTCTGCGCCTGCTGCACGGCGACGGCGCAGTTCACGGCGTCGAGCACGCTCGAGAACTCCACCAACGCGCCATCGCCGATCAGCTTGACGAGACGGCCGCGATAACGCGCAACGGCAGGGTCGAACACGGTCTCCCGGTGACGTTTGAGCGCCGCCAGCGTCCCCGCCTCGTCCGCGCGCATCATGGTCGAATAACCAACGACATCGGCCGCCATAACGGCCATCAGACGTCGAACGACGGAATGCTCAGCCATGCCTCTCCCTGATCCCACAACGGCCCAGCAAACGTCGCCGGTTCACTTCCCCGTGCAGGAAACTGGAGCATAGGTGACCTGTCGGGATTTGCCATTCCCTATGAGTGGCACGTGCTGGACCGAATGCGTGTGACGGACCGGTGCGGCGGCGGATGGGTGAAGCCCTAGGCAGTGTCGGTGATACTGCCGCACTGGCGGTCTGCCCGTCATTCCCGGTGGCAGCGCGTTCGACGACACGCTAGCCTGTCGCCGACCGAACCCCGACCGGCTTCTCGGAGGCATTCATGAAGGTCGTGCGCGACGCGACAGGCAAGGACTACGTCTTCACCGTCGAGGGGAAGCTCGTGGTCGGCAAGTGCGAGATCACCATCGAGATCGACCCACATGGCGACGCCGTCACCGACGTCACCATCACCCTGCCCGACGGGCAGGTCTGGGACTACGCGCCCTACGAGGTGGTGGACACGGTCATCAACCCGATGGACTACGAGCACTATGATCCGACCAAGTAGGCTGGCCGTCACGGCTTTCGCCCTGGCGCTCGCCGCCTGCCAGACCGTTGCCGAGGAGGCGGCGGCGCCGGAGATCGCGGCCGAGCCGGCCTGCCGGCCCGACAACGGCCTCGTCGTCGGCGCGGTCGGTGACGTGCTGCTGCACACGCGCCTGCAGCAGCAGGGCTACGGACCTGAGGGCTTCGGCTCGCTCTGGGCGCCCTTCGTGCCGTATATGAGCGCGCCCGACATCATGTACGCCAACATGGAAGGCCCGACGGCGGACGGCACGGTGACCGGCGGGCGCAGCGTGCCCGATCCGGGGCCGGTCTTCGACGGCAGCGTCTATACCTCCTACCCGCTGTTCAACTACCACCCCTCGCTGATCCCGGCGCTGGCGGCGGCGGGTGTCGACATCGTCTCGACGGCGAACAATCACGCCCTCGACCGCGGCGCGAACGGGGCGCGCCGGACCATCGACAATCTCGAGGCCGCCGGCATGCCGTTCAGCGGCACCCGCCGCGACGCTGGAGAGGTCCGGCCCTGGTCGACCGTCATCGAGGCGAACGGCTACCGCACCGCTTGGCTCGCCTGCACCTACGACACCAACGGCGTTCCCGACGTGGACGCGCAGGTGCTGTGGTGCTACCGGGACGAGGCAGAGGTGCTGGCGGAGATCGCCCGCCTCGACGCCGACCCGGCGATCGACGCAGTCTTCGCCACGCCGCACTGGGGCTACGAGTACCAGACCAGCCCGAACGACCGGCAGCGCCGGCTCGGCCGCGCCATGATCGAGGCCGGAGCGAGCGCCGTGATCGGTGCCCACCCCCACGTGCTGCAGCCCTGGGAGTGGTACGCGGCGCCGAACGGCAATGAGGGGCTGATCCACTACTCGCTGGGCAATTTCGTCTCCAACCAGCGCGAGCTGCCGCGCCGCGCCAACATCATGCTGGTGCTGGGCCTGCTGCCGGCGGCGGACGGCGACCTGGCGGTCGTCGACTACGGCTTCGTGCCGGGCGTGGTGACCCACCAGGCGCAAGTCGTCACCCAGCCGGTCTGGACCGCCGACCAAGGGGCCGGCAGCGCCGCCCGCGATTTCATCGCCGGTCTGGGGTTCACGGCCGAGCGCGAGATGCCGCGCGATCCGGCGGCCTGGGAGGCGGCCTTCGGCTTCGAGACCTGCGGCGGCTGAACCCATCTCAGTGGCGGATCAGAGTTCCGGGAAGGCCGGTGGCGGCGATTGCTTCTCGAAGGCGGCCATGGCCTGAAGCACGCCCGGATCGTCATGCATGCGGCCGACGATCTGCAGGCCGACCGGCAGGCCGTCCGCGGTCAGGCCGCAGGGCACCGAGCCGGCGGGCTGCTGGGTCAGGTTGAAGGGCCAGGTGAAAGGCGTCCACATCAGCCAGTTCTCGGCGTCCCAACCGGCGGGCGCGATGGTGCCGGCGGTGAAGGCCGGAACGGCAAGGGTCGGCGTCACCAGGAAGTCGAATTCGGCCATGAAGGCGTTCATCGCCACGCCGTAGGCGCCGCGGGCGGCGACCGCCTCCTGGTAGTCGCGCAAGGAGTAGCGCAAGCCCGCCGCGATGACCTCGCGCAGGCCAGGGTCGAGCAGCGCCGCCCTTTCCGGCGGCAACCGGCCGAGCGCGAAGGCGGCGCCGGTGTACCAGTGCGCCTTGAAGATCTCCAGCGGGCTCGCCATCGGCGGCGTCGCCTCGACCACCTCCGCCCCGGCATCGGCCAGGTGGTGGATCGCCGCCTCCACCACCGTGGCGACCGCCGGATGCACGTCGGCGTAGCCGAGGTCCCGGCTGTAGGCGATGCGTCGCCCCTTGATGCCGCGATCAAGCTGGCCGAGATAGTCCGGCACGGAAAAAGGCAAGGCGAACCAGTCCCTTGCGTCGTATTCGGCTATCGCCTGCAGCATCCGTGCGCAATCCCGCACAGTGCGTGCCATCGGGCCGACATGGGAGACCGTTCCGAAGGGGCTGAGCGGCCAGGCCGGCACGCGTCCGAAACTGGGCTTGATACCGACGGTGCCGGTGAAGGCGCAGGGGATGCGGATCGAACCGCCGCCGTCGGTGCCGAAGGCGAGCGGCACCAGGCCGGCGGCGAGCGCCGCACTCGATCCGCCCGACGAGCCGCCCGGCGTCATCTCCAGGTTCCACGGATTGCGGGTGATGCCGGTGAGCGGGCTGTCGGTGACGCCCTTCCAGCCATATTCGGGCGTGGTCGTGCGCCCCAGTAGAACGGCGCCGTGGTCGAGCGCGCGTTCGACCGCAGGGGCGGTCTCGGCCCACGGACCCGCCGGGTCGATCGTCCTGGAGCCGCGCAGGGTCGGCCAGCCCGCGACCAGCAGGATGTCCTTGACTGCGACCGGCACGCCGTCGAGCAGACCCTTGGGCGAGCCAGCGCGCCAGCGGCTCTCGGACTCCGCCGCCCCGGCGAGCGCCCGCTCCCTGTCGACCATGTTGAAGGCATTCAGACGGGGGTCGATCCGCTCGATACGGTCCAGCAGGTGCCGCGTCACCTCGACCGGTGACGACTGGCCGGCGCGGTAGGCAGCGGTCAGCGCCTCGGCCGTCATCCGCTCCGGCGGGGTTTCCGGCTGGTCGGTCATGGCGGGCTCCTCGGGGACGAAGGGTGCTGCGGTCGGGAAATCCGACACTGCCCCAGTCAGTCCTGCAAGGCAAACCAGCGCGTCAGCGAGGCGCGGGCATTGGCGGAAATCGGCTCGCCGCGATTGTAGGCGACCACGTCGTCGACGGTCATGCTCATGTCCGCGGCGATGGTCGCCGGGTCCATGTGCGATTCCAGGCATTCGTGGAAATAGCTGGCGACACGGCGGCGCACCACGTCGCTGTCGAGATCGACGACGACGATGTTGCGCATGCCCAGACAGGGCGAATAGAGCCAGACGCCGCGCGCGCCCAGCAGACGCTGCAGGTCGCGCTCGAACTCGGGATGCGGACGGCTGCCGTCGAGCCGGGCGAAGAAGGTCCGCTCGGCGATCCCGAGCAATTCGGAGGCCTGGGCGACGGTCAGTCGGGCGGCCGCCAACGCAGCGGCGACAATGTTGCGATCGATCATCGGATCGATGGATCCTGGGCGTGCGGGTTCAACCTGAACTGGCTTCGACTGACTGCTTGCCGGTCATCGTGCATGAGTCTGCACACTGCAGACATGGGATGTAAATCAAATTCCAAATCCCTGCTAACGTTATCATAAATCTATGCATCTCCTGGTCGAATTCGCCGTCTGCTGCACCTTTGGCGCGACTCGCTCTGGCGCGAGGGTGGGCATGTCCGATACGGTCGGTCAGGGGTGCGGGCATCGGCGCAAGCGCCATGGCGGCGGCGATCACGCGGGATTGAGGACCGACACCACGGCGCTGGGCGCATCCTGATACCCCGCCCCCCGCCTGGAGACCGATATGACCCGCCTTCGCCCTCACCTGGCCCGCGCCCGGACCGGCATCGCCCTCATGGTCACGGTCATGGCCGTCCTCTCCCTTTCCGGCGCGTCCGCGCCACGCGCGCAGGAGGCCGGGGACTACCCGTTCGACGGCATGGTCGTGCTGGAAACGCAAGCCGGCTTCGACACCCTCTGGGAGCGCCTGGCCGAGGCAGTCGATGCCGAGAACATGCTGATCGTCGCCCGCGCCTCGGCCAGCCGCTTCGCCGCCACCCGAGGCATCGCGATCGCCGGCAACGGCATTGTCGACGTGTTCCGTAACGATTTTGCCGTGCGTCTGCTGGCGGAGAGCGCGGCCGCCGGCTTCGAGGCGCCGATGCGCTTCTACCTGACCGAACGGGCCGATGGCGGCGCCAGCCTGGCCTATCGGCGGCCAAGCGCCCTCCTGGCGCCCTATGGCGATCCCGATATCGACCTGATCGCCGCCGAGCTCGATGCCATCTTCGAGGCGATCGCCGCACGGGCCGTCGCGGAGTAGCGGCGGAAGGCGCGCGGCGAAATCGCGCTGGTACCCCCAAATGGGGGTATTATTGCTGTGAGTGGGCGTTCAATATTGCAACATTCATATAGCCCGACGCCGCATTCAGTCGGGATCAGTATACGCTTTTGCTCTTGTTTCGATCTTTCGGCCTTGTTGACTGAGAGACCCGCCCGACCTCACGGTTGGGCGGGTTCTTTTTTGACGCGGGATCGCGGTCCGGCGCGCGGGCAGTCAGCCGGCGGCAACCGCGCCGACCACGTAGATGCCGAGATAGGCCGCGGGCAGGCTGAACAGCGCCATGGAGATGATGGTCAGTCCTGCGTAGGCGATGGTGCTCAGTTTGTCGATCATGGTTCGATCCTCCAGGGGTATGACCACCATCACCGATCGCCGGCCAGGACTCAGTGACCTCCATCACAACGTGCAAAAATCCCCGACGTCATGAATCCTCTTGCGAGTCCCGAAGGTCCTCCGCCCGCCGCCGGGCGAGGTCGCTGGCCGCCGCTGCGTAGCCGCCTTCCGCGCCATCCACGAAATGCGCATGGTCATCGCTCAGGGGAGAGGGAACGATACAGGTCATCAGCGCGGCGCCCTGACGCGACAACCCGAAGTCGATTATTCCCTGGTGCCGCGCTTCTTCCAGCACGCTGATGAGCGTCTCCGCCTCGGCCTCGCTGCAGTCGATCGTGGCCCGCAGACCGTCCTGGTACTTGCGGAAATCGGCGTTCAGGCCGGTCACCAGGCGGTAGCGCCGTGCATCGAAGCCGCCGAGCCGCAAGCCGAACAGCTCCAGCAGGCGCGCCACAGCCGAGATCAGGTAGATGCGGCGCCGCGCCCTGCGCTGGCCGTCCGGGCCGGCCGCTGCTTTCGCCTCGTGGGCGATGGCCAGGCGTGGCGGCGGCCAGCGGAAGCGGGGTCCGTCCTCCGGGA
Source organism: Azospirillaceae bacterium (assembly GCA_040226215.1). Lineage (GTDB taxonomy): Bacteria > Pseudomonadota > Alphaproteobacteria > DSM-16000 > Inquilinaceae > JAVKFF01. Next base: position 29,065 of record JAVKFF010000079.1, read on the forward strand.
TCAGCCGGTTTCCGCCGGTCAACTCCGCAAGTCGGGCAAGCAGCGAGGTGACGAATTCCCGGCGTGCGGTCTCCGGCGCGTCGTCGCGGGTCTCCACGATCAGCGACACGATCACCCCGCGCGAGGCGTCGAGCGGCTGCCAGCGGCAGGACAGTCCGTCCAGGTCCGGCGCCGCCTCGTCCGGCCCGTCGAGCCGGTCCAGTTCGCCTCGCTTCAACGCCGCTTCGGCCCACTGACAGCCGCCGCCGTCGAACATGGCGTAGCTGATGCCGGGCGACGCCTGGAAACGCGCCACCCGGACATCCCGTCCGGCCTGGCGGATGCGGGACAGGCGGACAAGACCGACGCGCAGGTCGCTGCCGAAGGCGCGCCGTGCCCAGGCAGCGGTGGCCGCCAATGCCTCTCGGGCCGCTTCCTCCCGTCCCGGCGGGATGCCGACGAGGCAGCCATCGCCGCCGAAGACGAAGGGCAGGTGATGATCGCCTAGCGCGTTGCCGATCGCCGCGATGGGCGCAGCCCCGACGAAGTTCACCGTCTTGTAGCGCCCGTCGGCAATCGCCTCCCGTGAGCCCACAATGTCGGTCACCGCCAGCGACCAGTCATCGGGAAAGGGCCGGTAGTTGGCGGGGTCGATCACGCCGGCGAAGCGATCGAAGGCAGGAAGGTCGCGGTAGAAGTCGGTACTGGTCGCCATGATGGGCCTCGCGGCACCCTCCCGCAGTCGTCAAACGTGTAGCCAGGTGCCCCGGTAACGCGCCAGGCGTTCAATCCGAGCCCGATAGATCGGCGGAACAGACGCTAAAGTATACAGGATTACGGCAGGAAGGCGTCGCGCCAATCGGCGTTCGGCGGTCCGGTCAGGCTTACGGTGTCGATATAGGCGTTGCAGATGGTCGAGCCGTTGGCGAACAGGCTGGTCTGGACAAACGTCTCCATGTCGCTTGGCTGCACGCCGGCCGGCCGGGTGAGGCGGACCGTCATGCAGTTGCCCTCGATCGGCGCCAGATCGTAGCCATCGAGGCGCCAGCCCGGCGCCAGGTCGCCCTCGAAGATCACGAACTCGCACCAGAATCCGTTCGGGTTCAGTGTGCGTCCGAAGGGCGGCACGTTCTCGCGCATGAAGACGCGGATGCGGTCGAGCTGCTCGCCGCCCAGCACGGTTCCGACATTGCAGAACTCCATCGCCGGCCCCCGCCGCAGCGTCCCCGCGCCGAAACCGCCCGCGCCGTGGGCCTGGCGGAAGGCATCGCCCGCCGGAATGGTGTAGGTGACCTCCGCGGGCGGCGATCCGCCGCCGCTGGGTGGCGAGCAGATCGGCATGCCGAAGGTGCTGCCGATGCCGACCTGCTGCCAGCCGGGTGGGCAGACGCATTGCGTGTTGCTGGCGTTGGGCACACTGTCGTTCAGGCAGGGCGCGCAGCCGGCGCCAAGCGCGATGGTGTTGCCGCTACAGATCGGCTGCTGCTGGTCGTCGGGCACCCGCTGGCCGCCAATTGGGGCGCAGACCGGGTCGCCGGTAACGTTGGTGACCTGCCCCGTCGGCTGGGTGCCGGACGGACAGACGCACTGGCTGGCGCCGCGGTTGGGCACGCTGTTGCCGGCACAAGCGCGGCAGCGCCCGGCGTCGAGGATCTGGCCGGGTCCGCAGACAGGCGCCGGCGGCGGCCGGGTGTCGGCGGGCGGAGGATCGTCATCCGGCGGCGGGTCGTCATCGGGTGGTGGCGGCGGCGCGCCGGCCACCAGTTCGACCGACGACATGCGGTCGCCCGGGAAGCCGAACTGCTGCTCGATGCTGGCGTAGCCGCCTGGCCCCGCCTCGAAATAGGGTCCGCTCTGCGAGACGAAGCCGTCGTCGCGGTAGAAGCGCCAGGTGCCGGCAATGATCTGGATGCTCTCGACCTCGTTGTCGAAATCCGTCTGGTCGAGATCGGGTTCGGACTGCACCAGCACGCGGTAGGGCGGCTGGAAGTTCTCCTCGTCGTAGAGGATGGCGAGCACCGGCGGCGGCGGGCAGTCCTGGGTCACACGCTCGACCGCCGACATGGTGTCCTGGGGAAAGCCGAACTGCTGCTCGATATCGGGATAGTCGCCCGGCCCCGCCTCGAAAGGCGGGCCGTTCACGGCCTGAAAGGCGTCGTCGCGGTAGAAGCGCCAGGTGCCGGAGATGACACGGATCGACTCGACGTCGTTGTCGAAGTCGATGCGGTCGAGATCCGCCTCGGAGGCGACCAGCACGCGGTAGCCGGGCTGGAAGCCGGTGCCGTCATAGAGGACCACGAGACAGGCCGCGGCCGGCAGGGCGGCGAGCCAGAAGCAAGCCGCGCAAGCCATCGCCAGCAAGCGCCCGACCGATGAATGCCACAGGACCATCGCGCCCTCCCCGCCGAACGGCAATGCTTCCGGACGACAGGATAGGCGCCATCCATTTTCCGATAAATCAACAATCCCGCCGGCACATGCCTTCGGTATGGCTTGGCGGCTTGGCTTGGCCGAGTGGCTTGGCGATACGGCTCGGCGACATGGTCTGGCGGCAGGACAGGGTTGTCCGACCCCTCTCGGGGCGGCCGGCCGCATCGGCCCGAGGGCGTGGCCGAATTGTGTTGTTCGGCGCGAAATGCGCGTGATTAAATGTCGAGGATCGGGGCGACTCCTTCACCCCGGTCCGGGCTTCCGGCCGCGCGCCACGGCTGGCGGGCCGGGCGACCGAACACGGCATTCAACGCGTCACGGCATCGGGAGGCATCAGCGCTGGCATGCTTGATCATCCGGTGCATCAGGCCGGTCGCGGCGAGCGGCGGGGCGCAACCCAGTGATCAGCCTGATCCGTGGCTATGTGCGGGCGGTGGACGCCTTCAACCGGGTCGTCGGCCGCTTCGCCATGTACCTGATCTTCGTCATGATCGGGATCATGCTGGTGTCCTCGATCTCGCGCGTGGCCGCCGGCGTCTCCTTCATCTGGGTGGTCGAGCTGGCGCAGTTCACGCTGACCGCCTACTACATCCTCGGCGGCCCCTATTCCATGCAGCTGGGTGATCATGTGCGCATGGACCTGCTCTACGGCCGCTGGTCGGAGCGCGGCAAGGCCTGGGCCGACGCGCTGACCTCCTTCTTCCTGGTCTTCTACCTCGTCTACATGCTGCTGGGCGGCATCTCGAGCACGGTCTACTCGATCGAGGTTGGCCAGCGGAACTACTCCGCCTGGGCGCCGCTGATCTGGCCGATCAAGGTGGTCATGGTCGTCGGCATCGGCCTGATGCTGCTGCAGTCCGTCGCGATGTTCTGCAAGGCGATCCTGCCGCGCGACAGGACCGCGGCGCCGGTGCAGGTGGAGAGCGGTGTATGAGCTACGAGCTCATCGCCCTCTTGATGTTCTCCTCGATGATGCTGCTGCTCCTGACCGGGCAGCGGGTGTTCGGCGCAATCGGCTTCGTGGCCACCGCCTCGGCCCTGCTGCTGTGGGGCCAGGGCGGCTCGGAAATACCGTTCACCGCCACCATCACGCTGATGAACTGGTATCCGCTGCTGACCCTGCCGGCCTTCGTCTTCATGGGCTACATGCTGTCGGAGTCGGGCATCGCCAGCGACCTCTACCGCATGTTCCATGTCTGGGCCGGGCCGGTGCGCGGCGGCCTCGCCATCGGCACGATCTGCCTGATGGTGGTGATCTCCGCCATGAACGGCCTGTCGGTCGCCGGCATGGCCATCGGCGCCTCCATCGCTTTGCCGGAGATGCTGCGCCGGGGCTACGACAAGATCATGGTCACCGGCGTGATCCAGGCAGGCAGCTCGCTGGGCATCCTGGTGCCGCCTTCGGTGGTGCTGGTGCTCTACGGCATGATCTCGCGCCAGCCGATCATCGAGCTGTGGCTGGCCGGCATCCTGCCAGGGCTGATGCTGGCCGGCCTGTTCGTGCTCTACATCGTCGGACGCTGCTATTTCCAGCCCAGCCTGGGCCCGGCCCTGCCGGTGGAGGAGCGCAATGTCGGCTGGGCGGAGAAGTTCCGCCTGCTGCGCGCCGGGCTGCTGCCGCTGGCGATCTTCTTCCTGATGTTCGGCCTGTTCATCATGGGCGTGACCACGCTGACCGAGAGCGCCTCGGTTGGCGCCGCCGCGGCCACCCTGGCCGCCGCCGTGACCCGAAGGCTGACCCGCAAGGTGCTGGAGGACACGATGCGCAAGACTCTCGGCATCTCCTGCATGTTCATGTGGATCATCCTGGCGGCGCTGGCCTTCGGCGCGGTCTTCGACGGGCTGGGCGCCGGCCGGGCGATCGAGAACCTGTTCCTGGAGGAATGGGGGCTGAGCCCGTGGGAAATCCTCATCCTGATGCAGCTTTCCTTCATCCTGATGGGGACCTTCCTCGACGACACGGCGATGCTGGTGATCGTGGCGCCGCTCTACGTGCCGCTGGTCATCTCGCTGGGCTTCAACCCGATCTGGTACGGCGTGCTCTACACGATCACCTGCCAGATCGCCTACATGACCCCGCCCTTCGGCTACAACCTGTTCCTCATGCGCGCCATGGCGCCGCCGGAGATCTCGATCGGCGACATCTACCGCTCGATCGGGCCGTTCGTCATCGTCATGGTGATCGGGCTTGCCCTGGTGATGATCTTCCCGGAGATCGCCATGTTCATTCCTGATCTCTACTATGGTCGATAACTTACTGATTTAACATTCAATCAATAACTATCAAGGAGGCAACGAGAAGCGAGCAAAGGGATGGATCGGCCGTCCGGCCAACGGGGCCGCGGGCGTCCTAGACGCCGTTACGAAGAACTTGAACAGGAAAGGTAAAAACGATGAATAATAGACGGAATTTCCTCAGAAAAGCCGGCGCGACAACCGCCGGCGCCGTGGCGGTCTCGACGGTCAGCGCGCCTTATGTGAAGGCGCAGAGCACGATCCGCTGGCGCATGCAGACCTATGCCGGCCCGGCCCTGGCCGAGCACGTCATCACCCCGTCGATCAACGCCTTCAACCAGGCCGCCAATGGCGAGATGGAGATCGAGCTCTACTTCGCCGACCAGCTGGTGCCCACGGGCGAGCTGTTCCGTGCCATGCAGCGAGGCACCATCGACGCCGTGCAGTCGGACGACGATTCCATCGCCGCGCCAGTCGACGTCTCGGTCTTCGGCGGCTACTTCCCCTTCGCCTCGCGCTACAGCCTCGACGTGCCGACCCTGTTCCACCATTACGGGCTGAAGGAGATCTGGGAGGAGGCCTATGGCGAGGTCGAGGGCGTGACCTGGCTGTCGGCCGGCGCCTGGGATCCCTGCAACTTCGCCACGGTCGAGCCGATCCGCTCGATCGCCGACCTGGATGGCCTGCGCGTCTTCACCTTCCCGACCGCCGGCCGCTTCCTGCAGCGCTTCGGCGTGGTGCCGGTGACCCTGCCCTGGGAGGACATCGAGGTGGCGGTGCAGACCGGCGAGCTCGACGGCATCGCCTGGTCGGGCATCACCGAGGACTACACCGTCGGCTGGGCGGACGTGACCAACTACTACCTCACCAACAACATCTCCGGCGCCTGGGCCGGATCCTACTTCGCCAACTCCGACCGCTGGAACGAGGTGCCGCCGCACCTGCAGACGCTGTTCCGGCTGTGCATCGACAGCTCGCACTACTATCGCCAGCACTGGTACTGGTGGGGCGAGGCGCACTACCGCACCACCGGCGGCAAGCTGGAGCTGACCTCCATCCCCGAGGCGGAATGGGCGCAGATCGAGGCGGCGGCGGACGAGTTCTGGGACGAGATCGCCGCGCAGAGCGACCGCAGCGCCCGCGTGGTTGAGATCCTGCGCAACTATCGCGGCACCATGCGCGACGCGGGCCCGCCTTACCGCTACAGCTGATCGGCGGGCAGCCTTTCGCGGCCGGCCGGCGCGGCGTCCTCCCGGGACAGCGCGCCGGCCGTCCCGTCTGTCCCGACCACCGCGCGCGGGCGCGCAACGTCGTCGCGCCAGAAGACCTGCCCCGGCAGCCGTCGGACCCTTTCCGCCAACCCTTCCAGCACGCGCCCGACGATCGCCGCCTCGCTGTCGCCCGAACCGTTCGCGCTGCCCCGGGAATCGAGCCGGGGATCGAACAGCGGCTCGACTCGGGTCTCGTAGACCCCCTCGCCCGTCCGCTCCGTCCATACCGTGAACATCGGCGCGCCGGTGAGGCGGGCCAGCTTCAGCGGCCCGGTGGCGACGGTCTTGACGCCGGTAAGGAACGGCAGGTCGAGGCAGGACAGGCCCTGGTGGCCGAAGGTGACGGATACCGGACGGCCGGCGCGCAGCCGGGCGGCCAGCGTGCGCAGTACCGGCCCCGCATTCCCGGAACGGCCGACCACCAGCCTTTCGGCGAGCAGGGGCGCCTCCGCCGCAACCTGGTAGCGGTTGAGGAACCGGATACCGAGCCTGGTATCGGACGGGCCGTGATACCAGCGGCTGAGATGGCTGACCCTGAAGCCCGCACGGTGCAGGCTGAGCTTGCCGGCCAGGCTGGCGAAAGCGAGCGACGGCACCCAGAGGATGGCACCCCGCCCCGCCGCCAGCACATGGCGCAGGGCGTCGTCGCCTTCGACCCGTGTCGCCGGCTCCCAGCCGCCGGGCTGGTGGCAGCGCAGGGCCTGCAGCCAGCGCAGCTTCTCCGCCGTCAGCCCGGCGCGCACGACCCGTTCCGCCGGCAGGCAGTCCGTCCAATCCGCGGTGAGCAGGGCGACCTTGGCCACTTCCCGCCGGGCATGGGTACTCGCCATGCGGCGGTCCGCCGACCGGGCGGCATGTGCTTCCCACACCGCTTCCGACGGATCCGCGACGACGCGGCGGTCGCGCCAGAGCCCGGCCAGAATGCGCGTGTCGTCGCCGTTCCACAGCGGGACGGCGCGCCCGGCCATCAGGCACGCGCCCGGGCGAGGCTGAGGCGCGGAACGGCGGCATCGCCCGTTGCTCCGGCCAACGGCTCGATCAGCGCACGCAGCCGGACCTGGTCGGCCGGCGTGTCGATGAAATTGGGCGTGAGATTGTTCTCGATCACCATCGGCCCCGCCGGTCCCAGCACGATATCGACCTCGTTGACGACGGCGCCGATCGCCGCGCTGGCGGCCCGTGCCGCGGCACCCGCCTCGTCCGGCAGCGCGACATCGTCGAGCAGGGCCGATCCCCGGGACACGCTGGCAAGCCAGCACCGGCCACCGGCAGCGCCTGGAACAAAGCTGCGACCATAGGCATAGCGCACCTCGCCGGCGACGACGCCGACCCGAAGATCGTAGGCCATTTCGGTGGGCACGAAGGCCTGCAGGACATAGCGCCTGCGCGCGCCGGCGGGCGTCTGCCGGTCGAGCGCCGCGATAGTGCGGATGAGGTCAAGCGGCCCCTCAACCAGCGTCACGCGGTGTCCGCGGCCGCCGAGATCCGGCTTGACGATGACGGGCCAGCCGACCCCCTCCAGGAAGGTGCCGGTCGCATCATCGAGACGGCCGGGCCAGAGACGGGTCGCCGGCGCGGGTACGCCGGCCCGCGCCATCCGGCGGGCGGCGACAAGCTTGGCGTAGTCGGCCAGGCAGGCCGCGGCGGGATTGATGCACATCGCACCCCGTCGTTCCGCCCGCCGCATCCAGGCAAGGGCCAGGGCGACGGCGCGCCAGTCCCGGTTGCCGACGCTGGCATAGACCCGGTTGAACACGATGTCGCCAGGCTGCGCCTCGGCGGCCCTGCGAACGTCCTGCAGGGCGACCTCATGGCCCTGTTCCCGCAGCGCTCCGGCGATCCGGCCTTCGGCCGGCTCCGGGTCGTGATGCAGGATCAGCACCCGTCCCGCCATCACCGGCCCTTGCGGCCCGCTGGCGCCGCCCCGATCCGCGCGAGAACAAGACCGCGGATCGCCTCGGCGATGCGGGCGTCCGAGTCGATGTAATAGGGCATGAAAGGCAGCCGGAAGGCCGAGAACAGCAGCAGCATCGCGGCGTTGATCTCGAAGACGATCGGCCGGCCGTCCTGCAGATAGCCGAAATCCATGCCGACGATGTCGAGACCGGTTGCGGCGAGCATCGCCTGGAAACCCCGACGGACCGGTGCCAGCACCTGGTTCTCGAAGTCCTCGATGAAGGCCCGGTCCTCCGCCAGTGCATCGACGTCGCGCGACAGCACGCTCTGCCGATACGCCGACCGGACGGTGCCCTTGGCATGGGTCGACCAGGACGGGAAGCGGAAGGTGGTGACCGGCAGGAGCCGGCCGTCGACAAGCACCATCCGATAGGCGACCGCCCGGTCGGCGCGATCGCGCCGGCATGCATGGAACTGAATGGCGAAGACGGCCTCTCCCCGGCGGGCCGCGAGCGCCGCGACGAGCTCGGCCCGACCCTCTGCCAGCACCATGCCACCGCCGTCATGGCTGTTCGTGGGACGCAGGATGATGGGGTAGTCGAGCTCCCCTTCGATGCGGGCGAGGGCTGCCTCGGGTGCAAGGTCGTGGAGATCGAGCCGCAGGGTCCGGGGAAAGACGATGTCGCCGCGGCCGCCGAAGCGGCGGTAGTTGCCGTCGCGCGTCGCCGCCAGTGCCAGGCGCGGATGGTTCAGCACCGGCCGGTCCAGCGAGCGGGCGAAACGGTCGAAACGCGCAAGGAAATCCGCCGGTCGGTCCTCCCGGAAGGAGAAATTGCACAAGACGGCGTCGATTCGCCGGTCCGTGACCGCCTGGGCGAAGCCGCTGGCGTTGAAGACGCCATAGGCGGTGTCGATATCCCGCAGCGCGAGCTGGGCCGGGAAATTGCCACCGCCATAGGTGTTCGCCAGCGAGGGCCTGGTCGCCCGGGCGAAGCTCGGCGCCATCAGGTCGGAGACGACCAGCAGGCGGGCGGCCGGCCGCTCCGCCGGGAAGGCCGTGACGATCGGGGCGCGGCGCACCGCCGCCAGGCTGAGCCGCCGGGCGGTATCGGGATCCCCCGTGGCGTGAAAGAAGGCACTCGCCTCGACCAGCACCTCCGGCGTCGCCGCGTCGTGGACGAGCCCGCGTATGGCGGCGATGGCCGCCGCGGACTCCCCCATCTCGTGCAGGATCAGGGCGCAGGATCGCTGATGCTCGGATCTCGGCTGGCTGCCCTCGACGAGTGCCGCCACAGCCGCCGGCGATGGCCGCGGCGTCAGCTCCCGCAGCACCCGGCCGAGGCGGACGCAGTCATCCTCGTTGTGGCGCAGACGCAGCAGCGCCGCCAGGCTGTCGGCGAGCAGGTCGGCGTCGTCGAGAAGACGGGCCACCTGCTTGCGCACGGTCAGGACGCGGGCGTCGAGGGGGTGGCGTGCCCGAACCCCGTCGATCTCGGCCCGGGCCTCGCCGGAACGGCCGGCGCCCGCCAGCGCCATGGCCCGGAGCAGCCGATGGACGTCGTCACCGTCGCCGGCGGTCAATGCGTCGGCCAGCGTCACCGCCTCGTCGAACCGGCGCTCGCGCAACAGCCGTTGCGTCTCGCGCACGAGGTCGACCTCCTCCCAGCCCTCAGGCACCGTGCCGCCCCGGTCCATGTCCCCGCGCATTTCAACTGCAACTTGATCCGACGTGCTGAATAGCACAGCCGGCCATCGCCGTGCAGCGGCCAGAAGTGCGAATGGATGGCGGCCGAGCAGACCAGTCCAGTGATCGTGCCAACTCGCCCAGGCGGACGCTAGCGTACCAGTGGAGACCTTGGATCGGCGGTATCGGTCACCCCGCTCCACCCGGCCGAGCAGGTCGGGCCCAGGGGTGACGGGCGGATGGCCCAAGCCGTCCGCCGGCGGGGGCAAGGGAAGGGCGGTTCGGACCGGGGGGCCGGCCGTCCTTCTCCATGCCCGGCCTATTGCGTTTCCAGCCTCGTCCAGGCACCGCCCGCCCGGCTCGACGCCACGGCCGCCTCGATGAAGGCCATGCCGCGAAAACCGTCCGCGACCGTCGGCACCAGCAGGCTCGCCGGATCGGCCGGCCGGCCGTCGATATGCGCCGCCACCTGCTCGGCCAGGTCGCGGTAGAGCTGGGCGAAGCCTTCCAGATAGCCTTCCGGATGGCCGGCCGGCACACGCGCGGCATGGGCCGCGGCCTCCCCTGCCCCTGCACCGCCCCTGGTGATGGTCCGCGGCGTCTCGCCGAGGCGGGTGAAGGTCAGGTGGTTGGGATGCTCCTGCGCCCAGGACAGTCCCGCCTTCTCGCCGAACAGGCGCAGCTTCAGTCCGTTCTCGCTCCCCGTGGCCACCTGGCTCGCCCACAGGAGACCACGCGCACCCGTGGGGTAGCGCAGCAGAACGCTGGCGTTGTCGTCCAGCCGACGGCCGGGCACGAAGGTGTTGAGGTCGGCCAGCAGGCTCTCGGCCGCCAGCCCGCTGGCGAACTCGGCCAGGTTGAAGGCGTGGGTGCCGATGTCGCCCAGGCTGCCGACGGCGCCGGAACGTGCCGGGTCGGTGCGCCATGCGGCCTGCTTGGAGCCGGTGTCCTCCACCTTCGTGGCGAGCCAGTCCTGCGGATACTCGACCTGAACCACCCGAAGCGGGCCGAGGTCGCCGGCCGCCACCATCTCGCGCATCTGCCGGACCATGGGATAGCCGGTGTAGTTGTGCGTCAGCCCGAAGACGAGGCCCGAGCGCTTCACCGCCTGGACCAGGTCGCGCGCGTCATCAAGCGTCGTGGTCAGCGGCTTGTCGCAAATCACGTGGATGCCGGCCTCGAGGAACGCCAGGGCCGGCCCATGGTGCATATGGTTTGGGGTGACGATCGCCACCGCATCGATGCCGTCCGGCAACGCCGCCTCCGCCGCCGCCATCTCGACGAAGCTGCCATAGGCGCGATCCGGGGCGATGAAGAGGTCGGCGGCGCTGGCCCGCGCCCGCTCCGGGTCGGCGGACAGCGCCCCGGCCACCAGCTCCCAGCGGTCGTCGAGGCGCGCGGCGATGCGGTGAACCGCGCCGATGAAGGCGCCTCGGCCGCCACCGACCATGCCCAGGCGCAGGCGCCTGCCGGCCGCCGGCGCCCGCTTTGCGGTGTTTGCCATCGTCATCTCCCTATCAGCGGTCGAGGCCGAGAATGCGGCGGTTGGCGGCGTCGTCGGTCCCGCCCGCCGCGAAGTCGTCGAAGGCCCTCTCGGTCACTCGGATGATGTGGGCGGCGATGAAGTCAGCCCCTTCGGCCGCGCCCTGCTCCGGATGCTTCAGGCAGCACTCCCACTCCAGCACCGCCCAGCCGTCGAAGCCGTATTGGGTGAGCTTGGAGAAGATGGCCGAGAAGTCGACCTGGCCGTCGCCCAGAGAACGGAAGCGTCCCGCCCGGTCCACCCAGGGCTGGTAGCCGCCATAGACGCCCTGGCGGCCGGTCGGATTGAACTCCGCGTCCTTGACGTGAAACATGCCGATGCGCTCGTGGTAGATATCGATGTTCTCCAGATAGTCGAGCTGCTGCAGCACGTAGTGGCTGGGATCGTATAGCATGCGGCAGCGCGGGTGGCCGCCGACACGCTCCAGGAACATCTCGAAGGTCACGCCGTCGTGCAGGTCCTCGCCGGGATGGATCTCGTAGCAGAGGTCGACGCCGGCATCCTCGAAGGCGTCCAGGATCGGACGCCAGCGGCGCGCGAGCTCGTCGAACGCGGTCTCCACCAGCCCGGGCGGCCGCTGCGGCCAGGGATAGAGGTAGGGCCAGGCGAGCGCGCCGGAAAAGCTGGCGGCGGCATTCAGCCCCAGATTGCGCGACGCCAGGGCCACCTTGCGGAGCTGGTCGACGGCCCAGTCCTGCCGGGCCGCCGGATTGCAGTGTACGCGTTCGGGCGCGAAGCCGTCGAACACCGCGTCATAGGCCGGGTGCACGGCGACGAGCTGGCCCTGGAGATGCGCCGAGAGCTCAGTCAGTTCGACGCCCGCATCGGCCAGCACGCCGCGCAGGTCGTCGCAATAGGCTGCGCTTTCCGCCGCCCGGTCGAGGTCGATGAAGCGCCGATCCCAGGACGGCACCTGGACGCCCCTGAATCCCAGCGAGGCGGCCCAGCGGGCGATCGCCGGCAGGCTGTCGAATGGCGCCTCCTCGCCGGCGAACTGCGCCAGGAAGATGCCCGGCCCCTTGATCGTCTTCATGCCCCGCCTCCAGCACGTCCTCGTCCCGGCAGGTCGCCGCCAGACGACCAGCCGGAGCCGTGGGTCAGATTGATGGGCGTTCGGCAAGATCACTCATCATAGCATCGCCGACACGCCGCTGATCGGCGAACCCTACGCCATGGTGCAGGGCGCTGAACAGGTCACGGCGAGCAACAATCAAGTCTCGTTTGGCGATCTCAACCGTCTCAATGGTCTGTATCGAGATATTGATACGCCGTCTTATCGCTGCACAACCGGACAGGGTGCAGAGGCCGCCAGCCGCGCCATTTCGCCGATATGAGGTGCGTACCTCATTTATCATCATTTCCAATTGACAGGCAGGGGATTCGGACGTTCCCTTGCCGACGTGCGTCGCGCGGCATGCGCGGCTGCATCAACGAGACAATCAACGGGAGGTAGCGTGATGAAGAAGTCGTTTGTGGCGGCATCGCTGGTCGGTGCCGCGTGCCTGATGTCGTCGACGGCCATGGCGCAACTGGTCGGCGTCAGCTGGTCGAACTTCCAGGAGGAGCGCTGGCTGACGGACGAAGCGGCGATCGTCGGCGCGCTCGAGGCCGCCGGTGCGGAATACATCTCCGCCGATGCTCAGAGCTCGCCCGCCAAGCAGCTTTCCGACGTGGAGAGCCTGATCGCCCGCGGCGCGGACGTGCTGATCATCCTCGGCCAGGATACCGAGGCGGTCATCCCGGCGGTCGAGGCGGCGCTCGACGAAGGCGTTCCGGTGATCGCCTATGACCGGCTGATCGAGCACCCGGACGTGTTCTATCTGACCTTCGACAACATCGAAGTCGGTCGCCTGCAGGCGCAGGCCGTGTTCGCGCAGCAGCCGACCGGCAACTACGTGTTCATCAAGGGCTCGCCGACCGACCCCAACGCCGACTTCCTGCACCAGGGACAGCTCGAGGTCCTGCAGGCGGCCATCGATTCCGGCGACATCAACGTGGTCGCCGAAATGTACACCGACGGCTGGGTGCCGGCCAACGCGCAGCGGAACATGGAGCAGATCCTGACCGCCAACAACAACGAGGTCGACGCGGTGGTCGCCTCGAACGACGGCACCGCCGGCGGTGTCGTGGCGGCGCTGACCGCCCAGGGCATGGAAGGCATCCCGGTCTCCGGCCAGGACGGCGATTTCGCCGCGCTGAACCGGGTCGCGCTCGGCACGCAGACGGTTTCCGTGTGGAAGGACGCGCGCGAGCTCGGCCGGGTGGCGGGTGAGATCGCCGTGGCGCTGGCCGGCGGCGCGGCGATGACCGATGTCGAGGGGGCCGTGCAGTGGACGAGCCCGAACGGCGTGGAGATTTCCTCCATGTTCCTCGCCCCGGTGCCGATCACGCGCGACAATCTGGATGTCGTCGTCGACGCCGGCTGGATCCCGGCAGAGGAACTCTGCCAGGGCGTGCCGTCGGGCACCGTCGAGGTCTGCGACTGAACGCAAGGCCGGATGACGGGAAGCGGCCACCCGCCGCTTCCCGCGTCCGCCCGACGACAAGCCCGCCATGATCAAGAAACTTCTCGACGACCTGGAGGTCGACACCCGGCTGCTCGGCATGGTCGGCGCGTTGGCGGTGATCTGGATCGCCTTCCATATCTGGACCGACGGCCTGTTCATCACCCCGCGCAACCTGTTCAACCTGTCGGTGCAGACGGCCTCCGTCGCGGTGATGGCCTGCGGCATGGTGCTGGTCATCGTGGCGCGGCACATCGACCTGTCGGTCGGCTCCCTGCTCGGCTTTCTCGCCATGTTCATGGGCGTGGTGCAGTCCGACGTGCTGCCGCAGCTGATCGGCGGCGGCGACACGCCGGCCTTCAACCATCCGGCCATCTGGTTCCTCACCCTGGCCAACGGCAGCGCCGCGGGCATGGCCATCGGCGCCTTCCAGGGCTTTGTCGTCGGCTATCTGGCCGTGCCGGCCTTCATCGTCACGCTGGGCGGGCTGCTGGTCTGGCGAGGCTGCGCCTGGTGGATCACCACCGGACAGACGGTGGCGCCGCTCGACAGCTATTTCAACTGGCTCGGCGGCGGCGCGGAGGGCAGCATCTATTTCTGGCCGTCCTGGATCGTCGCCATCATCGCCTGCCTGCTGGTCTGGTACACGGTCTGGCGCGCCCGGCAGCAGCGCCATCGCTTCGACTTCCCGCTGAAGCCGCGCTGGGCGGAGTTCGTGACCGGCGGCGGCCTGAGCGCGCTGATCGTGGTCTTCGTGCTGGTGATGACCGCCTACGAGGTGCCCGAACGCGCCGCCGCCCGGGTCTACGAGGCGCGCGGCTGGACGATCCCTGAGGAAGGTGCCTCGCTGGTCTTCGGCATCGCCATCCCGGTCGTCATCCTTGGCATCGTCGCGCTGGTCATGACCATTGTCGCGCGACGCACGCGCTTCGGGCGCTACGTCTTCGCCATGGGCGGCAATCCCGACGCCGCGGAGCTGGCCGGCATCAACACACGGCGCATGACGGTGTGGATCTTCGCCATCATGGGCCTGCTCTGCGCTATCAGCGCCGCCATCGCCTCGGCCCGGCTGAATTCCGCCGACAACGCCGTCGGCACGCTCGACGAGCTGCGCGTGATCGCCGCGGCGGTGATCGGCGGCTCCTCGCTGTCGGGCGGCCGCGGCACGATCTACGGCGCGATCCTCGGCGCCCTGGTGATGCAGAGCCTGCAGAGCGGCATGGCCATGGTCGGCGTCGACGCGCCGCTGCAGAACATCGTCATCGGCGTGGTACTGGTCATCGCGGTCTTCGTCGACCAGTGGTATCGCCGGCGGACCGAGCGATAGGGAGCGCCGCCATGGAAGCGAACATCCCACTCGTGGAGATGCGCGACATCCACGTCGCCTTCGGCGGCGTGAAGGCGGTCGACGGTGTCACCATCGACCTCTACCCCGGCGAGGTGGTCGGCCTGCTGGGCCACAACGGCGCCGGCAAGTCGACGCTGATCAAGGTGCTGTCCGGCGCCTGCCAGGCCCGTGGCGGCGAGATCCTGGTCGGCGGCGAGCGGGTCGAGATCCGCAATCCCCGCGACGCCCGGGCACACAATATCGAGACGATCTACCAGACCCTGGCGCTGGCCGATAATCTGGACGCCGCGGCAAACCTTTTCCTGGGCCGCGAGATCATCCAGCCCAACGGCCTGCTCGACGAGGTGCGCATGGAGGCCGAGGCGCGGCGGATCATCCGGCGCCTCAACCCCCACTTCACCAAGTTCCATGTACCCGTCGCCACGCTGTCCGGCGGCCAGCGCCAGGCGGTGGCGATCGCACGGGCAGTGCATTTCGAGGCCCGCATCCTGATCATGGACGAGCCGACGGCGGCGCTTGGCGTGGAGGAGACGCGCATGGTCGCCAACCTGATCGAGGAGCTCAAGAAAGATGGCATCGGCATCTTCCTCATCAGCCATGACATCCACGACGTGTTCGATCTGGCCGACCGCCTCACGGTGATGAAGAATGGCCGCCGGGTCGGCACCGTGCGCACCGCCGATGTCAGCCAGGACGACGTGCTGGGCATGATCATCCTGGGCAAGATGCCGGAGGGAGTCGCCGATGGCGGCCGCCCCGTCCCGTCACCCGAAACCACCTGAACCCGTCGCGCGATGCCCGATAGCGATTCCCTGACCCTGCAGGACGTGGCGCGCGAGGCCGGCGTCAGCCTTGCCACCGTGGACCGCGCCATCAACGGCCGTCCGGGCATCAGCGCCCGCGCCAAGGCCCGGGTCGAGGCCGCCATGCAGCGGCTGAACTACGCGCCGAACGTCTACGCCTCGCGGCTCGCCCGGGCGCGGCTGCGCCGCCTGGCGGTGATCCTGCCGCACGGCCACAATCCAGTCATGCTGTCGCTTGCCGAGGAAGCCGAGCGGATCGCCCGCACCCTGGCCCGCGAACGCGCCCGCATCGAGATCGTCCACACCGACGTCTTCGACCCGACCAGCCTGGCCGAGACGATCGCCCGGGTTGCCCGACGGGTGGACGGCCTGGCGGTGATCGCCCTCGACCACCCCTCGGTGCACGAGGCGATCAACAACGCCGTCGCTGCCGGCAAGGTGGTGGCGACGCTGGTGTCCGACGCGCCGCGCTCCGCCCGCCAGCACTATGTCGGCATCGACAACGTGGCCGCCGGCCGCACCGCCGCCTTCACGCTCGGCCGCTTCCTGGGCCCCGCCCCCGGCACCGTCGCCGTTGTCGCCGGCACGCTGCAGCTGCGCGACCATGCCGAGCGACATCTGGGATTCACCCAGGTGATGCGCGACGAGTTCCCCAATCTCGAGATCCTGGCGCCCCTCGAGGGCCAGGACGACCCGCGGACCGCCGGCCGGCTGCTGCACGACCTGCTGGCGGCGCGGCCCGGGATCACCGGCCTGTACAATATCGGCGCCGGAACGGAAGGCCTGCTGGAGACGCTGCGCGCCACCGGCCGGGGGCGGGACATCGTCTTCGTCGCCCACGACCTGACCGTGTGGACCAGGCCGGCCTTGATCGACGGCACCGTCGACGCGGTCATCCACCAGGATCCCGGCCACGAGATGCGCAGCGCCGTCCGCCGCCTGCTGGCCGCCCTCGACCGGACACCGGTCTCCGAGGGCCAGGAGCGCATCCGCATCGACGTCTATGTGAAATACAACCTGCCGTGAGCGCCCCCCACTTCATCGGCATCGACATCGGAACCTCGTCGGTCAAGGCGCTGCTGATCGACGATGCGGGCAGAGCCGTCGCGTCGCATTCCGTCCCGCTGACCGTCGAGCGGCCGCGCGATGGCTGGTCGGAGCAGGCGCCGGAAGCCTGGTGGCAAGCGACGGTGACGGCCATCGACGCGCTGGCGAACGGGCATCGCCAGGCGGTTGCCGCCACCACCGGGATCGGCCTGTCGGGCCAGATGCACGGTGCGGTGCTGCTGGACGAGGCGGGTACGGTGCTGCGACCGGCAATTCTCTGGAATGACGGGCGGTCGGCCGCCGAGTGCGCCGAGCTGGAGGAGCGCGCACCCGCGCTCCACCGGATCGCGGGCAATGCCGCCATGCCGGGCTTCACCGCGCCCAAGCTGCTGTGGGTGGCGCGGCATGCGCCCGAAACCTTCGCCCGCACGGCCACGGTGCTGCTGCCGAAGGACTATGTGCGCTTCCGCCTTTCGGGCGAGTTGGCGACCGACCTGTCCGACGCCTCTGGTACGCTCTGGCTGGACGTCGGCGAGCGCCGCTGGTCGCCGGAATTGATCGCGGCCACCGGCCTGCCGCCGACGGCGATGCCGCGCGTGGTGGAAGGTACCGAGCCGACCGGCACGCTCGCCCCCGAGTTCGCCCGGCGCTGGGGCATGGCGCGGGCACCGGTGATCGCCGGCGGTGCGGGCGACAACGCCGCCAGCGCCATCGGCCTCGGTGCGATCCAGCCCGGCGACGCCTTCCTGTCGCTCGGCACATCGGGCGTGCTGTGGATCACCACCGAGCGCTTCCAGCCCGACCCGTCGCGAGGCGTGCACGCCTTCTGCCACGCGGTGCCCGGCCGCTGGCACCAGATGGGCGTCATTCTCTCCGCCACCGCCGCGCTCGGCTGGGCCGGGAGGGCGCTGGGCATGGGCAGCGAGGCCGAGCTGTTGGCGCGCATCGACCGTCGCCGTCTCGGCCGCAACCCGGTGCTGTTCGCGCCCTACCTCTCGGGCGAGCGCACGCCGCACAACGACCCGGCCGTGCGGGCGGGGTTCACCGGTCTTGGCCACGCGACGGGGCCGGAGGACCTGGCGCTGGCCGTGGTCGAAGGCGTGGCCTTCGCCTTTGCCGACTGTCTATCCGCGCTGACCGCCGCCGGCTCCCCGATCGACGTCGCGACCGTGGTCGGCGGGGGCTCGCGCAGCGCGCTATGGGTCGAGGTTCTGGCCAACGTTCTCGACCTGCCGCTGCACCGCGTGGAAGGCGGCGAGACCGGCGCAGCGCTGGGCGCCGCCCGGCTGGGTGCGATTGCCGCCGGCCAGGGCGATGTCGTGACGATCGCCCATCCTCCTGCGCTTGCCGGCAGCGTGGACCCCGACGCCGATCTCGTCCGGCGCTACCGGGAGCGCCACGGCCGCTTCCGGCACCTCTATGCCCATCTCAAGGAGTTTGCCGAGCCATGACCCCGCCGCCGTTCTTCTCGATCAGCGAACCGGTCGCCTTCGAGGGGCCGGAGAGCCGGTCCGCTCTCGCCTTCCGGCACTATGATCCGGACACGCTCGTGCTCGGCCGCCGCATGGAGGACCAGCTGCGATTCGCCGCCTGCTACTGGCACAGCTTCTGCTGGCCGGGCGGCGACCCCTTTGGCGGCCAGACCTTCGAGCGACCGTGGTTCGACATCGCCGACCCGATGGAGGCCGCCCGGGCGAAGGCGGATGTCGCCTTCGAGGCCTTCCGGCTGCTGCGCGTGCCATTCTTCGCCTTCCACGACGTCGATATCGCGCCGGAGGCCGAGACACCGGGCGAGTTCGATCGCAACGTCCGGATCATGGCCGACCATCTCGGGATGAAGATGGTGGAGACCGGCACCGGCCTCCTCTGGGGCACCGCCAACCTGTTCTCCCACCGCCGCTACATGGCAGGGGCCGCGACCAACCCGGACCCGGAGGTCTTCCGCTTCGCCGCCGCCCAGGTGCGCACCTGCCTTGAGGTGACGCATGCGCTGGGTGGCCAGAACTACGTCATGTGGGGTGGGCGCGAGGGTTACGAGACCCTGCTCAACACCGACATGAAGCGGGAGCTCGACCAGATGGGGCGGTTCCTGGCGCTGGTGGTCGACCACAAGCATCGCCTCGGCTTCCAGGGACCGATCCTGATCGAGCCCAAGCCGAAGGAGCCGACCAAGCACCAGTACGATTTCGACGCCGCGGCGGTGCACGCCTTCCTCAAGGCCTACGACCTGATGGACGACGTCCGGCTGAACATCGAGCAGAACCACGCCCTCCTGGCCGGCCACACCTTCGAGCACGAGATCGCCTATGCGGTCGCCAGCGGGCTGTTCGGCTCGCTGGACATCAACCGGGGGGACGAGCTTGCGGGCTGGGACACCGACCAGTTCCCCAACGACCCCGGCGGCCTGACCATTGCCTTCTACCACATCCTCAAGGCCGGCGGCTTCACCACCGGCGGGCTGAACTTCGATGCCAAGCTGCGGCGCCAGTCCCTCGACCCCGACGACCTGCTGATCGCCCATGTCGGCGGCATGGATGTCTGCGCTCGGGCGCTGAAGGCCGCTG
This sequence comes from Azospirillaceae bacterium, assembly GCA_040226215.1. Taxonomy (GTDB): domain Bacteria; phylum Pseudomonadota; class Alphaproteobacteria; order DSM-16000; family Inquilinaceae; genus JAVKFF01. The sequence continues at coordinate 48,369 of JAVKFF010000079.1, forward strand.
CGGCGCTGATCGAGGACGGCACCTATGACCGCTTTCTGGCCGAGCGCTACGCCGGCTGGGACACACAGGATGCCAGGGACATGCTGGCGGGGAAGCGAAGCCTGGCGGAGATCGCCGACGACGCGGTCGCCCGCGCCATCACGCCGCGCCCCGTCTCGGGCCGTCAGGAGTGGCTGGAGAACTGGATCGCCCGCTTCACCTGAGCCGCTTGCCTCCGTCCGGTGCGGTCGCCGGGCGGCACTGTGACAGATGCCAGATCGCGGTGGACAGCGCCTCTCTCCCCTCGGGCAACGCCACATCGTACCAGAGAAAGGGGCCGAGTTCCGGAACGAAGACATAGGACGGCGCCGGTTCGCCCTCGGCGGCCAGCAAGACGTGCCTATGGTCGTCGTCGAAGAAGTGGATGCCGAGCGTGCGCCCGGCCACCGCGTCGTCCAGCAGCGGCGGCTGGGGCTGGGGCGCGAGATGCGCGGTCACGTAGCCCATGGAGACGGTGTAGTCGAAGCGGTACACATCGCCTGTATCCAGCGACCGCAGCGTCGGTTCGAGGGCGGTGAACACGCTGGGCGACGCCGCCGGGGGGAAGCTCAGTTCGTGTCCATCGTGACCTGGTATCGCATACAGCGCCCGTTCCATCGGACAGTCGACGCTCTGCGCGCGGACGTGAGCGGGCTGGATGGCGGCGGCGATCAGGGTGGCGACGATCGGGGCGAGGCCGCCCGGGCGAAAGGTCGTCACACAGGCCATAGATATTTCTCCCGGCCGTGGTTTCTGCTTCCCCCTGCCTGCCGATGGCGTGGCCGCCCGGCAGTGTCGACCGTCACACCGACCGCGCCGGTTTGACCCCGGATGATCTCTGGGGGACAATTGCGGGGGAGGTGCCGCGGATGACCGGTCAACGCTACATGCTCTACTACGACCGCGCGACCAGCGCCTTCGTGACGCATGTCATGCTGGAGGAACTCGGCGTCGCCTACGACCTCCAACACGTCGACACGGGCAGCGACGCGCACGAGACGGCGGCGTTTCGGCGGATCAATCCGAACATGCTGCTGCCGACGCTGGGGCTGCCGGACGGCCGCACCTTCGGGGAATGTGGCGCCACCTTGCTGATGCTCGGCGACCTGCACCCGGAATCGGGAATGGTTCCGCGCATCGGCGAGCCGGACCGGCCGTTCTTCCTGCAGTGGCTGTTCGCCCTCGCCACGACGGGGCACACCACCATCCGGCGCTATTCCTACCCCTCGGAGTACACCACGCGGACGGAGGCTGAACCGGCGACCTCTGAGGCCGCCTGGCGGCAGATCGACCGCTTCCTGACCATTATCGACGACGTGATCGCGGGCGATCCGTGGTTCATGGCGCGCGGCTTCGGTCCACTCGACATCTACACCGTGATGGTTCTTCTCGTCGTCCCAGCCGAACGGTGGGACAGCGTCCTCGCCGGCCGGCCGAAGCTGCGACGCCTGCTCGCCGCCGCCCACGAGCGGGACAGCATCAATCGCCTGTTCGCCTTCTATTTCGGTGACGCCTAGGGCAAGGACGCTCTCGTGGCCTACCCGGCCACCGTCAGGATCTCATCGAGCGGCTTCTTGCGCTTGGCGACGGCCGGGACCGTGGCGTCGGCTGCCGGGTGGCCGACAGCGATGATCATGGTCGGCTTCTCGGACGCCGGCCGGCCCAGCATGCCGCCGAGGAATCCCATGGGATTGGGCGTGTGCGTCAGCGCCGCCAGCCCGGCATGGTGCAGGGCGGCGATGAGGAAACCGGTGGCGATGCCGACGCTTTCGGGCACGTAGTAGTTCTTGAAGCGTGTGCCGTCGTCGAACTGCCCCCAGCGCTGGGCGAAGACGACGATCAGCCAGGGCGCGGTCTCCAGGTGCGGCTTGTCGGCGCCGGTGCCGATCGGCTCCAGCGCGCGCAGCCACTCGTCCCCCGCCCCGCCGTCGTAGAAGCGGCGCTCCTCCTCCTCCGCCGCCGCACGGATACGCCGCTTGTGATCCTTGTCGGCGATGGCGACGAAATGCCAGGGCTGGTGGTTGGCGCCGCTTGGCGCGGTGCCCGCGGTGCGCACGCATTCCTCGATCACCGTCCGGTCGACCGGCCGGCTGCCGAAATCGCGCACCGTGTGGCGGCGGCGCATGCGCTGGTGGAAGGCCCGCGCCTCCGCCAGCATGCGCTCGTCCGAATAGTCGGCCCTGTCGGGCAGCGGAAGGGGCCGGTAGGCGAGGCTTTCCCGGGCAAACATTGATGGGCCACCTCCGATTGTCGCGCCTGGGTCGCGAGGACCGGCGGGACAATGCCCAATCGGCGACGTCGCGGCAATGGCGTCGCAGGCCGCGATCCGCGCCGCAGGGCGGGAAGCGGGGGTGGGCCCCCCATCGGGGCCCCAGCCGCGCCCCCATCCGGCCGGC
>JAVKFF010000080.1:0-4027 GCA_040226215.1 Azospirillaceae bacterium
GTCCTGGCGGCCCTCCTCGATGATCTTCCGGACGCGCAGCTCGAACTCCTTCTTGTACCTTCGGAGCTTCGCGCGGGACACTGGTTGCAGGACGCTGTCCGACACGAACGCCATGCAATAGCCGAAATCGCTGTTTATGAGTTTTGCATAGACCCTGAAGAATATCTTCAATTGATCCAATGCCGGAAAGTTTCCTATCTCGATCGCTGCGAGTTCTTCGTCCAAGTCGTTCAGGACGGTTTGGGCTATCTGAAAAAGAAGTTCGTCCTTGTTCTTGACGTAATAATATATGGTCGGCTTCGTGACCTGCAGTTTCTTGGCGATCCGGTCGATCGAAGTCTGGTGATATCCGCCTTCGGCGAATGCCCGTGCAGCGGCCTCCAGGATCAGGCGACGCTTGCGGGCGTGCAGCTCCTCCCGCTCGTCGGCCAGCCGCCAGGCCTCTTTCGGGGCCGGTGCGCCGCCCGTCTCCTGTTCTGTCGGCATGGCCTTCTTCGATCCGCGGTCGATCGGCATGTTCGCTGGCACCTCGTCCCGGTCGGGTGGTCGGGCCGGGCAGGCCCGATCTGCGTTTCGCATTCGCAGCATGGCATGGGCATGGCCGACACGGAATCGGTCCCGGCAGCCGTCTGACGCTGTGTTAGACAGAAGCTACTGTTCGGTATATTCATCATTCCGCCGGCGGGCAACGTCTCCGTCCGGCACCGCGACGCCACCCTGGGAGGAAACATGAACCGTCTTCGCGCCATCATTTTCGGCATCACCTTGGTCGCCGGCCTGGGTGCCCCGACCCTGCAACCGGCGGTCGCGGCAGAGCCCGACGCGTTCAAGATCGGTGCGGTGCTGTCGTTCTCCGGTCCCTACGGCATCATTGGCGAGAGCATGAGGCGGGGCGCCGAGCTGGCGATCGAGCAGCGCGGCGGCACAGTTCTGGGCAAGCCGATCGAAGTCACCTGGGAGGACAGCGAGACGAAGCCCCAGCCGGCGGTGCAGAAGGCCAGCCGCATGCTCGCCGGTGGTGCGCACATGATCTTCGGGGCGGTGAGCTCGGCCTCGACGGTCGCGCTGCAGAGCCTTGTCGACCAGCGCAAGGTGCCGATGCTGGTCACCATCTCGGCCGACGACAAGATCACCCGGCCCGGCGGCTCGCGCTACACCTTCCGCACCTCGAACACGCTCGGGATGGAGATGCGGATGGCGCTGGAGTTCACCAAGGCGCGGGGCCTCAAGAAGATCTACGGCGTCGGTGCGGATTATTCCGTGACCCGCGAGGGCTGGGATTTCTATCGCGCCGAGGCCGAGAAGCTGGGGGTCGAGATCGTCGGCGAGGACTATCCCGCGCTGGGCAACCGGGACTATTCGGTCATCATCGACAAGATCGCCAAGACCGATGCCGACGGCGTCATCCTGATCGTCACCGGCAGCGACGGCGTCACCTTCCTGAAGCAGGCCGGCCAGGCCGGGCTGGGCAAGGACAAGCTGCTGTTCGGGCCGGTCCTGCAGGACGAACTGCTGGCCGCAGCCGTTGGCCCGGATTCGATCGGTGCCAATTCCGGTGTCCGCTACCACTTCTCCTACGACACGCCGGCCAACAAGGCATTCGTGGAAGCCTATCGCGCGAAGTACGACGATTGGCCGAACAGCTTCGCCGGCGAGGCGTATGACGGCATGAGCTGGTTCCTCGATGTGGTGGACGGGACCAAGTCCTGGGACAAGGAAGCATGGGTCGATGCCTTTGCCGGCAGCACGCGCGCGAACTCCATCGAGGGAACGAAGGTGATGCGGGCCTGCGACCACCAGGCCCTGCAGATCGGCCTCTGGGGCGAGGTGGTGGAGGGCGAGGCGCCGCTGCCGCCGCTCACCATGAAGATCACCGAGGTGTTCCAGCCGGAAGCGCTGTTCCCGCCCTGCTGATCCGCGGATGAAAGACCTCCGGGCGGCCGGGCCTCGTGCCCGCCGCCCGGCCTTCCGGGTGTGACCGAACCGAACAGGCGGGTGACAGGTGTCGACGATCGTGATCGGCCTCTCAATGGGACTGCTGCTGTTCCTTCTGGCCGCCGGGCTGACCCTGATTTTCGGCATGCTGCGGGTGATCAACTTCGCCCATGGCTCGCTGTATATGCTGGGTGCCTACATCTCCTACCAGGTCGTGCAGTTGACCGGCAGTTTCTGGATCGGCCTGGCGATCGCACCCGTCGTGGCGGCGGCCATCGGCGCGCTCATGGAGCGCCTGGCGCTGCGCCCTGTCTACGATCGCGATCATGTGTACCAGCTGCTGCTGACCTTCGGCTTCATCCTGGTGATCGAAGAGGGCGTGCGGATCTTCTGGGGCCTCGACTACAAGCAGGTCTCGCCGCCGGCCCTGCTGTCCCAGCCGGTCGAGCTGTTCGGCAGTTCGGTGCCGAGCTACCGGCTGTTCATCATCGGCTTCGGCGCACTGGTCTCGGCGAGCCTGTTCGTGATGCTGGACCGCACCCGCTATGGCATGGTCATCCGGGCCGCCAGCGGCGATCCGGACATGGTGCGGACCCTGGGCATCAGCGTCTCCCGCATCCGGACCGCGGTGTTCGCGATCGGTGCGGGCCTGGCGGCGCTGGGCGGCGTGGTCGCCGCGCCGCTGCTGCCGATCGAGCTGGGCATGGGGTTCAGCGTGATCATCGATTGCTTCATCGTGGTGATCGTCGGCGGCCTCGGCAACATCCGGGGAGCGGTCCTGGCGGCGCTGCTGATCGGGATGACCCGCGCCATCGGGTATACCTACGCGCCGAGCTGGGTCGACTTCCTGACCTTCCTCCTGCTGATCGCGACACTGATCCTGCGCCCGGAGGGCCTGTTCAGCCGAAAGGGGCGCACCGCATGACGGCCCGTCGGTCGATCCAGGCCGTGCTTGCCATGGTGGTGGCCGCCATTGCGCTCGCCCCGCTGGTCCTGCCCGGCGACAGCGGCCTGCATCTGGTCAACCTGATCCTGATCTGGTCGATCTTCGCCGTCGGCTTCGACCTGGTGTTCGGCATCGCCGGCATGCTGTCGTTCGGCCATGCCGCAATGTTCGGCACCGGCGCCTATGCCTTGACCCTGCTGACCACGCGCATGGGCTGGGACTTCCTGCCGGCCCTGGGCGCCGCAGGCATCCTCGGCGGCCTGCTGGCCCTGGTCTTCAGCTTCTTCGCGATGCGCGCGGCCGGACTGTTCTTCGCCCTGCTGACCCTGGCCCTGGCACAGCTGATCTACATCCTGGCCGGCAGCAAGCTGCGCGACCTGACCGGCGGGGTCGACGGACTGGGCGGGGTGCCCCGGCCCGACCTGTTCGGCGTGGATTTCTACGACGACGGCAATTTCTACTTCTTCCTGCTGGGGATGTTCGTCCTGGCGCTGGCGGTCGCCGGTGTCCTGCGCCTGTCGCCGTTCGGCCAGGCCCTGCGGGCGGTGAAGGCCAACGACGTGCGGGCGGAACAGATCGGCTTCAACGTGCAGCGCCTGCGCCAGGCGGTCTTCGCGGTCTCCGGCATCTATGCCGGGATCAGCGGCGCGCTCCTGGCCTCCCTGATCTTCTATGTCAGCCCGCAGATGCTGCACTGGACCACGTCCGGCGATGTCGTGATCATGGTGCTGCTGGGGGGGATGGGCACGTTGTTCGGCCCGATTCTCGGGGTTGCGCTGTTCGAGGTGCTGCGCGAAGGCCTGTCGACCGTGACGCCCTACTGGTACGGCATCCTGGGGCTGGTGTTCATCCTCTGCACGATCTTCATGCCGCATGGCCTGGCGGGCCTGGCACAGCAGCTGCGCCAGCGCTTCGGCGCCGGAGGCCGGCGATGAGCGCCGCCCGGGAGCGGGATCGGGAGCGGGACCGGGCCGCGGGCGCGGGCGAGGACATGGCTCTGAGCTGCCGCGACATCGAGGTCGCCTATGGCGCGTTCAAGGCGGTGTCGGGGGTCAGCTGCGATTTCCGGCAGGGGCGGCTCTACGGCCTGATCGGCCCGAACGGCGCCGGCAAGACGACCCTGATGAACGCGCTGTGCGGCCGCGC
>JAVKFF010000081.1:0-6404 GCA_040226215.1 Azospirillaceae bacterium
TCGGCCGGATCGACCAGGGCACCGGCCGCACCGTAGCGCCGGGTGAGCCAGTCCGCCGCCGACCGACGGAACGCCACGCGGCCCGGGATCGGCGGATAGCGGTTCCAGTCGCCGGCGGCCGCCGCCATGGCCTGCAGTGCGAAACCGGGTATCGGGTGCTGCGGCTCGCCGATCGACATGTTGATCGGCGGCGCCCCCGGCGCGACCCCCGGTGCCACAGAGTCGAGCAGGGCGCGCAGGCGCGCGAACGGGTAGTCCGTCAGCCGGTCGATATCCGGGTTGACGGGGAAGCCGGGCGCCTGCTGGCTCTCCTGCGGCATGGCCATGGGCCTGATCATCGTTTCCGGAGCGGCGATCATGTCGGCGACAATAACCGCGCGGTTCGCTTCAAACAAGAGTTGGGTATCTAAATCTTACGCGAGTTTCAATGACTTCGCAGTATTTCTTGCGCTGTGATATGAAAATTGTGCCCTGGATGGTCCGCGGGCTAGTGCCGACACCGATTCGCCGAAGGGATGAGAGGAGCTGCCATGAACCACCCGGATGACGCGTCGCGCGGCCCGGACCCGGCACCAGGCGATCCGGCAGCACCGACCGGGGCCGATGCCAATTGGGGCAAGGCGACCCCGGCGGCGGAGGACCGGCGTCTGCTGGACGACGCACAGCGGCCGGTCACCGACTGGATGCGGGTGGTTCGGATCGGCCGCGAGCTGATGCACGGCTTCGCGCTGTTCCGCGACGTCCGGCACTGCGTCACCGTCTTCGGCTCGGCGCGCTTCCCGGCTGACAACCCGCACTACGCCATGGCGCGCGACCTCGCCCGGCGGCTGGGCGAGGCCGGCTTCCCGATCCTCACCGGAGGCGGCCCGGGCCTGATGGAGGCGGCGAACCGCGGCGCCCGCGACGCCGGCGCCCTGTCGCTCGGCTGCAACATCCAGCTGCCGCGCGAGCAGCACCCCAACGCCTATCTCGATCGCTGGGCGGAGTTCCGCTACTTCTTCGTGCGCAAGCTGATGCTGGTGCGCCATTCCTGCGCCTTCGTGCTGATGCCCGGCGGCTTCGGCACGCTGGACGAGTTCTTCGAGGTGCTGGTGCTGATCCAGACCGGCAAGATCCACGACTTTCCGGTGGTGATGATGGGCCGCGACTTCTGGCGACCGCTCACCGACTTCGTCGAGAACGGCCTGCTCGCCGCCGGCACCATCAGCGCGGCCGATCTCGCCCTCGTCCACCTCACCGACGATGTCGACGAGGCTGTCCGCCACATCCTGGCGACCACCAACCCGCCGGCACGGCCCGGGCGATAGGACGGGCGACGGATACGGGCGGCCGACAAGAAAACCCCGGCTCCGCGGGGGAGCCGGGGTGTCGAGGTGAGGAAACGCCGGTGGCCGCCCTCCAAGGGGAAAGAACGGCTGCCGATCCGGTCAGGGTGTCAGCCGGCCGTCAGACCCGCTGCGAGCCCTGGCCGAATTCCGGATAGGCCTCCATGCCGAGCTCGGCCCGGTCGAGGCCGAGTTCCTCGTCCTCCTCCGACGCACGGATGCCGATGGTGAGCTTCAGCACCAGCCAGACGGCGGCGCTGGTGACCACCATGAAGGCGCCGATCGCGGCGATGCCGGTGATCTGCACGCCGAGATTGGCGCCACCGAAGATGCCGACCGCGAGCGTGCCCCAGATGCCGGCCACCAGGTGGGCGGAGATGGCGCCGACCACGTCGTCGATCTTCAGCCTGTCGATGATCGGCACGGCGATGACCACCAGCGCACCGCCGATGCCGCCGATGACGATCGACCAGATGTGCACCAGCTGGTCCGGGCCCGCGGTGATCGAGACCAGGCCGGCGATGGCGCCGTTCAGCGCGAAAGTCAGGTCGATCTTGCGGAACAGGATCTGGCTGAGGACGGTGGCCGCCACCACGCCGGCCGCCGCGGCCAGGTTGGTGTTGGTGAAGACGATCGCCATCCAGGCGGCGTCCGCGGCCGAGCCCAGCGCCAGCTGCGAGCCGCCGTTGAAGCCGAACCAGCCGAGCCAGAGGATGAAGGTGCCCAGCGTGGCCAGCGGCAGGTTCGCGCCCGGCATCGGGTTGACCGAGCCGTCGGGATTGTACTTGCCCTTGCGCGCACCGAGGATGATGGCGCCGGTGAGCGCCGCCCAGCCGCCGACCGAGTGCACGATGGTCGAGCCGGCGAAGTCCGAGAAGCCCATCTCGGCCAGCCAGCCGCCGCCCCAGGTCCAGGAGCCCTGGATCGGGTAGAGGATGCCGGTCAGCACGACGACGAAGATCATGAAGGGCCAGAACTTGATGCGCTCGGCCAGCGTGCCCGAGACGATCGAGGCGGCGGTGGCGACGAAGACCATCTGGAAGAACCAGTCCGACATGGTGGAATAGCCCACCCCGTCGGCGATCAGCAGCGTGGTGAGCGCGGCGCTCGCCGCCTCGTTCGCCGCCGCAACAGCCGCGGCATCCTCTGGATCGACATCGCCGAGCGCGCCAACCGCATCAAGCAGCGCCAGTTCCGATCCGCCCGTGTCGTAGAGCAGGGAGAAGCTGCCGACCCAGCCGGTGACGTCGACATACATCAGCGAGTAGCCAATGAGGTAGTACATCATGCCGGCGATGCCGTAGAGGACGATGTTCTTCAGGCAGATCGTCGCCGTGTTCTTGGTCCGCACCAGGCCGGATTCGAGCATGGCGAAGCCGGCCGCCATCCACATCACCAGCGCGCCGTTGATCAGGAACGAGAAGGTGTTGAAGACATAGGCGGATTCGTTCGAGACGGTGGACGCCATCGCGGCGTCCTGGGCCAGGGCCGGGTTGGCCAGCGCCAGCCCCGCCAGGCCGGCGGCGCCGCCCGCCAGCAGTAGTCGCTTCCAGACAGTCATGGATTTACAGAGCCTCCGCATTCTTTTCGCCGGTGCGGATGCGCACCGCCTGGCCGATCTCCATCACGAAGATCTTGCCGTCGCCGATGCGGCCGGTGTTCGCCGATTTCTGGATCGCCTCAACGACGCTCTCCACCATCTCGTCACCGACCGCGACCTCGATCTTCACTTTCGGCAGAAAGCTGACCGCGTATTCCGCCCCGCGATAGATCTCGGTCTGGCCCTTCTGGCGACCGAAGCCCTTGACCTCGCTCACCGTCAGCCCCTGCAAGCCCAGCTGGGTGAGCGACTCGCGCACCTCGTCGAGCTTGAACGGCTTGATAATGGCCATCACTAGTTTCATCGGTTGCTTCCCCTCATCTCCTTCAGCGCGACCCCGGCGCCGCACGCCGGGTGGGGGTTGGTCCGCACGGGACCTTCCGCGTACCGGGGTGATGAGACTCAAGAACCGTGCCAGTTTGTGTGCGGCGCAAAATATGCCGCGCGGTCAGCGAATTTCCCGCGCCGTTGCCTTACCTTTGACTCACACGGCTGCACATAATTTGAGCGACGCCCGCGCTCTGGTCATTTATTGTGCAGTATTGTGACCCAATGGCGTCATCCGGTCGCGTTTCGGACCCGGGGCTGGACAGGCCGGGTGTTCCGGCGCATCTCCTCGACAGGAACACGCTGGCGGAAGGGCACCCAGGCATGGCCGGGCGGGACGATCTGAGAACCGACATCGCCATCGTCGGCGGCGGCCTTGCCGGCCTCACCCTGGCGCTTGGCCTGGCACGCGCCGGCATCGGCGCCGTCGTCGTCGACCGGGTGCCGCTCGAGACCATGGCCGCCGCGCCTTTCGACGGGCGCAGCACCGCCATCTCCTTCGGCTCGCGGCGTATACTCGAACGGGTCGGCTTGTGGCCGCGCGTCGCCGGCGAGGCCGCGCCGATCCTCGACATCCGCATCGCCGACGACCGCCAGCCCCTCTTCCTGCATTTCGACCATGAGGAGATGGCCGACCGCTCCGGCGGCGAGCCCTTCGGCCACATCGTCGACAACCGGGTGCTGCGCCGGGCCCAGTTCGAGGCGCTGGCGGCGGCCGACGGCGTGCGCCACCTGGCGCCGGCGACGGTGACCGGCATCGCGCGCGGCGACACCGGCGTGAAGGTGACACTGGCGGACGGCAGGCATATCGGCGCGGAACTGGTGGTCGGCGCCGACGGCCGACGCTCGGCCGTGCGCGAGAGTGCCGGCATCCGCACCCGCGGCTGGTCCTACGCGCAGCACGCCATCGTCGGCTGCCTGACCCACGAGAAGCCGCATGACGGCCTGGCGCTCGAGCACTTCCTGCCCGAGGGGCCCTTCGCCGTCCTGCCGATGACCGACGACGCGGCGGGCCGGCACCGTTCCTCGCTGGTCTGGACCGAAACGCCGGCGCGCGCCGATCACCTGCTGGCCCTCGACGACGCGGCCTTCGACCGGGCGCTGAACGAGCGGCTGGGCGACTATCTGGGGCCGGCGCGCATGGCCTCGGCGCGCTTTCGCTATCCGCTGACCCTGATCCACGCCCGGCGCTATGTCGACCGGCGCCTGGCGCTGATCAGCGAGGCGGCGCACGGCATCCACCCGATCGCCGGCCAGGGCCTCAATCTCGGCCTGCGCGACATCGACCTGCTGCTCGATCTCGTGGGCGAGCGGGCGCGCCTCGGCCTCGACCTCGGCGACCCGGACATGCTGGCGCGCTACGAGGCGCGGCGGCGGCCGGACAACACCGCCATGGCGGTGGCCACCGACCTTCTCAACCGGCTGTTCTCCAACCGCATCGGACCGGTCAGGCGGCTGCGCGGCCTGGGGCTGGAGGCGGTCGGCATGCTGCCGCCCGTGAAGCGCTTCTTCATGGCCCAGGCCATGGGGCTGAGCGGCCGCGAGGCCGCCCGCCGCCGCGGTTGGCCGGCCGGGCGCGACTGAGACCGCAGCGGCGGCAGCCGGACGGAAAGGCCGTTTTCGCGTCGATCCAGTCGCAATCCGGCCTAGCCGCCCAAGGCCTGCTGCAACGCCTGCAGCGGATCAAGACCGGCGGGTCCTTGCAGCATGATCGACCTCAGGCGGATGGTCACGCCCTGGGTATTGGCCAGGGCGGTGCCCACCCCGATCACCGTCGTGCTCGCCCGCGGCTGGACCCGGACGGTGAGGTCGCGATCACCGCCCAGCGGCACCACGTCGTAGCGGATCATGTCGTCGCTGAAACACGGCTGGCCGCCACAGAGTGCGGACGGATCGACGGCACATTCCTGTCCTGCCGACGGCTGGTTCCGGGTACAGCGGATGTCCCAGCGGAAATCGCTCCGCTGGCCGCCATAGCCATAGGGATTGCCGAATACCAGGCCATAACCGGCCAGCGCCCAGCCGGGGGCGAAACTGCCCCCAGTCAGGAACGACGCGCGGCAGGAAGGATTCGCCTGGTTGAAACCGAATGGCCAGTTCGCCGAGACGACAGCTCCTGTCGCCATGCAGGTGGCGTTCGAGACGGAGAACGGCGAGGCCTGGGTCTGCAGTCCGCGCTGTTGGCCGAAGGCGACCGCCGTGGCGCCGTCGATGACGTAGATCTCGGTTGCTTGCGGCGGTTGCGGCGAGCCGGGGGAGGGCGGTTGCGGCGGTCGCTGCACCTGGTAGAGGCAGATGGGTTGGCCGGCGGCCGTGCGACCGGTTTCCACCGTGCCAGGATTGCAGACGCAACCACCGCTCTGCGCACTGAACTGCGCATTCGGCCCGCACTGAACCTGCAGGGTCGGTGGCGGTAGCAACTGCGCCGGTCCGCAGGTCAGGCGGCCCTGTCCGTCCTGTCCGGTCGCCACCAGGCCCTGCTGGCACTGGCAGCTCTGACCGCCCGGTGCCGGTACCGTCCCCGCGCCGCAGACAAGCTGACACTGACCGCTCGTCGTACTGGGCACAAGATAGGGTGCGGGACAGTCGGCCGGTGGCGGCGGTTCCACGGCCTGGGACACCACGCCGGCCGACGACATCAGGTCGGGCGGGAAGGTGTTCGGTGGATAGCCAGGCAGCAGGGCGATGTTCTCATACGATCCCACCGGCAGGGTGACGGAGGGACGGTCCGGCGTCTCGCCATAGCCGGCATTGCGGAACAGCTGCCAGGTGCCGCGGACCACCCGTACGGCCGCCACCCGGTTGTCGAATCCGATACGGCCGAAATCGGCCTCGCTCTGCGTCAGCGCGCGGTAGGACTGGTTGCTCGCGAACCCCGCATTGTCGAAGAGGAAGATGAGCGCGGTCGGCGGACCGCCTCCGTTGAGGAGTTGCACGGCCGAGAGCCGGTCGCCCGGGAAGCTGCCGCCCGACGCCACCTGGATGTCCTGGCATCCCGGATGGGTGCCGGGCGAGGCGTCGAACGACGGGCCGCTGCCAACACCGTATCCGGCATCCCTGAAGAATCGCCACGTCCCGGCCAGAACGCGAAAACTCTCCGCATCGTTGTCGAACTCCTGCGCGCTGCCGAGCTGCGGTTCGGAGTAGATGAG
>JAVKFF010000082.1:0-5722 GCA_040226215.1 Azospirillaceae bacterium
GCCGATCCCTCGACGCGCAGGTCGGCGGGCACGCCGAAGACCGCCTCGGCGAGGATCACATGGTTGACGGCGAGCGCCTCGACGTCGAGGGCGACCGGCAGGCTGGGCAAGTCCGGCAGGTCGACGCCCTCCCCAGCGGGCGCGGGAGCGGTTCCGTCGGAGGCGGGCAGCCGGTCGATCCGCACGGTGCCGATGGCGAGCCGCTCGACGGCGACCGTGCCGCCGATCAGGGCCAGCGGCGACCAGTCCAGCGCGGCGGCGTCGATGGCGACGAGCGGCCCGTCGGCATCGGCGAGGACGACATCGGCGAGGCGGATGGTGAAGGGCAGGAAGCCCTCGATGCGGCCGATCGAGACGGTCATCGTCTCGCTGGAGGCGAGATCGCCGATCCAGGCGGCGAGCTGGCGCTTGCCCCAGTCGGTCTGCACCAGGCCGAAGGCGGCGAGCAGGAGCACCAGGACGCCGGCCAGGCCATAAAGCAGCCAGCGGCAGAGACGCCAGACCACCCGCATCAGAACGACTGCCCGATGGAGACGTAGAAGGCGAAGTCGGGGTCGCCGTCGCGCGGGTTCACCGGCACCGCGAAATCGAGCCGGATCGGCCCGAAATCGGAGTAGTAGCGCAGGCCGATGCCGGCGCCGATCTGGAACTCCTCGCCGAAATCGGGATAGCTGTCATCGAAGACCTGGCCCGCGTCGACGAAGGGCACGATGCCGTAATCCTCGAACACCCGGATGCGCAGCTCGGCACTTGCCTCCACCAGGCTGCGGCCGCCGCTGGGGCTGCCATCCGGGTCGAGCGGGCCGACGGACTGGAAGTCGTAGCCGCGGACCGAGCCGCCGCCGCCGGCGTAGAAGCGGCGGTCGGCGGGGATGTCGGCGGTTTCCTCCCCGGTGATGGAGCCGACCGCACCGCGCAGCGCCAGCACGATGTCGCCCTGGCCGCCGAAGTCGAAATAGGTCGAGCCGTCGAGGCGGGCGGAAAGGAAGCTGCGGTCGGCGCCCAGGGCCTCGGAGAAGCCGGACATGCTCAGCGAGGCGTTGATGCCCTCGGTCGGGTCGAGGACGTCGTCGCGGTCGTCGTAGGTCGCCCGTCCGCGCAAGCCGACGAGGAAGATGTCGTCGCGCATGCCGTCCTCCACGATGGAGGATTGCGAGACCAGGACGCCGCCGCGCAGGGTGACCTCCTCCGACCACTCGTAGGCGATGCCGCCGAAGAGCTCGAAGCCTTCGCGCTCATAGGCCTCGAGGATCTCCCGGTCGGCCGAGGCCTCCGCCAGCGCCGACATGGCCGGGATCGGGAAGTACGGCTTCTCGAAGGAGACGTCGAGGTGGTAGCCGAAATCCTCCGCCGAGTTCTCCAGGATCTCGGAAACCTCGCCCTCGACCGACAACCGTTCGGCCTGGCCGAAGAGGTTGCGGTGGCGCCAATAGGCGTTGAAGGAGAGGCCGCTGGAGGTACCATAGGCGGCACCGAAACCGATGGTCCGCGGCGGCCGCTCCTCCAGCGTCACGGTCAGCGGCAGCGAGCCGTCCGCCGCCAGCTCGTCGGCGGGGGCGACGCGGATGGAGCGGAACAGGTTGAGTTCGGTCAGGTCGTCGCGGAGCTCCCGGATGCGGTCCGGCGCATAGGGCGTGCCGAAGGCGAAGGGGATGGTGGTCTGCAGGAACCCGGCGTCGGTGCGCTCCAGCCCCACGAAGCTGACTTCGCCGAGCACGGCCCGAGGCCCGGGTTCGGTCGTGAAGGTCAGCGCCATGGTCTGGGCCGTGTGATCGACCACGGCGCGGCGGTCGGGCACCGCGGCGTAGGGGCGCGCATCCTCGCGCATGAGGGTCAGCACTTGCTGTTCGTAGGCCAGAATGTCTGCCGAGCGTGCCGGGTCGCCGACCGTGAGCACCGGCTCCCGCGGGCGGAAGGGCGACGGCGTGTCCTCCGGACCCACCACCTCGATCGCCTCCACGACGTAACGCGGCCCGGGCTCGAGCGTCGCCGACACCGAGACCGCCTCGTCCTCGCCGGCCTCGGCCAGGCGCTCGCGCAGCGCCTCGCTGTCGACGGGCTCGCCATCGATCGTCACCGCCACGTCGCTGGCATAGTAGCCTTCCGAGCGCATCACCTGCTCGAAGCGCTCGAGATCGGCGCGCGCCCGGCTCAGGAGCGTGAGGCCGTCGACCGGTTCCGCCTCGAGCTGCAGCAGCAGCGAGGCGTCGCCGGCGGCGCCGTCGATGACCGGGTCGCCGGTCGGCTCGATGGCGACGTCGTAGGTCAGCGCCAGCGCGCCGGCCGGGATCAAGACGCCGATACCCACGAGGCCGCGCCACAGGCATCGCCTGCCCGCCGCGGTGGGGCGGTCCGGACGATCGCCGCGGCTATCCGCCGTGCGCCGCCGTCTTGCGGCGTCAGTCATGGTCATACCAAATATCACCGTGCGCCATCGGTACCCCGGCGCCAGAGAGAATGTGGTGCTGCGGCGCCCTCACACACTAGACCTTCGTCAGGTACCAATCGTACTCAAGTGGCGTCACCGTGGCATGGAAGGTCTCGCGCTCGGAACGCTTGATCGCGAGGTAGACCTCGACGAAGGCGTCGCCCAGATAGTCGCGGAAGACGGGGCTCTCGCCGAAGGTGTCCACGGCGGCGAGCCAGGAGGAGGTCAGCAGCGCCGGCTCCGTCTCGTAGGCGTTGCCTTCGATCGGCCGGCCGGGATCGATGCGGTTGGCGATGCCGTGATGGGCGCCGGCCAGCACCGCCGCCATCACCAGATAGGGATTGGCGTCCGCCCCGGCCACCCGGTGCTCCACCCGCCGTGCCGCCTGTCCGCTCTGCGGGATGCGCAGCGAGGTCGAGCGGTTGTTCACCCCCCAGGTCGGCGCCAGCGGCGCGTAGGCGTTGGCCCGGAAGCGGCGATAGCTGTTCTGGTGCGGCGCGAACAGCGCCTGGCCGTCGACCATGGTCTCCTTCAGCCCGCCGATGGCGTGGCGCAGGGTCTCGTTGCCCATGGGATCGGCGTCGGCGAAGATGTTGCGTCCCTCGCGGTCCAGCACGCTCAGATGGATGTGGAAGCCGTTGCCCGCCCATTGCGGGTAGGGCTTGGCCATGAAAGTGGCCTCGATGCCGTGCCGGCGCGCCACGCCCTTGATGGCCCGCTTGAACAGCAGCGCCTGGTCGCAGGCGCGCACCGCGTCGGCCAAGTGGTCGAGATTGATCTCGTACTGGCCGGGCGCGTATTCCGAGACCACGCAGTCGGCCGGGATGGCCTGCGCCTTCAGGGCCGACAACATGTCGTCGATGACGTGGTCGAAGTCGTCGAGCTCCTCCAGCCCGTAGACCTGGACCGTGCTCTGCCGCCGGCCGGTCGACGGCGACAGGGGCGGCTGGGGTAGGCCACGATCGTCGCGCTCCCGGTCCACGAGGTAGAATTCGAGCTCGATTCCGACCACCGGGGTCAGGCCGTCGGCGTGAAAGCGCTCCACCACGCCTTGCAGCACGCTGCGCGGGCAGGCGTAGAAGCGGCTGCCATCGGCCTCGGTCATGCGGATCAGCACCTGGCCGGTCGGCCGCTCCGCCCAGGGAACCGGCACCAGCGTGCCCGGCACCGCGATGCAGGGCCGGTCGGCATCGCCATCCTCGAGGCCGAGGCCCGTCTCCTCCACCGTCGAGCCGGTGATGTCCGTGGCGTAGAGCGAGCCGGGGAAGCCCACGCCCTCCTCCATCAGGTCCTCCAGGGCGTCGACGCCGAGGCGCAGGCCGCGCAGCACGCCCTGCGCGTCGGGGATCAGCACGTCGACGCGGGTGATTTCCGGATGGGCATCGCGGAACTGCCTGACGGCGTCGATCGGGGCCGCGTGCTGCAACTGGGCGGTCATGGTGATCCTGGGGTGGTTGGCGGTCCAGCCAATCTCGGCGGGCGCCATTCCGGCTGTCAAGCCGCGGTGCTTCTGCTATCCTCGGGCGCATCATGACACGGATCGACGCCCGCACGACCCTGCTGATCTGCTGCGCGCGCATCGGCTACACGCCGCCCAAGGGCTGAGCCGCGCCCGACGCGCGCGCCCGGCTCCCGGCCCCCGAGCCGGCGGCAGCCCGCCCTCCGCCGCGCCGGTCCGATCTTTCCCACGATCGCCAGATCGCAGATTTCCCGTCAGAAGGACGTCTCCCATGACGCATGCCAATCGTTCCACGGCGGCCTGGCAGGCCGCCGACACCGCCCATCACCTGCACCCCTTCACCGACTTCAAACGCCTGGCCGAGGAAGGCGGTTCCCGAATCATCACCCGCGGCGAGGGCATCCATGTCTGGGATTCCGAGGGCAACCGCATGCTCGACGGCATGGCGGGGCTGTGGTGCGTGAATGTCGGCTACGGCCGGCGCGAACTGGCCGACGCCGCGCACCGGCAGCTCATGGAGCTGCCCTACTACAACGCCTTTTTCAAGACGACGACCACGCCGGCCGTGGCGCTGGCCGAGACGCTGGCCCGGATCACGCCCAAGGGCCTCGACCATGTGCTGTTCGCCAATTCCGGGTCGGAGGCGAACGACACGGTCGTGCGTCTGGTGCGCCACTACTGGAACCTCAAGGGCCGCCCCCGAAAGAAGACAATCATCGGCCGCATCCACGGCTATCACGGCACCACGCTGGCCGCCGTCAGCCTGTCGGGCATGCACGCGATGCACCGCCAGGCCGATCTGCCGCTGCCCGGCTTCAGCCACATCATGCCGCCCTACTGGTACGATTACGGCCACGGCCTGAGCCCGGAGGAATTGGGCCTGAAGGCGGCCGATGCCCTGGAGCAGCGGATCCTCGAGCTGGGTGCCGACAGCGTCGGCGCCTTCATCGGCGAGCCGATCCAGGGGGCGGGCGGCGTCATCATCCCGCCGGAGACCTACTGGCCGCGGGTGCAGGAGATCTGCGCCAAATACGACGTGCTGCTGATCGCCGACGAGGTGATCTGCGGCTTCGGGCGCACGGGTCACTGGTTCGGCTCGGACCGCTTCGCCATCAGGCCCGACCTGATGCCCATGGCCAAGGGCCTCACCTCGGGCTACCTGCCGCTGTCGGCCGTGATGGTCGGCGACCGGGTGGCCGAGGTGCTGATCGGCCAGGGCGAGGAATTCTTCCACGGCTTCACCTATTCCGGCCACCCCGTGGCCTGCGCCGTCGGCCTCGCCAATATCGAGCTGATCGAGCGCGAGGGCCTGGTCGAGCGTACCCGTGAGGTGACCGGTCCCCATCTGGCGCGCCGCCTGCAGGAGGTCTTCGCCGACCACCCGATCGTCGGCGAGGTGCGCTCCGACGGCCTGATCGGTGCCATCGAGCTGGTCGCGGACAGGCAGACGCATGAACGCTTCCCCGACTACGGCAAGGTCGGCACGCAATGCCGCGACCACTGCTTCGCGCGCAACCTGGTGATGCGGGCGGTGCGCGACGCCATGGTGATGGCGCCGCCGCTGACCATCACCACCGGCGAGATCGACGAGATGCTGGCCCTGGCGAAGGAGGCGATCGACGCCACGGCGCGGGATATGGGGCGGCTGTAGACGGGCGGGTTGACGGGGCCGCGGTCGATCGATCGGGCGGGCGCGCCAATCTTCCGTCCTCAGGCTTTCCGGAACGTTCGCTCGGCCCTCCAGAGGTTATGTCGCCGCGGGGCCGGGGGCGCCGTCGCGGAGTCTTCGGCTGGTGAACCGGCGGGGCGCTCTGCTAGGGTGGCGGCCAACGAGT
>JAVKFF010000083.1:0-29784 GCA_040226215.1 Azospirillaceae bacterium
GAGCACGCCTTCCTCGACATCGGCTACGGGGTGACCATCTCCGGCCCACACATCGTCGGCCGCATGACCTCCGCCCTGGAGATCGAGCCCGGCGACCGGGTGCTGGAGATCGGCACGGGCTCGGGCTACCAGTCGGCCTTCCTGAGCTACTACACCGACGAGGTCTACTCGATCGAGATCATCGAGCCCCTGGCGGAACGCACGCGCGGCATCTACGACGCGCTGATCGCCGACGGCTACCCGGAATACACTCACATCTCCACCATGGCGGGCGACGGCTATTTCGGCTGGGAAGACGCCGCACCGTTCGATGGCATCGTGGTGACGGCGGCGATCGACCACGTGCCGCCGGCGCTGCTGCAGCAGCTCGCGGTGGGCGGTACCATGGTGATCCCGGTCGGCCCGTTCGGGGCGCAGACGCTGCTCGCCATCACCAAGGTGGAGAACGCCGACGGCACCATCGGCATCGAACGGCGCGACCTCTATAACGGCCGGCGCACGGTCAGCTTCGTGCCCTTCACGGCGGGCGATGGTGGCGTGTGGAGCGGCCGTCAGTAGGCACCGCACGGCCGGAACCACGACCCATCCTCCCGCCCGCTTCCTGAAAGGCCGGCGATGACAGTATCCGCTCCGGCGGCGGCGAGGTCCGGGCGCACCGGGCACCTCACCGGCCTGCCCTTCTATCTGGCCGTCGGCCTGATCGCCGGCGCGGTGATCGCCTATCAGCTGACCGTCATGCGCATCTTCGCGGTGGCGAGCTGGACGCATTTCGGCTCGCTGGTGGTGTCGATCGCCATGTTCGGCTTCGGCGTGGTCAGCGCCGTCATGGTGATCGGCAAGGACAGCTTCCAGCGGCGCTGGGAAGGCTGGGTGTCGGCGGCGCTGCTGGCCTTCGGCCCGTTGATGGTGATCGCCAACACCGTCGCCCAGACGGTGCCCTTCAACCCGATCTTCCTGGTCGTCGACCCGGAACAGAAATGGCGGCTGGCGCTCAGCTTCATCCTCTATTTCCTGCCCTTCGTGCCGGGGGCGCTGTTCATCGGCCTCGCCTTCCTGAAGGGGCAGGACCGCTTCGGCCGGGTCTATTTCGCCGACATGACGGGCTCCGGCCTGTGCGGCCTGGTGCTGCTGATCGCCATGTACGTGCTGTTCCCGGAAACCCTGCTGGCGGTGCCGGTGGGTCTGTGGGCGCTGGGCGGGCTCGCCTGGTTCCTGGGCGGGGGCATGCACAAGCGGGCGCTGGCGCTGGTCGTCCTGGCGGGCGGGACGATCGCGCTGATGCTGCTGGCGCCGCAGATCAACACCTCGCCCTACAAGGGGGTCAGCTACGCCCGCGCCTTCCCCGACGCGCAGCTGGTCTACGAGGACAGCTCGCCCTTCGGACACCTGGAGGTCTACGATTCGAGCTATTTCCATTTCGCGCCCGGCCTTTCGGACATGGCGGCGCTGAACCTGCCGGAGATGCCGACCCACGCCTATCTCGGCATGTTCATCGACGGCGACGGGCCGATCGGCATCATCCGGTCACTGCCGGAAAGCCAGCTCGGCTATTTCCGCTTCCTGCCGATGTACATGCCCTACCTGCTGCACGCGGCGCCGGAGGTTTTCGTGGTGCAGTTCGGCGGTGGCATCTCGACCGAGCTCGCGCTGTCCCAGGGCGCGTCGGCGGTGACGGTGGCCGAGGGCAACCCGATGGTGCTGGACGCGGTCCGCGGCGACACGCCGGTGGCCGAGGCGACGGGCCACGTGCTCGACGACGAGCGGGTGACGGTGATCCCCTATGACGGCCGGCTCTACGCGCCGCAGGTCGAGGGGCAGTACGACATCGTCGACCTGAGCCTCGCCGACTCGACCGGGCTGTCGAGCCCCGGCGGCTTCGCCGTCTTCGAGAACCACATGTACGCGCGGGAATCCGTCCAGGCCTACATGCGCGCGCTCCGGCCCGACGGCGTGCTGTCGATGACGGTGTGGAACAAGGAGAACCCGCCGAAATCGGTGCTGCGCGTGCTGGCGACGGTGGTGGCGGCGGCCGAGGCGGAGGCGGCGCGGGACGGCGGCCCGCCGGTTGCCGAACGCTTCCACATCAGCCACACCTTCCTGTCGACGCTGACCATCCTCTACCAGCCCGACGGTTTCGACGCGGAAGAGGCGGCGACGCTCGACAGCCATGCCGGCCGCATGGCCTTCGAACTGCTCTACCGGCCCGGCCAGCGATGGGAGGGGGACGCCGCGGCGGTGTTCCGCGCCTTCAGCGACCTGTACTTCGATCCCGCGCGGCTGGAGAGCGAGGGCGCGGATGTCGACATGACGGCCGGCAACCTCTACCGCCTGGTCATCGACCGGCTGATCGCCGGCGACCTGGAGAGCGTGCGCGAGGCCTATGTCTTCGACATCGATCCGGTGACCACCGACCGGCCCTATCTGGTGGGCTATCTGAAGTCGCAGGACCTGCCGACCTTCTTCGGCATGCTGGAGGCGGTGTCGGACGAGTGGGGCTATCTGCTCCTGTGGGCGACCTTCGCGGTCAGTCTCATCTTCGGCTCGATCCTGCTGTTGATCCCGGTCGTCTTCGGCTGGCGCTCGATCTTCGCCCGGCAGCCCGGCAAGCTGGGTGTGCTGATCTATTTCCTGTGTCTCGGCCTCGGCTACATCGTCGTGGAGATCGGCATGATCTCCAAGTTCATGATCGCGCTGTCGAGCCCGACCGTCTCCGCCTCGGTGCTGATCACCGGCATGCTGGTGTTCACGGGACTGGGCAGCCTTGCCTCGGGCCGCTATCTCGACCGCTGCCGGCGCGTGATGCCGTTCGTCTACGTGGCGATCGCGGCCCTGATCGCGCTCTACGCGCTGGGCCTCGACCCGGTGCTGGAGGCGATCGGCGTCTGGCCCTACTGGCTGCGCATCGCCGCCTGCCTGGCGCTGATGTTCCCGCCCGCCTTCCTGATGGGCTTCCCCTTCCCGGTCGCCATGGCCATGCTGTCGAGGCTGGGCAAGGAGCACCTGTTCCTCTGGGCCTGGGGGATCAACGGCATGTTCTCGGTCATCGGCGCGGTGACCGTGCCGCTGGTGGCGGTGCAGTTCGGCATGTCCTCGGCCATCCTGATCGGCGCGATCGCCTATCTGATCGCCTGGCCGGCCTTCCGCTCGGTCCTCAAGCCGGGCGCGGCCGGCCTGTCGGGGGTGGGCGCGGAGGCCGGAGCGCGGGCGTGAGCCATGCGCGCGGCCTCGCCTTGCTGCTGGGTCTCCTGGCGATGAGCGTGGAGCCCGCCGCCGGCCAGGTGGGCGCGATCGACTGGCTGTGCCGCGACGGGCCCGACTGCCGCGCCACCTTCACCGTCCGCCTGGCGACCGCGCCCTTTCCCTATGACGGCATCGCGGTCGACACCGGCGAGCCGTTCTGGGATTCCTACGAGGAGGAGACGGGCCAGCGCCTGCACACCACCCAGGACGGCGTCGCCTATGCGGAGAACCCGCACTATCTCGACGACCGGGTGCTGGTGCACCTGCCGCCCGGCTTCGACGCCGCGCAGCCCTTCCGCGTCGTCGTCTTCTTCCACGGCCATCTGGCCGACCTCGTCGCTACCGTGATCGACGACTACGGCGTGCCCGAGCAGGTCAACCGCTCGGGCGCCAATCTGGTGCTGGTGGCGCCGGCGCTGGCCCATGACGCCATCGATTCTAGCATCGGCCGGCTGGGCGATCCCGGCGGCCTGGCGCGCCTGCTGGGCGATGTGGCGTCCGTGCTGGAGGCGCAGACGGGTGTGCCGGCCGCGCGCGTGGCGACCGCACCCGTGGTGCTGACCGCCTTCTCCGGCGGCTACCGTGCCGTCGCCTTCGGGCTGGAGCGGGGCGGCCTCGGCGAGCGCCTCGACGGGATCCTGCTGCTCGATGCCATCTACGACCACGAGGACATGCTGGCCCGCCATCTGCGCCAGCACTGGCGCCAGGGCTTCTTCGTCGCCCTCTATACCGGCCGCTCGGAACGGCGGACCGAGCGGCTGATGACCCAGCTCGCCCTCGCCCGGGTGCCCTATGGCGGCGTGACCCCGGCGGTCCTGGTGGACGGGACGGTCGCCTTTCCGCTGATCGAGGCCGACCATTTCGAGATCATGCGCCATGGCCCACCGCCCTGGCCGCTGGCCGATCTGCTGGCCCGCCTGGCACCGCCCGGCTGAACGCGGCCTACCGATCCCTGGCGGTTGCGACAACGCGAAGCGGCGCGTTCGCCCTTGTCTGACGCGCCGACCCCCCTACATCGACGGCGCCGCTCATCAGGGGCGGCGAGACCGACCTTCACCCGACCGACCGCGAAAGGACGACGATGCCGCTCTTGATGTGCCCGAACTGCAACGAGGGAATGAACGAGGTGCAGCGCAACGGCGTGCAGATCGACATCTGCCCCCGCTGCCGCGGCGTCTGGCTCGACCGGGGCGAGTTGGAGAAGATCCTCGAGGGGGTGCGCGGCGCCGAGCAGGAGATGGAGCGGCGCGGCTGGAACGAGGGACCGGCCCATGGCGGCGGCCGGCGCGAGCGCCAGGAGGGCCGTGACGACGTCTACACCCGAGAGAGCCGCCACGAGGATGACGACGACCGCCACGGGCGGCACGGCAAGCGCCGGCGCGGCGGCCTGTTCGAGATGTTCGACATTTTCGACTGAGGCGCCGGCACCGAGGCGTCGCGGACGCCCGCTCAGCCCGCGTCGATGACCGCGTGGAAGGCCGCCGGATCCTTCAACTCCACCCAGACGGACTGCGCCCAGGCGATGGCGTGGCCGGTGGCGTCCCAGACGGCGGTGCCGACCACGTGCTTGCGGCCGTCCGAGCCGATCGGCCAGCCGGCGACCCTGAGCGCCTCGCCGGGTGCGGGCCGGCGCTCGATCCTGGCCGTCATGGTGCCGAGCACGGCGTAGAGCCGGCCCGTCGCCGGCTGCGGGATGGCGAAATAGCCGGGGCAGTCGAGCGCGGCCCAGAGGAAGACGGCGTCGACCAGGCCGTCCTTCGTGGCGAGCGTGTCGTCCGGCGTCCAGGGCGAGGCCACCATGCCGGCCGGCAGCCCTGCCTCGACCGTGCGGTCGAGCGGACCGGCGAAGACGTGCAGGCCGTCGCCCTCCGGCCGCTCGGGCCCGCAGACGAAGCAGGTTGGGAAGAAGTGGTCGTGCCGGCCGGCATAGCGCGCCGCCGCGTCCGTCGCCGCCGCCTCGCTCGGCGGATGCGGCAGTTTCAGGTCGAGGCTGCCCGGCTCTGCCGTGGCGATCAGCGTCTCCTCGCCGTCACGAAGCGTCACCCGTTCGCCGTCATGCGCGATGGTGAGCGGCGTGTCGAGCGGCGGCGGCCGGCGTAGCGCCGCAATCGCCACCCCGTCGCCGGCCGTCGCGGCGCGGCTGCCGACGATCCCGGCCGCGTAGCCGCCATTGGCGGAGCGCGGCGGCCCGCAGAAGCGGCGGTCGATGACGATGGTCTCGGGCATGGCGGGTCGCCTGGGCTTGATCTGCTGTTCCCAGCATGGCGGCTCGTCGGCGGATCGGCAACAGCCGGCACGCCGCCGTGACTTGCGCCTCGCGCGGGGGTCGGCTAGACGGGCTGCGTCACGGCACAGAAAGCGCGCTTCATGTCCGTCATCCAAGCGGTCACGCCACCCAGCCTGCAGGCGATCGAGGCCAACCATCGGCGCCTGGCCTCGATGGTGGTCGAGACGCCGGTCTGGGCCTGGCGCGACCCCCATGCCCGGCAGAGCTTTCCCGATACGCCGATCAGCCTGAAGCTGGAGCTCTTCCAGCACGCCGGCTCCTTCAAGCCGCGCGGCGCGCTGACCAACATGCTGGCGTTGACGGCCGACGAGCGGGCACGCGGCGTGACCGCGGTCAGTGCCGGCAACCACGCCATCGGCGTCGCCTACGCCGCCAGCGTGCTGGGCCTCTCCGCCAAGGTGGTGATGCACCGCCAGGCGAGCCCGCTGCGCGTGGCGATGTGCCGGGAATACGGGGCGGAGGTGGTGCTGGCCGAGGATATCCCCGACGCCTTCGTCACCGTCCGGCGCATCCACGAGGAGGAGGGGCGGCCGCTGATCCATCCCTTCGAGGGGCCGAACGCGGTGCTGGGCACCGCCGGCGTCGGCTTCGAGTTCATGAAGCAGGCGCCGGACCTGGACGCGGTGATCGTCGCGATCGGCGGCGGCGGCCTGGTGGCCGGCGTGGCGGCGGCCGTCAAGGCGATGTCCCGGCGCACGAAGGTCTACGGCGTGGAGCCCGAAGGGGCCAAGGGCATGTCCGACAGCCTGGCGGCCGGCGCACCTCTGGAAAAGGTCGCCGTCAGCTCGATCGCCGATTCGATGAGCGCGCCGATGCACACGCCGCATACCTTCGCGGTGGTGCGCGACCTGGTGGACGAGGTGGTGCTGGTCAGCGACGACGCCATGCGCCGGGCCATGAAGACCTCGTTCGAGCGGCTGAAGCTCGTCACCGAACCGGCCGGTGCGGCCGCCCTGGCGGCGCTGGACGGACCGCTGCGCCAGCGTCTCAGGGGTGCCCATGTCGGGCTGGTGGTGTGCGGCGGCAATATCGACGCCGCGACATTCTATCGCCACATCGATGCGGCATGAGACGCTGTGACATAGGTCATAGCCGCCGGGCGACCTATGCGCTTTTGTCGCGGCGTGTGTTACCACGTCGGGGGTTTCTCGCCCTCCCGAATCCGTACTACGATTGCGGGAGTGAACAATCACGGCCAACCGGTGGGAAGCGATGAAGTCGATTGTCGCAGCCATAGACCGCATGGCGCAGACCTGGTGGAACTATATCGGCGCCTTCATCGGCGACACGTCCGTCAGCGTCTTCTTCGCCATCTGCGCTTTCTGGGCCGGTTCGGCCTGGCTCGCCGTTGCCGGCATCGTCGGCGGCTGGGCGTTCTACACCCTGCTCGAATGGCTGGTGCACAACTATGCCTATCACAAGGTGAAGGGCCGGCCGCACGAATTGCACATGCTGCACCATCGCAAGCCGACCCTGCCGCTGGCGCTGCCCTTCTTCACCACGCCGCTGCTGGCGCTGGTGCTGGCACTGGTTATCCCGGGCGCGACGACCATGGCCGTGGTGGCCGGCTGGCTGTCCGGCATGTGGGCGGGCTTCGTCTATTACGGTTTCTTCCACCATTTCGGCCACCTCAAGCGCTTCCGCAGATGGCCGTTCGGCAAGCTGTGGACGCATCACCTGATGCATCACGTCCAAAACGACTGCAATTACGGCGTCACGACCACCCTGTGGGACCGCGTCTTCGGCACCTATCGCGCGGTGCCCGAGCGGCGGCGCCGGCGCAGCGGCAATGACGGCGAGCGCCGCGAGCCGCGGGAGAGTGCGGCGTAACGTCGGCGGGGATCGAGAAGACGGGCGGCCGGTCCCGGGTCTGCAGCGCATCACTGCGTGCTGCGCTGCGCACGGGACGACGATAGACTTCTAGAACATGGATTTTCCTGTCATTCCCGCGAAAGCGGGAATCCATCTGGCTGTGCCGCGTGCGACTCCGCCTGGATCCCCGCGTTCGCGGGGATGACAGGGAAAATTGGCGCCGATTCAATCATTTGACAGGCGTCATTTCGGCGGCATCGCCGTCGGGACGACAGGGTTGATTGGTTTCACCCAGTTAACGTTCCCGTCATCCCGGCCGACCACAGGGAGAGCCGGGATCTCCTGGGCGTCCATGCCGGCCCAGCCGTGGGCGATGACGGTCTGGGGATCCCGGGTCTCGGCTGCGCCTCGCCCGGGATGACGGGGAAGTTATTGAATTTCCGTTGATTTCGCTTGCCTTTCCCGCGCCGGCCTAGGCCCCCGTCAAGCCAGGGTCGAGACCGGTCGGGACCGCCGCCTCAGGCGAACAGGTGGTCGGCGACGAAGGGGTTGGCGGCGCGCTCGTCGCCGATGCGGGTGAGCGGGCCGTGGCCGGGGATGCACACGATGTCGTCTCCGAGCGGAAACAGCTTCTCGCGGATCGAGCGGATCAGCGCGGCGTGGTCGCCCTGGGGGAAGTCGGTGCGGCCGATCGAGCCCTGGAACAGCACGTCGCCGACGATGGCGGCACGCTGGCCCATCTCGACGAAGACGATGTGGCCGGGCGTGTGGCCGGGGCAGTGGTGGACGTCGAAGGCGAGACCGCCGACGGTGACCCGGTCCCCCTCATCGAGCCAGCGATCGGGTGTCACCGCCTCGGCGGTGCCGAGCTGGAAGCGCGCGGCCTGTTCGGGCAACTTCTCGAGCCAGAAACGGTCGGCCATGTGCGGCCCCCAGATGGGCACGCCGAGCTCGCGGGCGAGCGCGGCCGCGGCCGCGGCATGGTCGGCATGACCGTGGGTCAGCAGGATCTTCTCCACCGCGACGCCCTTCTCCGCGATGGCGGCACGGATGCGGTCGAGGTCGCCGCCGGGGTCGACCACCGCGCCCACCATGGTCTCTGACCACCAGAAGACGGTGCAGTTCTGCTGCAACGGCGTGACGGGCACGATGACGGCTTGCATGGACATGAGGCGGCGGCTTTTCGCGGTCGGGTCGGGCGGAGGATGACGGGGGATGAGCCTCGCAGATGGGGAGGCCGGCGACAAAGTGAAACCGTGTCGTCACGGCCTGCCGCCGTCAGCGCGCGCGACGCTCCCGCCACCAGTCGGCCAGCCGGTAGTAGCCGTAGGTCGCCTGCGCGGCAACGCCGCCGGCAGGCCCGCCAGTCCAGGTCAGGCCGAAGGGTTCGAACAGGCGGTAGCGGTCGTCTCCCTCGGCGATCGCCTGGGCCAGCAGCAGGCCCGCCATGGCGGTGGTGTTGAGCCCATGTCCGCCGAAGGACGAGGCGTACCAGAGCCCGTCCGGCAGGCGGCCGATCTGCGGCATCTTGTGCCGGGCATAGGCCATCAGCCCGCTCCATGCCGCCGTCACGCGGACCGATGCCAGCTGCGGATAGACCGCCTCCATGTCGTCGTGCAGCTTTTCGGCCAGGTCGGCGGGCTCGGCCGTGCGCGCGGTGATCCGGCCGCCCCAGAGCAGGCGGTCGCCATCGACCACCCGGTAGTAGTCCGACGCTCGCCGGACGTCGAGGATGGCGGCGTTCGTGCCGATGATGTCCTGCAGGCGGTCGCCGATGCGCTCGGTCAGCATGACATAAGTCGCCACCGGCACCATGGCGCGGCCGAGGGCGGGCACGAGATTGCCGGTATAGCCGCCCGTCGCGATCACCACGTCGCGGCAGGCGAGACGGTGGGCGCCTGACGCCACCAGCAGCGTCGGACCCTCGCGGCTGATCGAGGTGACCAAGCTCCGCTCATGCACCTGGCCGCCCTGGCGGCAGACGGCGTCGGCCAGGCCGTGGGCGTAGTTGAGTGGATGACACTGGAAGGCGGCCGGGTCGAACAGGCCCTGGTGGTAGCGCTCGGTGCGCAGGACCGAACGCACCTTGTCCGTCGGCCAGACCTCGACCGCACGGCCGAAGCCGGCCATCAGCTCGGCCCGGCGCGCCAGGCCTTCGGCGTCGTCGTAGCGGATCACCGAAAGCTGGCCGTTGTCGGCGATGTCGGCGCGGTGGATGCCCAGCGCCCGGGCGGTCTCGCGCACATAGCGCGCCCCCATGGCCGAGAGGCGCATGAGCGCGCCGGCGCGTTCGCGGCCGAGCCGCGCGACCAGCGCGCCGGTCGACAGCGCGAAACCGGGGCTGACGAAGCCGCCATTGCGGCCCGAGGCGCCCCAGGCGACGCGGTTGGCCTCCAGCACGGCGACCGATCGTCCCCGGCGCACCAGTTCCAGCGCCGTGGTCAGCCCGGCAAGGCCGCCGCCGACCACCGCCACGTCGACATGGCTGTCCCGTTCCAGCGGCTGGAACGGGCCGGCGGGGTAGGCGGTGCGCCGGTAGTAGGTGTCTGGATAGTCGTGGGGGCGGGGCGGGGGCTTCTGGGAGAGGCGCATGGCCCGGTCATGAATATCGCGCCGGCGAACGGTTGACCAGCGCCGCCGCGCCGCCTGGCAACCTGCACGGAATGGTTGAAGACCGGCAAGTAATAGGATATTATTCCTTCATCGTGAGGCAGAGCAGGCCCCCGCCATTCCGGCGCGGGGCCTTTTTCGTGTGCCCGAACGGAGGAACGAGAGGACCCCATGCGACCCATCAGGAAGATCGTCATCCATTGCGCCGCCACGCCGGAGGGCCAGGACGTCAAGCTCGAGGCCATCCGGCGCTACCATGTCGAGCAGCGCGGCTTCAGCGACATCGGCTACCACTGGGTGATCGAGCTGGACGGCACGGTCCGGCAGGGCCGGCCGGAATGGGCGATCGGCGCCCATGTGAAGGGCCAGAACCTGGACTCCATCGGCGTCTGCTATGTCGGCGGGCTCACCTCCGACGGCCGCCAGCCCAAGGACACCCGCACGCCGGCACAGCGCCGGGCGCTGGTCGACCTGGTGCGCCAGATCAAGCAGCGGCACGGGCCGCTCAGCGTGCACGGCCACCGGGAATACGCCAACAAGGCCTGTCCCTGCTTCGAGGTGGCGGCGGAGGGCGACCTCCATGGTTGAGGCGCCCGCGGCCGGGATGCCGCAGCCGGCGGTGTCCGCTCCGCCCGACCTGCCCGATCTCCCGGAGCTCCCCGATCTGCCCGCCCCCTCGCGCCGGTCGGTGCGGCGCCATGCCTGGCTGGTCAGTGCCGGCGGCTGGCTGCTGGCGGCGGTGGGGGCGATGGCGGGCGGCACGGCCGGTCCCTGGGCGGTCGGCGCGGGCGCCGGCCTGATGGCGGTATCTCTGCTGATCCACGCCGCCGGCCGCTCGATCGACCTGCGCACCATCGCCATGGCGGCGATGCGGCTGGGCGGCGGGCGATGATCGGCGCGCTTGTCGGCTCCTGGAAGACGACGGCGGGGGCGGCCCTGCTCGCCCTCGCCTTCGCCGGTCTGTGGTGGTGGGAGCGCGACGCGGCGGCCGAGGCCAGGCATGGCTTCGAGGTTGAGATCGCCAGGCTGGAAAGCGCCGCCGATTTCGCGCGCCGTGCCGCGGTGACCGCCGATGCCGAAGCCCGGGCCTCGGAGGCGCGCGCCGCCGACTTCGCCCAGTTCATCGAGGAGATGCGCCATGTGGAAGGCGATTGCGACGTGTCTGATGCTGTCGGCCGCTTCTTTGAGCGCCTGCCAGCGCCCCGCTGAGCCGGTCGCCTATACGGTCGAGGTGCCGCCGGGCCTGGCCGTCTGCAAGGCCGAGCCAGAGCGGCCGGCGCTGGCCGATCTGGGGTCGCTGATGGCCTGGGCGGCCGAAGTGGCGCTGGCCGGCCGCGACTGCCGCGCCCGCCTCGCCGCGCTGAACCGGCTGGTGGCGGGGGAGTAGGCGCGTCGGGAGAAGACGGGCGAGCGGTCCCGGGTCTGCGAAGCGGCACTGCGCGCCGCATCGCGCCCGGGACGACGAGGTTCATACTTAGAGAATAATCAATCCGTCGTCCCGCACGAGGGCGCAGCGGAGATGCGGGACCTCGTGCGGCCAGGTCGAGGCGATTGCGATAGTGTGCCGGGAGAAGACGGGCTCGCGGTCCCGGGTCTGCGAAGCTGCACTTCGCGCCGAATCGCGCCCGTGACGACGAAGCTTATGTCTAGATCCTGATTGACCCGTCGTCCCGCACGCAGCGCAGCGGAGATGCGGGACCTCGCGCGGCCGGGCTGTGGCGGCGGTGAAGGCGGCTCGCGGTCCCGGGTCTGCGAAGCGGCACTTCGCGCCGCATCGCGCCCGGGACGACGGACCTGCACTTATTCCTCCATGAGGCCCGCCACACCTCACGGCAGGCGGCCGACATAGCGGGCGCGGGGACGGATCAGGGTCTGGGTGGCGGCCTGTTCCATGGCGTGGGCGACCCAGCCGGTCGATCGGCCGAGCGCGAAGAGGGTGAGCGGGGCGCGCCGGGGCAGCTTGAGGACGCGGGCGAGCGCGGCCAGCGCGAAGTCGATGGTCGGCGCCCGGTCGGCCAGGTCCATGGCGGCGTTGGCCAGCGTGCGGATGCGCTTGCGTTCGAGGTCGCCGGGCATTGCCCGGTCGATCAGGTCCATGAGGATGCGCGCCCGGGGGTCGCCCTTGGGATAGAGCGGGTGGCCGAAGCCGGGCAGGTCGTCGCCCCGCTTCAGGTGCTCGCTCAGCGCCGCCACCGGGTTCGACGCGTCGAGCAGGCGATTGATCAGCGCGTCGACCCGGTCGGTCATGCCGCCATGGCGTGGTCCCGACAGCGCCGCCAGCCCGGCGATCACCGCCATGTAGAGCGTGCCGCCGGTGGAAGCGACGGTGCGCGCGGCCAGCGTCGAGGCGTTGAGTTCGTGATCGGCGGACAGCACCAGGGATGCCCGGATCAGCGCTGGATGGGAGGTCCGCCAGGCGGTCGCCAGGTGTTCGTGGATCGGCCTGGTCGGAGCCGGCGCGCCGGTGACGATGCCGGCCATCAGCCGGAGCACGCGCGCGCCGGTCTCGGCCATGCCGGCGGGCGTGGCGATATAGGCCCGGCGGTCGGCCTGCGCGGCGTCGGGCAGCACGCCGAGAATGGCAAGGATCGGGTCGTCGCGATGCGGCCGCGCGGCGGTCGGCAGCGCCGGTGGCGGCTGGGCGAAGGGGTCGGGATCGGCGGTATCCCAGAGCAGGCGGGCGACCGCCTCGAGGCTGGATTGCTGCGCCAGATCGGCGACGTCGCGGCCGCGATAGAAGACCGCCTCGTCGCGCAGCAGGGTGATGGCGGAATCGATAACCGGCCATTGCCGGGCGGCGGCCTGGGTTGGCGCCGGATCGCCCGCCGGTTCGTCGCGGCCCTCGCGCAGGCCGCGCACGTCGTCCAGGCGGTAGAGCCGGCGCCGGCTGCCCGGCTGCGGCTCGGAGCGCAGCAGGCCGCGGCTGACATAGGCGTAGACGGTGGCGACGCTGACGCCGAGCTCGGCGGCCGTCTCCTCGGCGGTGAGATAGGCGACACTCATGGGGTAATGGTTTTCTACATGTTGATTGTCTGAATCAAGATTGACGATGATAGCGTTCGATGAAACCTCTGCGGGCAGTGATCAACCGATCGGCCCCCTGCCGGTCTACCTGACCGGCCGGCCGACACCAGAGGAGGAGCCATCATGAGTAACGGCCTGGAAGGCATTGTCGCGGCGGAGACGGTGCTGAGCCATGTGGATGGCGAGAAGGGCGAGCTGATCCTCGCCGGCCATCCGCTGGAGGAGGCGGTCGCCCGCTTCGACCATGTTCAGATTTGTTCACTTTTGCTCAGGAATTTTTCCGACGCGCCAGTCACCGTCGAGACGCTGGGCCGGTCGCGGCAGGCCGCGTTCGGGTTCCTGGAACGGCGCGTCGAGGCCGCCGCCGGGCTGCCGCCGATCGACGGGCTGCGGGCGCTGGTCGCCGGCATGCCCGACGCGGACGCGATGCCGGCGGTACTGCGCCTCGTCGGCGCCCTGCCGGTGTTCACCGCCGCGCTGTGGCGGGTGCGCGAGGGGCTGGACCCGGTAGCGCCCGACCCGGCGCTGGACCCGGCCACCGACTTCCTGCGCATGCTGCGCGGCCGCATGCCCGATGCGGCGGAGGCGAAGGCCCTCGACACCTATCTGGTGACCGCCGCCGATCACGGCTTCAACGCCTCGACCTTCGCCGCCCGTGTCGTCGCCTCCACCAATGCCGGGCTGGTGGCCAGCGTCACAGCCGCGCTGGCGGCGCTGAAGGGGCCGCTGCATGGCGGGGCGCCGGGGCCGGTGCTCGACATGTTCGACGCGATCGAGCGGCTGGGCGGCGACGAGGCGGCGGCCGAACGCTGGGTCGACGGGGAGCTCGCGGCCGGGCGCCGGCTGATGGGCTTCGGCCACCGGGTATACCGGGTGCGCGATCCGCGGGCGGACGTGCTGAAGGCGGCGGTGGCCTCGCTCGGCGGCGCGCGCATCGCCTTCGCCGAGCGCATCGAGCGCGTGGTGCTGGCCAAGCTGAAGGCGCACAAGCCCGACCGGCCGCTCGACACCAACACCGAATACTACACCGCCCTGCTGCTCGAACGGCTCGGTCTGCCGCGCGCCCTGTTCACGCCCGTCTTCGCCGTCGGCCGGGTGGCCGGCTGGACGGCGCACGCACTGGAGCAGGTGGCGACCGGCCGCCTGATCCGGCCGCAGTCCCGCTATATCGGCCCGCCGCCGCTGCGCGCGGCGTGAGGGGGTGGCCTGACGCAATGGCGAGAAGACGGGCGGCCGGTCCCGGGTCTGCGAAGCGGCACTCCGCGCCGCGTCGCGCCCGGGACGACGGGGTTGTTGGGTTCCGATCCATAAGAAAACCCTGCCGTCGTCCCGGCCGGAGCAAAGCGGAGAGCCGGGACCGGTGGCGCGCCATCGCGGGCCTGACCGTCGGCGAGGACGGGCGGCCGGTCCCGGGCCTGCGGAGCGGCACTTCGCGCCGCACCGCGCCCGGGACGACGGGGTTGCCTTAAACGCAGCGCATCCTCGAAGGCGCTTGTTGATCCTCAGTCCCCGAGCGCCACGCCCTCGCGCCTCGGGTCGGCGGCGCCGAGGAGGCCGTCCTCGGTGACCTGGATGGCGTGCAGCCCGGAGTTGAGGTCGGTGACGTTGGGCTCCGGATGGCCGAGAGCCATCAAGCCCTCAGCCAGGGCCTCCGCGGCGGTGCCGGCCTCCAGGTCGGTGGTGCCGTTGCGGTTGGTGACGTGGCCGAGGGCGAGCGCGTCCTGCAGCGGCATGCCCCAGTCGAGCACGGCGATCAGCGCCTGGGCGACATAGGGAATGATACGGCTGCCGCCGGGCGAACCGATGACGAGTTCCAGGTTCCCATCGGCGTCGAGCACGATGGTCGGCGACATCGAGCTGCGCGGCCGCTTGCCGGGCTCCACCCGGTTGGCGACCGGCTGGCCGTCGCTCTCGGGCCGGAAGGAGAAGTCGGTGAGCTCGTTGTTCAGCAGGAAGCCGTGGGTCATCAACTGGGAGCCGAAGGCGCTCTCGATCGTGGTGGTGAGCGAGACGGCGTTGCCCTCGGCGTCGACGATGGAGACATGGCTGGTGCCGGGAAGCTCCAGCGAGCCGTCCGGCGCGTAGAGCCAGCCTTCCCGCATGGGCGGCTCGCCGGCGGCGGCCGGTGCCGCCATCGCCGCCTGCGGATCGATCAGGGCGGCGCGGGCGTCCATGTAGGCCTCGTCGAGCAGACCCGCCACCGGCACCGAGACGAAGTCGCTGTCGGCCATATAGAGGCCGCGATCGGCGAAGGCGAGCTTGGAGGCCTCGATGAAGAGGTGCCAGCCGGCCGGGTCGTCGGGTCCGTGGGCAGCCATGTCGAAGCGCTCGACCAGTTCGAGGATCTGGCCGACGGTCAGCGCGCCGGAGGAGGGCGGCCCCATGCCGCAGACCTCGTAGCCGCGATAGTCGTGGCAGACGGCCGGCCGCTCGATCACCTCGTATACGGCGAGGTCCGCGACCGCCAGCAGCCCGGCATTGATCTCCGAGCCCTGGACGGTGGCGGCGATGGCCTCGGCGATCTCGCCGGAATAGAAGGCCGATGGTCCCTCCGCGGCGAGGCGGGCGAGGGTGGCGGCATATTCCGGATTGTCGCGGATGTCGCCGGGCACCAGCGGCTCACCGTCGGGGAAGAAGTAGTTTCGGGCGGTATCGAAGGTCATCAGCCGTTCCGCCGTGCCGCCGGTGAGAAGGCCGGCGAGCCGGGGCGTCACCTCGAAGCCGTCCTCGGCCACGGTGATGGCGTCGGCGAACAGGCTCTCCCAGGGCAGCTCGCCCCAGCGGGCATGGGCCTCGGCCATCAGCGCGACGGTGCCGGGCGTGCCGACGGAGCGGCCGCCGACGACGGCCTCCCAGAAGCCCATGGGCTCGCCCGCGTCGGTGAGGAAATAGGTCTCGTCCGCAGCCAGAGGCGCGGTCTCGCGGCCGTCCAGCGTGGTGACCCGGCCGCTCTCGGCGTCGAAGTAGACGAGAAAGGCGCCGCCGCCGATGCCGCTCGACTGCGGTTCGACCAGGCCCAGCATCATCTGCACCGCGACCATGGCGTCGACGGCAGAGCCGCCTTCCGCCAATACGCGGTAGCCGGCCTGCGCGGCCAGCGGGTTTGCCGCGGCGACCATGTGGCGCTGGGCGATGGCGGCGGTGTTCGCCTGGGTGCCGGTGGCGGCCTCGGGCGCCGGCCGGTCCTGGGCAAGCGCGGCATGGCTGAGGGCGAGAGCCGCCGTGGAGGCGTAAAGAAGCGCTTTCATGGGGGAGGTCTCCTTCGATCGAGGGTGCCTTGGCGGGAGGCCGGGGGCGGGAAGCCGGGGGACGACCCAGGCACCTCTTCGGGGTGTCGTGGACCCGGTGATGGTCGACCCAAAGTGGCGCCGCGGCAAGTCCCCCATGCGGGCATGGCGGCGCGGACATGGCAGCCCTGCAGCCGCCCGCCCTGGTCGCTGTCGGACGGTCAGGAGCCGGCGCCGAAATGGCGCACGAGATAGGTCAGCGCCGTGGACCGGTCCTCCGGCGTCATCGGGTTCATGCCCTGGGTCTCGACCATCCAGTCCAGGGTGTAGTCCCAGCGCGCTTCGGTCATGTGCTGCATGGTGAAGGTCGCCGCCGAGTGGCAGACCGTGCAGGCGTAGTAGACGACGTCCACGCCCTCGGTGTCGGGCAGGCCGAACTCGGGGTGCAGGTCGGCGGTGGCGGCCGGCGCGTTCGCGCCCACGGGACGCGGTGCGAGCGGATTGTACCCCCCGCCGGGTGCCAGCGGGTTGTAGCCGCCACCAGCGGAGGGGGCGAGCGGGTTGGCGGGGCCCCGTGTGGCCGCGGCGCTGGCCGCCGCCTCGGCCGCCTGCTGGGCCGCCGCCTGGGCCTCGGCGAGACGGGTCTGCTCGGCCCGGCGCTCGGCGGATTGCTGTTGAGCCTGGACGAGTCCGGCCTGCCAGCGGTCATGGGCCTGGCGGGCGAGCAGGAACCCGCCGGCGCCGATGCCGGCCATGACCGCGAAGGCGGCGATGAAGAGAAGGGTGTGTCGCATGGCTGTCAGGATCGGTGGCGGCTCGGCGGTGAATTTGCGGGGTGGATGGGAATGGCCGGCGTCACCGCCGGCCATCCATCGCGCCCCCTCTCCCACAAGGCGGCGGTGTGCCGCCTCAGGCCGCGAACACGGCGATGCGGTGGATCATGTTGTTGCCGTAGCCGCGCGGGTTCCAACCCGGCACCACCGGCGGCTGGGACCGGCCCTGATCGTCCGTCGCGCGGGCCCAGACCTCGTAGTATCCGGGCTCCGGCACGGTGATGTCGGCCCGCCAGCGCTGCCAGGCATAGCGGTTGGGCGGGCTGTCGAGCGCCGCTTCCTGCCAGGTGGCGCCGAAATCGATCGAAGTGTGCATGGCGGCGACCGTGTCGTCGCCGGCCCAGGCATGGCCGCGCACCTCGAACGCCTCGCCGACCAGTACGCCCGCCCCGGTTTCCGGGAAGGTGATGAGCGACTTCACCGGCATCGACTGCATCACCTCCATGTCTTCCGGCGGGACCTCGGTGCCCGGCGCGACCGGGTTGCGCGGCAGCCGGTAGGACATGCCGGTCATGCCGCGGCCGTCATGCTCCTGGTCGCGGACCCAGATCCGGGTCAGCCATTTCTGCGAGCACGATCCGGGCCAGCCCGGCACCACCAGGCGCAGCGGGAAGCCGTGCAGGGCGGGGATGTCGGCGCCGTTCATGGCGAAGGCGACGAGGGTGTGTTCCTCCATCGCCTTGTCGATCGGCACGCCGCGGCTGAGCGCGACCTGCGCGGGATCGCCGGACGGGTGCGTGTCGTTGCCGAAATGGCCGGTATAGACGGCGCTGGAGCGCAGGCCGGCCGCGTTCAGAAGATCGCGCAGGCGCACGCCGGTCCATTCCGGATTGCCCACCGCGCCGAAGGTCCACTGGTTGCCCGAGGCGCCGGGCTGGAAGAAGGCGCGGCCATTGCCGCCGCATTCAAGCTGCAGGGCGTAGGTCACGCTCTCGAAGTCGCTGCGCAACTGGTCGAGGGTGAGTTCCAGCGGGTTGTCGACCTCGCCATCGATGGTCAGCGTCCAGCCGCTGGCGTCGCCGTCGATGGCGTGCTGCGGGGTGATGCCGTTGTTGCGCACGAAAAGCCGATTGGCCGGGGTAATGTCGTCATCGAGCAGGTGCGGCGGTGTCTCGGCATTGACCGGCCGGTCGTTGAGGAGGATCAGTCCGTCCTTCGTCTCCATCAGCACGAGATCGTCGCTCTGGGCCAGCGCGACGGGGATCAGGCCGGAGGGCATCGATCGGTGGAAGGGGATCGCCGCCCCGACCGTGGCACCCATGGCCGCCAGGCCGGCGCCGCGCAGGAAGCCCCGGCGATCGGCATGGGGGACGCGGCCGAACAGGCGCCGGTCCGCGGCGGCGGCATCCTCGGCATAGAGCGCGTTCAGGCCGCGGGTCTCCTCGGCGCTGATGGAATCGTCGGATCGATGATCATCGGGCATGCTGCGTCCTCCCATGGCGGCGGTGTCGGCGAGGCGCAACGAGGCGTCCGGCGGTCCGCTCTCATTTCACGGTGAATGAGTGTAATATCGTAATGTTGCGGAAGGTTGTGCGCAATTGGGAATCGTCGTCGACGCACGACAATTCGCGTTGCGGCTGATGGCTGGCGACCGATTGTCCGGCGACATTCGCGGTGCTTGCCGGGCGAACGAGGGAAGCCTAGTCTGCCGACCAAATCGGGAGGCCCGGCCCGGTCCGCTCTTCACCTGACGGAAACCGGCCGGCTCCGCCGCGTCACTGCGAGGTTCTAGACGATGGACGATACGCCCCGCGGCCTGGTCCGGCCGATGCCCAACAATCTCGAAGCCTTCTGGATGCCGTTCACCGCGAACCGGCAGTTCAAGAAGGCGCCGCGCATGCTGGTCGACGCGGAGGGCATGTACTACACCAATATCGAGGGCGAGAAGGTCCTCGACAGCTCCGCCGGGCTGTGGTGCGTCAACTGCGGCCATAAGGCGCCCCGGGTGCAGGAGGCGATCGCTCAGCAGGCCAAGGAGCTGGACTACGCGCCGGCCTTCCAGATGGGCCATCCGCGCGCCTTCGAGTTGGCCGCCCGCCTGGCGACGCTGATGCCGGGCGATCTCGACCACGTGTTCTTCACCAATTCCGGGTCGGAGTCGGTCGACACGGCGCTGAAGATCGCCATCGCCTACCACCGGGTGCGCGGCGAGGGCCAGCGCACGCGCCTGATCGGCCGCGAGAAGGGCTATCACGGCGTCGGCTTCGGTGGCATCTCGGTCGGCGGCATCGTCAACAACCGCAAGTTCTTCGGCACGCTGCTGACCGGCGTCGACCATCTTCGCCATACCCACGACCTGGAGCATCAGGCCTTCAGCCGCGGACAGCCGGACTACGGCGCGCATTTCGCCGACGAGCTGGAGCGCATCTGCGCGCTGCACGACCCCTCGACCATCGCCGCAGTGATCGTCGAGCCCTTCGCCGGCTCGGCCGGCGTGATCATCCCGCCCAAGGGCTATCTGGAGAAGCTGCGGGCGATCTGCGACAAGCACGGCATCCTGTTGATCTTCGACGAGGTGATCACCGGCTTCGGGCGTCTCGGCTCCTCCTTCGCGACCGAGTATTTCGGCATCCAGCCGGACCTGGTGACGACGGCCAAGGGCCTGACCAACGGCGCCGTGCCGATGGGTGCCGTGTTCGCCCGCAAGGGCATCTACGACGCCTTCATGGACAACGCGCCAGAGAACGCCATCGAGCTGTTCCACGGCTATACGTACTCCGCCCACCCGCTGGCCTGCGCGGCGGCGCATGGCGCGCTCGACACCTATGCCGAGGAGGGGCTGTTCGAGCGGGCGGCGGAACTGGCGCCCTATTGGGAGGATGCCCTGCATTCGCTCAAGGGCACCCGCCACGTCATCGACGTCCGCAATCTGGGCATGGTCGGCGCGGTGGAGCTGGAGCCCTATCCGGGCAAGCCGACCAAGCGCGCCTTCGAGCTGTTCCTGGAGCTCTACAAGCGCGGCATCCTGATCCGCACGACGGCGGACATCGTCGCCCTGACGCCGCCCCTGATCGTGGAGAAGGAACAGATCGACCAGATCGTTGACGGTCTCGCCACGGTGCTGCCGACGATCGAGTGAGGTGGCGGAAGCACCCAAACCCGCCCTGAGGGTCGAGCGGCGCACGGAAGGCGGCTTTCTGTTGCGCTGCGCGGCCGGCCATGCCTTCCTGCGCCAGCTCGCCGGGCCGACGGTGGAGTGCCCGATCTGCGGCCAGACCGCCGACGCGGCCGATCTCGTGATGCGCTACTACGCCGAGGAACGGCCCGCGCGGCCGGCGGGCTAGAGCCGGTCCTTCAGCCGGTACCAGGCCATGGCCAGCACCAGCAGCGGCATGCGGAACAGGCGACCGCCCGGGAAGGGCCGGTGCCGGATCGCCGCGAAGACGTCGAAGCGCCCGGCCTGGCCCGCCACCGCCTCCGCCATGACGCGGCCGGCCATGCCGGTCAGCGCCACGCCGTGGCCGCTGAAGCCTTGCGCGAAATAGACCGTCGGGGTGAGCCGGCCGAGATGCGGCAGGCGGTTGATGGTGATCGCCACGTTGCCGCCCCAGCAATAGTCGATGCCGGTATCGGCGAGGCTGGGGAAGAGGTCGGTCATGGACTTCTTCAATAGGGCCGCCAGACCCGGACGGTGATAGCCCGAATAGCTGACCCGGCCGCCGAACAGCATGCGGTGGTCGGATGACAGGCGGTAGTAGTTCAGCACGAAGTTGACGTCGGCGATGGCGAAGCCCGAGGGGATCAGCGCGGCGGCGCGCTCCGCCGCCAGCTCCTCGGTGGCGATGATGTAGGTCGCCACGGGCATCACCCGGCTGCGCACCTGGCGGGAGACAGCGGGCGAGAGGCCGGGCAGGTAGGCGTTCCCGGCGAGGATGACGTGGTCCGCCGTGACCGTGCCCCGGGCGGTCGCCAGCCGGTTGGGCGATCCCGTGTCGAGCCGCGTGACCTCGGTCTCCTCGTAGATCGCGGCACCGGCGTCGCGCGCCGCGCGGGCGAGGCCAAGGGCGTATTTCAGCGGGTGCAGCTGGCCGCTGCCGCTGTCGATGACGGCGCCGTAATAGCGGTTTGTGTTGACCAGTTTCGGCACGTCCTTGGCGCCGACCAGATGGGCCTGGGTGTAGCCGAGCTCGTGCCATTCCTCGAGCGACGCCTTTAGGTCCTCGACATGGGACTGCTTGGCCGCGGCGAAGACGTAGCCCGGCTTCAGCTCGCAATCGATGCGGTGGCGGGCGACGCGCTCGTGGATCAGGCCCTTGGCCTCCTCGTTCATCGCCCACAGCTCGCGCGCCGCCTCGCGGCCGACCATCCGGGCGATGGTGGACATCTCCTTGTTGTAGCCGGTGACGATCTGGCCGCCATTGCGGCCCGAGGCGCCCCAGCCGGCATAGTGGCTCTCCAGCACGGCGACGCGGAGCCCGCGGGCGGCCAGCTCGAGCGCGGCGGACAGGCCGGTGAAGCCGGCACCGACGATCGCGACGTCGACACGGGCGTCGCCGTCGAGCACGTCGTAGCGCTGCGCGACCGGGGCGGTCGCGGCATACCAGGAGGGGGCGTGGGGCAGGGCGGTCATGGCTGTTCTGGTTTGGCGTATGGGCGGTGGTGCGTCGCCGGTGGGTCGTGCGGGCGCGGAAATCCGTTGCCGAACCCCCTAGGCGACTCCCCGCGCGGCACGCTATCTAGGATGAATAGCAATGACCGCCGGGTGCACTCCATGAGTTTGTTCGAGGACTTCATCCAGAAATACGGGATCACCGAGGTCGAGTGCATCGTGCCGGACATGAACGGCATCGCCCGCGGCAAGATTCTGCCCGACGACAAGTTCCTCAAGGGCCTGAAGACGCGCGGCATGCGCATCCCGGAATCCATCTTCGTGCAGACCGTGACCGGCGACTATCCGGACGACGAGCCGGTGACCAATGACGAGACGATCGACGTCTACATGAAGCCGGACAGCGGCAGCCTGCGCACCGTGCCCTGGTATGACGAACCGACCGCGCAGGTGATCTGCGACGTGGAGTATGCCGACGGATCGCCCGTCGACATCTCCTCGCGCTACGTGCTGAAGCGGGTGGTCGAGCGTTACCGCGAGCGCGGCTGGACGCCCATCGTGGCGCCGGAGCTGGAGTTCTATCTGGTCGCCAAGAACACCGACGCCGACTATCCGCTGACACCGCCGATCGGCCGCTCCGGCCGGCCGGAGACGGGCCGCCAGGCCTATGGCATCGACGCGGTCAACGAGTTCGATCCGATCTTCGAGAAGATGTACGACTATTGCGAGACCATGGGTCTCGACGTCGACACGCTCTCCCACGAGGCCGGGGCGGCGCAGATCGAGCTGAACTTCAACCATGGCGACCCGATCGACCTCGCCGACCAGGTGCTGATCTTCAAGCGCACGATCCGCGAGGCGGCCCTGCAGGCCGGCGTCTACGCCACCTTCATGGCCAAGCCGATGCAGTTCGAGCCGGGAAGCGCCATGCATCTGCACCAGTCGGTCGTCGACAGCAAGACAGGCCGCAACATCTTCACCGACGAGGACGGCTCGGAATCCAAGCTCTTCCGGGGTTATATCGGCGGGCTGCAGAAGCTGGTGCCGGCGGCGATGCCGCTGTTCGCGCCGAACGTCAACTCCTATCGCCGCCTCGATCCGGAGAGCGACGCGCCGATCAACGTGCACTGGGGCTACGACAACCGCACCACCGGCTTCCGCGTGCCGGTCTCCGAGCCCGAGGCGCGTCGGGTCGAGAACCGGGTGGCCGGGGCGGACGCCAACCCCTACCTGATGATGGCGGCCTCGCTCGCCTGCGGCTTCGTCGGCATGACCCAGGGATTGAACGCGACGCCGCCAACCAGGGGCTCGGCCAAGCGCCTCGCCTTCACCCTGCCGCGGCACATCTACGACGCCCTGTCGAAGTTCAACGCCTCCAAGCCGCTGCGCGAGGTTCTGGGCGACCGCTTCGTGGACGCCGTCTGGTACGTCAAGCACACCGAGTTCGACGCCTATCACAAGGTGATCTCGAGCTGGGAGCGCGAGAACCTCCTGCTCAACGTCTGAGGCTTGCGAGCCCGCGTTCAGTCCGCCGGGCCGGCGACGATGGTGCCGTTCGGGTAAAAGGCGCGGAACGCGAATGCGAAGGGCACGTCGTAGGCGATGTCGACCAGTGCACCGTCGGGCATCCGGCGCTGCACGATGACGTTGCCGACATCCCGCCCGTCGGCGATCAGCGCCGTGTCGAGGGCGGAGTTCTGCCCGGCCTGCCAGGTCAGCACCAGATCGCCGTCGGTGACGGGCGTGTTCTCCTGCACCCAGGTCAGCAGCCAGGCCCGGTCGCCGACGGCGACCACCCTGGAGAGCGGGGCGCCCGGACCGTCATACGTGCCGC
Source organism: Azospirillaceae bacterium (assembly GCA_040226215.1). Taxonomy (GTDB): domain Bacteria; phylum Pseudomonadota; class Alphaproteobacteria; order DSM-16000; family Inquilinaceae; genus JAVKFF01. The sequence goes on from JAVKFF010000083.1 coordinate 23,417, forward strand.
GATACAGGAAGGGGCGGGCGGCGCTGTCGTAGGCGGTATAGGGGTTGGTTCCGTAAGGCCGGTTCGACCCGCTCGGCTCCGCGAGGATCCGGCCGTCGGGATGCCGCTCGACGAAGCGCTCCACGCTTTCCAGGCGGGCGGGGTAGGGCTCCAGCACGGCGCCCGTGAACGCGCCGATGATGGCGTCGCCGGAGAATTGCTGCCACCAGCTCTCCGTCTGCCGGTCGTACATCACGAGGTCGGAGTTGCGCAGCCGCCCCGTGGTGCCGAAATCGAGCACCATGTCCGACAGGCGCCGCTCGTAGACGACGCCGGAATTGCACAATGGGCAATAGGTGACGACAAGCGGCAGACCGCCCACGGTGTCGTTGACGATCTCGTGCCAGATCAGGATGCGCAACGGGTAGGCGCGCGCGTCGTCATCGACGATCACCGACATCACGGGTTCCGTCGGGCCGAGATCGGCGTCCGCGGCCGGGGTGAATTCGGGCGCGTCGATCGCCGGAATGCCGTCCCTTGGCGGCCCTCCGGAAATGATCTCGTCGAACGGGACGTCGTGCCGCGACCAGTCGGTCAGGGGGAACTCCTCCCACCAGCGCTCCGGCTGGGCAAGAACCGGCAACGCGGTGGCGAGAGAGCCGAGGGACGCGAGCACGAGGACGGCGGCGGCGTTGAGGCATGTCATCCGTCGAACTCCTTCTTTGCAAAACGGTGTTGCGATGTCATCGGAGTTGGGATGGCGCCGGAAATGGCGAAATCAACGAATGGTGAGCTGCGGCGGGCGACGGCCGGCTCTGTCCGAGCGAAGCCGCGTGTTGACAACCTTTTGGCGGATGATTGAATAGCGGGAATTCGCCGCCGGATGCCGCACCCCGGACGCTCGGGCAGGGGTGAGGTATCGCCGAGAGCGGCGGCAGGGCACTTCGCGGATGAACCGCTACCCTATCGATCGGTGGAACAGAGAGGCAGTCGCAATGGTAAATCAAGTCAGGAATGCACCGCTCGTCACGGGTGTTGTCGGTGCCATAATGGCCGTCACCGGTGCCGCGCAGGCCCAGGACGGTGTGGTCCACATCTTCAACTGGTCGGATTATATCGGCGAGACGACAATCGAGGACTTCACCGCCGAGACCGGCATCGAGGTCGTCTACGACGTCTACGACAGCAACGAGGTGCTGGAGGCGCGGCTGCTCGCCGGCAGCTCGGGCTACGATGTGGTGGTGCCGACAGCCATGCCGTTCATGGCCCGGCAGATCCAGGCCGGCGTCTACCAGCCACTCGACTACAGCCAGTTGCCCAATGCGGAGTACCTCGACCAGTCGCTGATGGAGCGGGTGCAGCCGGCCGATCCCGGCAACGAGCACGCCGTGATCTACCAGTGGGGCACCAATGGCTTCGGCTACAATGTCGGCATGATCGAGGAGCGCATGCCCGGCGCCCCGGTCGACAGCTGGGACATGGTGTTCGACCCCGAGGTGGTCGCCAACTTCGCCGATTGCGGCGTCACCATCCTCGATTCACCGGACGAGATCTTCCCGATCGCGCTGCATTATCTGGGCCTCGACCCGAACAGCGAGAGCGAGGAGGATCTGCAGCAGGCCGTCGACCTGCTGATGAGCATCCGGCCGTATGTCCGCTACTTCCATTCCTCGCAATACATCAACGACCTGGCCAATGGCGACGTCTGCCTGTCGGTCGGCTGGTCGGGCGACGTGGTGCAGGCGGCCTACCGGGCGGAGGAGGCCGGCAACGACGTCGAGGTGACCTACGTGATCCCCGAGGAGGGCACGATCATCTGGTTCGACATGCTGGCGATCCCGTCGGACGCGCCCAATCCGGAAGCGGCGCACGCCTTCATCAACTTCGTGCTTCGTCCCGACGTGATGGCGGCGATCGACGACTATGTCGCCTACGCCAACGCCATCCCGGACTCCTGGCCGCTGATGGATCCTGAGATCGCGGAGGATCCGACCATCTTCCCGCCGCCGGAAGTGCAGGAGCGCCTGTTCCCGAGCGAGGAGCGCAGCCAGGGCACCATCCGCAACTGGACGCGGGCCTGGACGCGGATCCGGTCCGGCACCTGATGCCGCGGCGGTCCATGCCGATGACGCGCCGGCGGACACCCGCCGGTCGCTGAACCGACCCTCCGGCGTCACCCGCCGGAGGGTTTCTTCGTTCGCCGCCAGCCGCGGCTCAGTCCTGAAGGGAGATCGAGGCACCCATGGCGGAACGGAATGCCGGCCCAAGTCATCGCCAGCCCTGGAACGATCCCGGCGAGACGCCGCTGATCCAGGTCCGCAACGTCACCAAGAAGTTCGGTGACTTCTACGCGGTCGACGACGTCAGCCTCGACATCTTCACCGGCGAGTTCTTCTCGCTGCTCGGCGGGTCGGGCTGCGGGAAGACGACCCTGCTGCGCATGCTGGCCGGCTTCGAGACGACCTCGGCCGGCAGCATCACCATCGACGGGCAGGAAATGGCCGGCGTGCCGCCCTACCGCCGGCCGGTCAATATGATGTTCCAGTCCTATGCGTTGTTCCCGCACATGACGGTGGCCAACAACGTGGCCTTCGGGTTGCGCCAGGAGGGCGCGTCAGCGGCGGAAATCCGCGACCGCGTGCATGCGGCGCTGGAACTGGTCCGCCTGGCGCCGTTCGCCACGCGCAAGCCGCACCAGCTCTCCGGCGGCCAGCGGCAGCGCGTGGCACTGGCCCGTGCGCTGGTCAAGCGCCCGAAGGTTCTGCTGCTCGACGAGCCGCTTGCCGCGCTCGACAAGAAGCTGCGGGAGCAGACCCAGTTCGAGCTGGTCAATATCCAGGAGACGCTCGGCGTCACCTTCGTCATCGTCACCCACGACCAGGAGGAGGCGATGACCATGTCCAGCCGTATCGCGGTGATGGACGCCGGCAAGATCCTCCAGGTCGGCACGCCTGGCGAGATCTACGAGTTTCCCAACAGCCGCTTCGTCGCCGAGTTCATCGGCTCGGTCAACCTGTTCGAGGGCGAGGTTGTGGAGAACGCGCAGGGCCGCATGGTTGTCGACTGCCCGGAGGTCGGCACCAAGCTGCTGCTCGACCGCTCGATCGACGTCTCCCAGCACGCCCATGTCGCGGTCGCCGTCCGGCCGGAAAAGATGGTGATCTCGAAGAACCCGCCGACGGGCGGCGAAGCGGGCTTCAACCTGCTGCGCGGCAAGGTGGACGAGATCGCCTATCTCGGCGACATGTCGATCTACCTGATCGACCTGCCGGGTGGCCAGCGCATCCGCGTGACCGCGCCCAATCTGACGCGCCGCACCGATCTGCCGATCACCTGGGAGGACGAGGTTTTCGTCAGCTGGCCGCCCTTCGCCGGGCTGGCACTGGCCGGATAGCGGGGCGGACATGGCCGATAGCGACAGCGAAACCGGCGACGGGCACGGCCGGCGCTCCAGCGATCCGCTGAGCTGGATCGCCGGACGCGTGACGGCGTTCTTCGCCGGCAGCCGGCGGGGCGTCATCCTCGTCCCCTATCTCTGGCTGCTGCTGTTCTTCCTGGTGCCGTTCCTGATCGTCCTGAAGATCAGCCTGTCGGAATACGCCATATCGCAGCCGCCCTATACGCCGCTGCTGGAATGGGTCGACGGCATCTATCTCGAGATCCGCCTGAATTTCGGCAATTACCTCTACCTGGTCGAGGACGACCTCTACGCGATCTCCTACCTGAACTCGGTCAAGATCGCCGCGATCTCGACCCTCTTGACGCTGATCCTCGGCTATCCCATGGCCTACGCCATCGCGCGGTCGGACGCGAAGATCCGCACCGCGCTCCTGATGCTGGTGATCCTGCCCTTCTGGACCTCGTTCCTGATCCGCGTCTACGCCTGGATCGGCATCCTCAAGGACAACGGCGTCATCAACAATGTGCTGATCTGGCTCGGGGTCATCGATCAGCCGATCCAGATGCTGCAGACCGATTTCGCGGTCTATGTCGGGATCACCTACTCCTACCTGCCCTTCATGATCCTGCCGCTCTACGCCACCTTGCAGAAGCTGGATATCAGCCTGCTGGAGGCAGCGGCCGATCTCGGCTGCCCGCCGTGGCGCACCTTCCTGACGGTCACCCTGCCGCTGTCCCTGCCCGGTGTCGTCGCCGGCTCGCTGCTGGTCTTCATCCCGGCGGTCGGCGAGTTCGTCATCCCGGCGCTGCTGGGCGGTCCCGACACGCTGATGATCGGCCGCGTGCTTTGGCAGGAATTCTTCAACAACCGCGACTGGCCGGTCGCCTCGGCGGTGGCGATCGCCATCCTGCTGCTGCTGGTGGTGCCGATGGTGATCTTCCAGTGGTCGCAGGCGCGCAGCACGGAGCGGGACGCATGAGCCGGTTCCGCTTCCTCTCCTTCCCCGGGATCATGCTGTTCGTCGGCTACGGCTTCCTCTACGTGCCGATCCTGCTGCTGGTGCTGTTCTCCTTCAACGACAGCCGGCTGGTGACCGTCTGGGGCGGTTGGACGACACGCTGGTATGGCGAGTTGTTCGAGAACGATCAGATCATCGACGCGGCGCTCTTGAGCCTGCAGATCGCCGCCATCACCGCCACCATCGCCGTGGTGCTGGGGACCATGGCGGGCTATGCGCTGGCCCGCTTCGGCCGCTTCCGGGGTCGGATGCTGTTCACCGGCATGGTGACGGCGCCGCTGGTGATGCCCGAAGTGGTCACCGGCATCTCGCTCCTCCTGCTCTTCGTCGCCATGGAGCAGCTGATCGGCTGGCCGGCCGGCCGCGGCATGGTGACCATCATCATCGCCCACGCCACCTTCTGCGCCGCCTATGTCACCGTGGTTATGCAGTCCCGGCTGATCTCGCTGGACGTCTCGCTGGAGGAGGCGGCGCTCGACCTCGGCGCCCGGCCCACAAAGGTCTTCTTCGTCATCACCCTGCCGATCATCGCCCCGGCGCTGATTGCCGGCTGGCTGCTCGCCTTCACCCTGTCGCTCGACGACCTCGTGGTGGCCAGCTTCGTCTCCGGTCCGGGGGCGAGCACGCTGCCCATGGTGGTCTTCTCCAAGGTGCGGCTTGGCGTCAGCCCGGACATCAATGCGCTGTCGACGCTGTTCGTCGGCGTGGTCAGCATCGGCATCATCGTCGCCTCGGCGCTGATCCACCGCCAGGAGAAGACCCGCCAGCGCGACGAGCAGCTGGCCATGGCGGCCGAGGGGCGGACGAGCTAGCTCGCCGGTACGGCCGCCGCCGGGCGCCGCGTCACGCCCATCGTCACCTCGAAGCGCTCCACCGCCACCTCGGCGGTGCCGACGACGGGTGCCGCGACCTCCGGCACGTGCCCTGAGGCGAGGGGCACGTGCCCCGCGGTTGCCAGCATCCCGGAGGTGGTGTCGAAACCGATCCAGCCGGCACCGGGCAGAAAGGCCTCCGCCCAGGCATGCAGTTCGATCGTGTCGTGGTCGGGTGCATCGGCGGCGCTGCCCTCGAGCTGGACCAGATAGCCGGAGACGAAGCGGGCGGCGATGCCGAGACGACGCATCGCCTGGACCAGCAACCAGGCCGTGTCGCGGCACGACCCGGCGCCGCGCGCCAGCAGGCCCTCGGTGTCGAGCAGGCCTTCCTCCTCGCGCCGGATGTAGGTGACCTGCTCGGCGATGCGCCGGTTGATCTCGACCAGCAGATCGACGGTGTAGCCGCTTGCCGGCAGGTCGGCCATCCAGTCCGACAGCCGTCGCCCTTCGGGCGGCGCCTGCAGATAGGGGGCCAGGATCGTCCTGTCCTCCTCCTCATAGGCGACGGGAAGGCTTTCGGCGATCGGGGCCACGAAGAAGTCGAAGGGATTGATCTCCGGAATGGTCAGGTCCAGCACGACCTCGATCTCGAGCTGGCGCACCGGCTCGGGAAACAGTGCGCGCACCACCCGATTTCCGCTCGGTCCGTAATAGGTGCGTGTGACGGCCTCCGGCGGACGCACGGCGATGACGAAACCGTCGACCTCGGCGCGGGCATAGTAGGCCGGGCAGAGCCGTATGATGTGCGGTCCGAGGTGGCTGGCGTCACGGAAGACGTAGCGGGTGAGATGGTTCACGCGGACGGCGGTGGACATTGGGCGCGCTCGGCTGGATGGTAGTGCGGTCGACCGGATCCGCTGGCTTGAAAGAACCGGCTTTCGTGCCCAGGCTTGGAAACGAGAAGTCGGAAGATGGGCGCCTCCACCGGATCATGCAAGGCAGGCGGCGAACAGGCACCCGGGGTTGGAGGAGACATGGCCCACCGCGCATTGTCGGCGAGCGAGATCGGCCTGCCGCGTTTCGAGACGACGGAGACCGGCGAGGCGGACGCCTTCGACCTGCCGAGTCATGAGCGGGCGCGCGACGCCATCGATTT
>JAVKFF010000084.1:0-43454 GCA_040226215.1 Azospirillaceae bacterium
GGCCCGACCGCCATCGCCGCGACGAGCGGACTGGCGACCGGCAGGAAGACCGCGTTGGAATAGGGCGGGCCGACGGAGATGCGGCTGCCGCCGGCGACCTCGACGAACAGGGGGTAGAGGGTGCCCAGGAAGACGGTGAGCGCGGCGGTGGAGAGCAGCAGATTGTTGAGGATCAGCCCGCCTTCCCGGCTGATCGGCGCGAACAGGCCGCCCCCCTTCAGCCGTGGCGCGCGCACGGCGAAGAGGGTGAGCGCACCGCCGATCGTCAGCGCCAGCAGGACGAGGATGAACAGGCCCCGCGCCGGGTCGACCGCGAAGGCGTGCACCGAGGTCAGTACGCCGGAGCGCACCAGGAAGGTGCCGAGCAGCGAGAGCCCGAAGGTGACGATGGCCAGCAGGATGGTCCAGCTCTTGAGCGTGTCGCGCTTCTCGACCACCATCGCGGAGTGCAGCAACGCGGTGCCGGTGAGCCAGGGCATGAAGCTGGCGTTCTCCACCGGATCCCAGAACCACCAGCCGCCCCAGCCGAGCTCGTAATAGGCCCACCAGGAGCCCAGCGCGATGCCGGCCGTCAGCCCGCACCAGGCGACCAGCGTCCAGGGCCTGACCCAGCGCGCCCAGGCGGCGTCCACCCGCCCCTCGATCAGCGCCGCGATGGCGAAGGAGAAGGCCATGGAGAAGCCGACATAGCCGAAATAGAGCATCGGCGGATGGAAGGCGAGGCCGGGGTCCTGCAAGAGCGGATTGAGGTCGTTGCCGTCGAGTGGGGCGGGATCGGCGCGCAGGAAGGGATTCGAGGTGACCAGGATGAAGAGCAGGAAGCCGACGCCGATCAGCCCCTGGATGGCCAGCACCCGTGCCTTGAGGCTGGTCGGGAGATTGCGTCCGAAGGCCGCGACCATGGCACCGAACAGGGCGAGCATCAGGATCCACAGCAGCATCGAGCCCTCGTGATTGCCCCACACGCCGGTCAGCTTGTAGAGCCAGGGCTTCGCCGAATGGCTGTTCTCGACCACGTTCAGCACGGAGAAGTCGCTGACCAGATAGGCGTAGGTCAGGGCCGCAAAGGCGATCGCCACCAGGGCCAGCTGCACCAGGGCGGCCGGCGTCGCGACGGCCATCATGCCGCCATGTCCGCGCCAGGCGCCGACAAGCGGCACCAGCGCCTGAAGGAAGGCGACCACCAGGGCGAGCACGAGGGCGAAATGGCCGAGTTCGGGGATCATGATCGCGAGGTCAGGCGCAACCGGCGCCCCTCCGTCCCGCCTGCTCCTTTCCGGTCATTGGGTGACCACGCTGTCGCCGCCCTGGGGCACGACGGCGCGGTTGCCGCTCGCCTGCGGCGCGGTGAGCGGGCCGTGGCCGGCCGCCTCCAGCGCTTCGGCGACCTCCGGCGGCATGTAGGTCTCGTCGTGGCGGGCCAGCACCTCGTCGGCCACGAACACGCCGTCGCCACCCAGAATGCCGTGGGCGACCACGCCCTGACCCTCGCGGAACAGGTCCGGCAGGATGCCTTCGTAGCGCACGTCGACATCGTGCACCGTGTTGGTGACGGTGAAGGCGACGCCCGCGCTGTCGTCGAGTTGGACCACCGAACCGTCGGCCACCAGGCCACCCAGCCGGAAGCGCTGGCCAGGCTCGACCTGGCGCTCGGCGATTTCGGTGGGCGAGTAGAAGAACAGGATGTTGTCCTCGAACGCCGTCAGCGCCAGGGCCGTGGCGGTGCCGAGGCCGAGCGCGCACAGTCCGACAATCGCCAGCCGCCGCCGCTTACGCGTCATCGCCGCGCCTCTCCCGTCGCCGGCCGCGGACCGCCTCCAGCGTTTTCAGGGTCTTCTCCGCCGCGCGGAGCCGCCGCCAGGACACGACCGCCAGCGCGACGATCAGCACCAGTGCCAGACCGTAGGCGCCCCAGACATAGGGCGCGTAGCCGCCCATGGCGAAGAACTCGCTCACCTCTCTCGTCCCGGCTTCCTCGTCCCGGCACCCGCTGGCCCGCTCCCGGCAGTGTGCGACATCTAGTGATTTTCCGTTCCCATGCTAAGTCCGGCCGCCCCGGCCACGGCCGTTGGTTCATGCCTTGACGGCCCGTTCAGGCCGTCTGCTCGACCGCCTCGTCCGCCTGGCGTCGCACCTGTCGCCCGACCGTGGCGAGGCGCAGCACCTCGATCTTGCGCCGGGCGATCTCTGTGCGCGTGCGCACCAGCGCGATGGCTAGGAACAGCGCCGTCAGCCCCAGCATCATCACCAGCAGCGGCCACAGCATGGCGGCGTCGACGGCCGGCGTGCCGATGCGGCTGATGCTGGCCGGCTGGTGCAGCGTATTCCACCAGTCGACCGAGAACTTGATGATCGGCAGGTTGACCGTGCCGACGAGGACCAGCACCGCGCCGGAGCGCAGGCCGCGCTGCGGATCGTCGAACGCCCCGGCCAGCGCCAGATAGCCAAGATAGAGGAAAAACAGGATCAGCACGCTGGTCAACCGCGCGTCCCAGACCCACCAGGTACCCCACATCGGCTCGCCCCACAACCCGCCGGTGACCAGGCAGAGGAAGGTGAAGACAGCACCCACCGGCGCGACGGCCTTGGTGAACAGCCCGGCCAGCGGATGCCGCCAGACCAGGAAGGCGACGCTGGCCAGCGCCATCAGGGCGTAGCCGAACATGGCGAGCCAGGCCGAGGGCACGTGCACATACATGATGCGCACCGCCTCGCCCTGCTGGTAGTCCGGCGGCGAGGCGACAAGTGCGAGGTAAAGCCCCACCGGCAGCGCCACGCCGGCGACGCCCACCAGCCACGGCATCAGACGGGCGGCGAGACGGTTGAACCGGGCGGGGTTGGCGAATTTGTGCATGCGCCCTCACATAGAGCGTTTCAGGCCGCCATGAAAGCGATCTGGATCAATTCTTGGCCGACATCTTGCCGCGCCCGGGCCTGCCGGACAAAGGACGCCTGGGCTGCGGATTTCATTCCACAGCGTCACTCCACGGCCTGGCGCATCGCAGCCGCGGCCGCGACCGGCGCCAGCGGCAGCGCTGCCGCCAGCAGCCCGCCGAGCAGCAGCAGGTTGGCCCGTGCGCTCAGGCCCTGCAGCACCGCGTCGATGGCGCCGACGGCGAAGATCAGCGGCGGAACCAGGAGCGGCAGGACGAGGAGCGCCAGAAGCGCGCCGCCCCGCCTCGCGCCGATGGTCAGCGCCGCGCCGATGCCGCCGACCAGGCTGAGCACCGGGGTGCCGACGAGCAGGGTGGCGAGCAGGATGAGGTAGCCTCGCGACGGCAGGCCCAACATGGCGGCGAGAACCGGAGAGACCAGCACCAGCGGCAGGCCGGTTACCAGCCAGTGGGCGACCATCTTGGCGAAGGCGACGACCTCCAGCCCGGTGCCGCGCGCCAGATGCACCTCGATCACCCCGTCATCGGCGTCGCCCTGGAAAAGGCGTTCGAGCGAGAGCAGGGCGGCGAGCAGCGCCGCCACCCAGAGCACCCCCGGCGCGATGCGCGCCAGGAGGTTCGGCTCCGGGCCCAGGCCGAAGGGGAACAGGGTCACGGCGATGACGAAAAAGGCCAGCGCCACGCCGGCATCGGTGCCGCCGCGCAGGGCCAGCACAATTTCGCGCCGCAGCAGCAGGAAGAAGCCGCTCACCACGCCTCGGCCGGCTGGTGGTCGGCCATGTCGAGGGTCGCCGCATCCGGCAGGTCGAACGACAGATGGGTGCTGGCCACAACCATGCCGCCGCCCTCGAGATGGCGCCGCACCTGGCCCTCGAGGAGACCGACGGCGCCGCTGTCGAGGCCGACCGTCGGCTCGTCCAGCAGCCACAGCCGCGACGGCGCGACGAGCAGGCGGGCGAGCGCGGCGCGCCGCTTCTGGCCCTGGCTGAGATAGCGCTGCGGGGTATCGGCGAGGGGGGCGAGACCGAAGCCCTCCAGCGCCAGGCGCGCGCGCGCCGGCGCCTCGCGACGGTCGGCGAGCCGGGCCCAGAAGGTGAGATCCTCGAGCGGCGTCAGCGCCGGCTTCTGGCCGTTGGCGTGGCCGATGAGCGCGATGGGGTCGCGGCCGTCATCATCCGCCTCCCGTCGCCAGCCGCAGCGGCCGTCGAAGGGGCGGGAAAGGCCGGCGATCAGGCGCAGCAGCGATGACTTGCCCGAGCCGTTCGGACCCACCACCCGCAGGGCGGCGCCCGGCACCAGATCGAAGGAGACGTCCTGGAACACCAGGCGTCCACCCCGCACGCAGGCGAGGTCGCGCGCCTGGTAGACGATCATCGGGAGCGGTCGCCGTCCGACGGCTCCGCATCCAGGCGTGCGGTGGTGATGAGAATGCCGCCGGCGATCACGATCAGGACGAAGCCGAACGCGACCAGCACGTAGTAGACGAGATCGGCCCGGTTCTGGGTGCCGAAGATGGCATAGGCGAGCCAGCGGTCGGCCATGGCGGCAACGATGTAGGCCGCGGCACCGCATGCGACCAGGATCGCCGCCGCGATCTTGCGTCGTGCCCGGCGCTTCAGCCGTGTGCCGTCCTGCCGACCTGCCGTCATCGGATTCGCTCCGTCCCGCTGTTTTCCCCGTCGTTATCCCGGGTGCGCAGGCATGACCATTAGATCAAGACGCGGGGAGGCGAAAGCCCTTGACGGTGGGGGCGGCGCGATTAGAACACCGGATAAAAAAAGGCCACCGCCAGGGGTCAGGGCAGCGGTGGCCTTTAAATGGGGTCCGTCGACTGAGCTTGCGGAGGCTTATCGGGACCCGGTGTGGACGGGGTAGACTCGCAACTACACCCCGTCGTCCGTCCTGTTCTGAGGGACGTTCTTACAGTGTTCCCCGAATCTGGCGAAACTGTGATCGCTTCGCGCTGTTTCTCGGACAGCGAGAAGCCGGATCATCTACCTTTGTTATGACTATTTCGACATTCCGGCGTCTTTCCTTCGGTCGTCGATGACCTTTCCGTCATTCGGCAGGCTGCCGGGGGCGACGAGTTCCACCACGCCGCGCAACTTGGTGACCGATTGCAGCGTCGCGGCGATCGCCTCGGCCGCGCCGTCCGGCGCCCGGTCGCTCTCCACGGCCAGCGTCATCGAATCGACGCCCGACGCCGCCGTCACGGTCAGCCGGGCGCGCGCGATGCCGGGATGGCGCGAGACGATTTCGGCGACCTGGCGTGGATGGACGAACATGCCCTTGACCTTGGTGGTCTGGTCGGCACGGCCCATCCAGCCCCGCAGCAGCGGCGCGGTGTGGCCCGTGGCGCTTTGACCAGGCGCGATGGCGGAGAGGTCGCCGGTAGCGAAGCGGATCAGCGGATAGGCGCGACTGAAGGTGGTGACGACGACCTCACCGACCTCGCCGTCGGGGAGCGGATCGCCGGTGCCGGGACGGACGATCTCGACGATGATGTGCTCGTCCAGGACCAGGCCGTCACGGGCCGCCGTCTCGTAGGCGATCAGGCCGATATCCGCAGTGCCGTAGGACTGCATGACCGCGATGTCGCGCCCGGCGTAGAAATCCTTGAGCTCGGGGAACAGTGGCCCGCCCGATACATGGGCCAGCCGCAGCGAGCCGGAAGGGAGGCCGAGGGCATCCGCCTTCTCCAGGATCGCCTTCAGGAAGTCGGGCGTGCCGACATAGGCGCGCGGCCGGATGTCGGCGATGGCTCTTGCCTGCTGCTCGGTATTGCCGACGCCCGCCGGCACCACGGCGGCGCCGATCGCCTCCGCCCCGCAGTCGAACATCACGCCCGCCGGCGTGAAATGGTAGGCGAAGCAGTTCTGCACGATGTCGCCCTTGCGGATGCCGGTGGCCCAGAGCGCCCGTGCGGTGCGCCAATAGTCCGGTCCTTCGCCCTCGGCGTCGTAGATCGGCCCGGGCGAGGCGAAGATCCGGCGCAGGCCCGCCCCCGGCTTCACGGCCGCGAGCCCGGCGAAGGGCGGCCGCGCGGCCTGGGCGTCCGGCAGGTCGGCCTTGCGCAGCAGCGGCAGGCGGGCGAGCGCCGCCCGGTCGGTGACGGTCTCCGGATCGACATCGGCCAGCCGGCGCGCATGGCCCGGCGCGTTCGCCTTGGCGTGGGCGATCTGGTCGCGCAGCCTGGCCATGAGATCGGCCTCCCGCGCGTCGGCGGAGCGGGTTTCGAGGGCGTCGTAGTGGCTGTCGGTCATGGGCCTTCCAGCGTCTCCGGTCGTCAGCCGCCCGCCTAGAGCCAGCGCTTGCGGCGCTTGAAGCTCTTCAGGTTCTTGAAGCTGCGGCGCTCGCCGCCGCCGCCGCCGAGATAGAATTCCTTGACGTCCTCGTTGTTGCGCAGCTGCTCGGCCGTGCCGTCCAGCACCACCTTGCCGTTCTCCATGATGTAGCCGTAGCTCGCCGCCTCCAGCGCCATGCGGGCATTCTGCTCGACCAGCAGGATGGTGATGCCGAGGTCCTGGTTCAGCTTGCGGATGATGCCGAAGACCTCGCGCACCAGCAGCGGCGACAGGCCCATGGAGGGCTCGTCCATCAGGATCAGCCGCGGCCTGGCCATCAGCGCCCGGCCGATGGCCAGCATCTGCTGCTCGCCGCCCGACAGATAGCCGGCGAGGCCGGTGCGCTCCTTCAGCCGCGGGAAATAGTCGTAGACCATGTCGAGATCGGCGGCGATCCGGCCGCGGTCGGTGCGGGTGTGGGCGCCCAGGCGCAGGTTCTCGTGAGCCGTCATGTCCTGGATGATGCGGCGGCCCTCCATCACCTGGAAGATGCCCTTGCGCACGATGGCGCCGGGGTCGAGGTGATTGATCACCTCGCCCTCGTAGGTGATGGTGCCGCGGGTGACCTCCCCGTCCTCGGTCTTCAGGAGGCCGGAGACGGCCTTCAGCGTGGTCGACTTGCCCGCCCCGTTGGCGCCGAGCAGGGCGACGATCTCGCCCGCCGGCACGTCGAGGGAAAGGCCGCGCAGAACGAGGATGACATCGTTGTAGACGACCTCGATATTGTTGACCGCCAGCAGCGGCGGCGCCGCGCCGGTTGCGGCGTTTGCGGGGCTGGCTGCCGGGGATGCTGTCATTGTCGGAAACTGCCTGTGGGAACGAGCCGATGGCCGAGCAATCGATAGCGGACGCCTGGACCAGGGTACACGGTTTCGCCCTCTCCTTGCCTGAAGCCACCGAGGACCTGCCCTGGGGTCACCCGGCCATCAAGGTGCGCGGCAAGACCTTCGTCTTCATGGGCAACCAGGGCCCCACCCTGTCGCTCAGCGTGAAGCTGCCGCAGTCGTCGCATTTCGCCCTCGACTACCCGTTCACCGCGCCGACCGGCTACGGCCTCGGCCGCAGCGGCTGGGTCTCGGCCAGCTTCGCCGAAGGGGACACGGTGCCCCTCGACGTGCTGGAGGCCTGGATCGGCGAGAGCTACCGGGCCGTGGCGCCCAGAACGCTCGCCCGGCGGCTCGACGCCGGCTGAACGGGACGGCGCCCGAGCGCCGCCCCGCCCACGTCTCGGGCTCAGTAGCCGAGCCACTCCGGCCGGCGCTCCAGGGTGATCTCGCCAACCTGCTCGAGCGACATCACGCCGTCGGCCACGAGGTCCGCCACTTCCTGGCCTTCCGTGGCGCCGTCGACATGCCCCTGGTAGATCGAGACCGTCATCAGGCCCCGATGGTCCTCGGCCGTCCAGGTTGAGGGATAGCACAGACCGTCCAGGCCTTCCGGAACCCAGTCGCTCTGCGCCTCGATATAGGCCTTGATGCCGGGACCGGTGACCTCGTCATCGGCCTCGTAGGCGCCGCGCATGGCCTCGACCATGTAGGCGGCCGAACAGACGCCGGCGAGATAGCTCAGCACCTGGTAGTCGTCGCCGCCGGCGATCTCCTGCACCCGGGCGATGGCCTCGTTGTCGTCGGTGAAGATCGACTGGGTGCGCACCGCGACTACGACGCCGTCCGCCGCCGCGCCGGCGGCGCGCATGACATTCTCGTCATAGCCCCAGACGTTGGAGACGAACTGGGTCTCTACGCCGAGATTGGCGCAGGAATTCAGCATGGCGATGTTGGCGCCGGCGATGTTGGCGAGATAGGCGTAGTCCGCGCCCACCTCGTTCAGGGTCAGGCACTGGGCGGTGAAGTCCGCCGGCCCCATCGAGTACTGGATCTGATCGGCGACCTCGAAGCCGAGTTCGGTGGCGTATTCGCTGCAGGCCTGGCGCGGGCTCTCCGGATAGGGATGGTCCGCACCCATGTGCACCCAGATCGGCGTGCCCTCGCCGCCGCTGGCCTCCCAGTCCTCCCACGACCACTGGGCCAGTGCCCGGCAGGCGTCGGAATAGGACGGGCCGTAGAAGAAGTTGTAGGGCGCGGCCTCCGGCGAGCGCTCCGCATCGCCGGTGGGATCGGTCAGCGCACCGGAATAGGAAGCCGAGAAGTAGGGGATCTCGTCCTCGGCGACGAACTGGATCAGCGCCTCGGTGTCGGCCGTGCCCCAGCCCTGGATGGCGACGACGTCATCCGACACCCAGTCCTGGTAGATCGAGACCGCGCGCGGCGCCTGGTAGGCGTAGTCGATTGTCTCGAACGCAATCTCCGTGCCGTCGATGCCGCCATTGGCATTGTACCAGGCGAAGGCGTCGGCAATGCCGTCGGCATAGGCGACGCCGATCGAGGCGGTGGCGCCGGTGAGATCGGCCAGGTGGCCGACGAAGACGTCCTGGGCCTGGGCCGAGCCGACGGCCAGCGCGGCCACGGCGGTCGCGGTGGTCAGTTTCAACGCGTTCATGGATCTGCTTCCTCCCTTGATGGGCGCCGCCCGGTCGCTCGCTGCCGGGCGGTCGCATTGGTGTCCAACCCTAATAGGAAAACGGATAAAGCTTCCAGTAGGCCTTTATCTGCCGCCAGCGGTGGGCAAGCCCGTCCGGCTCGAAAATCAGGAACAGGATGATGGCGAGGCCGATCGCCATCTCCTTCATGAAGTTGAGACCGACCTCCAGGTTCAGGCTCTCCGCCAGTTCCGTGCCGCGCAGCGTGCCGGCCAGCCCCTCGGTCACTTCCGGCAGCAGAACGATGAAGGTGACGCCCATGATCGTGCCCATGACCGAGCCCAGCCCGCCGATGATCACCATGGCCAGGAACTGGATGGAGAAGAAGATGTTGAAGGTCTCGACCTGGACGAAGCGGTTGTAGTGGGCGAACAGGGCGCCGCCGATGCCCGCGTAGAACGAGGCGATGCCGAAGGACAGGATGCGGTACTTGGTCAGGTTCACGCCCATGATCTCGGCCGAGAGATAGTGGTCGCGAACGGCGATCAGGGCACGGCCGTCGCGGCTGCGCATCAGGTTGGTCGCCAGCAGGTACATCACCACCACATAGCCCAGCACCAGCCACCAATAGGCCTGGGCGTCGCGGAACTCGAAGCCGAACAACTCGACCCTGGGCGCGCGCGCGCCGTGGGTGCCGCCGGAAAACCAGTCGGCGCGGGCGAAGAAGTTCTCCAGGATGAACTGGGCCGCCAGCGTGGCGATGGCGAGGTAGAGCCCCTTCAGACGCGCCGCCGGCACGCCGAAGATCAGCCCCACCGCGGCCGTCAGCAGGCCGGCGAGCGGGATGGTGAAGAAGACCGGGAGGCCGGTGTTCTCGTGGATGAACACCGTGGAGAAGGCGCCGAAGCCGAAGAAGACGGCGTGACCGATCGAGATCTGCCCGGTGAAGCCGACGAGGATGTTGAGACCGAGCGCGGCGATCGACAGGAAGCCGATATTGATCAGCAGGTTCGTCCAGTAGCGGTCGATCACGTCGAAGCCGAGATCGAACACCGTCGGGATCGGGATCAGCGCCAGCACGATGACCAGGCCGATGACGAAGTTGCGGCTGAACCGGTCGTCGAAGATCGTGGTGTCCGCGCGGTAGGAGGTGCGGAAATCGCCGCAGGGTCGGAACTGGATGCCGGCCATGGTGGGGTGCTGCCTCCTAGACCCGTTCGATGTCGCGGGTGCCGAACAGGCCGTAGGGCTTGATCATCAGCAGGATGACCAGGACGTAGAACGGCACGATCTGCTGCAAATTGCCGAAGCCGAGGAAAAGGTCGAAATAGGCCGCCACCGCCTCGATCAGGCCGATGATGATGCCGCCCAGCACGCCGCCGATAATGGAGTCCAGCCCGCCCAGGATGACCGCCGGGAAGACCTTGATGCCGTAGAAGGAGAGGTCGGAGCTGACCCCGTTGACGACGCCGACGACGATGCCGGCGACGGCGGAGACGAGCGCCGAGATCGCCCAGGCCATGGCGAACACCGCCTTGACCGAGACGCCGAGCGACTGGGCCGCCTGCTGGTCGAAGGCCGTCGCCCGCATGGCGAGACCATAGCGCGAATATTTGAAGAACCAGGCGAAGCCGCCCATGATGGCGACCGAGACGACGATCGACAGCAGGTAGATCGTCTGGATCTGCACGCCCAGCACGTTCACCGAGCCGACGTCGAAGATCGGCGGGTAGGGCTGCGGCGAAACTCCGAACATCCACTTCATCAGGGCCTGGAACATGATCGACAGCCCGATCGTGACCATGATGATGGAGATGATCGGCTCGCCGATCATCGGCCTCAGCACCACCACCTGCAGCAGCACGCCGAAGACCAGCATGAAGGCCAGCGTCATGGGAAAGCCGATCCAGAAGGGCAGCTGGAACTCGATCAGGAAGTACCAGCAGACCCAGGAGCCGACGAGCAGGAACTCGCCCTGGGCGAAGTTCACCACCTTGGAGGCCTTGTAGATCAGCACGAAGCTCATGGCGACGACGCCGTAGAGCGTGCCGATGATCAGCCCGGTGACCAGCAGCTGCGAGAGGAAGTCGAGGCGCAGGGCTTCCATGGAACCGCTACTCCGCCGCCAGGGCGCCGCGGGGCGCCGGTTGGCCCAGGTCGACGACCCTGAGCACCGTCTTGATGCGCTGGCGGGTGCCGTCCTGGAAGGTGATGGTGGTGTCGATCGGGATGCGGTCCTCGTGGCCGTAGATGGCGTCGATGATGCCGCCATACTTGTCGCTGATGACGCCGCGACGGACCTTGCGGGTGCGTGTCAGCTCGCCATCGTCGGCGTCGAGCTCCTTGTAGAGCAGCAGGAACTTGCGGATCTGCTGGGCGGCGGGAAGGGTGGCGTTGATGCCTTCCACCTCCGCCTGGATCTGGGCATAGACCTCGTCCTTGGCCGAGAGGTCGGTGTAGGTCGTGAACGCCAGGCGCTTCTTCTCCGCCCATTTCGAGACGATGGGGAAGCGGATGCAGATCATCGCCGCCAGATAGGGCCGCTGGTCGCCCAGGATCACCGCCTCGGCCACGAAGGGCGAGAATTTCAGCTTGTTCTCGATGAACTGCGGCGAGAAGCGGTCGCCATTGCTGGTCGTCGCCAGGTCCTTGATCCGGTCGATGACGACGAGGTGTCCGGCCTCGTTGAAATAGCCGGCGTCGCCGGTGTGCATCTCGCCGGCTTCGTTGATGTCGGCCTTCGAGGCCTCCGGGTTCTTGTAATAGCCCAGGAACATGTTGCGGTGCCGGGTGACGATCTCGCCGACGCCGTTCGGGTCGGGCTGGTCGATGCGCACCTCGATGGTCTCGTCGAAGGGGAAGCCGACCGTGTCGAAGTCGATATCGCCGTCCTTGTGGATGGTGTAGGCGCCCATCAGCTCCGTCTGGCCGTAGAGCTGGCGCAGCGGCACGCCCATGGCGAGGAAGAAGCGGAAGGTGTCGGGGCCGAGGGCGGCGCCGCCCGTCGCCGCCGATTTCAGGCGGGAGAAGCCGAGCCGGTCGGCCAGCGGCCGGAACAGGATGGCCTTCGCGAAGGCGCTCCGGCGGCCCTCCGCCAGCGCCTTCATGCCGGCCTTCATGCCGAGGTCGAAGAGACGGTTCTTCAGCGGGCTCGCATCCATCATGCGGCTGCGCACGTCGGCGGCGATCTGCTCCCACACCCGGGGCGCCAGCAGCACGAAGGTCGGACCGATCTCGCGCATGTCGTGCATCATCGTCTCGGGCTCCTCCACGAAGTTGATCTTCATGCGGGAGACCAGGGACTTACCCAGCGCGTAGACCTGCTCCATGATCCAGGGCAGCGGCAGGACGGAAACGTATTCGTCGGTCTCGTCCTTCGGATCGACGGCGAGATAGTCGCGCACATGGTCGATGACCAAGCGGCCGGACAGCATGGCCAGCTTCGGATTGGCGGTGGTGCCCGAGGTGGTGCACAGGATGGCCACCCCGTCCGGATCGAGGGCGGCCAGCAGGCTGTCATAGGCCCCGGTATCGGCCGCCAGCGCCTGCTCGCCCAGCGCCACGAAGTCGGCGACGGCGATCAGGCGCGGGTCCTCGTATTTGCGCATGCCGCGCGGGTCGCAATAGACGATGTGGCGGACCGTCGGGATGCGGTCGCCGAGATTGAGCAGCTTGTCGACCTGCTCCTCGTCCTCGGCGATCACCAGCTTCACCTCGGCGTACTCGACGAGGTAGGCGATCTCCTCGTCCAGCGCGTCGCGATACATGCCCAGGCTCAGTCCCCGCACGGCATGCGCGGCGATCTCGCCCACCACCCAGTCCGGCCGGTTGTCGCCGATCAGCGCCACCACGTCGCCGGGGCCGATGCCGAGCGCCCGCATGGCCAGCGCGAAACGCGCGACCCTGGCGTCGTAGTCCTTCCAGGTGAAGGCATTCCAGATGCCGAACTCCTTCTCTCGCATGGCCACGTCGTCGGGCCAGTGGGTGGCGTTGTGGCGCAGCAGGGCCGGAAAGGTACGGGGATGGCTGTCGTTCATGCCGCGGCGCCCTCGCCGTCTTCCTCGTCGTCCTCGTCGGCGCCGAGATAGGCGCGCTTGACCTGCGGGTGGTTCATCACCTCTTCGGGCAGGCCCTCGGCGATCTTGCGACCGAAATCGAGCACGCTCACCCGGTGGGAGATGTCCATCACCACGCCCATGTCGTGCTCGATCATGATCACGGTCATGCCCCACTCCTCGTTCAGGTCGAGGATGTAGCGGGCCATGTCCTCCTTCTCCTCCAGGTTCATCCCGGCCATCGGCTCGTCGAGCAGCAGGAGGTCGGGCTTCAGCGCCACCGCGCGCGCGAGTTCGACACGCTTGCGCAGGCCGTAGGACAGGGTTCCGGCCATGGCGTTGCGGACGTGCTGGATCTCCAGGAAGTCGATGATGTCCTCGACGACCCGGCGATGCGCCAGTTCCTCCTTCCTCGCCCCGGTGAACCAGTAGAGCGAGCCGGTGACGAAATTGTTTTTCAGCAGGTGATGGCGCCCGACCATGATGTTGTCGAGCACCGTCATGTGGCCGAACAGGGCCAGGTTCTGGAAGGTTCGGCCGAGGCCGAGATCGGCGCGGGCGTTGGGCTTCAGGCGCGTGATGTCGCGGCCCTTGTAGTGGATGCGGCCCTCGGTCGGGCTGTAGCGGCCGGAGATGCAGTTGACCATGGAGGTCTTGCCGGCGCCGTTCGGGCCGATGATCGAGAACAGCTCGCCACGGTTGACCTCGAAGGAGACGTCGCGCAGCGCGTGCACGCCGCCGAAGGACAGGCTCACATGCTCGGCCGCGAGCAGGATCTCGCCCCGGTCCGGCGCCTCCACCCGGGGTGCGCTGATGTCTGACGGATCGCCGTTCGGCTGCATCCGGGCGCCTCCCTCACGCCTGTGCCTGTTCGCCTTGTCCGGCCGGGTCGTTCGCGTGCCCGGTCGTCGCGTTCGCCGGGATTAAAGCCGGAAGCCCCTGGTCCTGCAACAGTTGCGTACCCGCCGCGACCAATCGGTACCGCGCGCGCCCGGCGCCGTGCCCCGGCGCCGCGACGGTCGCCCGCAGGCTTGCGCATCCGCGCCATGTGCGCCCGGCGAGTGACGCGGCCATCGGCCTTGGCTAGGGTCGCTGCCAGCGTTCTGGAGGAGCAGGAATGGCGTCGACCGGCGGCAACGCGCGCACCGTCAACACCCAGTCAGGACCGGCGGAGACCCTCGGCCATCCGCTGGTGACGGCGCTGATCGGGCTGGCCTTCGCGGTGATCTGGTCGTCGGCCTTCACCTCGGCCAAGCTGGCGCTGCAGTTCGCCCCGCCTGTGCTGATGCTGGCCGTGCGCTTCGCCATCGCCGGCGGCCTCGCGGTCGCCGCGGCGGTACTGATGGGCCAGGCCTGGCCGCGCACGCGTACCGCCTGGCGGTCCATCCTGATCCTCGGCATCTGCCAGAACACGCTCTATCTCGGCCTGATGTTCGTCGCCATGACCACGATCAACGCCGGTCTCGGCGCCATCATCGGTTCCGCCATGCCGATCGTCATGGCCGCCATCGCGCCGGTGTTCCTGGCCGAGCGCATCGGGCCGATGAAGCTCGCCGGCATGGGCCTGGGATTCGCCGGCGTCATCTGGGTGATGAGCGCGCATCTCGGCGATCCCGTCTCGGGCGGCGTCGGACAGGAGGTCGGCATCCTCTGCGCGGTCATCGGCACCATCGCGCTGGCCGTCGGCACGGCGGTGGTCAAGCGGGGATCGTTCGGCACCGGCATCACCATGGTGATGGGCCTGCAGATGCTGGTCGGGTCGATCACGCTGCTGCCGTTCGGGCTCGCCTTCGAGAGCTTCGGCAGCTTCGACGTGACCTGGGAATTCGTCGCCGCGCTCGCCTACATCATCGTCTTCCCGTCGCTGGTGGCGACCTGGCTGTGGTTCACCCTGCTCGGCCGCACCACGGCGGCCAACGCCTCCTCCTTCCACTTCTTCAACCCGGTCTTCGGCGTCGGCGCCGCCTTCCTGGTGCTGGGCGAGCCGGTGGGCTGGGGCGACGCGGTCGGCGTGGTGCTGGTCGCCGTCGGCATTCTGGTGGTCAACCGTGCACGGGCCTGAGCCGCGGCGGGACCGTGAGGAGCCACCACGCCCGCCGCCCTGGCGTGAGCCGATCTCACTGCCCATGCTGGCCTTCGCGATCGCCGTGATCGGGCCTTTCGGCTGGCTGATCCTGCGGCGCGGGCTCGCCTACATCCCGGAAGTGCGCACCGGTTTCGGCGCCTTCTTCGCCTATGGCGCGACGATTTCCGGGGCATTGATCGTGCTGGCCGCGCTCGGCGGTGTGTGCTTCATTGTAGTCAAGGCGCGCCATAGACTTCGATAGAATGAAAATGGGAGTATTTTATTGTAGCAGGCAGTCCAAAGAATTTGATATAAGCACGAATCTTCAGTAAAGATTTCAGGGGGCTCATGTGCTTGAGGAATTCATACCTTCAAATTCTGTATCGCTCTATACTGCAATATTTTTTATCGCTAGGTTTGAGAACCAAAGGTGGATCAGAGCCCGCGCCTCCGGCTTACGCGGCGGGAGTGATTCAGCTGGAATTTTTATCAACATCACGGGTGGGATTGCGCTACTATTTGCAATCGTATTTCTGGCATCAATAGTCTATGATCAAGGTTGGAGATTAGCAGTTGGCGTGCTTTTATTGGGTATATTATCTACAATTATTTGGAGTATTTTTACTACCCTCTTGCTTCGAGGTGATAGCTGGATCCTTTGGGTCCTGGGCACATTCGTAACTTGGCCGGCGATGTATTTTCTTGGATCAACCACACATTGGTTCGGAGTGCTCTAGTAGCAACTTGCAGACGCCCTCAGAGTCCAAGGATTTTGGACTCCTCGGCCGGCGCGCCCGAAACTTCCCGCACCCCCTTTTTCGCCCCTGTCGGCCCGGTGACCGTTTGAATCCGGCGGTCAGAATGGGTACATCAGCCCCGAAGACTGGTATCGGCGCCGGATGGGACAATGGCGCGATCCGAGCCAGGGGCGCCTAGGTGCGTGAACTTTGAGAGGGCAATCCGTTGACCATCACCGGACACGACACGCTGAAGACCCGCCGCCAACTCGAGGTTGACGGCGAGACCTACGACTACTTCTCCCTCGAGGCGGCCGAGGAGGCCGGTCTCGGAGAGGTCGGCCGACTGCCCTACTCGCTCAAGGTGCTGCTGGAGAACCTGCTGCGCTACGAGGACGACCGCTCGGTCAGCGTCGACGACATCAAGGCGGCTGTCGCCTGGGTGAACGAGCGCCGCTCGGACCGCGAGATCGCCTACCGGCCGGCCCGCGTGCTGATGCAGGATTTCACTGGCGTGCCGGCCGTCGCCGATCTCGCCGCCATGCGCCAGGCCATGGTCGATCTCGGCGGCGATCCGCAACGCATCAACCCGCTGTCGGCCGTCGACCTGGTCATCGACCACTCGGTCATGGTCGACCAGTTCGGCACGCCCGCCGCCTTCAAGGCCAATGTGGAGCGCGAGTTCGAGCGCAATGGCGAGCGCTACGCCTTCCTGCGCTGGGGCCAGACCGCGTTCGAGAATTTCCGCGTGGTGCCGCCGGGTACGGGCATCTGCCACCAGGTGAACCTGGAGTATCTCGCCCAGACCGTCTGGGTCGAGCCCGACAAGTCGAAGCCCGGCCAGCCCAAGGTCGCCTATCCGGACACGCTGGTCGGCACCGACAGCCACACCACCATGGTCAACGGCCTGGCCGTTCTCGGCTGGGGCGTGGGCGGCATCGAGGCGGAGGCGGCGATGCTGGGCCAGCCGATCTCCATGCTGATTCCCGAGGTCGTCGGCTTCAAGCTGAACGGCAAACTGCGCGAGGGCGCGACGGCCACCGACCTCGTGCTGACGGTCACCCAGATGCTGCGCAAGAAGGGCGTGGTCGGCAAGTTCGTGGAGTTCTATGGCGACGGCCTCGACAACCTGACGCTGGCCGACCGGGCGACGATCTCCAACATGGCGCCGGAGTACGGCGCCACCTGCGGCTTCTTCCCGATCGACAAGGAGACGCTGCGCTATCTCACCTTCTCCGGCCGCGAGCCCAGCCGCGTGAAGCTGGTCGAGGCCTACGCCAAGGCCCAGGGCATGTGGCGCGAGACCGGCAGTCCCGATCCCGTGTTCACCGACACGCTGGAGCTCGACCTCGACTCCGTCGAGCCGTCGCTGGCCGGCCCGAAGCGGCCGCAGGACCGGGTGCTGTTGTCGGAAGCCGCGCCGGAGTTCAAGCGCGCGCTGGCCGAAATGCTGGGCGTCGACCCGAACGGTCCCGAAGGCAGGTGGGAAGCCGAGGGCGGCCATACCAACGCCGCGGAATCGGAGGATGACGGCGATCCGCTCTCCCATCCGGCGCCGGTCGAGGGCGCTGATTACGAACTCGACCACGGCGACGTGGTGATCGCCGCCATCACCAGCTGCACCAACACCTCCAACCCCAGCGTCATGGTCGCCGCCGGCCTGGTCGCCCGCAAGGCGCACGAGCGCGGCCTCAAGGTCAAGCCGTGGGTGAAGACCTCGCTGGCACCGGGCAGCCAGGTGGTCTCCGACTATCTGGAGAAGGCCGGGCTGCAGGATGATCTCGACGCGCTGGGCTTCAACCTGGTGGGCTATGGCTGCACCACCTGCATCGGCAATTCCGGGCCGCTGCCCGAGCCGATTTCCGAGGCCATCGCCAAGGGCAACCTGGTGGCGGCATCGGTCCTCTCGGGCAACCGCAATTTCGAGGGCCGGGTGAGCCCCGACGTGCGCGCCAACTACCTCGCCTCGCCGCCGCTGGTCGTCGCCTACGCGCTGGCGGGGTCGATGAAGATCGACATCACCAAGGAGCCGCTGGGCAAGGACAAGGAGGGCAACCTCGTCCATCTGAAGGACATCTGGCCCTCCAACGAGGAGGTCGCCCGGACCATCGAGCAGTGCCTGACGCCGGAAATGTTCCGCTCGCGTTACGCCGACGTCTTCAAGGGGCCGGAGGCGTGGCGCACCATCGCCACCGCCGAGGGCGAGGTCTACGAGTGGGACGCCACCTCGACCTATGTGAAGCAGCCGCCCTTCTTCGAGGGCATGGGCCTGGAGCCGGAGCCGATCACCGACATCACCGGCGCGCGGACGCTCGCCAAGCTCGCCGACTCGGTGACCACCGACCACATCTCGCCCGCCGGATCGATCAAGGCGGAGAGCCCGGCCGGCGAGTACCTGATCGAACGGCAGGTGCCGCCGCGGGAGTTCAATTCCTACGGCTCGCGCCGCGGCAACCACGACATCATGATGCGGGGCACCTTCGCCAATATCCGCATCCGCAACGAGTTGGCGCCCGGCACCGAGGGCGGGCTGACCACCCACCAGCCCTCCGGCGAGGTGATGCCGATCTACACCGCCGCCATGCGCTATCAGGAGGAGGGCGTGCCGCTCCTGGTGATCGCCGGCAAGGAGTACGGCACAGGCTCGTCGCGCGACTGGGCGGCGAAGGGCACGCGCCTGCTGGGTATCAAGGCGGTCGTCGCCGAGAGCTTCGAGCGCATCCACCGCTCGAACCTGGTCGGCATGGGCGTGCTGCCGCTGGAATTCACCGACGGCATGACCCGGGCGGATCTCGACCTCAGCGGCAAGGAGACCTTCGACATCGCCGGGGTGACGACGGTCGAGCCGCGCGCCATCCTCACCATGACCGTGCACTACCCGAACGGCGAGAGCCGCGAGGTCAAGCTGAAGGCGCGTATCGATACGCTGGACGAGCTGGAGTACTACCGCAATGGCGGCATCCTGCAATACGTGCTGCGCGACATGACCCGGGCCGCCGCCTGAACCGGACACCCCGGGACGGGCCACACGCGGCCATACCGGAAGCGGGGGCCCTGTCCTTAGCCGTAAAGGCGCGTCTCGAAGGTCTGCTCCAGCGCCGGCAGCCCCCAGAGCGTGTCCGGTCCTTCATCGACCAGCCGGAAGCCGTGCCGCTCATAGAGCGCGCGGGCGACATCCAGCCCCCGGAAGGTGAAGGACCGCACCTGCCGCATGTGGTGCTGGCGGCAATGATCGATGGCGATGGTGATCAGCCGCTTGCCAAGCCCCTTGCCCATGGCCGCGTCGTGGAGAATGAAGAAATTGAGGAGGGCGGTTGAGTCGGCCACATGGTCGACGGCGATGGAGCCGATGCAGCGGTCTCCCTGGTGGGCGCACCAGATCGCCGCCTGACCCGTCTCCGCCCGATCCACGAGCCGCGCCAGACGCTCCGCGACGCGCGCCTCGAAACCCGGGCCGACACCCCATTGGCGCCCGTAATAGGTGGCGTGCAGCGTGATGATGCGACCGACATCGCCGATCTGCGGCGGTCCGATCGACAGCGTATCCCCGGCCGTGTCCAGGGCCATGGCGGCGGCCTCCCGTCAAGAGGAAACCAGAAGTTGCACGATAGCATGTCGTGAGCAGTTTCGGGAGCATGGCCTGATCGGCGCCATTGGCAAGACGGCCGGCATCGGGTCTATTGGACCGCCCAATGGGCACCTCGGCGAACGGCTTGGCATATGAGAACGGCTTTACCCGGAAGAACGCAGCGAGGCGCCATGCCGCGGCATGGCGCGGCCCTGCTGGTGGCGCTGGCGATGGCCTTGTCGACCGGCGGGACCGCCGCGCAGCAGCCCGCAGGCGCGGTCCGCGTGGCCGACATCGCCGGCCCGCCGATCGCCGGAGAGCAGGGCGCGCTGATCGATGTCGCCTGGTTGGACGTCACGTCGTTGCCGAGCATGGCCATCATCGCCCGCGGCGAGGCCGGATCTCGGGCCCAGATGACCTATGGCGTGATCGACAACAGCTTCACCATCCTGCTGTCCGTCCTGACCGGTCCGGGTTCGCCCCTGCCCGGCGTCGACGGGCTGACCTTTCCGCAACTCGCGGGGGCCGGCCGCTGCGTGCCCACCCGCAGCGAGACGATCGGCGAGTGGGATTTCGGCGAGATCCGGGTAACCCGCAGCGGACGGGAATGCCGGGACGCCGGCCTGCAGGGCTACGCCGCGATCGACTACCGCATCGCCGACGCCGAGCGGAATGTCAGCGTGGTCTGGCAGGTGGTGATGGCGGAAGGCACGGAAGACACGTCGCCTCTGCCCTTCCTGGAGGACGCCATCGGCGGCCTCGTCGACTATCCCGACCAGGCACGGGAACGCGCGCTGACCGGAGGCTAGGTCGGAGCTGAGCGCGATCTGCTCTGATTGTTAAGAATTCCCCCTGATCCTCAAGAGTGAGCGGCCTGTCGTCGCTCAGCGGCGCCGGAGCCGCAGCAGGCGTCCGTCGATGATGGCGAGCCCGGCGAAGATCGTCGCCATGCCCGCCAGCGTGCGCCAGCCCAGGCTTTCTCCCAGCAGGCCGACGCCGAGCAGCACGGCGGAGACGGGCACCAGGAAGGTGACGAGGAGCACGTTGGTGGCACCCGCGACACGCAGGATCCGGAAATAGAGCAGGTAGGCGAGCGCGGTCGAGAAGACCGCGCTGCCCAGGATGGCCCCGGTTGCGGCCAGGCCGGGCAGGCCGGGAGCGGCGAGAGGCTGGGCAAGAGCCAGTGGCAGCATGAGGATCGTGGCGCCGGTGAGCATGCCGGCCGCGTTGACCAGCGGCACGGTGCCACCCATGCGGCGGCCGAAGATGCCGGCGAGCGCGTAGGAGATGGCGGCCCCCAGGATGGCGAGTTGGCCCAGCACGTCGGCGGCGGCGCCCGCCAGCGCGTCCGGCCCGATCAGCAGGACGACGCCGGCCAGACCGATGGGCACGCCGGTCAACTTCGCCCGGCTGATCCGTTCGTCGACAGTCAGGGCGTGGGTCAGCAGCACGGCGAAGAAGGGCGTGGTCGCGTTCAGGATGGAAGCGAGGCTGGAGCTGATCTGCGTCTGCCCCCAGACAATGAGCGAGAAGGGCAGCGCGTTGTTCAGCAGGCCCATCGCCAGGAATCCGGCCCAGGCGCGGCTGCCCCTGGGCAGCGGGACGCGACGGACGGCGATGATCGTCCAGAGCACCAGAGCGGCGATGCCGACCCTGAGCAGCACGAGGTGAAGGGGCGCCAGCGCCTCCAGCGCGACCGCGTTGAAGAAGAAGGAGCCGCCCCACAGGACCGACAGGGTGACGAGCATGAGCCACTCGATCGGGCCCAGGCGGAGTGGAGGTGCGGACATGCATGCCTGTCTGGTGGTCGAAGCCGGTCGGGCGGAGGTGTCTCCTGCCGCTTAGCTGACGCCTTGCCCGGGCGCCACCCGAATCCTGCGCCTGGCGCGCGAACCACGTCCGGATGGCGCGCTTTCCGCATCTGCGTCCTTCAACCCGGGACTGCGATGAGGTAGCGTGACGATGTGAACGCCCTGGCCTCACGCAAAGCGGGAACGCCCTCGACCATGCATCCCATTCGACGCCTCACCCTTGCCGCCGTCGCGATCGCGGCGATGCCCCTGGCGCCCGCCGGTGTCTGGGCGCAGCAGGCGGACGACGAGCATGAGCGCCTCGTCGTCGCCATTCCCTTCGGCTGGGCGCCCGCCGGCAGCAATGACAGCGAAACCGCCTATGGCACGCTGTATGCCAGCCCGGGCGACGCCAGCGAGGCGATCGCTGTGCAGCAACTGCTTGGCGCATCGGACATGGATCCGGGCACCATCCTCACCCGCTTCGCCGAAACCTCGGGCGGATCGTGTGCGCAGAGCACGATAACCGATCCCACGCGCGGCGAGGTTGGCGGCCAGCCCTCGATCGCCGTGCGCCTGACCTGCCTGCACGAGGGCGGCGCGGCCGAGGTCACCAACCTGACGCTGGTCGAGGGCGAGGCCGACATGCATGTGGTCACGCAGATCTGGACCGGCTCTGCGGAAGCGGTGGAGAACGCGGAACGGGACGCCCGCTGGCAGGCCTTCGCCGAGGCGATCGACTACTGCGCCGACGCGGCCTGCCGCTAGAGCGGATCATCGCTTGACGGAATCGCGGAAGCGCTTCCGTCAAGCTATGTGAATCCGCTCTAATTGATTGATAATTGACAGGATTTTCACGGGTTCACGGAGCCGGGACCGGCTCCGCGAAGCCGTGATCCTGTCTAGGGCGGCGGTCGACCGGCCTGGCGCACTACCCGGCCGACCAGCCGAACCGCCGGTCGAGCTTGCCAAGCTGGCTGCGGAAGCCTTCCGCCGACATGCGCGTCCAGTGCGGATCGCGGTGCGGATGCAGGGTCACCACCATGCGCGCCTCCTCCCCCATGTCGTGGAAGTCGACGTCGATCATGCTCTCATAGGGCACCATGCCACGGATAAAGTCGATCAGGTGCATGAGGCGCAAACGCTCGTGCGGCCGGAATTCGGCGAACCAGCCACGCGTGGGGTGGGAGGATGGCTGGTTCATGCGCTCGAGCGCGGCGATGGCGCCGGGCGCCTCGGCGACCATGTCGTATTCGATCGCGCCACCGGTCCGCGCCTCGAGCTTGTGGACCTCGACCCGGAACCCTTCCGGTCCCCACCACGATTCGAAGCCCGCCTTGGTCGTCCAGAGGTCCCACAACGCGACGACGGTGGCGCGGTAGGTGCGCTCGACCACGACCGGTTCCTGGCGGACATCGCCGGCCATGGCTGGATTTGATGCGTTCATCTGACGGGGTCCTCTTCCTGGCTGCCTTGGTTGCGTTGCCGCGCCTCGAGTGCGGCGCCGAAGCGGTCGAGGCGCTCTTCCCAGAGCCGCCGGTAATCCTGCAGCCAGGCCTCAAGCGCGCGGAACGGCTCCGGACGGAGGGCGTAGAGCCGGCGCTGGCCACTGGGCCGCATGGTGACGAAGCCGGACTCGTGCAGGATGCGGAGGTGGCGTGAGACCCCTGATTGATGGATGCCGACCTGGCGCACGATGTCATTGACCGGCCGCTCGCCTTCGCGAAGCGACGCGATGATGCGGCGGCGGGTGGGGTCGGCGAGGGCCTCGAAGCATTCTAAATGCATAATCGTGCATATACACCAACACGCATTCTTCGGTCAAGGTGGCGGCATCGACGAGCCTCTGCCGCCAGTGGATGCCGGCGCCAAAGGGCGGATTTCAGCCAGTGGTCATCCGATGTTGCGCCTCGCCGGCGGCTGGGGCACAAGATGTGCGTGGACGGAAATCTCGCAAGATCAGGGTTGGATTTCCCGATCACTTTAAGCTATCCTGATAACCGATTGATAATTCGATAAGTAATTGCGGAGGCATCGGGATGGCCGACGGCGTCGTCAGAGGGGTCACCAAGGCTGACGGCTTCTGGAGCCGGTTGCGCTGGGGCATCGTCCTTCTCGCGGGGGCGGTGCTCGCGGCGTGTTCGAACACGCCGGAGCAGGCCGCGCGCACCTTCGATCCCAATGATCCCTGGGGCATCCACATCGCCGCGGCCTCGGAACGCTTCGACATTCCCGAGCAGTGGATCCGCGAGGTGATGTGGGTGGAGAGTCGCGGCGAGACCCATCTTTTCGGCGGTCCGACGACGAGCCATGCCGGCGCGATGGGGCTGATGCAGATCATGCCCGGCACCTGGCGCGAACTGGCCGGCCGCTATGGTCTCGGCAACGATCCGCACGACCCGCGCGACAACATCATGGCCGGCGCGGCCTATATCCGCGAGATGTACGAGATGTTCGGCTCGCCCGGCTTCCTGGCCGCCTACAATGCCGGGCCCGGCCGCTATCGCCAGCATGTCGAGGAAGGCCGCCCGCTGCCCGAGGAGACGGTCCGCTACATGGCGATGATCGCCCCCAATATCGAAGGCTACAGCCCCTCGGGCCGCGGCGTGCAGCCGGCAGCCGTCTATGCCAGCCGGCCCTCGACACCGGTGGCGACCCCGCCAAGCACGGTTGTCGCCAGCACCGCCAGGCCGTCCACGCCCGCCGTCGTGCCGACCACCGCGACCACCACCTCCGGCCCGGTGATCGCCTCGGCCTCGTCCTCCGGATCGGGCTATACCCCGCCGGTGGTGCAGGCGAACTATGGCGGCACCGCGCCGGCCATCGGCAGTGCCAGCTCAGGACAGCCTTCCGCGCCCTTTGTCCAGACGAGCTGTCCGCCCGGCAGCTATATCAGCGAGGCGACGGCGACCTGCATGGTCACCGCCTCCGCCAGCGGGTCGGTGCCGCTGCCCGACAGCCGGCCGCAGGGCAGCGCCCAGGGTGCCGTGGTCGCCAGCACGCTGACGCCTGCGCAACCGCCGGCCGGACTGGGCTCCGGTCAGCCGGGCGTGCTCGGCTACCTGCCGGCCGGCACGGTGCTGCCGCGTCCCGTCTACGACCCGACGGTGACCAACGGCATGGACAGCCTGATCCAGTCGGTCTCCAATCCCGGTTAGGCCCGGAAGGCGACGGCCGCCGGAACTTGCCGGCCGGCCGAAGCGTTCTAGCCTCTCTCGCCGCGCGATCCGTTCCGGCGGGCACCTGCCTGCGTGCCCGCCCCCGAATGTGAGAGACCGATGGGAGAATGACCGATGCCCCTTCACCCCGCACCCTTCCTCGCCATCGTCCTCAGCGCCGGTCTGCTTGCGCCGGTGCCCGCCGGCGCCCAGATCGCGGAGCCTGACGAGCGCTACCGGGTCACCGTCGACGACCTGCCGGAGCCCTACGCGACCGGTTCGGCCGGCGTGCGCCCGGAGACCGTTTCCCGTCCCGACGGTCACAGTCTCCAGGTGCCGGAGGGCTTCTCCGCCAGCCTCTGGGCCGACGGTCTGTCTCATCCGCGCGAGATGCTGGTGCTGCCCGACGGCTCGGTCCTGCTGGCCGAGCCGCGCCAGGGCCACATCACCCGGCTCTGGGACAACGACAATGACGGACGGTCAGACGATCGCTGGACCTTCCTTTCCGGCCATGCCGCGCCCTACGGCATGGTGCTGGACGGCCGCACCTTCTACTTCGCCGATCTGAGCGGGGTGTTCCGGGTCGACCTCGACGATGGCTTCGCGCCCGAGGGCACGCCCGAGCGGCTGGTGCCGGCCGGCACGATAGGCGGCACAATGGGCCATTGGTCGCGAAATCTCGAGCTGTCCGCGGATGGCGAGACCCTCTTCGTCGCGGTCGGTTCGCGCGGCAATATCGCCGAGGAGGAACCACCGCGCGCCACCATCCTGGCAATCGACCTGACCGTCGAGCCGCCGGTCACACCGCAGGTCTTCGCCTCGGGCCTGCGCAACCCGATCGGCCTGGACATCCATCCGGAGACAGGCGCTCTCTACACCGTGGTGAACGAGCGCGACGGCATGGGCGACGGGCTGGTGCCCGACTATCTGACGGCGGTCGAGGAGGGGCAGTTCTACGGCTGGCCCTATGCCTATCTCGGGCCCAATCCGCAGCCGGACTTCGCCAGCCTGCGGCGCGATCTGGTGGAGGCGACCGTCGTGCCGGATCTGCTGTTCCAGGCCCATTCGGCGCCGATCGACCTCATGTTCCCACGCGCGCGGACGATGCCGGCCGAATTCGCCGAGGGCGCCTTCGTCACCTTGCGCGGCTCCTGGAACCGCTCCGACCCGCTCGGCTACATGGTCGTCTTCGCCCCCTTCCACGAGGGCCGGCCGACCGGCGAGTACGTCGCCTTCGCCACCGGCTTCCGCCTGAACGAGGGCGCCCCGGCGGAGGTCTGGGGACGCCCCACCGGCCTCGCGCAACTGCCCGACGGCTCGCTGCTGGTCGCCGACGACACCGGCCGCACCATCTGGCGGATCGCCCCCGAATAGCCGGGCCGAGATGCCGGGAAACGTCGTGACAGGTGACGCCGTGACAGGAAATGCCGGCAGCGAGACCGGACCGCGCGTCCGCACGGTGCCGGCGGGCGACGACCGGGAACGCCTCACCTGCCCGGATTGCGGCTTCATCGCCTACGAGAACCCGAAGATCGTCGTCGGATCGGTGGTCCACCACGGCGACCGGATACTGCTCTGCCGCCGCTCGATCGAGCCCCGAAGCGGCTTCTGGACGCTGCCGGCGGGCTATCTGGAGCTGGGCGAGACGCCGGCCGAGGGCGCGCGGCGGGAGGCGGAGGAGGAGGCCCGGGCCACGATCGAGATCGAGGGGCTGCTGGCGGTCTACGCGATCAGGCGGATCAGCCAGGTGCAGTTGATCCACCGGGCCCGCCTGCTCGATCCGGACCGCATCGCTGCCGGACCCGAGTCTCTGGAGGTCGGCCTGTTCCGCTGGCGGGACATCCCCTGGGCGGAGATAGCCTTTCCCTCGGTGACCTGGGCGCTGGAGGCGTTCCGCGCCGTCGGCACCGGGCCGATCGGGGCACCGGCCGGCAATCCGCCAGACGCCGAGGGCGGACTCGCCCCTGCTGGGGTCTGACCGCGAACGGCCCGACGGCCGATCAGCAATCCCCGTCCGCGCCATGGAGCAGGCGCATGCGGGCGAGGAAATCCTCGAGCCGCTTGCCGGGCTCCGGCCCGAAGCGTTCGGGCAGCACCGCCGCCTCGGCCATGCGGTCGACCCGGAAATTGCGGAAGTCGTTCCTGAGTTCGCACCAGGCCACCATCACCCAGACCGGCCCGTAGAAGGCGAGCGCCAGCGGCCGGATGATGCGCTGGGAGGCCTCGCCGGCCTCGTTGGTGTAGGCGACGGCGATGCGGTTGCGCGTGCGGATCGCCCGCCTGAGCGCCGCCAGATCGACATCGATCGGCTCGCGGTAATGGTGCTCCGGCGCCACCAGGTTGGTTTCCAGGAACACCGCGCGCAGACGCTCGGGCAGCACCGCCTCGATCTTGGCGCGGACATTGCGCGCCGCCTCACCCAGTTCCGGATCGGACCAGCTGGCGACGATCGAGGCGCCGAGCACGATCGCCTCGATCTCGTCGACCGAGAACATCATCGGCGGCAGGTCGTAGCCTTCGCGCAGGAGGTAGCCGAGTCCCGCCTCGCCCTCGATCGGCACGCCGGACCCGGCCAGCGCGGCGACGTCGCGGTAGATCGTGCGCACCGATACTTCGAGCTCCTCCGCCAGGTCCTGAGCGCGGGTCAGCGCCCGGCGGCGGCGCAGGCTCTGGATGATCTGGAACAGGCGGTCGGCACGGCGCATCGCTGGGGCTTTCCTGGCTGGTCTCGCGCTTCGGAGGGACAGGTTTACCCTATCGCTGCTGACAGGAGGGTGTCAGCAGAGTGTTGCTATTTCATCCCCACCAGCGGCGCCGACCGGCACCGCCCGCAAACGAGGAGACAAGAGGATGATCACGTCCAGCAGCATTCAGGCCGTCATCACGACCCTGCCGAGCAGCGACCTTGCCGCCACCAAGGCCTTCTACGCCAAGCTCGGCTTCACGCCCGTGATGGACGGGCCCGGCTATCTCCAGCTTCGGCTCGAGGGCCGGCCCGATGTCCAGATCGGCTTCTTCCAGGCCGTCCCCGACCATCCGCTCGGCATGTTCCGGGCGACCGCCACGGAGGGGCTGATCCTCACCGTCGCGGTGGAGAATCTCGACGCCTCGCTCGCCCGGGTGCGCGATGACGGCCGGGAGCTTGCCGTCGAGATGCGCCAGGAGCCGTGGGGCCAGCGCCACTTCGCCATGGCCGATCCCAACGGCGTGATCATCGACGTGATGCAGGATATGGCGGAGGAGGCCGAGGCGGCGGCCTGAGCCGATCCACCGGTTCCGAGCGGGGCGGCCGGCTGGGTCGCCCCTATTCCGCCGGCTTCGGCGGCTCGACCTGCTCCTTGAGGATCAGCGGCATCTGGGCGGCGGCGAAGATCAGGGTCAGCGGCATGATGCCGAACAGCTTGAAGCCGGCCCAGAACTCGGTCGAGAAGCTGCGCCAGACGATCTCGTTGAGGATCGCCAGCACGATGAAGAAGAAGGCCCAGCGCCAGGTCAGCTGCGTCCAGCCCCGGTCGGTCAGGTGCATGACCGCGCCCAGCACCAGCTTCAGATAGGTCTTTCGCGAGGCCAGCCCGACGAACAGGATGGCGGCGAACAGCAGGTTGACGATGGTCGGCTTCAGCTTGATGAACAGGTCGTTCTCGAGCGCCAGGGTCAGCCCGCCGAACAGCACCACGAAGGCGCAGGAGACCACCGGCATGATCGGCACGCGCCGCTCCAGCCGCCAGGAGGCGGCGACGGCGATCACCATGGCGCCCATGAACAGGGCGGTGGCGGTGAAGATCTCCCAGATCTGGTTGGCCACGAAGAAGACCACCAGCGGCCCGGCCTCGAGGCCCAGGCGGCGCCAGACGGCGGCATCGCTCTGGGGCATGCGTTGGGTTTGGGTGTCGTCGGTCATGGCTGATCACATAGCGGTTCGGCGGTGGAAATGCACGCGCCCGGTGACGCGCCGGCTACTGGAACGCACACTCGTTGAAGCTTCGGAGCTTGCGCGAGTGGAGCTGTTCGGGGGCCAGATCGCGCAGGCGCTCCATGGCGCGGATGCCGATCTGCAGGTGCTGGCCGACCTGGGTCTTGTAGAACTCGTTGGCCATGCCCGGCAGCTTGATCTCGCCGTGCAGCGGCTTGTCGGAGACGCACAGGAGCGTGCCGTAGGGCACCCGGAAGCGGAAGCCGTTGGCGGCGATGGTGGCCGATTCCATGTCGAGCGCGATGGCCCGGCTCTGCGAGAAGCGCTGCACCGGCTCGGAATGGTCGCGCAGCTCCCAGTTGCGGTTGTCGATTGTCGCCACGGTGCCGGTGCGCATCACCGATTTCAGGCGCCAGCCCTCCAGCCCGGTGATCTCGCCCACCGACTGCTCCAGCGCCACCTGGATCTCCGCCAGGGCCGGGATCGGCACCCAGGTCGGCAGGTCGGCGTCGAGCACGTGGTCCTCGCGCACATAGCCGTGCGCCAGGACGTAGTCGCCCAGCCGCTGCGAATTGCGCAGACCCGCGCAGTGGCCGAGCATCAGCCAGGCATGCGGCCGGAGCACGGCGATGTGGTCGGTGATCGTCTTGGCGTTGGACGGGCCGACGCCGATATTCACCATGGTGATGCCGGCATGGTGACCGCGTTTCAGGTGATAGGCCGGCATCTGCGGCAGGCGCGCCACCGGCGTGCCGGTGGAGCCGCCGCCGAGACGCGCGTTCAGCGTCACCACCTCGCCCGGCTCGACGAAGGAATCGTAGTCCGGGTCACCGGCCGCCATGCGCTCCTGCGCCAGGCGCACGAACTCGTCGATATAGAACTGGTAGTTGGTGAACAGCACGAAGTTCTGGAAATGCTCCGGGCTGGTGGCCGTGTAGTGCTTCAGCCGGTGCAGGGAGTAGTCGACGCGCGGCGCGGTAAACAGGGCGAGCGGCTGCGGCTGGCCGGGCACCGGCATGGCGGTGGAGTTGACGATGGCGTCGTCGACCGTCGCCAGGTCCGGCACGTCGAAGAGCTCGCGCAAATGCCTGATATGCTCGGGCCCCAGCGAGCCTTCGACATGCAGACCCTCGGCATAGGCGAAGTGGATGGGGATCGGCGTCACCGAGACGCCGACCTCGATCGGCGCCTCGTGGTTGCGGCAGAGCTGGCGCAGCTGCTCCAAGAGGTAGCTGTCGAAGAGATCGGGCCGGGTGATCGTGGTGGCGTAGGTGCCGGGACTGTCGACGAAACCGTAGGCAAGGCGCGTATCGGCCCTGGCGAAGCTGTCGGTGGAGAGCTTCACATAGGGGTAAAAGGCGCGCGTCTGGCCGGGCAGCGGCTGGCCCATGGCGAAGGACTTGAAGCAGCTGCGCAGATATGCCGTCGCTTCGCTGTAGAGCTCGACGACGCGGGCATAGGCGGCATCGGCGTCCTCGAAGAGCTGCGGCGCGGCATTGGCGTGGATGCGCATGTCGTTCATGGCGTTCGTTTTCCGAGATACGCTTGTTCAGCCACCGCGCAGGTCGCCGAGGCCCATCAGCGAGCGCGCGAACTGGTCGGCGGCGAAGGGGCGCAGGTCGTCGATGCCTTCGCCCACGCCGATGGCGTGGACCGGTAGCGCGAACTCCCCTGCCAGGGCAACCAGGATGCCGCCCTTGGCCGAACCGTCCAGCTTGGTGACGACGAGGCCGGTGATGTCGACGATCGACTTGAAGACCTCGACCTGGGAGCGCGCGTTCTGGCCGGTCGTGGCGTCGAGCACCAGGAGGATGGCGTGCGGCGCCTGCGCGTCCTGCTTCTGCAGAACGCGGACGATCTTGGCCAGCTCGGCCATCAGGTTTTCCTTGTTCTGCAGCCGGCCGGCCGTGTCGATCAGCAGCACGTCGTCGCCCTCGCGCCTGGCGGCGGCGAGCGCGTCATAGGCGAGCCCGGCGGCATCGGCCCCGGTCTCCCGCGCGATCACGCGGGCGCCGGCGCGGTCGCCCCAGACCTTGAGCTGCTCGATGGCGGCGGCGCGGAAGGTGTCGCCGGCGGCGATGGTCACCCGGCGGCCCTCGCCCGTCCACTGGTGGGCGAGCTTGCCGATGGTCGTGGTCTTGCCGGTGCCGTTGACGCCGACCACCAGAACGGTGAAGGGCCTGGCCCCGCCGTCGATGACGAGCGGCCGGGCGACCGGGTCGAGGATGCGTTCGACCTCGGCGGCGAGCGCCATCTTGACCTCCTCGTCGGTGACTTCCTTGCCGAAGCGCGTGCTGGCCAATGCCTGCGTCAGCCGGGCCGCCGTGGCCGGTCCGAGGTCGGAGGCGATGAGCAGTTCCTCGAGCTCCTCCAGCGCATCGTCATCCAGCCGCCGCTTGGTGAAGATGCCGGAGATGCCATCGGAGATCTTGCGCGAGGAGCGGCCCAGGCCCTCGCGCAGGCGCTGGAACCAGCCGCGCCGCCGGGGCTCCCCGGTCTCGTCCGCTTCGCTCTCGATCTGGGATTCGTCGTTCATGGGGCGCCTCTATACACGAGACGCCGTGGACGGTCATCCGCGCCGCACGCAGCGCTGCCGACAGCCGCGCCTACCAGTGAAAGATCACGCGATCCTGCCCGGAAGTGAGGATGGTCTGGCCGGCGCCGTGCCGGGTCGAAAGGGTGACGGCGACCTCGCTCTGGCCGCGCATCAGCTCGGCGATGCGCATCCACATGTAGAGCGTGCCCTCGCCCTGGTTGACGCCGACACTGGCGCCCGGACGCTGGCTGGATAGACGGATGTACTCCGTGCCGTCGGGATAGGCGACGCTCGCCAGACCGTCGTGCCGGGCAAAGCTGTCGATCACGTCACGCGGCAGGTAGCCGTCCTCCGGCCGCCACTCCAGATAGACCAGGCAGTCGGCATGGTGCACCCGGCTGATGCCGTTGGGCGCCTCCAGGGTCCGGCCGGTGACATACATGTCCTGACGGTCGTAGCCGGCGCCGTTCGGGCAGGCGACCTCGGCGCTAGAGAGCCGCAGGATCTCGTGCCGGCCGCCGTCGTCGGGCAACACTAAGTGCGGCCGGAACGGCTGCTGCTGGCCGGCCGGCGCCGGCACCGCGCGCCGCTGGTCGATCAAGATGAGCTGAGGGGAGTAGACCTGGGTATTGCGGTCCGCACCGCTGCGCATGCCGATGGTGAGCGTCGCCCCCTCGCCCGACTGGAACAGCCAGGCCAGATCCAGCGACACCGCGACCGTGCCGACCGCGTGGTTCACGTCGAAGGCGACATGCGGGTGCAGGACACCGGGCCGGGCCCATTCCCCGGACGGCGCCCGGCCGATGCTGGCGATGCCGGTATTGGCGAAGGTCCAGGCGAACTCGCCCGGCTCGAAGCCCGGCATGATGCCGAAAACCGCGACGAGGCGGCAGTCCTGGATGTCGTGGCCGGCGATCATGTCGACCCGGTAGCGACCGTCGGTCACCAGAGCGGCGACCGCGTGGTTGCCGCACTCGGTCTGCACCACCCAGGGATGGATCAGCGTGTGCACGCCGCCATCGGTCGGCAGCGCCCGCCCCTCCGCCCGGCCCAGACCGCCAAACAGCATCACCGTGACGATGGCGATGGCGGCGACGATCTGGACGAAGCCGTCCGCCCATTCGCCGTCGCCCCGCCGCCGCAGCATACCCGCTAACGCCTTCATTCCGCCCTCCCTCGCGCACTCTCTTGAGCGCAAGGAATAACGTGCGTGCCGGGTGCTGGCTGTGACGGCCGCTACAGGGCGGCGGCCGAGGCTGTCACGGCTTGGGCATGCCGATGGCGTGGAAGCCGCTGTCGACATGCAGCAGCTCGCCCGTCACCGCCGTGCCGAGGTCGCTCAGCAGGTAGACGGCGGCACCGCCGATCTCCTCCAGCGACGGGGTGCGGCGCAGCGGCGCGTGCTGCTGGTTGAACTTGAAGACGAAGCGGGCGTCGGCGATGGCGCTGCCGGCCAGCGTGCGCATGGGTCCGGCCGAGATCGCGTTGACGCGGATGTTGTCCGGACCCAGATCGGCGGCGAGATAGCGCACGGACGCCTCCAGCGCCGCCTTCGCCACGCCCATCACGTTGTAGTTCGGCATCACCCGCTCCGCACCCAGATAGGACAGGGTGACGATCGACCCGCCGCTGCGCATCAGCATCGCGGCACGCTGCGACAGCGCGGTCAGGGAGTAGCAGGAGATCCGCATGGTGCGGGTGAAGTTGGCCTCGGTGGTGTCGATGTACTTGCCCTTCAGCTCCTCCTTGTCGGAGAAGGCGATGCAGTGCACCAGGAAGTCGAGACCCTTCCAGCGCCGCTTGATGAAATCGAAGACCGTGTCCATCGACCCGGCATCCTCGACGTCGCACTGCAGGACGAGGTCGGATCCCAGCGACTGCGCCAGCGGCTCGACCCGGCGGCGCAGTGTCTCGCCCTGGTAGGTGAAGGCGAGTTCGGCCCCCTGTTCGTGCAGGGCCTTGGCGATGCCCCAGGCGATCGAATGATCGTTGGCGACCCCCATGACAAGACCGCGCTTTCCGGCCATGAGATCCGACATGCCGCCTACTCCCCGAAGCGCCTGAAGACCAGACAGGCATTGGTGCCGCCAAAACCGAAACTGTTCGACATGACGGTGGTCAGTCCCGCGTTGTCCACGCGCTCCAGCGCGATCTTGTAGCCCTCCGCCTCGGGATCGAGGTTCTCGACATTGGCGGAGGCCGCGACGAAGTCGTCCTGGAGCATGAGCAGCGAGTAGATCGCCTCGTGCACGCCGGTCGCCCCCTGGCTGTGGCCGGTCAGCGACTTGGTCGAGCTGAGATGGGGCATGTCGGATCCGAAAACTTCGCGAATCGCCTGCAGCTCGACGATATCGCCGACCGGCGTCGAGGTGCCGTGGGTGTTGATGTAGTCGACCTTGTCGTCGAGCCCGGCGATCGCCTGGCGCATGCAGCGGGCCGCGCCCTCGCCCGAGGGCGCCACCATATCGTGGCCGTCGGAGGTGACGCCATAGCCGACAATCTCGCCGTAGATCTTGGCGCCGCGCCGCCTGGCGTGCTCCAGCTCCTCGAGCACCAGCACGCCGCCGCCGGCGGAGATGACGAAGCCGTCGCGATCCTTGTCATAGGCGCGCGAGGCGCGCGCCGGCGTGTCGTTGTAGTGCGAGGACAGCGCCCCCATGGCGTCGAACAACACCGAGAGCGTCCAGTGCAGCTCCTCGCCGCCGCCGGCGAAGACCATGTCCTGCTTGCCCCACTGGATCAGCTCCGCGGCATTGCCGATGCAATGCGCGCTGGTCGAGCAGGCCGAGCTGATCGAGTAGTTCACGCCCTTGATCTTGAACGGCGTGGCCAGTGTCGCGGAGTTCGTCGACGACATGCAGCGCGGCACCATGTAGGGACCGACCCGCCGGGGACCCTTCTCCCGGGCGATGTCGACAGCCAGCACCTGGTTGGAGGTGGACGGTCCGCCGGAGCCCATGATCAGCCCGGTGCGTTCGTTGGAAACGAGGTCGTCGGTCAGGCCGGCGTCGCGGATGGCGTCGGCCATGGCGATGTAGTTGAACGCGGCACCGTCGCCCATGAAGCGGCGGACCCGGCGGTCGACATGCTGGTCGATGTCGATCTGCGGCTTGCCGTGCACATGGCTGCGGAAGCCTCTTTCCTTGTACTCGTCGGCGAAGACGATTCCCGATCGGCTGTCACGCAGCGAGGCGGTCACCTCGGCCGTCGTCACGCCGATGGCCGAGACGATGCCCATGCCGGTGACGACGACACGTCGCAAGGATGTCATGATGCGTGCCTCCTTTCGCGAGGCGCTTTGAAGCGCGGCTTGTTCGCGGGCACCGGCCGGCGCGCGGCCGGCGGTCCGCCATCGCGCCTACATATTGTCAGTGCTCGTGAACAGGCCAACTCTGAGATCCTTGGCTTCGTAGATCACCTTGCCGTCGACCTCCATGCGACCGTCGGCAATGCCGAGCACCAGGCGCCGATTGATGACACGCTTGAGGTCGAGCCGGTAGGTGACAAGTTTGGCGGCTGGCAGTACCTGGCCCGTGAACTTCACCTCGCCAACACCAAGCGCCCGGCCGCGACCTGGCGCGCCGATCCAGCCCAGAAAGAAGCCGACGAGCTGCCACATGGCGTCGAGGCCGAGACAACCCGGCATGACGGGATCGGATTCGAAGTGGCAGTCGAAGAACCAGAGGTCGGGCCGGATGTCGAGCTCGGCGACGATCTCGCCCTTGCCCATGGCGCCGCCATCGGCGGCGATCCTCGTGATGCGGTCGAACATCAGCATCGGCGGCAGCGGCAGCCGTGCATTGCCGGGGCCGAAGAGCCGGCCGTGGGCGCATTCCAATAGGTCGTCGCGTGTGTAGCTGCTTTTTTCGGTCACGTGATCACCAGCCGGCCTTGCCGGTCTCTCCCGTTCGAAGTCACACCCGTGGCGGCAGGTCCATTGCGCCTCCCCCGAAGGTCGCCGGATCGCGCCCGATCAAGACGCCGCGCACTGTAAACATTCTTTTTCGTCAAACAAGACTTCAAGCCATGCCGCGCCGTCGCGGCCGCATGCCGGCATCGGCGCGCACGGATGCTTGAAACCATTACGCATACGTGATTGATTAGAAGCATTCCAATTTGCCGGCCATCTCCCATATGGAAGCCATGACCGAGACAACCGACCGACGCCCCTACCGACACCTCGTCATGCGCCTACAGCAGGCTGGCCTGCGGCCGACCCGGCAGCGTCTGGCGCTGGGCCGCCTGCTGTTCGGCGAGACCGACCGGCACGTCACCGCCGAGCAACTCTACGAGGAGGCGACGGCGGCCCGCAGCGCGGTTTCGCTCGCCACAGTCTACAACACGCTCAACCAGTTCACCGCGGCCGGCCTGCTTCGCGAGGTGGTCGTCGAGCCCGGCCGCTCCTATTTCGACACCAATGTCGAGGCGCACCATCATTTCTACCACCCCGGGCGCGGCGAGCTGACGGACATCTCTGATGCCGACATCCGCATCGAGAACCTGCCCGAGGCGCCGGCAGGATCGCGCATCCAGCGCGTGGACGTGGTGGTGCGGCTGGCGGACGGGGATGGCTGATCGGGACTGTTGCCCGGAATCCTTGGCCGCATGCCGGTTGCGCGATGCCTGTTGACAGCGCCCGCCGACTATTTAGAATGATTCTAAACAATGAGGGCGAAGGCGACGCGGGGGTGGGTCCCTAGCGTCTCCGACACTGCCGGTCTGCCGCCATTAGCGGCCGATCCGTCCGCGCCGGCTTGGGCGCAACCATGGCCGCCATTAGCGGCCGATCCGTCACTGGGAGAGAGAGCATGTCACTCAAGGGCACGAAGACCGAGAACAATCTCAAGGAAGCCTTTTCCGGCGAGAGCCAGGCGAACCGTCGCTACCTGTACTTCGCCCAGAAGGCGGACATCGAGGGCTATAACGACGTCGCCGCCGTCTTCCGCTCGACCGCCGAGGGCGAGACCGGCCACGCACACGGCCATCTCGAATTCCTCGAGGAGGTCGGCGACCCGGCCACCGGCGAGCCGATCGGCGCCACCGACGCCAATCTGAAGGCGGCGATCGCCGGCGAGACCCACGAATACACCGACATGTATCCCGGCATGGCCCGCACCGCCCGCGAGGAAGGCTTCGACGAGATCGCCGACTGGTTCGAGACCCTCGCGAAGGCCGAGAAGAGCCACGCCGGCCGCTTCCAGAAGGCTCTCGACACGATGTCGT
This sequence comes from Azospirillaceae bacterium, assembly GCA_040226215.1. Classification (GTDB taxonomy): domain Bacteria; phylum Pseudomonadota; class Alphaproteobacteria; order DSM-16000; family Inquilinaceae; genus JAVKFF01. Next base: position 35,763 of record JAVKFF010000084.1, read on the forward strand.
GAGGCCGCGTTCGCGGCCATGACAGCGTGACCCAACGCTCTTGAGGCGCGGAGATCGCCGGGGCGCGGCCTTGACGGTCGCCATCCCCGCGATCTCGCGGCGTCGGAGCGCGCCGGGGTCGATCCGGCCCGGAGGCGCGCGAGCGCGCCGGCCGGTCGCCGGTGCCCTGTCCCATTGCAATACCGAGGTGCGGCACATGCGCGAAGGCAGCCTCGATGCCCCCATGAGGCATCCCATCGCCTGGCAGGACGAGGCGTTCTACGACGAGGAGAAGCTGGACGCCGAACTGCGCCGTGTCTTCGACATCTGCCATGGCTGCCGGCGCTGCTTCAATCTGTGCGACAGCTTCCCACGGCTCTTCGACCTGATCGACGAGAGCGAAACGGGCGAGCTCGACTCCGTCGCCTCAGCGGATTTCAAGCCGGTGGTGGACGCCTGCACGCTCTGCGACATGTGCTTCATGACGAAGTGCCCCTATGTGCCGCCGCACGAATTCAATCTCGACTTCCCGCACCTGATGCTGCGCTACCGCGCGGCCGAGGCGCGCAAGAAGAAGGAGCCCTTCTTCCGCCGCCAGCTGACCGAGACCGACCGCAACGGCAATCTGGCGCGTCTCGCGCCCGGCATCGCCAACTGGGCGTCGAAGGAAAGCAACGGCGCCGCCCGCGTGGCGCTGGAAGGCCTGGCCGGCGTCCATCGCGAGGCGAAGCTGCCGAAATATGCCGGGCGGACCTTCACCGTTCGCGCCGCGCAGGAGCCGCCGGTGGTGAACGAGGCGGCGCCAGCCTTCGGCCGCAAGGCGGTGATCTATGCCACCTGCTTCGCCAACTACAACAATCCGTCGATCGGCATGGCGGCCCGTGCCGTCCTGGCCCGCAACGGCGTGGAGACGGAGGTCGTCTACCCGCGCTGCTGCGGCATGCCGCAGCTGGAGCAGGGCAATATCGCCCGGGTGGCCGAGGCGGCGGCCGAGACCGCGGCCGCGCTGCGCACCTATGTCGAGGACGGCTGGGACGTGATCGCGCTGGTGCCGTCCTGCGCCCTGATGATGAAGTTCGAGTGGCCGCTGATCGTGCCCGACAACGAGGACGTCTTCCGGCTCTCCCGGGCCAGCTTCGACATCACCGAATACGTCGTCTCCATCGTCAAGAAGGAGGGGCTGGCCGACGGCCTGACGCCGCTGGAAGGCGGTGTCGCGGTGCACATCGCCTGCCACGCCCGGGCGCAGAACATGGGACAGAAGGCGACCGAGATGCTGCGCCAGATCCCTGACACCGAGGTCAAGCCGATCGAGCGCTGCTCGGGCCATGGCGGCTCGTGGGGCATCATGAAGGAAAACTTCGAGGTCGGCCTGAAGGTGGGCAAGCCGGTCATGCGCCAGGCGCTGAAGACGGAGGCGGCCCACATCGCCTCGGAATGCCCGCTGGCCGGCGACCACATCGTCCAGGGCATGGGGCGACTGGAGCCCGGCCGGCAGCCGGCCGAAGCGCCCCACCCGATCGAGCTCTTCGCCCGTGCCTATGGAATCGAGGTCTGAGGCCAGCCCCGATCAGCGACGCATGGGGGCGCGCCCAGCCGTAACGAGAGGACATGGTACCGGAACCATCGACGACGGAGACCGGCCATGCTGGAGATCATGAAGACCGAAATCACCCGTGCCGACATCATGGACATGGCCGACTACGCGAAGATCCGCAAGGAGAAGCGCAGCCAGCTCATGCCGGTGAAGCGCAACCGTCGCCTCGCCGTCGGCCCCTACGCCACCTTCCACTTCGAATCCTACGACACGATGTGGCTGCAGGTGCATGAGATGCTCTTCATCGAGAAGGGCGGCGAGGCGCAGATCGCCGACGAGCTCCAGGCCTACAACCCGCTCATCCCCAAGGGCGACGAGCTGGTCGCCACGGTGCTGTTCGAGATCGACGACCCGGTGCGCCGGCGCCAAGTGCTGGGCGCGCTGGGCGGGGTTGAGGAGACCATGACGATCGAGTTCGACGGCAAAGTCGTCAAGGGCGAGGCGGAGGAGGATGTCGACCGCACCACGGCCGACGGCAAGGCCTCCTCGGTGCAGTTCGTGCACTTCCGCTTCACGGCCGAGCAGGCCGCCGCCTTTCGCAAGGCGGACCGCGTCATGGTCGGCATCACGCACCCGAACTACCCGCACATGACGGTGCTGCCCGAGGCGGTGCAGGCGGCGCTGGCCGAAGACCTGACCGTTTGAGCGAGCCCTTCAGGGTTCAGTCGCGAAAGCGCCGCACGGCGAGGACGAGGCCAAGGCCGACGAGGATGGTCGCGTAGCCGCCGGCAAGAAAGGGCAGCGGCAGGCCGCCCAGTCCGGCGAGCAGCGCCCCTGCCGGCGGGCCGGCCAGAAGCGCCATGGTGCTGACCGCCTCCCCCACCGCCGTGACCCGGCCGAGCAGTGCCGCCGGCGTTTCGCGCTGCAGCAACACCCGGTAAGGAACCATCATCAGCGAGGTGGTGCCGCCGATCAGCGCGAACAGGCAGATCAGCAACCAGCCGGATGCCGGCAGGTCGCCGGCCGCCATGTGTCCGACCAGGGCGAAAAGCAGGCCGCTCATCAGCGCCCCCAGCGCCATTTGGCGCAATGGCCGGGCAGCCTCCCCCACCTGCGCGATCAGAAGCGCGCCCACCACGCCGCCGAGTCCCACCGCCGCGATGGCAAGCCCGAAGACCGTCTCATCGAGAGCGAGCGACCGGGTGAGCAGCGGGATCAGCGCATCGTAGAGAAAGATCGCGAACAATCCTGCCGACAGGCCGGCGAGCCCAACCAGCAGGGCTGGAGTCCGTCGGAAATGGGCGAAGCCGTCGCCGATCTCCCGCCAGAACCGCCGCTCGGCTGCCGCCGGCGCGCGCATTGCAGCCGGCAGCCTTAGGACGAGGACGAGGGCAATTGCCGAAATAGCGGCGTTGACCAGGAACACCTGGCGCGGCGCCATGATGAGAAACAAGGCGCCACCGAACGCCGGTCCGGCCACCTTGGTCGCCTGGTTGATGGCGTGCGAGAGACCGTTCGCCGCCGGCAACAGGGCGCGCGGCGTCAGCGACGCGAGGGCCGCTTGCTTGGCGGGCGAGAAGGCGCTGTCAGCAGTTGACTTCAGAAATGCGAGTGCGATCACGAGTTCGATATCTACGGCGAAAAAGACCGCGCCGGTCGCCAGCCCGCGGCCGGCATTGGCGAGGATCATCGCCCAGCGAAGGTCGACGCGATCGACCAGCACGCCGGCGAAGGGGCCGATCAGCACATAGGGCAGGCCCATGGCAACGACCAGCAACGCCAACGCCACCGGCCCCTCGCCGAAGCCATAGGCGAGCAGGGCGCCGAAGGCGACGAAATCGAGCCAGTCGGCCAGATCGGCCGGAATTTGGGCGAGGAGAAGGCGGCGGATCGGCCTGAGGCGGAGCGGCGACCAGAACGCGGCGCGGTCCGGACGCTCGCTGTCCGCTGGCGTCACTGGTGGTGGCTCACTCAACGGCCTCGGTCGCGTAGACGCCCCAGACGTGCTCGCGCGCCACCCAGCCGTCGTGCCCCTGCAGCTCCAGGTGGCAGTAGCGGTCGCTGGTGCCCTGGCTGAGCGGGCATTCGACGATGGTGCCGATCACTCCCGCCTCGATGCGGGCGACGAGGCCGGCCTCGGGACGCGGCTCGGTCAGCAGGGGCACGAGACCGTCACCGGTGACAATGGCGGTGCGCAGGCCGGAGAGCTGGCTGGAATGCACCCAGCCGCCGACCCCCTCGCGGTCGCGGATCATGCGCCAGTTGTCGAACTCCTGCACGATCTCCACGGGCATGCCCTGGCGCACGAAGACCCAGTCGATCGGATACTGCGTGCCCGGTCCGGTGCGGACATTGGATTCGGCATTACGCATCGAGGCGAAGCGCGGCAGCGGCAGATCCTGGGCCACGGCCTGCGCGGCGAGCAGGATCGCGAACGCGCCGAGCAGGGCGGCGAGGCGGGTCGGGAGGCGAATCATGCGAGCTGCGTCCGGCCGGATCAGTCCGTTCTTGTTCGCCCGTCCGGGGCGGCCGGTCAAGGGGTGAGGCCCCCGCGATCTCCCGGTTACCGGCCCTGTGGGTACCTCAGGCGCCGTCAGGCGACTGGACAGGGCGCGCCCGCTTCCGATATCTCCGCCGGAGCCCGACCGTGCACCGCCCGGGATCGTCCTTCCGAGGCGCCCGGCCCCTTGAACGAGGTCCAGCTTCATGCCCGCCGCCAAACGCCCCCTCGTCGTCGTGACCCGCAAGCTGCCCGACGTCATCGAAACCCGGATGATGGAGCTGTTCCGGCCGGAACTGAACCACGAGGACCGGGAGATGACGCAGGACGACCTGATGGCGGCCGTGTCGCGCGCCGAGGTGCTGGTGCCCACGGTGACCGACCGCATCGACGCGGCGATCATCGCCGCCGCCGGTCCGCAGCTGAAGCTGATCGCCAGCTTCGGCACCGGCGTCGACCACATCGACCTGAAGGCGGCGCGGGACCGGGGCATCACCGTCACCAACACGCCAGGCGTGCTGACCGACGACACGGCCGACATGACCATGGCGCTGATCCTGGCGGTCTCGCGCCGGCTGATCGAGGGCGAGAAGCTGATCCGCAGCGGCGACTGGCGGGGCTGGAGCCCGACCTCGATGCTGGGCCACCGGCTGCGCGGCAAGCGCCTGGGCATCGTCGGCATGGGACGCATCGGCCGGGCGCTCGCGCGCCGGGCCATCCCGTTCGGCCTGTCGATCCACTATCACAACCGCCGGCGGGTGCGCGAAGAGGTCGAGCAGGAGCTCGAGGCGACCTATTGGGACAGCCTCGACCAGATGCTGGCGCGCATGGACATCGTCTCGATCAACTGCCCGCGCACGCCGGCCACCTACCACCTGCTGAACGCCCGGCGGCTCGGCCTGATGAAGCGCGACGCGGTGATCGTCAACACTTCGCGCGGCGAGGTCGTCGACGAGGCGGCCCTGGCCGAGCGCCTGAAGCAGGGCGACCTGGCGGGCGCCGGCCTCGACGTCTTCGAGCGCGAGCCGGCGATCAACCCCAAGCTGCTGCGGCTGGAGAATGTGGTGCTGCTCCCGCATATGGGCTCGGCCACGATCGAGGGCCGGGTGGACATGGGCGAGAAGGTGATCATCAACATCCGCACCTTCTCCGACGGCCATGTGCCACCGGACCGGGTCTTCGAGACGGAGTTCTGAGGCGGAATGTTGACGCGGGCCAGCAACAATCTCCGCGCCAACCCAAAATGGACCTGGCGTCGCCCTCAGGTCTCGCGCGTCGTCATATCGCCAGTCAATCCCGGCTCGATAAGTTTTCACTTGCCGGGTAGAGTAATCTGATCCCTATACTTGCGTGGCACTTGAAATCGCCGCTCCTGGACTGTCCGGTCTGTTTCCTGTCTGCAAGGGAGGCTTCCATGGCGCGTTCCGCGCTTCTCGTCCTCATTCCGATGCTGGGTGGCGGCATCGCCCATGCCCAGGGTCTCGATCTGACCGGCCACTGGTACATCCAGGGCGGCGGCGGCGTGAACTGGGTGCCGGACACCGAATTCACCAACGGCGATCTGGTGATCGGCGACATCGCCTGGGAGACCGGCTGGCTGGCGGGCGGCGCTATCGGCTACGCCTTTGACAACGGCTTCCGGTTCGAGGCGGAGGGCGTCTACCGCACGAACGACTATGAAACCTACATTTCGAGCATCCTGAACTCGGTGGCCGATCCGCAAGGCTATGGTGAGGCCACTGCCATCGGCATCATGGCCAACCTGCTCTACGACATCGATACCGGTTCCGCGCTCACCCCCTATCTCGGCGGTGGTGTGGGTGCCGGGAATGTCGAATATGTGCTTGGCGGCGGCTCCGGAACCTTCCTCGCCGTCGACACCTGGGGCGTCGCCCTGCAGGCCATCGCCGGCGCCAGCTATGCGGTGACCGACACCGTGGACGTCTTCGCCGACTATCGCTACTTCACCGTGCTCGACAGCGCCCAGTCGGCCGTCTTCTCCCCGGTCTACGAGCCCGGCCTCGACGACTACGTCGCCCACTCGGTGTTCTTCGGCGCGCGCTACCACTTCCTGCCGCCGCCCCCGCCGCCGCCACCGCCGGCTGTCGAACCGCCACCGCCGCCGGCCCAGGACCGCTTCATCGTCTTCTTCGACTGGGACCGTTCCAACCTGACGGCGCAGGCCAATGGCGTGCTCGACCAGGCGGTGGCGACCTACAACCAGGCCGGCTTCGCCCAGGTCCTGGCCGAAGGCCACGCCGACCGCTCGGGTCCCGCCGGCTACAATGTCGGCCTCTCCCAGCGCCGCGGCGAGAGCGTCCGCCAGGGCCTGATCGCCCGCGGCATCGCGCCGGACGAGATCGTGGTGCGCGCCTTCGGCGAGACCCAGCTGCTGGTCCCGACCCCCGACGGCGTGCGCGAGCCGCAGAACCGCCGGGTGGAGATTATTCTCATGTGACCTGCCCCGAGGGCTTGACCATCGGGTCATCCCGGGCGCGCGACAGCGCGACCCGGGATCTCCTCGAGACACGCCGCGGCTTCTCCCTCGCGAGGGGCCGCGGCGTTGCTTTTGCCGATCCCGGCTCTCCGCTTCGCTGCGGCCGGGATGACGGGGGTTGGTGTTCCGTGTGAAACACCTCCCGTCGTTCCGCACGCAGGCGACAGCCGGAGATGCGGAACCCCGAGCCCGTCTTCGCCGCCGCCGCAGCCTGGCCGCGCCACAGCCCGGCCGCGAGAGGTTCCAGCTCTCGCTCGCGCTCGGCCGGGATGACGGATTACCAGCCTGTCGATCGCTGGCGGATAGCGATACACGTGCAGAAATACCGTTATCTTCAGTTCATGTTTTTAGTTGATTCACTTCTGTTGATACAATTTTTCATATAGTTTCCCCGTTCATCGACAACGGCAGAATGATGAGGCTCCCATGTATCTGTCCCGACTTCTCCTTTGTGGTGCGGCGACGCTCACGCTCGCCCTGCCTTCCCTCGCCGCGGCCCAGGACGATGTCCTCGGCCTCGAATTCGACGGCAACTGGTACATCCAGGGCGGCGGCGGCCTGAACTGGGCGCTCGACCAGGATCTCGAGGCCTGCGTGGGGGCGACCTGCGCCTCCGGCCCAGGCTTCAGCTACGATCTCGGCTGGCTGGCCGGCGGTGCGGTCGGCTACGAGTTCAACAACGGATTCCGTACCGAGTTCGAGGGAACCTACCGTTCCAACGACCTCGAGACCGCTATCGATCCGGCGCCGAACGTCGCGGTGATCGGCCTGATGTTCAACCTGCTCTACGACATCGACACGGGCAGCGACCTGACGCCCTATCTCGGCGGCGGCATCGGTGCCGGCAATGTCGACTATGACGGCGTCCAGGACGAATGGGGCCTCGCCCTTCAGGCCATCGCCGGCCTGTCCTGGGCCCTGGCGCCGGAGTGGGAGCTGTTCACCCAGTACCACTACTTCACCGTGCTCGACTCGGGCCTCTCGGCGTCGTTCAACTTCGCCGATGCGCCGATCACACTCGAGCTCGAAGACTACGCGGCCCATTCCCTGTTCTTCGGCGCGCGCTACCACTTCCTGCCGCCGCCCCCGCCGCCGCCACCGCCGGCTGTCGAACCGCCACCGCCGCCACCGCCGCCGGCCCAGGACCGCTTCATCGTCTTCTTCGACTGGGACCGCTCG
>JAVKFF010000085.1:0-13544 GCA_040226215.1 Azospirillaceae bacterium
GTTCCGGCTCTCCCTGCGGTCGGCCGGAACGACGGTGGGGTTTGGGTGTGAAAAATGTCCCGTCGTTCCGCACGGAGGCGACAGCCGGAGATGCGGAACCTCGAGCCCGTCTTCGCTGCCGCCCAAGCCAGGCCCCGCCATAGCCCGGCCCCGCGAGGTTCCGGCTCTCGCTGGCGCTCGGCCGGAACGACGGGGGTGGGTATGGGTGCGAATAAAGTCCCGTCGTTCCGCACGCAGCGAAGCGGAGATGCGGAACCCCGCGCCCGTCCTCACCGCCGCCGCAGCCCCGCCGCTGCCCATCCTCGATTCCACGCGTCTGCTGGCCTTCGCCGCGCTGGCCGAGGCGGCGGCCTGAGCGCCACGCCTCGTCACGGAATTTCATGACGGCTGTTGACCTTCCTCAAGGCACGACCGACCCGATGCGTGCAGGGTCGGGGCGATGCGACACCCGTCCAGGAAGGAATGAAAGCATGGACCCGAAAGACAGCCTCTCCGGCACCATCGGCCTCGCCGGCAAGGTGGCGCTGGTCACCGGCGCATCGGCCGGCATCGGCGCCGCCGTCGTCGAGGCGCTGGTGGATGCCGGCGCCAGCGTGGTGCTGGCGGATATCGACGCAGCCGGCCTCGACCGCACCGCCGGCGACTTGCCGAAGGACCGCGTCGCCAGCATCGTCACCGACGTCGCCGACCCCGCGGCCATGCAGACGGCGGTCGACCTGGCGCGGACACGCTTCGGCGGCCTCGACATCGCCGTTCTGAACGCCGGCATCGAGGGCAAGGTGGTCAGCATCGCCGACTACCCGCTGGAGACCTTCGACCGGGTGGTGGCGGTCAACCTGCGCGGCGTCTTCCTCGGCCTCAAGCTGTGCGGACCGGCGATCGCCGAACGCGGCGGCGGCTCGATCGTGCTGATGTCCTCGGTCGCCGGCGTGCAGGGCACGCCCGGGTTTTCCGCCTACACCGCCTCCAAGCACGCCGTGGTCGGGCTGATGAAATGCGCCGCCCTGGAACTGGCGCCGCAGGGCATCCGCGTGAACACCGTCAACCCCGGCCCCATCGAGACCCGCATGATGCGCGCCATCGAGGACGGGCTGTCGCCGGGCGAGGGGGAGGCGGTGCACCAGGGCCTGGCCGAGACCATCCCGCTGAAGCGCTACGGCACGTCAGAGGAGGTCGCGCGCCTGACCCTGTTCCTGGTCTCCGAGGCCGGCGCCTACTGCACGGGCGGGCTCTACCTCGTCGACGGCGGCATGACGGCCGGCCGCGCCGTTGCCTGACGCCCGGGTTCGGGGCTCAGCGGGCCCGACGCGCCATGGTCGCGGCGGTGACGATCACCGCCGCGCCCGCCACCGTCCACGCCGTCGGCACCTCGCCGAACAGCGCCAGCCCGGCCAGGATGGCCAGCACCACGCGCAGCCCGGAAAAGCCGGAGAGGAACGACGCGTCCCCCAGCCGATGGGCGCGCACGAAGCAGTACTGCCCGGCGAGCGCGCTGACGCCGATATAGGCGATCAGCGGCCAGTGCCCGGCCGCCACCGGCTGCCAGAACAGCAGTGCCGGCACCGCCGACAGCACGGTGAGCGCGATGGTGTAGGCGGCCATCAGCACGGTCTCGCGGTCGTGCCGGGTGATCAGCTTCTGGGTGATCACCGCCCCCTCACCGGCGAAGGAGGAGACGAGTGCGACGCCCAGCGCCGCCCAGGCCATACGTTCCGCCTGGCCGATATCGGGCAGCACCATGATCATCAGCCCGACCACGCCGAACCCGGCGAACAGCCAGCGCCGTGGCAATACCCGCTCTCCCAGCACCAGATAGGCGAGCGCCGTCAGGATCAGCGGCCTGAGATGGGAGATCGCCGTCACCTCGGCCAGCGGCAGGGCAGCGATGGCGTAGAAATTGCCCGCCAGCGCCACCATGGAGAACAGCACGCGCAGCAGGTGCAGCCCCGGCACGGCCGTGCGTCTGAGGTCGCCGGAATGCCGCACCAGCCAGGGCAGCATCAGCACCAGACCGATGGCGCTGCGCAGGAAGACCAGCTGCAGCGGCGGATAGGCGCCGTCCATCCACTTCACCGCGATCATCGCGCCGGTCATGATCACCATGTCGGTGATGAGCCAGCCGAAGGCGGCGGCGTGGTCGGTGGCGGTGGGCGCCGTCTCCGGCGCCGGCCGGCCGACTCTCAGCGTCATCGGCGCGCCGCGTCGCCGCGCGGGGTGAGCGCGTTGACCAGCAGCCGGTAGGCGCCGGGCACCAGCGCCTCGACCTGGGTGTGCAGGCCGAGCGCCACATGCACGTGCCGCCCCCGGCCGATATCGCCGACCAGCAGGGCGCCGCGATGGGGTCGCTCGCCCGGGTCGGCGATCTCGATCACCGGACGGTAGGCCGGGTCCCAGCGCTTGGCGAAATACAGCCCGCGCTCCTTCACCCAGCCCTGCCAGTCTTCGAGGCCGATCGCGTTCGGCGCGGTCAGCAGCGGCTCGGCCGGATCGAGCACGGTGACCGGCGCCGCCGGATCGGTGACGCGCCAGCGCAGGCTGGGCACGCCCACCTCCAGCGGCCGGGGCGGCGTCACCTCGGGGTCCCAGCCGTCCATCGGACGGTGGTAGAGCGTCACCAGCGTGCCGCCCGCCTCGACCCAGTCGCGGATCGCCGCGGCCTGCTGGCGCAGCACCGGCCGATTGCCGAAACCCATGATGCCGACCAGCAGGCTGTCGTGCTCGCGATAGCGGCCGGCGGCGATTGCGGCGTCGTCGAGCTCGGCGACGTCGAGGCCGAGCTGGGCCAGCCGGCGCCCGACATGGTCGCCGCCGCCGCCGGCATAGGCGACGCGCAGGCCCTCGGGCAGTGCGGTATCGACGACGCCGAGGCGCAGCACCGCCGGCGTCACCATCAGCTGGGCGGGAATGTGGTCATAGGCGACCAGTCGGCCGCCGCCGACCGGCCGGTCATCGGCGCGGAAGGCGAGCTCGACGGTGCCTGGCCCGGGCATGCCCGCCGGCGTCAGGCGCAGCGTGACCGCGCCCTCACCGCCCTGCAGACGGGCCGGCTCGGCCGCCCAGCCCGGCGGCGGCCCCGCCCCGACGGCGGTGCCCGGCGGCGCGGCGAGATCGAGGTCGACGGCGATCCCGGCCGCCGCGGCGCCGCGCGCCAGCGGCATGACCGTCTCCGCCAGGCGGAGCTCGACCGCGGGCCGGAGCCACACCGGCTCCTCCGGCCGCACCACCTGCTCGACCTCGATGGGCCGGGCGTTCGGGACCGTCAGCTTCAGGCCCAGCCGGGCGGCGAGCGGCGGCGTCTCGGTCAACGGATCGTGGCTGAGACGCCAGGGATGGATCGGCGGCGCGTCCGGTGCGACGGCGATGGCGAGGCCGATCTCCCGCCGCTCGCCCCGGGCGATTTCTGCGTCCGGCAGGGACGGCCACGTGGCCTGCCAGCCCGCCGGCGTGTCGAGCCTCAGCCCCGTCAGCGCCACACCCACCTCGCTGCCGCGGAAGACGCCGAGCGCGAAATCGGCCGTGGTTCCGGCCGTCACCGCCGAGGGGCCGTCGAGCCTGGTCACCACACCGGCGGCCAGCAGCAGCGCCGACGCCGCCTGGCGCTCCTTCTCCGCCAGCAGGGCTGCGTGTCCGGCCCCCGCATCGCCCCCCGCATCGCCGGCCCGCGCCTCGCGCAGCGCCGCGATCGCCTCGACCAGCGCGTGGGCGCCGGCCAGTCCGTCCGGGAAGGCGGCCAGCGCCCGGTCGATCGCCGCATCCGCCGCCGCCAGCCCTGGCAGGCCGCCGCCAGCCCGCTCAGCCAGCGTCCGGGGCAGGCCGTCGAAGGGGTGATCGTGCGGCTCCGGCAGGCCATGCTTGCAGTGCAGAGGCACCGATCGGGGCCCGGCCTCCTCCCAGCGGCCCATGGCCTGGGTGCGGTGATAGCCGCGCGACATCTGGCCGAGCTGGGCATAGGTGGCGCCGTGCACGGCGTCATAGCCGCCGACCTCGACCGTGACATGGGCCGGCGGCGGCGGTTCGTCGTCGTCATAGGAGGTGCCCGCACCGGACCAGGCCGGCAGGTAGAAGCGCGCCGGCGCCCAGGGCTCCAGCCCCGCCGCCAGGTGCTCCGGGCAGACGGCCGGATCGCCGGCCGCCAGGAAGGCCTCCTCGGTGACGATGGTGACGGCACGGTGATGGCCGTGCTGGCCCGGCACGTCGAGGAAGGTGGGCAGCACGATGTCCGGCCGCACCATGCGGATCACCCGCACCAGCCGCTCGAACAGCCGGTCGCGGCCCCAGCGCGCCAGCGTGTCCTCGCCCGACTTGGAGAAGCCGAAATCGGTGATCGCGCCGTCATAGTCCTCGTTCAGCCAGTAGAGCGCGAGGTCCAGTTCCTCTGCCGCGCGCAGCATCTCGCCGGTGCGCGCGACGCCCAGAACGGCGGCCCGTTCCGAGCCGATCGAGTTCTGCCCGCCCTCGCCGCGCACGGCGCAGGCATAGGCGATGCGCGCGCCGTCGCCCAGGCCGAACCGGGCCAGCAGGGCCGAGGTCTCGTCGTCCGGATGGGCGCCGGTCTGCAGCACCGTGACGGTGCCGCGCAGCGCCTTCAGCGCCCGCCAGTAGCGCACGATGGCCGGTCTGGCGCTGGCCCGTTCGAGACGTCGCTGATCGGGTGTCATGGCCCTGCTCTCCTCAATGCGTGACGCTGGCTGGTGTGGACGGTCGCTGGCTCAACCCGGCACGCTTTCCGGCGCCAGGCGTGGCGTGAAGGACTGGAAGACCGGCAGCGCCGCCGCGCCCAGCGCGCCGGCATCGCCGCCGGCGGTCGCGGCGATCAGCGGCGGGCGGTCGTCCTCGCGCGGGCCTGTCGCGGCGATCAGCGCGTCGATGAAGGCGGGCGGCACGATGCCGCCCAGCAGGATGGCGGCGGGGTCGAACAATGCCTCCAGTGCCTGCAGGCCGATGTCGAGCCAGGGGCCGGCGCTGGCCAGCCATTCGCCGAGATCGGCATCGCCTTCGGTGACCAGCCGGGTCAGGTCGGCCGGCGCCGGCGGCCGGCGTCCGCGGGCGATGAACAGGCGGTCGATGGCGTCAAGGGAGACGCGGTACTCCAGCCGCCGCGCCTGCCCCACCCCCGCGGGATCGACGATCAGCCGGCCGACCTCGCCGGCATTGCCCCTGGCGCCGTCGAAGGGCGCGCCACCGACCATCAGCCCGGCGCCGAGGCCGTAGCCGAAGAAGATGTAGGCGAAGTCGGTCAGCTGCCGGGCAGCACCATGCAGCCGCTCGCCGACCGCCGCGGCGGTGGCGTCGTTCTCGACCGCCACGGGCAGATCGAGGGCGGCGCCCAGCGCCTCGGCCGGCGCCGCGGACGACCATCCCGGCAGGCGCAGCGGATCGTCGTCGTCCTTGTCGTCGAAGGGGCCGGGCAGCACCAGGCCGATGCCCGCCGCCGGCCCGTGGCCCCTGCCGGCACGGCCGACCAACTGCCGGCACATCGCCGCCAGCAGCGGCAGCGCCGCGTCCGGCCGGGGATCGTCGACCGGCGCCTCCAGCCGGGCCAGCAGGCTGCCGGCGAGGTCGGTGGCGACGCCGATCAGCCGGTCGCGGTCGAGATGCAGGCCGAGCGAGTAGCCGCCGCGCGGGTCGATGGCGTAGTCGACCGGCGGCTGGCCGCGATTGCCGCGCCGCCGCCCGGCCGTCTTCAGCAGTCCCTCGTCCTCCAGCGCGCCGGTGATGGCGTTCACGGCCGGCGGCGTCAGGCCGGTCCGGCGGGCGATCTCCGCCCGGCTCAGCGGGCCGAACAGGCGCACCGTCTCCAAGACGACGCGCCGGTTGTACGGACGGGCGAGGCCCTGGTTCGTCCCCTTCAGAAGCATGCCTGCGGCTGCCCGGTCTCGCTGCGGTGTGGATTGGCGTGGTGGCTGGATCGCAAAGATTAAATCAGTTTATTTAACTTATTGACAAGTGCGTTTCGCGTCCATGACAATCCGGGACAGATGGTTGCGGCCGGACCCGCCGGAACGGCGGCGTCGCGGTATCGGATGTGGCTCGCCCACACCCCCGGACAGCGACCGGGTCGTGTGGCCCGGCCGGCGTCCCCGACCGTCACCAAGAGGGGCGCGAACCCCCTTATTCGCAACGGGAATGGCATCACGGGGTGATCGAGCGATGACCAGCAGGATCAAGGCACTTTTGAGCAGCGCCGCCGTTCTGGCGATGACGGCGCCGGTTCTGACCGGGCCGGCGATGGCGCAGGACCCGATCGAGATCCACTACTGGCAGTACTTCTTCGAGCAGCGGGTGAACGCGATCGACGCGCTGATCGAACAGTTCGAGGCCGAGAACCCGGACATCGACATCGTCCACACCAACTTCCCCTATGCCGACTACCGTACCCGCGTCTCCGCCGCGGTGCCGGCCGGCCAGGGTCCGCACATCGTCCAGCTGTTCTACGGCTGGCTCTACGACTTCGTCGACGCCGGGCTGATCCAGCCCCTGCCGACGGAGCATTTCGACCCGGCCGAGATCGAGGCCGAGTACTTCCCCTTCGTCCAGGCGATGAACTATGACGGCGAGTACTATGCGCTGCCCACCGCGGTGCGCTCGCTGGCCCTGTTCTGGAACCGTCGCCTGTTCGAGGAGGCGGGCCTCGACCCGGACGACCCGCCGGAGACGCTGGACGAGCTGGTCGAATATGCCCAGGCGCTGACCCAGCGCGACGGCGGCGGCAACCTGACCCAGGTCGGCCTGACCATGGCGATGACCGCCCAGGATCACCAGTGGTGGCGCGAGGTGCTGGTGCGCCAGTTCGGCGGCCAGCCCTATTCCGACGACAACACGGAAGTCACCTATGACGAGGCCGGCGGCGTGCCCGCCACGCAGTTCTACGTCGATTTGATCCGCGAGCACGGCGTCAGCGCCATCGGCTTCATGGACGAGCCGCAGGCGGCCTTCCGGGCCGGCCGGGCGGGCATGCACATCGACGGCTCCTTCCGCATCGGCGCCCTGCAGGACACCCGTGGCCTGGAATGGGGCGTGGCGGAACTGCCTTCCCATGACGGCGTGCAGTCGAACTTCGCCTCCTACTGGGTGAACGGCATCACCTCCTCCGCCGAAGGCGCGGAGCTGGAGGCGGCCTCGCGCTTCCTTGCCTACCTGACCTCGCCCGAGGCGATGCAGCTCTGGCTCGAGGTGGTGGGCGAACTGCCGGCCCGACGCGCGGTCGCGCTGACCGAGGAGAACGCCAACAACCCGGTCTACGGCCCGTTCATCCGCGGCCTGGAATACGCCCACGCCACGGAATTCGTGAACGAGTCCGAGCAGCGGCAGTTCATGGTCGACATGATCGACCGCATCATCCTCCAGGACATGAGCGTCGAGGAGAGCGTCAACATGGCCGCGGAAGCCGAGCAGAGCCTGCTCGACGACTTCTACGGCGAATAGGAAGCTCCTCCCTGGCGGCGGCGGATCCCCGGTTCCGACCGGACCGGTCCGCCGCCGCACCTTGATCGCCTTCCCGCCCGGTCCGCGGCCGGGCGCCGCTGGGCCGGTGGTGTGAGACGCCGATGTTCGCTTGGTTTGACCGGCTGACGATCGACAAGAAGCTGGCGGTGTGGGCCTGGACCTTCCTGGCTGTGCCGGTGGTGTTTTTCGTCGGCATCCGCTTCTACCCGACGGCCGAGGCCTTCCTGATCTCGCTGACCGAGTGGAACCTGCTGTCTGAGCCGGAATGGATCTGGTTCGACAATTTCACCGCGATGTTCGCCGATCCGGGCTTCTGGCAGGTCTTCAAGAACACCTTCCTCTACCTCCTGCTCGGCACGCCGATCAGCCTGCTGATCGCCTTCGTCGTGGCCTACTACCTCGACCAGGTGCGCTTCATGCACGGCTTCATCAGGGCGCTCTACTTCCTGCCCTTCCTGACCACCGCCGTGGCCATGGCCTGGGTCTGGCGCTGGTTCTACCAGCCGGTGCCGGTGGGCGTGTTCAACAACATCCTCTCCACCCTCGGCCTGGAGCAGCAGCCCTTCCTGCGCTCCACCGTGCAGGCGCTGCCCTCGGTGCTGGCGCCGGCGGTGTGGGCCGGTCTCGGCTTCCAGATCGTCATCTTCCTGGCCGGCCTGCGCGCCATCCCGGGCAGCTATTACGAGGCGGCGCGGATCGACGGCGCCGGCAAGTGGCAGATCCTCACCGAGATCACCCTGCCGCTCTTGCGCCCTACCGTCGTCTTCCTGGTGGTGATCTCCTCGATCGGCTTCCTGCGCATCTTCGACCAGGTCTACAACATGACCGATGACGGCGCCGGCGGACCGCTCGGCTCGACCCGGCCGCTGGTGCTCTATATCTACCGCACCGCCTTCGACGCCTACGACATGGGCTATGCCGCGGCGATGACGGTGGTGCTGTTCCTCGTCCTCTTGGTGATCTCGCTGATCCAGCTCCGCCTCCTGAGGGGACGCCGATGACCGCCGCCGTCGAGGGTCGCGCCGCCACGCCGACGCGCGTCGGCCTGTTCCGCGCCGACAAGCCCGTCCGCCCGGGCCGCATCGTCGCCTGGACGCTGCTGCTGATGGGCGGCATCACCATGGTGATGCCGATCATCTTCATGATCTCGACCTCGCTGAAATGGCCGCACGAGATCTACGACCTGTCGCTGATCCCCGACGAGCCGACGCTGGAGAACTACATCTACGTGCTGGCCGACGGCCGGTTCTTCCGCTGGTTCCTCAACTCCCTGGTGGTCGCCGTCGTCACCACCGCCTC
This sequence comes from Azospirillaceae bacterium, assembly GCA_040226215.1. Classification (GTDB taxonomy): domain Bacteria; phylum Pseudomonadota; class Alphaproteobacteria; order DSM-16000; family Inquilinaceae; genus JAVKFF01. Next base: position 8,746 of record JAVKFF010000085.1, read on the forward strand.
GGTTGTCTTCTTCGACAGCCTGATCGGCTACACGCTGTGCAAGTTCCGCTTCCGCGGCCGGCCGATCGTCTTCATCGCCATCCTGTCCACGCTGATGATCCCGACCGAGATGCTGATCATCCCGTGGTACAACATGGCCCAGACGCTCGGCTGGCTGGACACCTATTGGGGCATCATGTTCCCCGGCATGATGACCGGTTTCGGCGTCTTCCTGATGCGCCAGTTCTTCGAGACCGTGCCCGACGACTTCATCCACGCCGCGCGCATCGACGGGCTGAACGAGTTCCAGATCTTCTGGTCGGTGGCCCTGCCGCTGGTCACTCCGGCGGCGGCGGCGCTGGCGATCTTCGCCTTCCTGGGCAACTGGACGGCCTTCATCTGGCCGCTGATCGCCACCTCCCAGCCCGACCTCTACACCGTGCCGGTCGGCCTCTCCTCCTTCGCCGACGAGCAGAACGTGCAGTGGGAGCTGATCATGACCGGGGCCAGCCTGGCCACCATCCCGACGCTGATCGTCTTCCTGCTGTTCCAGCGCTACATCATCCGCGGCGTCATGCTGGCCGGGCTGAAGGGCTAGGCCATGGCCCGCGATCCGGCGACATCCGACGACACCCGCTTCCCCTCAGCGGTCTACCGGGACACCGTGCTGGCGCCGCTGTTCGAGACCACCAAGCGGGAATTCGCCGCCGGCCTCTACGCCATCAACGAGGCGCATGGCGTGATGCTGGCGGAGACCGGAATCCTCGGGAAGGCCGATGTCGGCCGCATCCTGGCGGCGCACGACCGCATCGTCGCCGAGACCGACCTTTCCGCGCTGGTTTATGACGGCACGGTCGAGGACCTGTTCTTCCATGTCGAACGTGAGCTCAAGCGCCGCCTGGGCGCAGAGCTGGGCGGCCGGCTGCATGTCGGGCGCAGCCGCAACGACATGGACCACACGCTCTTCAAGATGCGCCTGAAGGAAAAGACCGACGGGCTGTGGCAGGCGCTCGGGCGCCTGATCGCCCGCCTGCTCGACAAGGCCGAGGCGGAGGCCGGCACCGTCATCGTCGCCTTCACCCCTGGCCAGCCGGCGCAGCCGACCACCTTCGGCCATTTCCTCGCCGCGGTGGCGGAGATGCTGCTGCGCGACGGCGAGCGGCTGGCCGCCGCCCAAGACGGCCTCGACGAATGCCCCATGGGCGCGGCGGCGATCACCACCACCGGCTTCCCCATCGACCGGGAGCGGGTGGCCGACCTGCTCGGCTTCGCCCGGGTCAAGGAGAACGCCTATGGCTGCATCGCCGCCATCGACTACGCCATGGCGGTCTACGCGGCGCTGAAGATCCTGTTCATCGACATCGGCCGGGTGGTCCAGGAGCTCGGCCACTGGACGCAGTTCGAGACCCGCCAGCTCTACGTGCCCAACGACCTGGTGCAGATCTCCTCGATCATGCCGCAGAAGCGCAACCCGGTGCCGGTCGAACACATGCGCCTGATGGCCTCCATGGGCGCCGGCCGCGCCGACGCCTTCGTCGACACCATGCGCAACACGCCCTTCATGGACATGAACGACGGCGAGGGGGAGGTGCAGGCCGCCGGCTTCGCCGCCTTCGACACCGCCGACCGGCTGATCGCGCTCTTCGCCGCCTTCCTCGAGGGCGTGGCGGTGGACGACGACGCCGTCGCCGACCTCGTCGACCGCAGTTGCATCACCCTGACCGAGCTAGCCGACAGCCTGGTGCGCGAGGAGGGCCTGGCCTTCCGCGAGGGGCACGAGATCGCCGCCGCCGTCTCCCGCGCCGTCACGGCCGCCGGCGGCCGGCTCTCCGCGCTCGGCTACGACGCCTTCGCCCGGGTCTTCGCGGAGACCACCGGCCGGCAGCCGGGCATCGATGCCGAGGCCTTCCTCCGCTTCGTCTCGGCCGACCATTTCATCGCCGTGCGCGACCGCAGGGGCGGGCCGGCGCCGGCCGCGCTGGCCGCCAGCCTGGCAGGCTACCGCGAGACGCTGGCCGTGCTCGACCACCGCTGGGCCGGATACCGTCAACGCGCGGCCGAGGCCGCGACCCGGCGCCGCGGCGCCGTTGCCGCCCTGATCGACGCCGCGGGGACGACGTCCTCGGCGGCCGGCTAGGGCGCGGGGGGCCAACCAGAGAGAGGATGAGAGCGGCGTGGCGAAAGTCTCCCTGAGGAACCTGGTGAAGCGCTACGGCCCGGTGGTGGCCGTCGACGATCTCAACCTGGAGATCGCGCACCGCGAATTCGTCGTGCTGGTCGGCCCCTCGGGCTGCGGCAAGTCGACCACGCTGCGCATGATCGCCGGGCTGGAGGACATCACCGAGGGCGAGGTCTGGATCGGCGACCGTCTGGTCAACAATGTGGAGCCGAAGAACCGCAACATCGCCATGGTGTTCCAGAACTACGCGCTCTATCCGCACATGACCGTGCACCGGAACATCGCCTTCGGCCTGCGCGCGGCCAAGCTGCCCAGGGCCGAGCAGGACGTGAAGGTGCGCGTGGCGGCGGCGATCCTCGGCCTGGAGGCGCTGCTCGAGCGCCGGCCGGCGGAGCTCTCCGGCGGCCAGCGTCAGCGCGTCGCCATGGGCCGCGCCATCGTGCGCGATCCCCAGGTCTTCCTGTTCGACGAGCCCCTGTCCAATCTCGACGCCAAGCTGCGCCACTCCATGCGCACCGAGATCAAGAAGCTGCACCAGAAGGTCGAGACCACCATGGTCTACGTCACCCACGACCAGATCGAGGCGATGACCCTGGCCGACCGCATCGTCATCATGAAGGATGGCTGCATCCAGCAGGTCGGCTCGCCCATGGAGGTCTTCGAGAACCCGCGCAACATGTTCGTCGCCAGCTTCATCGGCTCGCCGGAGATGAACCTGATGGAGGCCACCGTGACCAACGGCGCCGGCGGCCCCGCCCTGGCGCTGTCGGCGGAGATCAGCGCGCCGCTGCCGGAAAGCCGGGCGACACGCCTCGAACCCGGTCGCAAGGTGGTCTTCGGGCTGCGGCCGGAACACATCGTGGTCGGCGAAGGCCTGGCCCAGCTGCCCGAGCACTGGCGCCAGCGCGCGGCCTTGAGCGTGATCGAACCGCTGGGTTCGGAAAGCCTGGTGACGCTGACCTGGGCTGGGCGCGAGATCCTGGGCAAGGGCACGGGCGCGATCGACGGGCAGCCCGGGCGCGAGATCGTCTTCGGCCTCAACCTGGAGCATCTGCACCTCTTCGATCCGGACAGCCAGGACCGGCTTGCCTGACCGCCGCGCCATGACCCTGCAGCCCACCCACAGGCCCGACGCGGCCCGACCGCATGCGGACGGCGAGATGCGCTGGCTGATCGCCGTCGATGGCGGGGCGACCACCACGCGCGTGCGCATCGCGGCGGCCGGCGCCGTCGGCGAGGCCTGCGCGCGCAGCGCCGCCACCTGGCAGGGCGAGGCCGGCCCCTCCAGCCTGTTCCTCGATGTCGAGCGGGCCTGGCGCAATATCGGCCACGCGCTCGACCGGGCGCTGGCGGCGGCAGGCCTGGCACTGGGCGACGTCGCCGGCCAGCCGATGGTCATCGGTCTCGCCTCGACCCGCATCGCGAACCGCCTCGCCGCCTTCCGTGGCCTGACGCCCGAAGGCTTCCGGCCGACCATCGTGTCGGACGGCTACGCCGCGCTGATCGGCGCCTTTGGCGGCCGGCCCGGCGTCGTCGTGGTCGCCGGCACCGGCTCGGTCGCCCACGCGCTGGACGCGGACGGCCGCAGCGTGGAGCACGGCGGCTGGGACTTCCCCGTGGGCGACGAGGGCGGCGGCGCCTGGCTCGGCTGGCGGGCCCTGCAGGAGGCGATCCGGCAACTCGACGGCACCTCGGACCGGTATGCCGAGACCGTCCTGCCCGCCCGCCTGATCGACACGGTCGCCGGAAGCGCCACCGCGACGACCGCCCGGCGCGGCGCCATCCTGGACTGGATCGCCCGCGCCACGGCCACCGATTACGGCCGGCTCGCGCCGCTGGTGATCGACGCGGCGAAGGCGCACGACGCGCTGGCCGAGGCGCTGCTGGCGGAGGCCGGCGGCCATCTCGGCCGGCTCGCCCGCGCCACCGATCCGACGGGCCGCCTGCCCATCGCGCTCACCGGCGGCATCGCCCCTTTCGTGCGTCCCTATCTCGATGCCGCGCTGGGCGCACGCATCGTCGCACCGCTCGGCGACGCGCTCGACGGCGCCCTGCTACTCGCCGCCGGAAAGGCGCCGCCGGAAAGGCTCGCCGAGCGGCTGGCGGAGTAGGGACCGCTCAGTCCATCAGCATGCCGCCATTCACGTCGACGAACTCGCCGGTGATGTAGCCGGCCTGGCGGGAGCACAGGAAGGCGACCACCGGCCCGATATCCTCCGGCGTGCCGCGCCGGCCGACCGGGATCGAGGCGCCGGGCGGGACGGCCAGATCGCGGGACTGGCCCATGGCGTCGCTGAACGCGGTCTCGCCGATCGTACCGGGCAGGACGCCGTTCACCGTCACGCCGTAGGGCCCCAGATCCTTGGCCAGCACGCGGGTCAGCCCGCCGAGCGCGGCCTTCGAGGCAGCATAGGAGGCGACCTCGACCGAGCCGATCACCTTCAGCGCCAGGGAGAGCACGTTGACGATGCGCCCCCAGCCGCGTTCGCGCATGCCCTCCATCACCGCCTGACAGCAGTAGAGCGCGCCGCGAAAGTTGACCCGGTCGACCAGATCCCACTCCGCGTCGCTGACCGTGGCGGTCGGCGTGCGCCGCACGATGCCGGCATTGTTCACCAGGATGTCGATCGGCCCGCGCTCC
>JAVKFF010000086.1:0-5570 GCA_040226215.1 Azospirillaceae bacterium
GTCCTGGCATGCCAGCAGGACGATTACGATCAGGCATGGCGCTGGGTGCGTCACGCCCTGGCGGTGGACCCCAGGGCGGGCGGCGAACTGGCCTTCCAGGCCGGCAAGACCGCACAGTATGTCGGTAACCGGATCGCCTTCTGGCGCGGCCTCGAGGCGGCGAAGGCGGTCGCGCCCGACGATATCCGCTACTGGTCCGCCAGCTATGTCGAGACCGCCTTCCGCAGCCACCCGGACGCCGCGCAGGCTGGCGGACCGGCGACCCCGGCGCCGATGCCCGACAGCGAGCGCCCGGACCGGCCTGCCATGGCGGAACAGCCCGTGCGGATCGCACTGGTGGGGCGGGATTTCGACAATATCGCCTCGTTCAACCGGCTGTATGGCCCGTTCCGCCACCTGCCCGCCCTGGGCTTCGACATTGTCTGTGTCTCGATCCGCAACAGCTTCAACCTGGACAAGGCGCATATCCCTGGCTTCGTCTACCATCACGTCCCGGAGAACGACGAACCGGCGCTGACCGCGAAACTGCGGGAACTCGCGCCCGACATCATCTTCGACCTTGTCAGCCATGGCGCACCGACCGCCTATCTCAGCTACTTCCGGCGCCCCGCACCGCTCATCCTCGGCTGGGCTGGCAGCGGGATCTCCTCGGGAACGACAGTGTTCGACGGCTTCGTCACCGACCCCATCCTCTGCCCGAACGGCGCAGAGCGGCATTACTCGGAGCGGATCGTCAGACTGCCCGGGCCCAGCGTCACGGTAGAGCCCCTTGCCTCCTACCCCGACAGCAGCGGACTCCCTGCCGACAGGAACGGATTCGTGACCTTCGGCGCCTATCACAGGCTGTCGAAGGTGACCCCGGATGCCATCGACCTCTGGGGACGTATCCTGGCAAAGCTGCCCGGCAGCCGCATGGTGCTGAAAACCGCCTTCGCGGAATCACCGGTCGTTCAGGCCAGTTTCCGGCAGCAGATCGCGAACCATGGGATATCCGGGGAACGGATCGCGATCCAGCCAATGACCCCGCCGCCGCATCACCAGACGGTGGTCGCAAACACAGACATCACCCTGACCCCATTCCCGGAACAGGGTCTGGTCACCGACTTCGACCATCTCTGGATGGGCATTCCGACGATTGCCTATGCGGTCGACGACAGGCCCTGCGCGCGCCTCACCTCGGCCCTTGCAACCGCAGCCGGCGCGCCGTTCCTGGCAACCCGGACACCCGAAGAGTATGTCAATCTCGCGGTCGACCTCGCCACCGACAAGGGCTACCTGAACCGTGCGCGCAAAAGCTATCGGCCCAACCTGGTGGCCGCAGGCATGACCGACCATGCCCGCACCGCGGGGATGATGGCCGAAGCGATCCGCTCGCTCTGGCGGGACATCAGGGTGGATGGCCGGTCAGCGGGCTGACGTGACGCCGCCCCGCAACCCCATGCAGTACCGCACCCACATCCGCCGATAGGCCGACTCGACCTGCCGCGCATAGCCGGCATTGTCCCCAAGCGGCGAGGCCAGCAGCAGCTGCCGCAGGCCCGCCCGGATCGCGGCCAGGCGATCCGGATCGGCGGCGAGCCCGCAGATCGTCGCGATATAGGCATCGACCGAGCCGGTGATCCATTCCGGGCAGCCCAGGCCCGCCAGGATGGAGGCTCCGTTCCGTGCCACGGGCACGTCGCCGCACAGGGTGACGACCGGAACGCCCATCGCAAGCGCCTCGCAGGTGGTGACCCCGCCGCAATGCCGGAACGTGTCGAGGCAGATATCCACCTCGTCATGCATCACGAGCTGTTGCAGGCGGGTCGACTCCCCGCGAAGCTCGAGCCGTTCCGGCCCGATCCCCGACTCCCCGAACAGGTCCAGAAGCCGTTGCTGCAGCGTCGGGTCGACCAGCGAACTGGACTTGATCAGCAGCCGGCTGTCGGGGACGGCCCGGAGAAGCCGGGCCCAGCTCCGCAGGCAGGCATCGGACGCCTTCGCCAGGCGATTGAAGCTGCCGAAGGTGATGAAGCCATTGCGCTGGCAGGGTGCGGGCCCGACCGCCGGCAGATTCTCCGGAAGACGGAAACTCAGGACACAGGGAAGCTCGACGATCTCCTCGGTATAGAAGTCACGGTTCTCCCACGGGACCAGCCAGCGATCGGCCAGCAGATAGTCCATGGACAGCATCCCCGTGCTGGTCGCGTAGCCCCACCCCGTTGCCTGAACCGGCGCGGGGCGCCGTGCGAAGACCGGCAGCCGGTTGCCGGCGGAGTGACCCGAAAGATCGACCAGGATATCGATCCCGTCCTTGCGGATCAGGGCAGCCAGGTCGTCGTCCGACAGCAAATGGACCCTCCGGAACCTGTCGGCACGCGCGATGAACTCCTGCGTCCTCAGGTCCTCCACATGGGAACAGGAATACAGGGTGGCATGGATGCTCGCCCGGTCGTGGTTCAACAGCACCGGGCCGAACCCGTCGGAGGCGGAATGCCAGTTGAAGTCGGCCGACACATAGCCGACACGCAAGACCTTCCTGTCCGGGTCGGGAGGGGCCTGGAAGGGCGCCGCGGTGCCGAGGAACGGCGCCTCGTTCACCTCCTGCCAGTGCCGGCGTGCCGCCGCCTGTTCCGCCAGCCCTGCCTCCTCGTCGAAATCCAGGCAGAGAACAAGGTTCGAATGGACCCCCGGCCATGGCGAGCGCAGTGCCAGGGCCCGCACGTAGAACGTCTTGGCCTCGCCAACCCGTCCCATCTGGAGGAGCGCCCCGGCCAGGTTTCCGTTCAGATCGGGATCGTCGGGAAAGGATCTCAGGGCATCGCGATAGACAGCCTCCGCCTCGGCAAGCCGGAACTGGTGCCGCAATGCGCCCCCGATATTGTTGATCACCCCCAGATCGTTCGGGCTCAGCTCAAGGGCCTTGCGATACTCCGCCTCGGCCTCGGCATAGCGGCGCATCCTGATCAGCAGGTTCCCGAGATCGACACGCAGATCCGAAGATTCGGGGTTCGCCTCGACCGCCTTGCACAGGTATTCGATCCCGGCCTCCGACCGCCCGGAACTGGACAGGAAACTGCCCATGTTGCGCAGCAGGGAGGCCGAACCCGGATTCTCCGCCAGGCCCCGGCGGAGCGCCTCCTCGGCCTCGGCCTGGCGGCCCAGGGACAGAAGCAGCATCGAAATATGTTCGTACAGCGGCCCAAGTTTCGGCGACAGGCTCACCGCCTTGCGGAGAGTTGTCACTGCTTCATCCACCCGGCCAGAGGCGCGCAGGAAATCGCCGAAGCCGATCAGGTAGCTGACATCGTCGGGCGCCCGTTCCCCGGCCTGGCGATAGAGCTCCCGCGCCTCTGCCATTCGCCCGCCCTCCTGGTGGGCGCGCGCTGCCCGGACAAGTTCAAGGACGGTCTGCATTTCGGCCCCCGCTGCTTACTCGTGGCTGCCGCCAAGCTGCACCCCCGAAAAAGATAGCGGGGCGCGCGGTATGGCGAAAGCGGTGCGGGACCACCGCCTTCGGCATCCTCAATCCACCCACATGGCATCCCGCCGGCCATTGCAGGCATGCTCCCAGGCCGCCAGCAAACCGGTCTTGAGGCCGCGTGCAAGAACCTGCGGTTGGGTGAACGGCGCCGCCGCCAACCGCTCCCGCATCGAGAACCGCAGGCTGCGCAGGAAATCCGGCTGACCGGCAAGCATCACCGCAGTGTCGATATAGTCGGGAACCGTGGCGGAGACCATGCTGCCGATCCCGGCCGCGCTGGCGGGCAGCAGGGCCGCTCGGCAGCAGGGCCGGTCGTCAACCACGTGGATCATGGTAGGCACGCCCATCCACAGGGCATCGAAGGCCGTCACCCCCCCGGTCTGCGGGAACGGCTCGAGCGCAATGTCGGTCTCCCCGATATCCCTCAGGTACTCCGCCTCGGGCACAGCGCCCCCGAACGACAGGCGCCCGGCATCGATACCGCCGGCGGTAAAGAACCCGCGCAACCGGGCTGCGACCCCCGGATGGCTCACGTTGGAATTCTGAATCCGCAGATGCGCGCCCGGCACCCTGCGTAGGATCTGCAGCCAGGCCTCCAGGCTTGCCTGCGTGATCTTCGACACCCGGTTGAACACGCCGAAGGTCACATGGCCCTTGCGCAGCAGCGGCGGCTCGACCAGCGCCGGCGCATGGCCCAGCGAGGGCACCGCGAACGAAGGCACGGGCAGGCGCACCAGGCACTCCGAATAGTGCCGCTCGCTGCCCACCGGCGAGATCAGCCCGTCCGTGAGCATATAGTCGATCCAGGGCACGCCAGAGGTGATTCCGCTGGAAATCCAGCCCATCTGCACCGCCGCCGGCCGGCGCCGCAAGGCGATGAACACCCGGCTGTTGCCGTGGCTCACGAGGTCCAGGATCATGTCGAAGCGCAGCGCCGCAAGGGCCTCAGCCAGGACGTCCGGGTCCTCTGCCGACACCTCATGGACCTGCAGCCCGGCGAGGGTGTCGCGGATCGCCGCGCCGCCCCTGATCGACACCAGCGAAACGTCGATCTCGCCGCCATGGATATGCGGGAAGGCATCGAAGGTCCGGTTGAACGAGGCGTGATTGCGCAAATCCCGCACCAGGACGCCCAGCCGCAACGGCCGCCCGGCAAAGGGCTGCGGCGGGCCGCTCAGCTGGCGCACCGGCGGCTGCGCGCTCCACCAGGCCAGATGGTCCGCCAGATGGGGCCGGGGATCCATGTCGCTGAACTCCCGCATGGTGAACAGCAGGGAACGCAACGGCGCCGATTGCGGCAGGGTCAGCAGGCGGGTCCGCAACTCCTGCTTGGCCTCCTCGTGCTGGCCGTGCTGGATCAGGAAGTCCGCCCATGCCGCCTCCCCGGACAGGTCCTGGTATCCCGCGGCGACAGCCTGGATGTGAAAGCGCCGGGCGCTCGCCAGGTCGCCGAGCTGCAGCATCGCGATCGACATGTTCCGCAGGATGGCCGGCACCGCCACATGGTCGCCCTGCGCCAGGAAGGTGCGGTAGAGCGCAACCGCCGCCGCGATCTCGCCCTGCTCGAGCAGTTCGCTCGCCGGGCGAAGAACCTCGACCGCCAGGCCATGGGCCACATAGCGATCCAGCAGGTCCTGCGCCTCCGCCCGGCCGGAGGCGATGGCCCGGGCGGCCTCGACGATGCTGGCCCGCAATTCTTCGACGGTATATGTCGTCATGGCACCTGAGCAGTGGGGAAGGGCTGCGCCGCGGCCAGGGCCGCCGCAAATCAACGGATTACACCGGTTGCCATGGCCCGGCACGGGCCGCAACCGCATTTCGCCCGCCGGTGCCGGCCGCCGCTGCAATTTGGCGACTGGATTCCGGGGGCGCATTGGTGGTAGCAGTGCCCAACCGGCGCAACCGGCCCGCGGGGCAGGTGCGTCTTAGACCCTCCGGTCTACCGTCCCTTCCAGGCCGGCGCCGTCCCGGCGGTCGCACCGGGTTCCCCGGCAGCTCCGCGTCCGCCCCGCCCGGGTGGCGGCGGGATATCGCTGGGGCGCCCCGCGACGCCGCCGCCGGGGGCATTGGCCGTCCGACCGTGGAGCAAACAGCGCATGAAGCTGTC
>JAVKFF010000087.1:0-32206 GCA_040226215.1 Azospirillaceae bacterium
TCCGGCCGACCGCAGGGAGAGCCGGAACCTCGCGGGGCCGGGTTGAGGCGTCGGCGAGGGTCCGGCTCTCCCTGCGGTCGGCCGGGACGACGGCGGTGGGGTGGGGGTGTAAACCTCCACCGTCGGTCCGGACGAAGCGGAGCGCAGATGCGGAACCCCGCGCCCGTCCTCGCCGACGCCACAGCCAGGCCGCGCGAGGTTCCGGCTCTCCCTGCGGTCGGCCGGAACGACGGTGATGGTTTGGTGAAGTGGGATACCGTCGTTCCGCACGAAGCGCGAGCGCAGATGCGGAACCCCGAGCCCGTCCTCGCCGGACCCGCCAAACGCCCTATTCGGCCGCCTTCGCCATCGCCGGCGGCAGGGCCTGCCAGATCTCCGCGGCGTATTCCCGCACCGTGCGGTCGGAGGAGAACCAGCCGACCCGGGCGGTGTTGAGCGCGGCCCGGTGCATCCAGCCGTCGCGGTCGGCGAAATCGCCCAACACCGCCGCCTGGGTCTCGTGATAGGCCGCGAAATCCGCCGTCAGCAGGTAGGTGTCATGGTGGCGCAGGCTGTCGACCAGCGGCTTGAAACGCCCCGGCTCGTCGGAGGAGAAGACGCCGTTGGCCACCATGTCGAGCGCGCGCTTGAGCGCCGGGTCGGCGGCGATGGCGGCCTCCGGGTCGAACTCGCCGGACGCTCGCAGCCCCGCCACCTCGTCGGCGGTCAGGCCGAAGATGTAGATGTTGTCGGCCCCCACCCGGTCGCGGATCTCCACATTGGCGCCGTCCAGCGTGCCGATGGTCAGTGCCCCGTTGAGCGCCAGCTTCATGTTGCCGGTGCCCGAGGCCTCCTTGCCGGCGGTCGAGATCTGCTCCGACAGGTCGGCCGCCGGGATGATGCGTTCGGCCAGGGTGACGTTGTAGTTGGGCGGGAAGACCACCTTCAGCAGGTCGCGCACGGCCGGGTCGTGGTTCACCACCCGGGCGATGTCGTTGGCCAGCTTGATGATCAGCTTGGCCATCCAGTAGCCGGGCGCGGCCTTGCCGCCGAAGATCTTGACCACCGGCTGCCAGTTGCCGGTCGGCCGGTCGCGCATCTCGTTGTAGAGCGCCACGGTCTGCAGGAGGTTGAGGAGCTGGCGCTTGTATTCGTGGATGCGCTTGATCTGCACGTCGAACAGCGCGTCGGGGTCGAGGCGCACGCCGATGGTGCGGCGCAGATGGTCGGCCAGTGCCACCTTGTTCTGCCGCTTGGCGGCGGCGAAGCGGTCGCGGAAGCCTGAATCCGCGGCGTGGTGCTCGAGCGCCTGCAGACGTTCCAGATCCGCCTCCCAGCCCGCGCCGATGGTCTCGGTGACCAGCGCCGAGAGCGGCCGGTTGCACTGGGCCAGCCAGCGCCGCGGGGTGATGCCGTTGGTCTTGTTGACGATGCGCCGGGGGAAGGTCTCGTGGAAGTCCCGGAACACGGTCGACTTCATCAGCTCGGTGTGCAGGGCCGAGACGCCGTTGATGCGCCGGCTGCCCAGGAAGGCGAGATTGCCCATGCGCACCCGCCGGTCGCCCTCCTCGTCGATCAGCGACATCCGCGCGATGCGCGCCGCGTCCCTGGGATAGCGCTTGCCGATCGCCTTCAGGAAGCGGGCGTTGATCTCGTAGACGATCTGCATGTGCCGGGGCAGCACGCGCTCCAGCAGCCGCACCGGCCAGGCCTCCAGCGCCTCGGGCAGCAGGGTGTGGTTGGTATAGTTGACCGTCCGCCGGGTCAGGTCCCAGGCGGTCTCCCAGTCCAGGTTGTGGATGTCGATCAAGAGGCGCATCAGCTCCGGCACGGCGATCGCCGGATGGGTGTCGTTCATCTGCACGGCCACCTTGTCCGGCAGCGCCTGCCAGTCGTCATGGGTCGTCAGGTAGCGGCGCAGCATGTCGGCCAGGCTGGCGGCGGTGAAGAAGTACTCCTGCTTCAGCCGCAGCTCCTGGCCCTGCTCGGTCTGGTCGTTGGGATAGAGCACGCGGGACAGCGTCTCGGCGTCGATCTTCTGCTGCACCGCACCCATATAGTCGCCGCGGTTGAAGTGCTCGAGGTCGAATTCGTGGGTCGGCTTGGCCGACCACAGCCGCAGCGTGTTGATCGAGTGCCCGCCATAGCCGACCACCGGCGTGTCGTAGGCGATGGCCATGACCCGCTGGCCCGGCACCCAGCGATACTGCCGGCGTCCGGAAGCGCCGTCCGCGTCCTCGTCGTCCTCGTGCGCCACCTCGACATGGCCGTAGAAGTCGACCTCGTAGGCCACCTCCGGGCGCTCGAACTCCCAGGGATTGCCGAATTCGAGCCAGTCCTCCGGCTCCTCGGCCTGCCAGCCCTTCTCGAAGCGCTGCTTGAACAGGCCGTATTCGTAGCGGATGCCGTAGCCGTAGCCGGCCACGCCCAGCGTCGCCATGCTGTCGAGGAAGCAGGCGGCCAGCCGGCCGAGGCCGCCATTGCCAAGCGCCGCGTCGGGCTCGTTCTCGACCATCTGGTCGAGGTCGACGCCAAGCTCGCCCAGCGCCTCGCGGCAGACCTCGACGATGCCGAGATTGGCCATCGAGTTGTTCAGCAGCCGGCCGATGAGGAATTCCAGCGACAGGTAGTAGACCCGCTTCTGGTCCTGCTCGTAATAGCGCCTGGTGGTCGCCATCCAGTTGTCGACCAGCCGGTCGCGCACCGCCAGGGCGATGGAGTTGAACCAGTCGCGGCCGGTGGCGTGGGTCGAATCCTTGCCGACCGAATAGGTCAGCCACTCGATGAAGGAGCGCTTGAGCGACTCCTTGTCCAGCCCGCGCTTGTCGATCAGCACGGGTACGTTCACCGGATCGATCATGGCCGTCTCGCAGACACACTCACCCCTGGCCCACCGGCGATGCCGGTCGGCCACACAGGCTTCCGACCATAGGCCCGAATGGCCACGATGCAAGCGGAGATGAAACGCTTTCGAAAGCGACCACAAGAAAAGGAAAGGGGCCCGTGGATGCCGTCCGCGGGCCCCGAAGGCCGCCGCCCGGCCGCGATGGCCAGGCGGCGATGTCGACAAAAAGTTTAGATCTGGCCGTAGCTGCCGCCAGTCCACTCGTACCAGACATAGGCCGGCTGCTCAATGTCGCCGTTGCCGTCGAAGGTCAGCGGGCCGATGACGGTGTTGAACGACGTTTGCGTCTCCGCCGTGCCCAGCGGTGTCTCGATGGTGGAGGGATGCAGAACGTCGATCACCGCATCGAGGTCGGTTGTGCCGGCAATCGTGACAGCCTGCGCCCAGACCTGGATCGCGGCGTAGGTGTAGAGGGTGTAGCCCTCCGGCTCGACGCCCTGGTCGCGGAAGCGCTGCACCACCTCGGCCGCCGCCTCGAAGTCGCGCGGGTCGGGACCGAAGGTCATCAGCGTGCCCTCGCCGGCATCGCCGGTGATCGACCAGAACTCGTCGGTCACCAGCGCGTCGCCGGAGATCAGCTGGGTGTCCATGCCCTGCTCGCGCATCTGGCGCACCATCAGGCCGGCCTCGGTGTGGTAGCCGCCGACATAGAGCACGTCGATGTTGTTGTCGTTGAGCAGGGTGACCAGCGCCGAGTAGTCCGACTCGCCTGGCGTGTAGGCCTCGAACAGGGTCTCCAGCATGCCGGCTTCGTTCAGCGAATCGCGGGTCGCCTCGGCCAGGCCCTGGCCATAGGCGGTGCGGTCGTGGACGACGGCGACATTGGCGTCGGGATAGTTCTCGGCGATGTAGCCGGCGGCGATCAGGCCCTGCTGGTCGTCGCGGCCGCACACGCGGAAGACGTTGGCGCCGCCCTCGTCGGTCAGCGCCGGGTTGGTGGAGGCCGGCGAGATCTGCAGGATGCCTTCCTCGGTGTAGACCTCCGAGGCCGGGATCGAGGAGCCGGAGCAGAAGTGCCCGGCCATGAAGACCACGCCGTCATTGACCATCTGGTTGGCGACCGAGACGGCCTGGCGCGGGTCGCAGGCATCGTCGCCGACCAGCAGCTCGATCTGCTGGCCAAGCACGCCGCCGGCGGCGTTCAGGTCGGCCACCGCCGCCTCGGCGCCGTTGCGCATCTGCTCGCCGAACGAGGCGTACTGGCCGGTCATCGGCCCTGCGGTCGCGATGGTGATCTGCGCCTGGGCCGTCGCGCCGAGCGCGAAGACGGCCGCACCGGCAAGCAGAGAAACTTTCAACTTCGTCATCGGGTAATGCTCCCTTGGTTCATGCCTCTCGCGACCCGCCATGATGGCGGGTCCTGTCCTTCTTCTCGGAACGGCGCGTGGTGGCCGCTCCCCGGTGCCGGCGATGCTAGCACGGCCCGCACCGGCATCAAGTACCGCGCTTTGCCTCTGCTCATCAAAGGCCGGCGGCACTCAAGCTCGTTCGTGTTCACGCTCGCGCCAGCCGAAGAGGCCGGCATTCTCGTAGCGCCAGGGGTACTGACTGGTCATCTTGCGCGCCCGGGTGAAGCGATAGGCGATCGCGACGATGGCGAACAGGATCGCGCTGTGGAAGACGAACCCCCACAGGCTCAACAGCAGCCCGTCGAACAGCCAGTGCACCAGGAAGCGGTCCGCCGCGCCGAGCATCAGCGAATAGGGGATCGCCTTCCAGATCGGCTGCCAGCCATTGGCCAGCGCGTTGCCGGTCATCACCGCGGCGAAGCCGAAGACGACCAGCGTCAGGCCGATGAACACGCCGATATCCGCGCCCAGGAAATCGCTCACCCGGTAAGGCTGGCCGAACGAGATCTCGCCGCCGAAGACGTCCTCGGACGACAGCGTGAGCGTGCCATCCTCCACGCCGACGATGTCGACGCGGAAGCCGCCGGTGGTTTCCACCGCGCGCATCAGCATGAAGCCCTGATCGAGGCGGGCGCGGTACTGCCCGCTCATGCGCTCCAGCCCGTTGGCCAGGGGCCCGGTCAGCACATAGGTCTCGTCGGGGTTGAGCTGGATGCGGATGCCGTCCTCGCTCTGCCAGTCGCCGACCACGGACTGCGCCTGTTGTTCCTGCGCCCGGGCCGCCCCGCCGAACAGCAGGACGACGAGGCCGATGAGGCCGAGGATCCGGATTGTCGCGCGCATCAGCCGTGCCCTCCCTCGAGATAGGCCGCCCGCACTTCCCTGTTGGCCAGCAGTTCCGCGCCCGTTCCCGTTAGCGTGATGCTGCCGTTCACCAGCACGTAGCCGCGATGGGCGAGCCTCAGCGCGTGGAAGGCGTTCTGCTCCACCAGGAAGACCGTGACGCCCTCGTTCGCGTTGATCTCGCGGATCACCTCGAAGATCTGCTTGACGATCATCGGCGCCAGGCCCAGCGACGGCTCGTCGAGCAGCAGCAGCCGCGGCCGGCTCATCAGCGCCCGGGCGATGGCCAGCATCTGCTGCTCGCCGCCCGACAGCGTGCCGCCGCGCTGGTGGCGCCGCTCCGCCAGCCTGGGGAACAGCTCGAAGGCGCGCTTCAGGTCCCGGTCGAAATGCTCTGGATCGGTGGTCAGCGCGCCCATCTGCAGGTTTTCCATCACCGTCATGCGCGGGAAGATGCGCCGGCCTTCCGGCGACTGGGCGATGCCCATGCGCACGATCTCGTGCGTCGCCCGGTTGGTGATGTCCTCGCCGTCGAACTCGATCAGGCCAGTGCGTGCCTTGGGGTTGCCGCAGATCGTCATCAGCAGGGTCGACTTGCCGGCCCCGTTGGCGCCGATCAGGGTGACGATCTCGCCTTCCTTGACCTCCATGGAGACGCCGCGCAGGGCCTGGATGTTGCCGTAGAAGGTCTCGACCTCGCGTATCGCCAGCATCATGGCCGCCCCGCCTCCGGCCCCTGTCCCTTGGCCGCCTTGTCCGCCTCGATGTCGGCCGCCACTTCCGGCGGCAACTCGTCATCCTCCTCCTCGCCCAGATAGGCGCGGATCACCGCCGGGTCGTTGCGCACGTGCTCCGGCGTGCCGTCGGAGATCTTCTTGCCGTAGTCCAGCACGATCACGTGGTCGGAGATCTTCATCACCACGCTCATGTCGTGCTCGATCAGCAGCACGCCGACCTTGTGGTCGTCGCGGATCGAGACGATCAGCTCGTTCAGCTCGTGGCTCTCGCGCGGGTTCAGTCCCGCCGCCGGTTCGTCCAGGCACAACAGGCAGGGCTCGGTGCACATGGCGCGGGCGATCTCCAGCCGGCGCTGGGCGCCATAGGGCAGGCTCGCCGCCGGCAGGTCGGCACGGTCCAGCAGCCGCGTCTTGTCGAGCCAGTGGCGTGCGAGATCGATCGCCTCGGCCTCCGCCCGGCGGTAGGAGGAGAGCCCGAACAGCGCCTTGACCGTGAAGCCAGACGCCTTCTGCAGCTTGTTGTGCTGGGCGACCAGCAGGTTCTCCAGAACGCTCATCGCGCCGAACAGGCGGATGTTCTGGAAGGTGCGCGCCACGCCGGCCTTGGCGGCGATGTGATGACCCTCCATGCGCTCCAGAAGGAAGGTCTCGCCGTCGCGGTTGAGCTTCAGCATGCCCTCGGTCGGCTTGTAGAAGCCGGTCAGGCAGTTGAACAGCGTCGTCTTGCCGGCGCCGTTCGGGCCGATGATCGCGGTGATGTGGTGCGCCTCGGCCGTCAGTGACACCGCGTCGATGGCCAAGAGGCCGCCGAAGCGCATGCTCAGCCGCTCGACGTCGAGTAGCGGGGCGGTCTCGGCCATCAGTCAGCCTCCCCCGTCACGGTGCTCTCGGCCACTCTTCGCGATGGCGGGGGTGGATCGCCGGTTCCCAGCTTCACCGTCGGCTCGCGGTGGGCCAGCAGGCCGCGCGGCCGCCAGACCATCACCGCCACCATGCCGGCGCCGAAGATCAGCATGCGGTATTCCTCGAACTCGCGGGCGAATTCCGGCCCGCCGATCAAGAGGATGGCGGCCAGCACGATGCCGATCTGGCTGCCCATGCCGCCCAGCACGACGATGGCCAGGATCACCGCCGATTCGATGAACTTGAAGCTCTCCGGCGAGATGAAGCCCTGTCGGGTGGCGAAGAAGGAGCCGGCGATGCCGCCGATGGCCGCGGCGATGACGAAGGCCGCCAGCTTGATGTTGCGCCGGTTGATGCCCAGCGACTGGCAGGCGACGTCGTCCTCGCGCAGCGCCTCCCAGGACCGCCCCAGCGGCTGCCGGCGCAGGCGCACGGAAACGAAATTCACGGCCAGCGCCAGCACCAGGATCAGGTAGTAGAGGAAGATGATGCGCTGCAGGGGCGAGTATTCCAGCCCGAACACTTCGTGGAAGGCCGGCAGGCCGCCGCCGGCCTCCGGCGTGAAGTCGGCGAAGCCGAAAAAGCTGGGATCGGGGATCGAGCGGATGCCATCGGGCCCGCCGGTGAACTCCGACCAGTTCTCCAGGATGATGCGGATGATCTCGCCGAAGCCCAGGGTGACGATGGCGAAATAGTCGCCGCGCAGGCGCAGGACGGGGAAGCCCAGCATCAGCCCGGCGAAGGCGGCGAGGATGGCCGCCACCGGCAGACAGATCCAGAAATCGAGGCCGAAATAGAGCGACAAGAGCGCGAAGGAATAGGCCCCCACCGCATAGAACGCGACATAGCCGAGGTCGAGCAGCCCGGCCAGGCCGACGATGATGTTAAGCCCCCAGCCCAGCATGATGTACAGCAGCACCAGCGTCGCCAGGTCGATCATCGAGCGGTTGGGGAACAGCCATGGCAGGGCGATCGCCGCGACCAGGCCGATCAGCCCAAAGATCGCCGCGCGGCGCTCCACCCAGGCGGCGAAATCGTCCATCACCTGGCGCTGGGTGCGCGCCTGCGGGCGCTGCTGGCGCACGATCACCAGCAGCGCACGGACACCCAGCACGCCGCCCGCCATGATGCCGAGCACGCCGAGCTCGGCGGCGAGGTCGAGCGGCAGCAGGAAGAAGACGATCAGGGCCGCGCCAATCGCCAGCGTGATCGCCGGGTAACCTTCCCGCGCGAAGGACAGGCCGAGCCGGCCGACGAAGACGGTGGCCACGGCCAGCACCACCTCGATGATGCGGAACTCCAGCACCAGGCTCTGCTGGCGGTGCACCAGGTGCAGTCCGACCATGGTGATGGTCAGGGCCAGCGCGACCAGCGCGGCGAAGCCGGCCTCCTTCAGGAGACCGGGCAGCTTCTGGGCGAGCGGTGTGGGCGTGCCGGCCAGCTGGCCGCCGACGGCCTTGGCATCGGTGGTCATCGCCTCACACCTTCTCGATCTCGGGTTTGCCGAGCAGGCCGGAGGGTCGGAAGATCAGCACGATCACGAGCACGCCGAACACCGCCACATCCTTGTACTGCACCGAGAAATAGCCCGACCAGAAGGCCTCGATCAGGCCGATCATCAGGCCGCCCAGCATGGCGCCGGGCAGCGAGCCGATGCCGCCCAGCACCGCCGCGGTGAAGGCCTTCACGCCAACCAGGAAGCCCTCGAAGAAGTCGATGACGCCGTAGCGCATCAGGTAGACGAGGCCGGCGACGGCGGCCAGCGCCGCGCCCATCACGAAGGTGATCGAGATCGTCTTGTCGACGTTCACCCCGATCAGCGCGGCCATCGTCTTGTCCTGTTCGCAGGAACGCTGCTGGCGGCCCAGCGAGGTGCTCTGGATCAGGTAGGTGAAGGCGCCCATCAGCACCACGGTCAAGAGCAGGATGATGATCTGCAGATAGCTGATCGTCGCCGTGAAGCCGTCGACGCGCCGCATCAGGTCGATGCCGCCCTCGATGATCGGCTCCAGCGGCTTGGATCGCGCGCCCTGGAGGAGCTGGACGTAGTTCTGCAGGAACAGCGACATGCCGATGGCCGAGATCAGCGGCGCCAGCCTGAACGACCCGCGCAGCGGCTTGTAGGCGACCCGCTCCACCGTCCAGCCATAGACCGAGGTCAGCACCATGGCCATGACCAGCACCAGGAAGATCGCCAGCGGCACCCAGGTGACGCCGAGCAGGCCCAGGAACAGGAAGCCCATCAGCGAGATGAAGGAGCCGATCATGAAAATCTCGCCATGGGCGAAATTGATCATGCCGATGATGCCGTAGACCATCGTGTAGCCGATGGCGATCAGACCGTAGATCGCCCCCAGCGTGATCCCGTTGATCAGCTGCTGCAGAAAGTATTCCATGCGTGGCCCTTCGCCGATCTCCCCGCGACGCCGTTTCAGCGGCGTTCAGAAGCCATTCCCTGGGTCTGCTGTCACTCTTGTCGGTGCCGATGTCAACGGCAATCCCGATTGCGTGGTGACAATTCGATGACGGCGGACGTTAGCCACCCGTCTGCGCTGCGGCAAGTCCGAATGCGTGTGCCGGTCGCGGCTTTCCTTGCCGCCGATCTTGCCGCCGACCGGCGGCGGCGCGATCCCGTCCGCGCGGCCGCCCGCGGCCACTAGGGTCGCCGCGAGCGAAGTTGATAATGGTTCTCAGTATTACCGCTTGACATGCGACCGATTGGAATTACTTGTAGGTGAGGCGCTGTTATTTATTGAACGGAGAAATTTATTGATCAGTATCAATATGAACACCTGTTCAATTGTCCGTCGGCGCCTCGTGGCGGGGGTCGTCGCGGCGGGGCTGCTGGCCGCCGTCGCGAGCCCCGGCCTGCGGGCGCAGGAACCGCTCGCGGTGGTCGCCACCACCGCCCAGGTCGGCGACCTCGTCGCCAACGTCGCCGGCGACGCGGTCACCGTCAGCGCGCTCATGGGTCCCGGCGTCGACCCGCACCTGTTCCAGCCCGCGCGCAGCGACATCGTGCGTCTCACCGGCGCCGACCTCGTGGTCTACAACGGCCTCGATCTGGAAGGCCGCATGGAGGACGCGCTGGAGCGGCTGTCGGCCCGGATCCCGGTCATCGCCGTCGCCGACTTCATCGACCATGATCGGCTGCTGCGCTCGACCGCCTATGCCGACGCCTGGGACCCGCATGTCTGGCACGACGTCCGGCTGTGGGCCGCCGCGGCCGGGCCGCTGGCCGAGGAACTGGCCGGCCTGATGCCCGACCATGCCGAGACACTGCGCGAGAACGCCATCGACTATGCCGGCGAGCTGCGCGAGCTGCACGAATACGTCGCCGGCGTCATCGCCACCATCCCGGCGGACCGGCGCGTCCTGGTCACCGCGCACGATGCCTTCGGCTATTTCGGCCATGCCTACGGGCTGGAGGTCGTCGGCATCCAGGGCATCTCGACCGACAGCGAGGCCGGCCTGCGCCGCATCGAGGAGATCGTCGACCTGCTGGTGATGCGCGAGATCGCCGCCGTCTTCGTCGAAACCTCCGTGTCGGAGCGCAACGTCGCCGCCCTGCTCGAGGGCGCGGCCGCCCGCGGCCACGCGGTCACGGTCGGCGGCACGCTCTATTCCGACGCCATGGGCCAGCCCGGCAGCTACGAGGGCACCTATATCGGCATGGTCGACCACAACGCCACGGTGATCGCCAACGCGCTCGGTGGCAGCGCGCCGGAGGGCGGCATGAACGGCCTGCTTTCGGTGGCCGGACAATGAGCGACCAGCCGCCTCTGCAGGTCGACGGCCTGACCGTCGCCTATGACCGCCGGCCGGTGCTGTGGGACGTCTCCTGGACGCTTCCCCGGCCCTGCCTCGCCGCCGTGGTCGGGCCGAACGGTGCCGGCAAGTCGACCTTCGTGAAGGCGGTGCTCGGCATCGTGCCCGCGCTGGCCGGCCGGGTCTCGCTGTTCGGACAGCCGCCCGCGGCGGTGCGCCGGCGCGTCGCCTACCTGCCGCAGCGCGAAAGCGTCGACTGGGATTTCCCGGCCTCCGCCCTCGACGTCGCGGCGATGGGCCTGTACGGCCGCGTCGGCCTCTTCCGCCGGCTCACCCGCCGGCACCGCGAGGAGGCGCTCGGCTATCTCGACCGCGTCGGCATGGCCGGCCTCGCCGGGCGTCAGATCGGCCAGCTTTCCGGCGGCCAGCAGCAGCGCGTCTTTCTCGCCCGCGCGCTGGCGCAGGAGGCCGACATCTTCTTCATGGACGAGCCCCTGGCCGGCGTCGACAAGACCACCGAGGCGGCGCTGATCGAGGTGCTGCGCGCGATCCGCGATGGCGGGCGCACGGTCGTCGCCGTGCATCACGACCTGCGCAGCGTGCCCGACTATTTCGACGAGGTGCTGATGCTCAATGTCGAGCGCGTCGCCGCCGGTCCGGTGGCCAGCGCCTTCACCGGCGAGACCCTGCGCCGCACCTTCGGCGGGCGGCTGGAGACCATGGCGCCGGCGTCACGCCCGACCGCGGCCGCCTGATGCCGGAGGCGCTGCTCGACATTCTCGCCTTCCAGGGCGGCTACAACACCTCGCTGGTGCTGCTGTCGACGCTGCTGCTGGGCGCCGGCGCCGGCCCGGTGGGCGTCTACATCCTGTTTCGCCGCCGCTCGCTGATCACCGACGCCATCGCCCACGCCACCCTGCCGGGTATCGCGCTGGGCTTCCTGGCCGCCCTGCTGGTCGGTCTCGACGGCCGCTCGCTGCCGATCCTGCTCGCCGGGGCGGCGCTGACCGCGGCGCTCGGCGCGCTGGCCGTGCAGTGGATCCGCGACAAGACGCGGCTGGCGGAGGACGCGGCCATCGGCACGGTGCTCTCCGCCAGCTTCGGCCTTGGCATCGTGCTGCTCTCGGTGATCCAGAACCTGCCGGTCGGCGGCCAGGCCGGCCTCGACAGCTTCCTCCTGGGCCAGACCGCGGCGATGAATGCCGAGGAGGCTCGGATCATCGGCATCGGCTCGGCCGTGGTGCTGGCGCTGGTGACCCTGGGCTCCCGCGCCTTCGCCGCCGTCTCCTTCGATCCGGAATTCACCGGCAGCATCGGCTGGTCGGTGCGGCTGATCGACCTGGCGATGATCGCGCTGGCGCTCGCCGTCGTCGTCGTCGGGCTGAAGACGGTCGGCCTGGTGCTGATCATCGCCCTCCTCATCACCCCCGCCGTCGCCGCCCGGCTCTGGTCCCGCCATATCGCCACCATGGCCCTGCTCGCCGGCATCTTCGGCGCCCTCTCGGGCTATCTCGGCTCGGCCCTCTCGGCCAGCCTGCCCAACCTGCCCACGGGCGGCGTCATCGTGCTCGTCGCCGCGGCCATCTTCATGGTCTCGCTCGTCGCCTCGCCCCGGCGCGGCATCGTCGCCGCCGCCCTGGTGCGGCGCCGCATCCGGCGCCGGATCGCCATGCGCCAGGCGCTGGCCGCCCTGGAACGGGGCGAGAGCGTGGCCCGGGCGCTGCGGCGCCGTCTCCAGCGTCACGGCCTTGCCACCCGCGACGGCGGCCTCGGCGCCGCCGGCAGCGCCATGCTGCAGCGCTGGCGCCGCGACGAGCGGCTCTGGCACCGCTATATCGTCGAGCACGGCACCCCGCCGCTCGATGCCTACTGGTCGCCGCCGGAGACGATCCTGCTGCCCGGCGTCGTGGCCGCGCTGGAAGCGGCGGAGGCGGAACGGTGAGCCTGACGCTCGACGCCTTTCTGCAGATCGACCTGCCGGCCCTGGTCGCCGCCGTCCTGGCCGCGCAGATCTGCGGCCTGCTCGGCAACTTCCTGATCCTGCGCCGCCAGGCGCTGATCGGCGACGCCTTCTCCCACGCCGTGCTGCCCGGGCTGGTGATCGGCTTCCTGGTCGCCGGCAGCCTGTCGGCCCCGGCGATGATCGCCGGCGCCCTGGGCGCGGTGCTGATCGCCGTCGTCCTGATCGAACTGGTGCGCCGCTATGCCCGGGTCGAGGCGGGCGCAGCCATGGGCGTCGTCTTCACCGCATTGTTCGCGCTCGGCGTCGTGCTGCTGGAAGCCGGCCTCGGCAACGTCCATCTCGACGCCCAGCACGCGCTCTACGGCCAGCTCGAGTACCTCTTCTGGGTCGGCCCCGCGACCTGGTCGGACCTCGCCGATCCGGCGCTGTGGGCCGAGCTGCCGCGCGGCGTCGTGGTACTGATCCTGGCCCTGCCGGTCGTCGCCCTGCCGATCGCTCTGCTGTTCAAGGAGTTTCGCGCCGTCACCTTCGACGCGGCGGCGGCGCGCCAGATCGGCCTGCCCGTCAGGCGCCTGAACGCGCTTTTGATGGCGCTGGTCGCCGTCGCCGCGGTCGCCGCCTTCGACGCGGTCGGCTCGATCCTGGTGATCGCCATGTTCATCTGCCCGGCCGGCACCGCGCGCATGCTGACCGACCGGCTCTCGGTCCAGGTCTGGCTCAGCCTCGCCGTCGCCACGCTGGACGCGGTGCTCGGCTACGCGCTCGCCGCCTGGGCGCCGACGCTTCTGGGCGCGCCGTTCTCGGTCAACGCCGCCGGCGGCATCGCGCTGGTCTCCGGGCTGGTGCTCTGGGCGGCACTGCTCTGGGCGCCGCGCCATGGGGTCGTCGCCCGCCGCCGGCGCCACCGCCACGCCGCTTCGGCGGTTCAGCCGTAGCGCAGGCCCTCCAGCCAGAGACGCACGTCCTGGTAGACCCCGGCGCTGCCCAGATCCTCCATCCAGCCGTGCCAGGTCTCCGCCGCGGCCAGGATCCAGCTGCTGACCGTGCCCAGCGGGCTGTCGGGATTTTCCACCGCGAAGCTCAGCTCGAAGGCCCAGTCGCGCAAGGGGGCGGACGCGAACAGCGCCGCCACCACGGCGCCCGCGGCGATCATCGCCGCCGTCCGGCCGAGCCCGACGGCCCGGCCGCCCTGGGTGACGTCGAGCTCGTTCCGGTGCCGCTCGAAGACGATGTTGGCGTCGCTGCGCATCGGGCCGCCTCCAAGGGTCAGAACTGGAAGTAGATGAAGGGCGCCACGCCTTCCGGCCCCAGCGCGTCGATCAGCGCGATGGCGAGGCCGGCGAGGGCGCCGGTGAGGACGAGCGGCACGCGCGCCAGCAGCCGTCCCGTGCGCTCCACCGTGTCGTGCGGCACGAAGTGGAAGGACATGCCAATGGCGATCAGGCCGATGATGAAGGGCCGGGCGAACTCGGACGGCGCGCCGACATCGGTCAGGTTGACCAGATAGGTCCAGGCGTATTCGAAGTCCGTCGAGCGGAAGAAGATCCAGGCCAGGCAGACGAAGTGGAAGACCAGCACCACCGCGATCGCCTTGCCGAGGAGGGAGGCGGACTCGGCCCGCCTCGCCCAGCCGCTCGCCCGCTCCAGCGCCAGGCCGATCCCGTGCAGCGCGCCCCAGACCACGAAGGTCCATGCCGCGCCGTGCCAGATGCCGCCCAGCAGCATGGTGACGAGGAGGTTGCGGTAGGTCTTCACCGGCCCCACCCGGCTGCCGCCCAGCGGGATGTAGAGATAGTCCCGGAGCCAGCTCGACAGGCTGATATGCCAGCGCCGCCAGAAGTCCTGGATCGAGATCGCCCGGTAGGGCTGGTTGAAATTCTTCTGGAAGCGGAAGCCCAGCAGCAGGGCGACGCCGATGGCGATGTCGGAATAGGCCGAGAAGTCGCAGTAGATCTGCACCGCGTAGCCCCAGACCGCCAGCAGCAGGTCGACCGTGCCGTAGAAGAACGGGTCGTAGAACACGATGTCGACCATCTCGGTCGCCAGGTAGTTGGCGATCACCACCTTCTTGAACAGGCCGACCACCACCAGCACCGCACCCAGGCTGGCGAAGATGCGGTCGGGCCGGGGCGGCGCCTCGATCTGCGGCAGGAAGATCTGCGCCCGCACGATCGGCCCGGCGACCAGCTGCGGGAAGAAGGAGATGTAGAGCAGCAGGTTCAGCAGCGACGGCGTCGCCGGGATCACCCGGCGGTAGACGTCGACGACGTAGGAGATGCCCTGGAAGGTGAAGAAGCTGATGCCGACCGGCAGGATGATCTCGAACAGCGGCAGCTCGCGCTCCAGCCCGGCGGAGATCAGCATGTCGTTCAGGCTCTGGATGAAGAAGCCGTAATACTTGAACCAGCCGAGGATGCCGAGGTTGAGCGCCACGGCGAGGCCGACCACCCATTTGCGCATCCGCTCGTCGCCCTCGTATCGGGCGAGCGCCATGCCGGCGGTGTAGTTGATCAGCGAGGAGACGGCGAGCAGGAAGCAGAAGCGCCAATCCCAGTAGCCGTAGAAGAAGTAGCTGGCGGCGACCAGGAACAGCTTGCGGCCGGTCGGTTGGTTGCGGATGCCCCAGGCAACGGCGAAGACGACGAGGAAGAAGACGCCGAAATCGAGGGTCGGGAAGAGCACCTGACCGGGCTATCCGGCGAACGGCGCGCGGATCATCTCCGCCAGTCCGGCGACGGTGCGCCAGCCCGCATACTGCGACATCAGCGTGGCGTTGAGCTGCTCCGCACTCATCGCGTAGCCCGCCTCCTGCAGGTGCACCCGGTCGTCATAGGCCAGCTGCGGCTCGGTCATGACCCAGCGGTTGGCGCCGCAGGTGCCCCCCATCACCGCCGACCAGTCCCAGAAATAGGCGCGGGTCTGCGCCGCCGCCGCGCGCTGGGCCTGGCGAACGTCGTCCAGGCTCGGCGGCGGATGCCAGCGGCACTCCTGCGCGCCCGAGGCGCCGTCGTCGAAGATGTCGCGATAGCTCGCCACCTCGGTGGCGGTCAGCGGGGCGCAGCTGTTGGCGCCGACGTCCTCGTCGCGGCAGCCCGAGGCGCGGCGCAGCGCGTCCGGCGGCCCGACCACCAGGATCGAGGCGTTCGGCGCGGCGCTCGCCAGCCGGCGGATGCGCTCGGCGAAACGGGCCCGGTAGCCGGCCACGTCCAGGGTGTCGTCGAACCCCTCGTTGGTGCCGAAGGCGAGGATGATCAGCGAGGGGTCGCGCTCGGCCAGTTCCCAGGTCATGGTCGCCTGGTCCCAGTGATCGATGACCCCGGCCGTGGCGCCGCCGATGCCGTGATTGTCCAGGATCACGCCCTGGCTGTTGCGCTCCAGCGTCCAGCCGAGCAGCGCGACGGGCCGATCGTCGAGGGTGACGAGTTCCAGCGAACGCGCGCCGCTGCCGGTCGGCAGGTCCAGCCTGGCCGCCTGCAGATAGGGGCCGTCGGTGTCCAAAGTCGCTTCCGAGCGGCCGTCGACGCGTATGTCGAGGCGGCCGCCGCCGGGGATGCGCAGGAAGGTCACCGAGGCGCGCTCGAACGCGCCGTTGGTCGAGGTGACGCTGACCCGCTCGCCGCGGTCGGCGGTCTCCAGCCGATAGCCGGCCAGCCCGAACGGTCCCGGCGCGTCGGATCTCAGGCTCGAGGTCGCCTCCCAGCCGTCGCTCTGCGACACGTCCACCTGGCGGGGCCGGTAGTAGCGATAGGGATCGCCCGGCGGCAGATAGCCGCGCCCGGCCGCGCCGAAGCGCTGCTGCAGAAGTTCGCGCAGGCGGCCGGAGAAGGCGTCGCCGGCGGTGTGGCTGTCGCCGATCTGCACCACCACGACGGGGCGCGTGCGCTGCCCGCGCTCCAGCTGGTCGAGCGCGTTGAAGAACTTGGCCAGCGTCTCCGACGGCGGCGCCGGGGTGATGGTCTCGCCGGCCGCGCCGCCGGAACCGCCGAAGCTGATTCCGGTGCCGCCGCCGATGCATCCGCTGAGCGCGGTGGCGCCCAGCCCCGCCGCGAGCCCACGCAGAAATCCGCGTCGTCCCGTCATTCGTCCCGTCATTCGTCCAGGCATCCGCCCAACCATCCGACCGGTCATCCGCCCGTACCCGACTCCGCCATCATCTCCTGGAATATCGGCAAATCCCTGGCCATCGACATCATGATGGCCCGGCTCAACAGCTCGTAGCCGCGTGGCGTGAAGTGGATGCCGTCATTGGCCCGCATCAGCCGGTTGCGGCCCTCCTCGTCCTCGAGATAGGCCGAGTAGGCGCCGCTGGCGTCCGCCGTCAGATCCCACATCGGCACGAACTCGACGCCGTCATAGGCGTCGGCCAGCGGCTCGAACATGGTGTTCAGATGGGCGATGTTGCCGGAATAGTTGCCGCTGCGCATGATCGGCAGGCCGACCCAGTAGGTCGGCACGCCGGCATCGACCAGCTGCTCCATCAGCCGGCTGACCCGCGCCCGGTACTCGTCGTTCCAGGCCTCCGACCGGAAGCTGTGGTGCTGGTTGCGGGCGATGTACATCGCCTGCATGTCGTTCAGGCCGAGCGCGAAGATCGCGGCGTCGATCGGGTCGTTCAGCAGGAAGGTCGCCAGTTCCTGGTTCCAGTCGTAATAGTCCGGCCTGGCGATGCCGGTGGAGGCCCGGGCGCGGCGCAGGACCTCGAAGCGCCGGTCGCGCTGCAGCGTGCGGTAGAAGGCGCCCCAGATGCCGTCGGCCAGGCTGTCGCCGAACACGGCGATGGTGAAGATCCCGTCCTCGACGCGCTCGCCCGGCAGCGGTTCCGGCCTCGCGGCCTGCGCGTCCTGGGCGCGCGTGACGGCCGGGCTCAGCATCACGGCCAGCATCGCGCAGCAGATCAGGGCGAAGGCGCGAAGGATGGCGGCCGGGCTGTGCGAGGCCTGAGAATACCGTTTGTTCACCGAGCGGATCCCTGCGGGAAAGGTGGACGGGCAATGGTCGGAATCACCGGCAATAGACCCGAGGCAATGGGCAAAATCAAGATCACCGGACGGCCCGTTTTGCGATAGGTTCCATGCAGGCATCGTCGCCGCCGGCTTGCCGAATCAGACATCGTCGGGGATGCATGATGGCCCACGCAATAAGGCAGATTGGTGGCTAACGCGGCCGCGCCCGGCGAAGTTCCCTCGCCCTGCCGAACCGACCAGGACGGGATGCTGACAGGTGCCCAACGACGCCCCACTGGCTGAGCTTGCCGACCGTGCCTTCGCCCTGGTCGAGGGCCATGTCGCGGGCGGCGCGTTGCCCGCGGCGGCCTTGGGCATCGTCGACCGCGACGGCCAGGCCGAGCTGCGCTATGCCGGCTTTGCCGAGCGCCAGCCCGCGGAACGGGTGCTCGCCGCCGATGCCTGGTTCGACCTCGCCAGCCTGACCAAGGTGATCCTCACCACCACGGCGGTGCTCAGGCTGGCCCAGGACGGCCGGCTCGACCTCGAGGCGCCGCTCGCCGGGCCGCTGCCCGACCTGCTGCAGGTCACCGCCGCCCACCCCTTGCGCCAGCGCACGCCGGCCCAGCTGCTCAGCCACACCGCCGGCCTGCCGGCCTGGGCACCGCTCTACACGCTGGGCATCCCGCCCGACACGCTGAAGGCCTATGTGATGCAGCGGGAGTGGCCGCTGGGCGCCGACGCCTATTCCGATCTCGGCTTCATCCTGCTGGGCATCCTGGTCGAGCGCCTGAGCGGCACGCCGCTCCGCCGCCAGCCGCAGGCGCTCGGCCTCGGGCCCGGTCTCGGCTTCGACCCGCCACGAGGGGACACGGTCTCGACCGAGCATTGCCAGTGGCGCGGCCGGGTGCTGCGCGGCGAGGTGCACGACGAGAACGCCTTCGCCTTCGGCGGTGTCGCCGGCCATGCCGGCCTGTTCGGCACCGCTGCCGGCGTGCTCGGCTTCGCCCACCGCCTGCTCGCCGCCGACCTGCTGTCGCAGGCGACGCTGGACCGGCTGGCCGTGCGGCGCGGGGCGACCCACGGGCTCGGCTGGCAGGTCAGGCACGCCGGCTGGCTGGGCGGCGACGCCTGCGGGGAGCGCACCATCGGCCATACCGGCTTCACCGGAACCGGGTTGTGGATCGATCTCGACCGCGGCGTCGCCTGGACGCTGCTGACCAACCGCGTGCACCCCAGCCGGCACCGCGAGACGCCGCTGCAGGCCGTGCGCCGGGCGGTCGGCGACTGCATCGCCGGCGGCTGACCGGCATGCATCGTCGCGGAGCCCGCGCGGGGGAGGAACGCCCATGAGTTTCAATCCGAAGCTGCCGCTTTTCGCCGGCGCCGTCGTCGAGGGGCGCCGCGTGGCGCTGCGCCTGGTGGAGAGCGACGGCCGCGTCCTCTCCGACGTCGCCTGCGACCTGCTGCCCTATGGGCGCGGCATCGCCGGCCTGCTGGAGTCGGTCAAGGCGGCAGTGATCACCGCCCTGCGCACGGCCGAACTGGGCGAGAGTCTGGCGGCCAGGACCTGGGTCGGCATGGGGCTGCCGCACGAACGCGTCGGCGAGGCCGTGGCGCGGCTGCGCGAGGACGCCTTCGGCTTCGCCGGGGCCGCGGTGGCGGCCGACCTGCATGTCCGCTGCCTGGGCGCCCATCAGGGGCCGGACGGCGGCCTGATCGAGGTCGACACCCACTGCCGGGCCATCGCCCTGCCCCGCAACCTGCCGCGCCGCCTGGGTGGCGGCTGGCCGCTCGCCGATGCCGGTGGTCTGGCCGCGATCGGCCGCGCCACGGTGGCCGACACGCTCGACGTCATCGACGGGCTGGCGGCGGCCGACACCCTGACCGACCAGGTCGCCGCGCGCTTCGGCGACCGCGACGGCCTCATGGAGTGGATCGCCGCCGCCGATGCCGAGGGCGTGGCGGCTGTCGGCAGCCTGGCGCTGGCCCTCGACGGCGACAGCCCGCGCGCTACCGCGCTGCTCGACCGCGCGGCCGACCGGGTTGCGGCGCTGGCCGACCGGCTGGAGGCGCTCGGCGCCCGCTCGGTCGTGCTCACGGGCAGCCTCGCGGAGGTGCTGGCAAGGCGCGCCGGGCGCGACCGCTTCGTCGAGGCGCACGGCGATGGCTCAGACGGCGCCCTCACCCTGGTGCGCCGCATGACCAGTCCGCTCTCGCCGCACTGACCAGGCGCGTCGCACGAATGGCTCACGAACGGCTCACGTCATGCTCAAAGATTGTTGTGTAACTATTGACTTTGAAATCCAAAAAGTTGATTGATACTGCCGTCTCGATTCTCAGCCCAGAGCCTTGGGAGCGATCACGGCATGCGGTTCCTGCGTCCCTTCCTTTCCGCGGCAGTCCTTCTCGCGGCCGCACTACCGGCCACTGCCCAGCAGCCCGAGAACGGGCCCGAGTTCTTCGGCGACTGGGGCTTTCGCTGCGCCGCCCCCGAGGCGGAGGCCGAAGCGACGCCGCGCCAGTGCGAGATCTTCCAGACCCTGATCACCTCTGAGGGCGAGCAGCAGCTGCTGCATTTCGCCATCGGCTACGTGGCCGAGGTCGAGCGCCCGGTCGGCGTCGTCGTGGTGCCGCTCGGCGTCACCCTGCCGCCCGGCATCGCCGTCCGCGTCGACGAGGAGGAGCCGATGGAGTTCGACTACAACCGCTGCGACCAGCAGGGCTGCCGCATCGAACTCCTGATCGGCGAGGACCTGATCGAGCAGATGCGCGCCGGCAACCAGATGGTCGTGGCCATCGTCAACGGCCAGGGCGAGCGCATCGGCATCCCGGTCTCCCTGATCGGCTTCACCCGCGCCATCACCACGCTGACCGAGTCCCGCCAGGCGGGCTGAGCCTGAGGGCCCGCCGCCCGCCCGCTCAGCGCCCCGCCAGTCCGTCGATCGGCAGCACGGCGCTGTCCTTGATGGCGCTGAGCGCGATGTTGGAGCGCAGGTTGGAGACGCCGGGCAGGCGCATCAGCTCGTCGGTGAGGATGCGGCTGAAGGCGTTGAGGTCGGCCGCCACCACCTTCAGCAGATAGTCGCCGTCGCCGGTGATCAACTGGCATTCCAGCACCGACGGCATGGCCGTCACCGCGTCGTGGAAGGCCCGGGCCCGGTCCTCGCCATGGGCGCCCAGCGTCACCGTGACATAGGCCAGAACGCCGAGACCCACCGCCTCGCGGTCGAGGCGGGCGTGGTAGCCGCCGATCAGCCCCGCCGCCTCCAGCGCCTGCAGCCGGCGTGAGCATTGCGAGGGCGACAGCAGCACCCGTTCCGCCAGCGCCACGTTGGAGAGTCGCGCATTCTCCTGCAGCGCCTGCAGGATGCGCCGATCGAAGTCGTCGAGAGGAACAGGCATCGTGATCGTGCACCATTCTCGATTTTTATGCGTGATTCATGCGATAAAATAGGGTTTCGGCGCACGCTTTGCACGCACTTCCGGCGTGATTCCGGCGATAATGCTCCCCACCTCAAGGACAGACCGCCTCGGGGACAATCCGGATGTGGAGGGTAATCATGGCATCCCGCAGCACCGCGGCAGTGATCGACGACATCAACCCGATGGGCACCGACGGCTTCGAGTTCGTCGAGTACACCGCCCCCGACCCGCGCGAGCTGGCCCGCGTGTTCCAGGCCATGGGCTTCCGCGCCGCCGCGCGCCACCGCTCCAAGGACGTCACGCTCTACCGCCAGGGCGACGTCAACTTCATCGTCAACGCCGAGCCCGACAGCTTCGCCCAGGCCTTCGCCCGGGTGCACGGGCCCAGCGCCTGCGCCATGGCCTTCCGGGTCGCCGACGCGGCCTATGCCTACGAGCGGGCGATCGCGCTGGGTGCGAAGCCGGTCGAGACCAAGGTCGGCCCGATGGAGCTGAACATCCCGGCCATCGAGGGCATTGGCGGCTCGCTCATCTACCTGGTCGACCGCTATGGCGACCGGGGCACGATCTACGACATCGACTTCGTGCCGCTCGCCGACGAGACGGCCGGCGACACAACCGGCGCCACCGGGGCCGGCCTCACCTATATCGACCACCTGACCCACAACGTACATCGCGGCCGCATGGACCATTGGGCCGAGTTCTACGAGAAACTCTTCAACTTCAAGGAAATCCGCTTCTTCGACATCGAGGGCAAGCTGACCGGCCTGAAGTCGAAGGCGATGACCAGCCCGTGCGGCAAGATCCGCATCCCGATCAACGAATCCGCCGACGACAAGAGCCAGATCGAGGAATATCTCCAGGCCTATAACGGCGAGGGCATCCAGCACATCGCGCTGGGCACCGAGGACATCTTCCAGACCGTCACCGCGCTCGGCGACCTCGGCGTCAGCTTCATGACGCCGCCGCCCGACACCTACTACGAGATGCTGGCGGAGCGCCTGCCGGGTCACGGCGAGGACGTGGCCAGGCTCAAGGAGCACGCGGTGCTGATCGACGGCGCGCCGAAAGGCCCGAACGGCGAGCAGCCCCTGCTGCTGCAGATCTTCACCGAGACCATGATCGGCCCGATCTTCTTCGAGATCATCCAGCGCAAGGGCGACGAGGGTTTCGGCGAGGGCAATTTCCGCGCCCTGTTCGAATCGATGGAACGCGACCAGATCCGCCGCGGCGTCCTCAAGGAAGCCGGCTGAGGACGGCTGCCGCGACTCCCTCCATTTGAAACGTCGCTGTCGGCCCGGGCGCGATGCGGCGCGGAGTGCCGCTTCGCAGACCCGGGACCGGCCGCCCGTTACGCTCCGGCCCGGACGACGCCATTTGTTTTGTGATTGAACCCGCTGTCGTCCCGGGCGCGATGCGGCGCGACGTGCCGCTTCGCAGACCCGGGACCGGCCGCCCGTCCTCGCCGGCCGCGGCGCGGGCCCGCCTCAGTGCAGCGCGCCGCCTGTCGTCTCGGGCAGGTCGGGGGAAGGCAAGGCCAGGTCGAGCCCCCACTGCGCCCGCTCCGCCACCCGGGCGACCAGACGCACCAGATTGTGCACCAGCAGTCCACCCAGGTTGATCGGCACCACGCGACCCGCCTTGTCGTGGAACACCAGGCTGACGCCGCCATCGGCCTTGTGCGCCCATTGCAGGCGCACCGGCAGCAGCGGCTCGGTGCCCAGCACGGGGTCGAGATCGGCTTCCTGGTAGCGGGTCGCGAAGTCGGCGCCCTGCGCCGCCGCCTCGCTCTGCATCGCCATCACCGCGCGGCGCGCCACCGTTCCCGACGCGGCGGCCTCGCTGCCTACCTGCGCCTCCAGGGCCTTCATGAGCACCGGCCAGAGCGAGATCAGCACGCGGCGGGTGATCCAGATGCGAAACTCGCGGCGCTGGACCGTGGCCAGGCGCAGCAGCAGGCGGTCCTCGCCGGTGTCGTACTGCACCCGGATCTGGTGCAGCCGGTCGGGCCTATCGTCCCCGGGCGCGTCGTTGCCGGGCGCGTCGTCCCCAGGCCTATCGTCCCCCGGCACGTCCTGCCCGCCTCCGGTTCCTGTCGCTGCCATGCGTCCGCCACCGCGCCCTTCGCGTCCCCGCCCACAAGCAATCCGCCGGGCAGGCGGCACACGGCCGCCGCGCCCCCGAGGGGAACCTTCAACCGCGGGCCGGTGATTTTCAACCTTTTCGCCAGCCCTCGACAAGTCGGCGCGACGCAAGGCGGCAAAACGGTGGGCGGCGTGGCCTGCTCAGGGGGGCCGGTTCAGTGAATCGAGAGCAGCACGGGCGCGTGGCCGTCATAGGACTCGATGCTGGCCGCCACCAGCCCGCTATCGCTATCGCAGGGCGTGGCGACGCTGAGGCCCCCATGGACCAGCGCATCGGGCACCGCGAAAACCAGCGTGCGCCGGGCGGCCAGGTAGATGGTGCCGAGCGGCAGGTTCTCGCCGCCGGCGTCGATCAGCTGCGCCATCGCCCGGCCTTCGCCGGCGTTGCGGATCGACCACACCGTCATCGACTCGTCGCCCAGCACGGTGATGCCGAGGCTGCTGATGGCGATCGGCTGGCACGCGTTGCGGCGGTCTGTCGCCGGCTGGATGACCGCCGTGGTCGGTCCGCCGCCCGACCGGGTCAGCAGCGATGCCGACGCCGGTTGCGGCTGCGGCAGCCCGGCGCCGAAGAACGGTCCGCCACCGGCTTCCGGCTGCACCGCCACCACGCCCAGCGCGACAGAGATGCCGGCCAGGAAGAGGAATGCGGCCAGCACACGTCTCGCCGGCCTCAGCCTCGATCCATTGCTTTCAATGCCTCGCATCTTGCCCCCGAACTGCCTGTAGCCGCTGCCGCGATCCGTCGCCGGCAACCCCCTTGGCCGGACGTCGCCTACCACGCTTTTGCGTCGACCGACCTTGCCACAATAATGGCGGAGGCCAATCACAAGCGGGATCAATTCCCTGAGAACTGTTCTGCTCTATGATTGAATAAGTGCCAATTTCGCACAACCTATCCAACCTAGCGACCCCCGATTTATTGATAATTAACTTTAGTATATATTCTACCGAGAGGCGACTATTCTTGCCACACACCGCCTGATGCGGTACGCGCCCGTGCGGTGGGGCCTGGCCGCGGCCGGCTTGCGCCGACAGGCCGCCTCGCGTACATCGACCGCGCGTCCGCCCCCGCCATACCCCGTCCCAGCGAACCTGCACCGGCCCATGTCCGAAACCCGCGCCGCCATCGTCAAGCCGCAGCCGATCAGCGGCTTCCCGGAATGGCTTCCCGAGGAGAAGCTGGTCGAGACCCGGCTGCTCGACATCATCCGCCGCAATTTCGAACGCTACGGCTTCGCGCCGATCGAGACGCCGGCGGTGGAGCGCAAGGAGGTGCTGCAGGCCAAGGGCGTGGAGAGCAAGGAGATCTACGCGCTGGCCCGCCTGGCGGCGGAGGGCGAGGGCGGCGACCCGGCGACCGAGATGGCGCTGCATTTCGACCTCACCGTGCCGCTGGCCCGCTATGTCGCGCAGCACTACTCCCGCCTCGCCTTCCCCTTCCGGCGCTACCAGATCCAGAAGGTCTGGCGGGGCGAGCGGCCGCAGGCCGGCCGCTTCCGCGAGTTCTACCAGTGCGACATCGACATCGTCGGCAACGGCACGCTCGACGTGCTGGCGGATGCCGAGATCCCGAGCGTCATCGACGCCATCTTCAGCGAGGCGGCGATCGGCCGCTTCCTGATCCGCATCAACAACCGCAAGGTCCTGCAAGGCGTGCTGGCCGCCCATGGCGTCGCCGAGGACGGCTTCCCCGCGGCGCTCCGGGCGATCGACGCGCTGGAGAAGATCGGCCGGGAGAAGGTGGCGGCGGCGCTGGTCGAGGCCACCGGACTGGCACCCGCCACCGCCGACACCCTGCTCGACCGGCTGATCGCGGGCGATCTCGAGCGCCTGGACGGGCTCGACGGCGGCCCGCTCCTCGCCGCCGGTCTGACGGAGTTGGCCCAGGTCGGCGACGGCCTCGCCGCGCTGGGCGTGCCGCCCGGCCACTGGGCCTTCGACCTGACCATCGCCCGCGGCCTCGACTACTACACCGGCACGGTCTACGAGACCCGGCTGGTCGACCACCCCGAGGTCGGCTCGATCTGCTCGGGCGGGCGCTATGACGACCTCGCCAGCACCTTCACCAAGCAGAAGCTGCCGGGCGTGGGCATCTCCATCGGCCTCACGCGCATGCTCTCGCGCCTGTTCGAGGCCGGCGTCGTCAGGCCGGGCGCGGCGACCCCGGCGCCCGTGCTGGTCACGGTGATGGACCGCGCCCTGCTCGCCGACTGCCTCGGCCTCGCCGCCGAGCTGCGCCGGGCGGGCATCGCCACGGAGGTCTACAGCGAGCCCCGCAAGCTCGGCCAGCAGCTGAAATATGCCGATCAGAAGGGCTTCCTGATCGCCCTCATCCTGGGCGAGAGCGAGAAGGCGGCCGGCGAGGTGCAGGCCAAGCTGCTGGCCTCGGCCGAACAGGAGAGTGTCGGCCGCGCCGGCATCGTCGCCTGGGTGAAGGAACGGCTGGCCGCCTAGCAGGCTCCCGCACCGTCAGATCGGCATGTCGCGCTCGATGCCCAGCCACAGGGCGTGCAGCGCCAGCACCTCGCGGGGCACCGACCACAGGTCGCGCGGCGCGAAGCCGCCGGCCCTCGCCTGCGCGATCTCGGACACACCGGCGCGGCCGAGCGCCAGGCGGCAGCGCAGGAGGTGGAAGTACTGGCTGACCACCAGCGCCGAGCGGCCACCGCGCGCGCCCAGCCAGTCGGCGGCGAAGGCGGCGGTGGCGGCGGTGTTGACCCCGCCGGGATCCTCGGTGATGGCGCTTTCCGGCACGCCCCCGGCCACCAGATAGGCGCGCATCGCCGGCGCCTCGGCCACGCCGGAGGAGCTGATGCCGCCGGAGACGATGATCGCCGGGGCGACGCCCTCGCGGTAGAGCGCCAGCGCCCGCTCCAACCGCTCGCGCAGGCGCTCCGACGGGCGGCCGTCGGCATGCACGTGGTTGCCGGGCACGACGATGACGTCGACCGCGCGCACGTCGTCGCTAAGGCCGGCCACGATCAGCCAGCCCGCCACGCCGAGGAACCAGAACAGGACCGCGCCGAGGACCAGCGCGATCCACTTCATCGCCTGGCGTTGGTGTTGCTCGGCTGGCCCGAACGCCAGAGCCGGCGCAGCGCCTCGATCATGTCGGGCTGGCCGTCGCCCATGGGATTGAAGAAGATGGCGTCGGTCTCCAGCACCAGCGGCATCGCCCGGTTCAAGACGTCGATGCCGGCATCGGTCAGCTCCAGCTGGCGGGCGCGCTTGTCCGCCGGATGGAGCGTGCGCATCATCAACCCCTGCTCCTCCAGCGAGCGCACCACCTGGCTGGTCATCATCGGGTCGGTCTTGCAGAACTGCGCCAGCCGGCTCTGGCTCACCGCGCCCTCGCGCTGCTGCAGCCAGGCCAGGCCCGCCATCAGGATGAACTGCACATGGGTGATGCCGACCTCGTCCAGTGCGGCGCGCTGGCGGCGCTGCCAGAGATTGGTAACCTGCCAGAGCAGGAAGCCGGGATTGTTTTCCGGCCGCAGGGTCTGCGTCAGCAGCTCCCAGTTGACTTCCGGGTTCTCCGGTTTGGCAACCATGTCACGTTTCCTCCTGCCCAATTTCCTCTCGTTATGCACGCATAGCAACGCGGTCAAGCGTGTCGAGGGGTTTCGCGTCATTTTTGTTCCCCGTAATCGTGGGACGGTCGCCATCGCCCGCACGGACACCATGCTCCTCGTCGCCGACATCATCCTGCCGGTCTTCGGCATCGTCATCCTCGGTTTCGCCGCCGCCAAGGCGGGCTGGTTCGACGACGCCGCGACCCGGGGGCTGTCGCTTTTCGTCTTCAACTTCGCCCTGCCGATCATGCTGTTCCGCTCGATCGCCACGACCGAGCTGCCGGCGACGATCGAATGGGGCTTCATGGTTTCCTACTATGCCGGCGTCTTCGGTCTCTACACGCTCAACGTGATCGTCGCGCGCCTCGTCTACGGCCGCCGCGGCGACGAGGCGGCGATCTTCGGCTTCGGATCGGGCATGTCGAACACCGTGCTGCTCGGCCTGCCCCTGATCCTCCAGGCCTTCGGGGAGCGCGCCACGCTGCCGGCGCTGATGATCATCGCCGTCAACGCGCTGTTCATCTTCCCGGTCGTCACCGTCACCATCGAGACCGCGCGCGGCTCGGGCGCCGGCCTCTATGCGGTGGTGCGGGCCAGCGCCATCGGCCTGGTGCGCAATCCGATCATCCTCGGGCTTGCCGCCGGCATCGTCTTCAACCTGCTGACGCTGCCCATCCCCGAACCGATCGACGGCGTCGCCCTGCTGCTCTCCGGCGCCGGGCTGCCCTGCGCGCTGTTCGCCATGGGCGCCTCGCTGTCGCAGTTCCGCCTGGCGGGGCAGATCCCCCAGGCCATGGCGACGGTCTTCCTGAAGCTGGTCGCCCACCCGCTGATCGTCTTCTGCCTGACCCGCTACGTCTTCGGGCTCGACGCGCTGTGGGTCGGGGTGGCGACGCTGATGGCGGCGATGCCGACCGGCGTCAACGTCTACCTCTTCGCCCAGCGCTATCAGATCTGCATCGGCTCGGCGGCCACCACCATCCTCGCCTCCACCGGCCTGTCGATGGTGACGATCTCGGCCGTGCTCTACGCGCTCGACGCGATGGGCATTCGCTAGATTTGAGCGCCGCCGCCCGCGCCGACAAAAAAGCCCCGGCGCGAGGCCGGGGCAGTGATCTCCGAATTGCAGGACCTTCGGCCCCCCGGACCGAAGGTCCGATCGCTCAGCGCTTCGGTCCCTTGCTCCCGGCGCTCGTCGCCCCCTTGCTGGGAGCGGGTGCGGCCTTGCTCGTGGAGGATGAAGAGGAAGCGGCCGGCTTGCCGGCGGGCTTGCCAGATGAACCCGAGGTCGGTTTCATTTTCAGGACTGCCTTCTGCTCGATGCGCCGCCATGATCGGCGGCACCCCCTTAGATGGGCACGCCGCCTGGGTCGCCGTAAGGGGGGCCTGAAAATATACTTGGCCCCCGGAAGTGCCGAGCGATACGGGCCTCAGGCGACGCTGCGCCGGACGCTCTGGCCGCGGCGGGCGCCGTCGCGCTTGCCCGTCAGGAAGCGGCGCAGCGGGCCGAGCAGGCGCGGATAGCGCTGGCTCAGCCGCACGAAGCGCCGCCGGGCCCAGAGCGAGCGGCGCAGGATCATCACCGCGCCCAGCGCCACCAGCGGCAGCGACCAGGGACCGGGGATCGGGCCGATCAGCGTGCCGATGACGATCAGCAGCCAGCCGGCGGTGATCACCACGTAACGGTGCCGCGCCAGTTGCCACAGCCCCTGCAGGGCGGCCGCCGGCGTGCGCCACAGCGCGCGCGCCAGCCACCAGAAGCGCCGCCACAGCCAGCGCAGGTTCAGCAAGAAGCCCAGGGTGCGGCGGCGCAGCCAGCGCCGGAAGCGGGAGGTGAGGCTCATCACTTGGAAATGGGGAGGCCCTTGCGGGTTTGCCAGCAGGCGGTGATGGCGCCTGATGGCCGGGGCAGCGATGACAGGTGCCGGCCCCGGATGCGGGTCCCGCGCTACCGCTCGGGAGCGGACTGCAGGCCGAGAGGGTTCTCCGGGATCGGCATGGCGCCGGCAGTCGCCGGCGGCTCGATCCCAGTGGAACTGAACACGCACCCTGGCCGCGTCGTCGGCGATTTGGGCCGTGTTCGCATCGCTGTCGAGGAGAGGTCGGCCCTGCTGCAATAGCACGCCCGAATAGCCGCCGGCATGCGCCGCCTCATCGGCCGGGGCCGGCCCGGCGAGGATGGCGGCCAGCAGCCCTGCCAGAAGGCCGACCCGGACCGAGACCGCGGCCATCCTCTACTCCCGCGCCGCCTGGATGGCGGGCAGCAGCAGCGCAATGCCGGGTGCCTGCGGCAGCACGCCGAGGTCCGGGCCGAAACCTGGCGTCACCGGGGGTCCCGTCGGCTCGTCGAGAATGATCACCGGCGGATTGCGGCGGATGGCCGTGCCTTCGATGTCCTCCGCGATTACCAGCAGCGGCGACCCGCCCGCCGCCCCGACCGGGACCGTGCGATCGCCACCCACGCTCAGGGACTGCGCGGTGCCCACCGTGGGCGACTGAGCGGCGGCGCCGCCGGCACCGAGAAAGATCGTCGCCATGACGAAACCCAGGACCGTCCTCATCATCTTCACTCCCGCACTAAGCTGACACAGCTGGTGACCCGTCAGTGGCAGCATGCCCCAGCAGCGCCACGGCCACAGTGACCGGAGTCACGCCGGCCGAAGCATCGCCGAGCTGACTGGCGGTTCGGAATATCGGGCCGTCTCCCGGGTCACTTGCCACGACAGCCATCTGCACGACTGAACCGCTCCAACGCAAAAGGCCGGTCCTGCGAGGGACCGGCCTCTGCGGCGGCCCGGCAGCGCCGGACCGCCTGTCTCGCGGACGGGACGGACCTAGAAATCCATGCCGCCCATGCCGCCCATGCCGCCCATGTCCGGCGACGGCGCGGCTTCCTTCTTCTCCGGCTTCTCGGCCACCATCGCCTCGGTGGTGATCAGCAGGGAGGCGACGGACGCCGCGTCCTGGAGCGCGGTGCGCACCACCTTGGTCGGGTCGATGACGCCGGCCTTCACCAGGTCCTCGAACTCGCTCGTGGCGGAGTTGTAGCCCCAGTTGGTGTTGTCCTGCTCCAGCAGCTTGCCGACGATCACCGCCGAATCGCCGCCGGCATTGGCGATGATCTGGCGGGCCGGGACGCGGATCGCCTTGGCGACGATCTCGACACCGACCTCCTGGTCGCGGTTGGCCGCCTTCAGTCCGGCCAGCGCCCTGGTGGCGTAGAGCAGGGCCACGCCGCCGCCGGCGACGATGCCTTCCTCGACCGCGGCCCGGGTGGCGTGCATGGCGTCGTCCACGCGGTCCTTCTTCTCCTTCACCTCGACCTCGGTCGAGCCGCCGACGCGGATCACCGCGACGCCGCCGGCCAGCTTGGCCAGCCGCTCCTGCAGCTTCTCCCGGTCGTAGTCGGAGGTGGTCTCCTCGATCTGCGCCTTGATCTGGTTGATCCGGCCCTCGATGTCGGCCTTCTCACCGGCACCGTCGACGATCGTGGTGTCGTCCTTGGTGATCGAGACGCGCTTGGCGGTGCCCAGCATGTCGAGCGTGACGTTCTCGAGCTTGATGCCGAGATCCTCGGAGATCACCTGGCCGCCGGTCAGGATGGCCATGTCCTCGAGCATCGCCTTGCGGCGCTCGCCGAAGCCCGGCGCCTTGACGGCGGCGATCTTCAGGCCGCCGCGCAGCTTGTTGACCACCAGGGTGGCCAGGGCCTCGCCCTCGACGTCCTCGGAGACGATCAGCAGCGGGCGGCTCGACTGCACCACCGACTCCAGCACCGGCAGCAGAGCCTGCAGGTTGGAGAGCTTCTTCTCGTGCAGCAGGAGGTAGGGGTTCTCGAGCTCCGCGACCATCTTCTCGGCGTTGGTGATGAAGTACGGCGAGAGGTAGCCGCGGTCGAACTGCATGCCCTCGACGATCTCGAGCTCGGTCTCGAGCGACTTCGCTTCCTCGACCGTGATCACGCCCTCGTTGCCGACCTTCTCCATCGCCTTGGCGATCATCTCGCCGATGGAGGCGTCGCCATTGGCGGAGATGGTGCCGACCTGGGCGACCTCGCCATTGGTCTCGACCGTGCGGCTGCGCTTGGCGATGTCCTCGACGACGGCCTGGACGGCGAGATCGATGCCGCGCTTCAGGTCCATCGGGTTCATGCCGGCGGCCACGGCCTTCACGCCCTCGCGGACGATCGACTGGGCCAGCACGGTGGCGGTGGTGGTGCCGTCACCGGCGACGTCGTTGGTCTTCGAGGCGACCTCGCGGACCATCTGGGCGCCCATGTTCTCGAACTTGTCGGAAAGCTCGATTTCCTTGGCGACCGTGACGCCGTCCTTGGTGATGCGCGGCGCGCCGAACGATTTGTCGAGCACGACGTTGCGGCCCTTCGGACCGAGCGTCACCTTGACCGCATCGGCCAGGGTGTCGACGCCGCGCAGCATGCGCTGGCGGGCATCGGTGGAGAATTTGACGTCCTTCGCAGCCATCTTGTTTGATGTCCTCTGCTCTAGTGTCTTCGCGCCCGTCCCGGACGGGCGGGCGGCGACTTGTTGGCTGAACCGGGTCTATGCGGCCCGGATAGGGTCAGGCGGCCTTGGCGGCCGACTTCTGATCGACGATGCCGAGGATGTCGGACTCCTTCATGATGATGAGTTCCTCACCATCGATCTTCACCTCGGTGCCGGACCACTTGCCGAACAGGATGCGGTCTCCGGCCTTCACGTCGAGGGGGCGCACATCGCCCTTGTCGTTCACCTGGCCCTGGCCGACGGCGACGACTTCGCCCTCCTGGGGCTTCTCCTTGGCGGTATCGGGAATGATGATGCCGCCGGCGGTCTTTTCTTCGGCCTCGATACGGCGGACCAGCACGCGGTCATGCAGCGGACGAAAAGCCATCTCTGATAGCTCCCCTTTCATGCCTTCGTTGGGACGTTGACGCCCGGAGGCTTGTGAGCGAGGCCAACCGACCGGCGCCATCGAGCATGACCGTCAAGGTGCCGCCGATGATGGCTGGGGCCTGTTAGCACTCTCCCCCGGTGAGTGCCAGCGCATCTAATCGTCTTCGCCGGCGGATGCAAGAGGGGAGAGGCAGAATTTTTCGCCTCCTCTGGCAGCACTCGCCTGGGATGGCTGCCAATGTGTTGATTTCATTACAAAATTCTTGACGCCTTCCGGCGATCGGGCATGCTTCTGGGAACCGGCCGCGCCATGCCGGCCAAGCCGCGATCGGGCGGCGCGGAAAAGCGAAGGATGGGAAAGACTCGCAACGACGGACAGGAGAGCGCCATGAGCGGTGTGGTGAAGGACGGTTTCGAGAGGTTCCAGGATCAGACCCTGCCGCGCGTCGACCGCGACCTGACGCGCCAGCTTATGGGCTACCGCATCACCACCGCCGACATCCTCTACCACATGCCAGACCATCCGGGCCTGCTGCAGAGCTTCGTGTGGCAGAAGATGGATATCGCCCCGCGCTTTCCCGAACTCAAGCGCTTCCTCGACTTCTGGACCCGCGAGATCGACGCCGTCCTGCACTCCATCCACGTCGCCCAGGCGGGCCAGATCAAGCCCGTCACCTTCCGCCACGCCGCCGCGAGCCTGGACCTGCACTAGAGCATCCTGCGCCCGAATGGGCGCAGCAAAGATGCTCTAGACTATTGAGAATCGGGCAGATTTTTTG
>JAVKFF010000088.1:0-29162 GCA_040226215.1 Azospirillaceae bacterium
CAGCACGACCGGTGCCAGCCCGGCATATTTCGTCGAGCGCGCCTCCTGCAGCCAGGCGAGGATGCCGGCATCGCTGTCGCCGCACAGCGACAGCAGTTCCCGGTGCAGCGCCGTGCCTCCCGGCGGATCGCAGAAGCGGCCGTCGCGCACATGGACCGCCTCGGCCAGCGCGCGCCAGCCGATCCAGGCGCCGGAGCCCTCATCGCCGATGGGAAAGCCCCAGCCGCCGACCTGGTCGCTCGACCCGTCCGGCCGCAGCACATGGGCGACGGTGCCGGTGCCGATGGCAACCACCAGGCCAG
Source organism: Azospirillaceae bacterium (assembly GCA_040226215.1). Lineage (GTDB taxonomy): Bacteria > Pseudomonadota > Alphaproteobacteria > DSM-16000 > Inquilinaceae > JAVKFF01. Next base: position 303 of record JAVKFF010000088.1, read on the forward strand.
GCTCGCCCGTATGGGCGCCGATCAGGGCGGCGTAGCCGTCGCCGACGACCGTGACGTCGCGCATCGCCGGCAGTCGGGCCAAGAACGCGTCGCGACGCTCGGGATTGCGGGCGCCGGCGAGGCCGAAGGCGGCGATCGCTTCGCCGAGCACGTCCCGGGTGAGGCCGGCCGCCGAGAGGGCGGCATCGAGGGCGATGCCGACGGCGGCCAGCGAGTCGGCGAGCGGCAGGGTGAGACTGGAAGGTCCGGCGCTGCCCTCACCGAGCACGGTGCCATCGGCCGCGGCGAGGCGCAGACGGGTTCCCGTTGCGCCGCCGTCGATGCCGATGAAAACTGGCCCGCTGGAGTATGGCACGACCGACTGCGATCCTTCCTGGTGGCTTGTTCACTGGCCCGGAAAGCTTATCAGAGTTAATACCAATCAGAAACAACAAATTGCCACCACCGGGTTCGCCCCTGGCGGTCCGGACACCGTGGCGGTTCGGCGTGATGTCAACAATTGTAAAGGTTTCAGGGGGTTGATGCGAGACCGAGAGGAGAGTCGTCATGGGCGGCGGACCGACCGCGATCTATGGTATTGCATTGGTATTCTGTCGGCGCTACAGTCCGCACAGCGCAACCGGGGTCGCCGATCCCGGGAACACTTCCGGGCACGGGGAATGGGCACCGAATCCGTCAGCAGCCGATACCGGGCGATCGACACCTGGCCGACCGAGACCGTGGTGGAGGCGCTGTTCGAGGCGCAACTCGCCGCCGCCGCGGCGGTCGGCGGCGCGACCGGGCCCCTGGCCCGAGCCGCCGAGGCGATCGCCGAACGGTTGCGCCGGCCCGAATCGCGGCTGGTCTTCGCCGGTGCCGGCGCCAGCGGGCGTATCGCCATCCAGGACGGTGTCGAACTGACCCCGACCTATTCGCTGGAACCAGACCGCATCATCTATCTCCTGGCCGGCGGCACGCCGGCGCTGACCCGATCGGTGGAAGGTGCCGAGGACGAGGCGGAAGCCGCCGCGGCGCTGATCGCCGAGCACGGCGTGGGCGCCGCCGACGTGGCCATCGGCCTTGCCGCCAGCGGCACCACGCGGTTCACCGTCGCCGCCATCGAAGCCGCGCGCGGGCGCGGCGCGCTGACCATCGCCATGGCCAACAATGCCGGCGCGCCGCTGCTGGACGCGGCCGAGCACCCCATCCTGCTGCCGACCGGCGCGGAACCAATCGCCGGCTCGACCCGCATGAAGGCGGGCACGGCGCAGAAGATCGCGCTCAATCTGCTGACCACCGCCACCATGGTCCGTCTGGGCCGGGTGCATGAGGGCATGATGGTCGACATGAAGATGTCGAACGCCAAGCTGCGCGACCGCGGCGCGCGCATCGTGGCGGAACTGGCCGGCGTGGACAGTGCTCGGGGGGCGGCGGCGCTGGCCGCGGCCGACAACGAGATCAAGACGGCCGTGCTGATGCTGCGCGGCCTCGGACGGACGGAAGCCCGGGCGCTGATCGACCGCGCGGACGGGCGGCTGCGCGCAGCGCTTGCCATGACCGAAAGGGACACGCCATCCTGACGTGAGTGGGGATGGCCCGGCCGGCGCCGACAGCCCGCGGCGCCGGTAGCGGAAACAAGGAACCGGGTGAGGCTTGCCAGTAATCCAACGAGTCATTCAATGAGGCATTCAACGAGGAGACGTGTGATGAGGAAATCTTTCGTGTCCAAGAGCCTGGTGGCGGCCGGCGTGTCGCTGGCGGCGCTGATGGTCGCGGCGCCTGCCAGCGCCCAGGACGTGACGCTGACGATCGAGAGCTGGCGCAATGACGATCTCGCCATCTGGCGCGACGTCATCATCCCGGCCTTCGAGGCCCAGCATCCCGAGATCAACGTGGAGTTCTCGCCGGCCGCGCCGACCGAGTACAACGCGGCGCTGAACGCCCGTCTGGAGGGCGGCACCGCCGGCGACCTGATCACCTGTCGGCCCTTCGACGCCTCGCTGGCTTTGTTCGAGCGCGGCTATCTGGCGTCGCTGAACGACCTCGAGGCGTTGGACAACTTCTCCGACGTCGCCAAGTCGGCCTGGCAGACCGATGACGGCTCGGACACCTTCTGCATGCCGATGGCCTCGGTCATCCACGGCTTCATCTACAACGCCGACGCCTTCGCGGAACTGGGCATCGAGCCACCGACAACGGTCGACGAGTTCTACGCCGTGCTCGACACCATCCAGGCGGACGGCTCCTACATCCCGCTGGTCATGGGCGGGAACGACCAGTGGGAGGCCGCCACCATGGGCTATCAGAACATCGGCCCGACCTACTGGCGCGGCGAGGAGGGCCGCCAGGGTCTGATCTCCGGCGACATGGAGCTGACCGAGGAGCAGTTCGTCGAGCCCTTCCGGCAGCTGGCCAGCTGGGCGGAGTACCTGGCCCCGGGCTACGAGGCGCAGACCTATCCGGACAGCCAGAACCTGTTCACGCTGGGCCGCGGCGCGATCTATCCGACCGGCTCCTGGGAGATCGGCCTGTTCAACAGCCAGGCCGATTTCGAGATGGGCGCCTTCCCGCCGCCGGTGCCGGTGGAAGGGGACACCTGCTACATCTCCGACCACACGGATATCGCGCTGGGCATGAACGCGTCGACGGAGCATCCCGAAGCCGCGCGCACCTTCCTTGAATGGGTCGGCTCGGCCGAGTTCGCGGAGCTCTACTCAAACAGCCTGCCCGGCTTCTTCAGCCTGTCGGACCATCCGATCGAGCTGGAGGACCCGCTGGCGCAGGAGTTCATCTCCTGGCGCGCGGACTGCGAGCGGACCATCCGCAGCGCACACCAGATCCTGTCGCGCGGCACGCCGAACCTGTGGAACGAGATGTGGCGGGTCAGCGCCAACGTGCTGAACCGGACCACCGAGCCGGAACAGGCGGCGGCGGAGCTGCAGGAAGGCCTGGAGAGCTGGTACGAGCCGCAGCAGAACTAGGGGCTTTCCGGTCCGGCCGGCGCCGTCGTCCTCCTCACGGACGCGGGCCGGACCGGAGCCCGTGACGCGGTTCGCTACCCTCGGCGCCGGTCTCCGCCTCTCCCCCGGCGGTGGCCGGCGCCGCCATCACTCTTGTCGATCGTTGCCGGCGAAAAGCCGGCCTGATGCGAGAGAAGGGGTCCCCACAGAGATGCAGCAGATCCAGGCCCGGCGCCGCCGACCCTTCCGGTGGCACATCATCGTGTTCCTGGCGCCGGCCACCATCATCTACACGATGTTCATGATCTATCCGCTGGCCGACACGCTGCGCCTGTCGTTCTACGACGAGGCGACCAACGGCGTGCAGACCTTCATCGGCACGGAGAACTACGAGACGCTGTTCGGCGTCCCGCTCTGGGCCAACCAGTTCTGGAACGCGCTGGGCAACAATTTCGTCTTCTTCCTGATCCACATGCTGGTGCAGAACCCGATCGGCATCCTGCTGGCGGCGCTGTTGAGCCTGCCGGGACTGAAGATGTCGTCGAGCTACCGCACGCTGATCTTCATGCCGACGCTGCTCAGCTTCGTGGTCGTCGGCTTCGTGTGGAACCTGATCCTGAGCCCGATCTGGGGCGTCTCGCAGTCCTTCCTCGACTTCTTCGGCCTGGGCCACTGGTTCGCGCCCTGGCTGGGCCAGGAGGGCTCGGCGCTGATAACCCTGGCGCTGATCTCGGTCTGGCAGTTCGTCGGCATCCCGATGATGCTGATCTACGCCGCCCTGCTGGCGATCCCGGACGAGCTGATCGACGCCGCCCATGTCGACGGCACCTCGGGCTGGAACATCTTCTGGAAGATCAAGCTGCCGCTGATCCTGCCGACCATCGGAGTGGTCTCGATCCTCACCTTTGTCGGCAATTTCAACGCCTTCGACCTGATCTACGTGGTCAAGGGCGCGCTCGCCGGGCCCGACTTCTCGACCGACATCCTCGGTACCTTCCTCTACCGCACCTTCTTCGGCCAGCAGCTGCAGCTGGGCGACCCGAACATGGGCGCCGCGATCGCCACCATGATGTTCCTGATCATCCTGGCCGGCGTGGTCTTCTACCTGTTCGTTGTGCAGCGGCGCATCCAGCGCTACGAGCTGTAGGGCAGGGGAGGGACCACGACCATGAACCGCGCCCGCCGCAACCTTTCCACCGCCTTCGCCGCGCACGGCATCCTCTTGTTCTACACGCTGCTGTCGATCTTCCCGGTCGTGCTGGTGATCATCAACTCGTTCAAGTCGCGCCGGGCGATCTTCGGCGATCCGCTGGGCCTGCCCTTCGGTGAGGGCGTGTTCGACACGGTCGGCTATCACGAGGTCTGGCAGGGGGCCGACTTCATCGGCTACTTCCTGAACTCCGCCATCGTCACGCTCGGCAGCCTCGCCTTCGTGCTGATTGCCGGTTCCATGGCGGCCTTCGCCATCGCCGAATACCGCTTCCGGCTGAACACGCTGACGGCGCTCTATCTGGCGCTCGGCATCATGATCCCGATCCGGCTCGGCACTATCGGCATCCTCGAACTCGTCGTCCAGCTCGGCCTGATCAACACGCTGTTCGCGCTGATCCTGGTCTATACCGCCCAGGGCCTGCCGCTGGCCGTCTTCATCCTGACCGAATTCATGCGCGGGGTGTCGAAGGAACTCAAGGATGCCGCGCGCGTCGACGGCCTCAGCGAGTACATGATCTATGCGCGCCTGGCCGTGCCGCTGATCCGGCCGGCGATCGCCACGGTGGCCGTCTTCACCATGATCCCGATCTGGAACGACCTCTGGTTCCCGCTCATCCTCGCCTCCTCGGAGGAGACGCGGACGATCACGCTGGGCACGCAGCAGTTCATCGGCCAGTTCGTGACCAACTGGAACGCGGTGCTGGCGGCGCTGACGCTGGCCATCGTGCCGGTACTGGTGCTGTACGCCATCTTCTCCCGCCAGCTGATCCGCGGCATCACCACCGGCGCGGTGAAGGGATAGGCCCATGGACCGACCGAGACCTCTCCGCGTGCTCGTCGTCGGCCTCGGCCATATGGGGCTGAGCCACGCCCAGGCCTATCACGACCTCGACGGCTTCGAGATCGTGGGCCTGGTCAACCGCTCCCTCGACCGGGATCCGGGGCTGCCCGACGGCCTGGCCGGCTATCCGCGCTTCGGCGACTATGCAGAAGCGCTCGAGCAGACGAAGCCCGACGCGGTGTCGATCAACACCTGGGCTGACACACACGCCGACTACGCCATCCAGGCGATGGAGGCGGGCGCGCACGTCTTCGTGGAGAAGCCGATCGCCGAGACCGTCGCCGATGCCGAGCGCGTGGTGGCGAGCGCCCGGCGCACCGGCCGGAAGCTGGTCGTCGGCTACATCCTGCGCCACCACCCGTCCTGGGTGAAACTGGTGGAGCTGGCCCGCGAGCTGGGCAGCCCGAAGGTCATGCGCATGAACCTGAACCAGCAGAGCACGGGCGCGGCCTGGACCTGGCACAAGAACCTGATGCGCTCGCTCTCCCCGATCGTCGACTGCGGCGTGCACTATGTCGACGTGATGTGCCAGATCACCCGGGCGAAACCGGTCAAGGTGCACGCCATGGGTGCGCGGCTGACCGACGAGGTGGCGCCCGAAATGTACAATTACGGCCACCTGCAGGTGTTCTTCGACGACGGCTCGGTCGGCTGGTACGAGGCCGGCTGGGGGCCGATGATGAGCGAGGTTGCCTTCTTCGTGAAGGACGTGGTGGGGCCGAAGGGCTCGGTCTCCATCGTCATGAAGCAGGACGGCGACGCGGAGGTCGGCTCGGCCGACATGGACACCCACACGAAGACCAGCGCCCTTCTTGTCCACTCCTCGGCCATCGATGCCGACAACGAGCTGGTTACGCCCGACCGTACCCTCTCCATGGCCGACGAGCCGGGGCACCAGGAACTGTGCGCGCGGGAGCAGGCGTTCTTCCGCGACGCCATCCTCAACGACACCGATCTCGCCGATCACATGGACGAGGCGGTGCAGAGCCTCGCCATCGTGCTGGCCGCGGACCGCTCGATCCGCGAGGCCCGCGTGGTCGAGCTCTAGGGACCAACCGGAGACGTCATCCCATGGCCAATCTGAAGATCCAGGGCATCACCAAGTTCTTCGGCGAGGTGGAGGTGCTGCGCGGCATCGATCTCGACATCCGCGACCGCGAGTTCGTCGTTTTCGTCGGGCCGTCGGGCTGCGGCAAGTCGACCCTGCTGCGCATCATCGCCGGGCTGGAGGACCAGACCGACGGCGCCATCCTGATCGACGGCACCGACGTCTCGCTGATGCCGCCGGCGAAACGCGGCATCGCCATGGTGTTCCAGTCCTACGCCCTCTATCCGCACATGAATGTGGAGCGGAACATGGGCTTCGGCCTTGCCCAGGCGCGGACGCCGCGGGCGGAGATCAAGGAGAAGGTGGCGGAGGCCGCCCGCATCCTGCACCTGGAACCACTGCTGAAGCGCAAGCCGCGCGAGCTGTCCGGCGGCCAGCGCCAGCGCGTCGCCATCGGCCGGGCGATCGTGCGCAATCCCAAGGTCTTCCTGTTCGACGAGCCGCTCTCCAACCTCGACGCCGCGCTGCGCGTGCAGATGCGCGTGGAGATCGCCCGCCTGCACCGCCAGCTCGACGCCACCATGGTCTACGTCACCCACGACCAGGTCGAGGCGATGACGCTGGCCGACCGCATCGTGGTGATGAATGGCGGCGTGGTGGAACAGGTCGGCAGCCCGCTCGACCTCTACCACAACCCCGTCAACCGCTTCGTCGCCAGCTTCATCGGCAGCCCGAAGATGAACATCATCGCCGCGCGGGTCGAGGCGGCGGACGCGGGCGGCGTCAAGGTGCGCCTGCCGGGCGGCGCGGTCGTCACCGTGCCGGTCGACGGCAGCGGCGTGGCGGCCGGCGACGAGCTGGCGCTGGGCATCCGTCCGGAGCACGCGGTGATCGGCGGCGCGGAGCATGCGCGGGTCGCCGGCAAGGCGGTGGTGATCGAACGGCTGGGCGGGGTGACCGACGTCCATCTGTCGGGCATCGGCTCCGACCTGGTAGTGGTGGAGACGACCGGCGACGTCGACGCCGATCTCGACGACAGCCTCTCACTCGGCCTGCCGCCTGAGCACTGCCATCTGTTCGACCGGGACGGTCGGGCGCTGCCGCGGCTAAAGCCCTGGCGACCGCGCAGCCAGCGGGCGCCGCAGGCGGGCGCGCCCGATCCGGTCTCCGCCTGACCTTGGCCTGACCAACCCGCTTCCTCCTTCCGTCATCCCGGCCGGAGCGCAGCGGAGAGCCGGGATCGGTGGAGCGTCATCGCGGTGTCGACGCCGGGCGAGGACGGCCGGCCGATCCCGGGTCTGCGAAGCGGCACTGCGCGCCGCATCGCGCCCGGGATGACGCCCTGTTTTAGTACTTCATTTCTTCGTCATCCCGGCCGGAGCGCAGCGGAGAGCCGGGATCGGTGGAGCGTCGTCGCGGTGTCGATGCCCGTCTTCTCCTCCAGCAGCCCCGCCTTCGATTGAGATTGATTATGAGAGTCAATTGCAATTGCGTCTCCCACCGATTAGAGATGACGCCCACCGGCCATGACGGGCCGACGGCATCCCCAATCCTGGAGGAGACGATGCAGTCACGGACGATGCGGGCGACACTGGGCGTACTCGGCATTCTGGTCGCCATCGCCGCACCGAATCGCGCGACGGCGCAGGAAATCACGGTGACCGACCAGTACGGCCGCGTGGTGACGCTGGCCGGTCCGGCGGAGCGGATCGTCACCATCCCGATCCCCGCCGCGGCGATGCTGATCGCCATCGACGGCGGCGCCGAGCGGATCGCCGGCATGCACGCCCTGTCGCAGGCGGCGGTGGAGGAAGGCATTCTCGGTGACTTCTTCCCCGAAGCGGCCGACATCCCCTCGGCGTTCGTCGGTGACGGCTTCGTGCCCAATGTCGAGGCGGTGCTGCAGCTCGAGCCCGACCTGGTGATCCAGTGGGGCACGCGCGGGGAAGAGATCATCCAGCCGCTGGTCGATGCCGGGCTGGACGTGGTCACATTGGCCTACGGCACCGAGGAGATGACCCGCGAGTGGATCACCCTGTTCGGCGAGGTCACCGGCAATGCCGAGAAGGCCGAGCGCCTGATCGCCTGGCGCGACGACGTGCTGGCCCGTGTCGAGGCAGATCTGGGCGGCGTCACCGAGGCGGACCGGCCGCGCGTCGTCTACTTCCTGCGTTTCCTGTCCAGCCTGCGGGTCGCCGGCGAGGACACCTACAACGACTTCTACATCGAGCTCGCCGGCGGCGTGAACCCGGCGGACGGCCAGTCCGGCTGGGTCGACGTCAACCCCGAACAGGTGATCGCCTGGGATCCCGAGGTGATCCTGCTGAACGGCTTCGAGAGCGCGCTCTCGCCCCAGGACGTCTACGACAACCCGCTCTTCGCCGGCGTCAGCGCGGTGCGCAACAACCGCGTCTACCAGGTGCCGCTGGGCGGCTATCGCTGGGACCCGCCGAACCAGGAATCGCCGCTGATGTGGATGTGGCTGGCCGAGGTGCTGCATCCGGAGTCGGTTGACTATCCGCTGCGCGCCGAGATCACCGAGGCCTATGGCTGGATCTACGGCCAGGTGCCCACCCAGGCGCAGATCGACGGCGTGCTGCGCACGGAGGCCAATGCCCAGGCGCGCGGCTACGAGGTCTTCGCCGGCGGCAGCTGAGGCGGTCGGGGCGGTCGGAGGGGGCGGGTCGATGACGGCGACACCGGGTGCCGAGGCGGCAGGGGCGCGGCGTAGCGGTGGCGCGGCGACGGCGCTGGCGGTCTACGCGGTACCGCTCGGCCTCGCCGCCCTCCTGCTCGTGGCCGTGGCGGTGGGACTTGGCGCCGGGCGATACGCCATCGGGTTCGGCGACATCATGACCATCGTCGGCGGCTGGGTCGGCATCGGGCCGGGCAGCGCCGGGGTGGCGGAGACCGACTGGCGGGTGGTCGAGCTGGTGCGCTTACCGCGCCTGCTGGTCGGCGCGCTGACCGGGGCCGGGCTGGCGCTTTCCGGCGCCGCTCTGCAAGGCGTCTTCCGCAATCCCCTGGTCGGGCCGCAGCTGATCGGCGTCTCCTCGGGCGCGGCCTTTGGCGGGGCGCTGGCGATCCTGCTCTTGCTCGGCACCGCGGCGCTGATCGGGCTCGCCTTCGGCTTCGGCCTGCTGGCCATGCTGGTCGTCTACGTGATCAGCCGCCAGGACGGCCGCTCCTCGGTATTGATGCTGGTGCTGGCGGGGGTGGTGATCTCCGCCTTCTTCTCCGCCCTGGTGTCGCTCTCGATGTATCTCGCCGACCCGACCGACACGCTGCCGGCCATCGTGTTCTGGCTGATGGGCTCGTTCGCCACGGCCAGCTTCGACAAGGTGTGGATCATCCTGGCGGCGATGACGGTCTTCGGCGTGCCGCTCCTGGCCATGCGCTTCTCGATCAACGTGCTGTCCCTGGGCGACGAGGAGGCAGAGGCGCTGGGCGTCCGGGTCGAGCGCACGCGCTGGATCGCGCTGATCGCGGTCACCGGCATCACCGCCGCCTCGGTGGCCATCGCCGGCATCGTCGGCTGGGTGGGGCTGGTGGTGCCGCACCTGGCGCGCATGCTGGTCGGGCCCGACCACCGGGCGCTGCTGCCGGCCTCCGCCCTGCTCGGCGCCAGCTACATGATCGCGGTCGACACGCTGGCGCGCACGCTGACCCCGGCGGAGATTCCGCTCGGCATCCTGACCGCCATCGTCGGGGCGCCGATCTTCGCGGTGCTGCTGCGCCGCACCCAGAACAAGGGCTGGAACTGATGATCAGCGTCGAGGATCTGACCTACCGCTATCCGCGCACGCCGGCGGCGGTGTTCGAGCGGCACAGCTTCGCCATCGAGACCGGCCGCATCTTCGCCATCCTGGGACCCAACGGCCGCGGCAAGACGACGCTGCTGAAATGCCTCGCCGGACTCGTCCGGCCGACGGCAGGCCACATCGCGGTCGCCGGCAGCATGGGCTATGTGCCGCAGCACTTCGCCACCCCCTTCGCCTACTCGGTGCGCGACATCGTGGTGATGGGCCGGGCCCGGCATGTCGGTCTGTTCGGGTCGCCGACACAGGCCGACCGGGCCGTGGCGGAGCGGGCATTGGCCGAACTCGGCATCGCGCGCTTCGCCGAGCGGCCGATCACGGCACTCTCGGGCGGCGAACGGCAGATGGTGATGATCGCCCGGGCGCTGGCCTCCGAACCGGAGATCATGGTGCTGGACGAGCCGACCTCGTCGCTGGACTTCCGCAACCAGGCGATCGTGCTGGCGACGCTGAGGCGGTTGCGTGAGACACACTGCCTGACCATCGTCATGACCACGCACGACCCGCAGCACGCGCTGGAGGTGGCCGACCAGGCCCTGCTGATGCATGGCGGGACCGGCTACGAGGTCGGCAGCGCAGACACCATGCTGACCGAGGAGCGGCTGAGCGCGCTCTACGGCCTGCCGATTCGGGCGGCCATGGTCGCGCGTGGCGGCCGCCGGACCCCGACCATGGTGCCGATGCTGGGCGATGGACCCCGCGGCACGCCGGATGCGGCGCGGTCGGTGGCATGAGCGTCCGCCTCGCCTATCTGTCGCCCCGGCGAGGCCGTCGCGCGCCCTTCGCCGACCTCGCGCCGGGGCACGTCCGTGTCGAGGCGGTGCACGAGGGCGAGCTCACGCGTTTGGCGCCGGACGCCTGCGCGGCGCTATTGGTGCCCATGCATATCGACCAGCGCCGCTTCGCCGCCAAGTCGGCCTGGATCGACGCCTTCTTCCGGGCTGGCGGCACGCTGGTGTTCAACGGTCTGCTCGCCTACCCCTTCCGGCCGGAGCTCGGCGTCTTCGAGCCGTTGCAGCGGCCGGGGCTGTCGGCCCTGCATGTCCGCGTCGACCAGTCCCACCCGGTCTGGCATGGCGTCGACGCCGCCGACCTGACCTTCAGGCGCGGCGTCGCCGGCTTCTACGGTCGCGGCGCCAACCCGCCGCCGGACGGTGCGCGGGTCATCGGCACCCTGGCCCGCGGGCGCGTGCCGGTCGACTGGGAGTGGGCGGTGCCCGGTGGTGGGTGCCTGTTGATGCATGCCGGCAACGATCTGTGGATGTATGCCCGCGACGACTCCAGCGCCGCGGCGCTGACCCCGCAATTGCTGAGCTGGTGCGCCCACGGCCGGGCGCGGAACGCGGTTTGATGGCGCGGACGCGCCCGGCCTCCCGGCCGACCGTGCTGGACGGCGGCACCAGCTATCACGCCTTCGCCATCGGTGATGAGAGCCTCGGTGCCTGGTACGACCGGCGGCTCTATGTCGAGACGGCGGACACCGCTTCGCTCGCCGACAGCGCGGTCGTGGTGGTGCCCTGCCGGCTGAACCCGGACTGGCTGGCCGACCATGCCGGGCTGCTGATCGACATTCTGCGGCGGGGCGACACGCTGGTCGTAATGGGCGAGACCGAGCCGGAACGCTGGCTGCCAGGCGCCGGCCAGACCCCGGTGCCGACGAATTTCTGGTGGTGGCTCGACCCGGAAGCCGAGCTCGGCCTGGCCGTCGGCGCGGCGGGTCACGGTCTGTGGCGCTATTTGAGCCTGGCCGACGCCACCTGGCATTATCACGGGCATTTCCGGGTGCCGCCGGGCGCCATCTCGGTAATCGACGCGCCGGAGGGCGGCTCGGTTCTGCTCGACGACCGGGCGAGCTGGCCGGGCCGGCTGATCCTGACCTCGCTCGACCCCTTCTACCATCATGGTAGCTTCTTCATGCCCGCCGCCAGCAGCTTCCTGCGCGGCTTCTGCCGCTGGCTGGCCGACGGACTGCCGGACTGAGCCCCGGGTCGGGCCGGTCACCGCGGTCAGATGCGGACCATCGGGAAGACCCAGTAGCGGCAGAGCGCGAAGACGCCGAGCGGCACGATGCCGACCTAGTGCCAGCCGAGCGCGGCGAGGCGGACGGCGCCGAAGGTGGCGAGGCGACGGATCATGGGCCGGTCGGACCGGCCGGTCGGGGATGGATCGTGCTCCAGGTCATGGCTGTCGCCCGTGCCGTCGGGATGGCTCCTGGCCTCGCTCACCGGCCGTCTTGGAGCGGATGCCGGTCAGGGGAACCGCTTTGGCGATCCCCCCCGATCGGCTGAATCCCCTCGCTTCGTGCGTCATGAGGATACAGCGGTCGGCGCGGCGGCTGGCACATCCGCGGGCCCCCGACACCCATCAAGCGATGCCGTCCGCGAGATCCTCCAGATAGCCGAGCAGGCGGTCCGGCGGGATGGCGCTCTCCCGCACCAGGCCGTCGAACAGGTTGGCCAGCCGGCGCACCTGGTCGCTGGCGGTGACAACCAGATAGGCGCCGCCGAGATAGATCACCGCCCGGATGGTGCCGAAGACGGTGAAGGGGGCGGAGTAGTTGCGGCCGCTGTCGTAGAGATGCAGCCGCAGCGCCGGGTAGGTCTCCGCGACCACCTCCGCCATGGTGGCGAGCTGGCGCCGGCGGATGTCGCGGGAGAGCTGTCGCCAGACGCCCTGGCCGGCGGCGAAGGCGTCCAGGCGCTGGAAGGGCATGGCGATCTCCAGGTCCATGTCGCCGCGGCGCACGAAGTCGACCATGCTGTCGCCGTGCTCGCTTCTGGCGGCGGCGCGCGCCGGGTCGAACTCGAAGCTCATCACCTCGGGAATGCACAGCGCGTCGGGCAGCACGGCGGGCACATAGCGCAGCTTGCGGCCGATGCTCTCCTCACGCCAGCGCTTGAGCGGCGAGGCGCCGTCAGCCTCGATCGCGGTCTCGATCTCGGCGCTGGGCGTGACCTCCTGGCGGCCCTCGGTGACGTTGGACAGCGCGAGCAGCCAGTCGACCGTGACGCCGCCCGTCTCGGCGATGCGGCGCAGGGTCTCGGCCCGCGGCAGTCGGTCGTGCTCCGGGTCGAGGAACTGGCTGAGCGCCGACCGGTCGACGCCGCTCTCCTCGGCGAAGCGGGTGATGCCTGAATCGCGGTCGGCCAGCAGCCGGGACAGCCGTTCACGGAACAGCCTTGCGAGTTCGCGCTTGTCCATTTGTGTGATATCGCATGGATTTTGTGTAATCACAATCTAGTCAGCTGATCTGTGCAGAAATGGTGATTACGCGACAGATTCACTCGATTGCGCCGATGCCTGTATCGCGGTGCAATGTACGATAGAGTTTTCCCAAGTCCGTCAAAGCGTTGTGACCATGAACCGTGCGATCACCCGAAGCCGGGCGGCCGTCGAGTGGCCGACCCTGCTCGTCACTCTCGGCTGCTACGCCGCCTGGCTGGCCGCAACCGCCATGGCCGCGACGATCGGCCTGATGCCCGCCATCCTGGTGACGGCGCTCACGATCACCCTGCATTCCTCGCTGCAGCACGAAACCATCCATGGCCACCCGTTGCCCAGCCGGCGGCTGAGCGAGGGACTGGTGTTTCCCGCGCTGGGCCTGGTACAGCCCTATGGCCGCTTCCGCGACAGTCATCTCGCCCACCACCGCACGGCGAACCTGACCGATCCGCTGGACGATCCGGAGTCGAACCACCTCGTCGCGGCGCGCTGGGCGGCGCTGCCCTGGCCCTGCCGGGCAGTGCTGGCGGCGAACAACACGCTGCTCGGCCGCTTCCTGATCGGCCCGGCCATGGGTACGCTGTCCCTGGCGGTCGGGGACGTGCGCGCGCTGCTGCGGGGCGAGCGGGGGATCGCCGCCGCCTGGGCCTGGCACGGTCTGGCTCTGCTGCCGGTCCTGGCCTGGCTCGCCTTCGTCGCGACGCTGCCGTTCTGGGCCTATCTCGTGGCCGCCTATCTCGGCATGTCGATCCTGCGGGTGCGAACGTTCCTTGAACACCAGCCCCATGACGACAGGGCGCGGCGCAGCGTGATCATCGAGGATCGCGGCCCGCTCGCCTTCCTCTTCCTCAACAATAACCTGCACGCCGTCCACCACGCCTATCCGGGCGCGCCCTGGTATCGGCTGCCGGCGCTCTATCGGCGCGGCCGCGACGTCTTCCTGCGCCGCAATGGCGGCTACCGCTACGGCTCCTACCGGGAGATCGCCAGGCGCCATCTGCTCAGCGCCAAGGACCCGGTCGTGCACCCCGATCACCGGCGGCAGGGGACCGCCTGATGGCCGGCGTGCCCCTGGCCGTCTTGCCGATGTACGACTGGCCGGAGGTGCGCGACGCCACCGACCGGCTCTGGGCCTGTCTGCGCGTGGCGCTGCGGGCGGCGGGGTTCGCGGCACCCGAGGCACTCGACCGGGCCATCGCGCCCTGGGATGCCTGGCGCTCGCCCGACCTGCTTCTCGGGCAGACCTGCGGACTGCCCTTCCGACGGCATCTCGAGGGGCAGGTGACGCTGCTGGGCGCGCCCGACTACGGCGTCGAGGGCTGCCCTCCCGGTCACTATCGCAGCGTACTGGTGGCGCGGGCGAACGACCGGCGCGATGGCCTTACCGCCTTCGCCGGCGCGCGCCTGGCGCTCAATGGCGAGGGCTCGCAATCCGGCCTCGGCGCGCTGGTGGCCGCGTTCGCGCCCGACGAAACCGGTGGCGGCTTCTTCCGCGAGGCGCTGGTCACGGGCGCGCATCGCCAGTCGATCGTGGCGATTGCGGAGGATCGGGCTGACATCGCGGCGATCGACGCCATCTCCTGGCGTCTGGCGCAGGCGCACGAACCGGCGGCGCGGCGCCTGCGGGTCGTCGGCCTGACCCCGCCCACGCCGGGGCTGCCCTTCATCTCCGCGGCAGGACGGGACCAGGCCGCCCTCGCTGGCGCCGTTGAGCGGGGCCTGGCATCGCTCGATGACGCAGCGGCACGGGTTCTTGGCATCGCAGGTTTCGCCCGGTTCGTCGCGGCCGACTACGCCGTCATCGATCCCGCCGTCTCGCTGGGCGACCTGGTCGCGCGGCCGGCGCACCCCGAAGTCGCCCGCCCCGAAGTCGCCCGCCCCGAGGTCGCCCACCCCGAGGTCGCCTCTCCCGAGGTCGAGCGCCCTGAACCGGCCTGAAAGTCGCCAGATTGGCAGCCGACGCGCCCGATGCTAGCCTCAATCATCGACGAATGATCGGACCGCGCTCGACATCCGCCAGGGACGGCGGTGGCCGGCGCGTCTGCCCTGGGGGAGTCGGGCATGCCCGTTTCGCGGATCGCCAGCCTTGTGGCCGTCCTTCTGCTGACGCTGTCAGCGGTGCCGGCGCTGGCCGAGCGCGTGGCGCTGGTCATCGGCAATGCCGACTACGAGTCTTCCCGCGATCTCCGCAACCCGGCCAACGATGCCGAGGACATGGCGGCGCGGCTGGCCGAGATCGGCTTCCGCGTGCATGGCGGCGGCGCGCACGTCAACCTGACGCGCGAGGCGATGGTCGACGTCGCGCGGGACTTCACCAACTCGCTGCAGGAAGGCGACATCGCCCTCTACTACTATGCCGGCCATGGCGCGGAGTACGAGGGCGAGAACTATCTGATCCCGACCGATGACGGCTCCATCGCCTTCGCCGACGACCTGCCGGACTACGCTTATTCGGCCAGTTCCATCCTGCAGCGCCTGGCCGGACGGCCCGGCGTGACCAGCATCCTGATCCTGGACGCCTGCCGCAACAACCCGCTGCCCGAACGCGTGGGCACGCGCACCGTGCAGCAGGGCCTGGCGCAGATGGAGGCGCCGGTCGGCACCTCCGCCTTCATCATATACGCCGCCGGCAAGGGCCAGACCGCGGCCGATGGCGAGGGACGCAACAGCCTGTTCACCGAGGCCCTGCTGCAGGCCCTGCGGAACCCGGCGCGGGGCATCGACGACATCGTCTACGAGGTCTCGTATGCGGTGCGCATCGCCACAGAGGGCTCCCAGGTGCCGTGGGCCGAGATCGCCATCGCCGGGCGCCAGGTGCCTTTCCTGGTCGATCCGGTGGATACGCCGCCGGCGCCCGAACCCGCCGGCCCGTCGGTCGAGGATCTGGCCTGGCAGGGGATCGCCGGGCTGGACAACCCGTCCGTGCGCTTCGCCGCGCTGCTGGCCTTCGTCGAGCGCTTCCCCGAGGGCGCGCACGCGGCGGAAGCCCGTACGCTGATCGCCGCCTTCGAAGCGGCCGCGGCCGCGGGCGACGGCGAGCGACCGGAGGGAGTCATCGTCTCCGGACCGGTGGTCGGCGGCGACGACGATGCCAGTGCCAGTGCCAGTGCCGGTGCCGGTGCCGGATCGGCCGAAACGCAGGAAGGGCGACGACCCTGGTTCGGCGCCGCGGATGCGGGTGTGGAGGCGGTGCCGGCGGCGGGCGCGCAGGAAACGGTGGACCTGAACTCCAACTGGGCCTGGACGGTCAGCGAGACCGTCACCGTCGGGCCGGTCCGCGGCGATGGCGAGCCGTTCTACGGCCGACTGAACCTGTCCGCCGGCTTCCTGCCCGATCCGCAACGCTTCGCGCTGCAGGCGGGCGGCTTCGAGGACGCCAGCCAGCTCGACGACAGCTGCCGCGGCTTCATCGCCCGCGATCCCGACTACTTGCTTAATTATACCGCCGGTGCCTACCGGCTTTTCCTGTCGGCGACGAGTTACGAAGATACCGTCCTCGTGGTCCGCGATCCGGACGGCGTATGGCATTGCAATGACGACTACCAATACCTGAATCCAGCCGTCGGGTTCCCCAATCCCCGGAGCGGCGAGTACCGCATCTGGGTCGGCACCTACCAGAACACGGGGAATTTTCCGACGTCGCAGCTTTTGATTTCCGAGATGGGGCCGCAATTCTGAGCCCTGACCGGCCTGTTGACATCGTTGAGGGGGAGATCTGGTCGATGCGTTACCTTGGACATGGTTCGTGGCTGTCGGCAGTGGCGCTGGCCGCCGCGGCCTTCGGCGCCCAGCCGGTGCCGGCGGCGGCACAGGATTTCTGCGAGGACGACAGCCGCGTCATGGGTGGCTGCACGGTCTCCATCCAGGATTTTCCCTGGCAGGTCTCGCTCGGCTTCCCGGGCAATTCCCGCTATGACGGGCATCTGTGCGGCGGCAGCGTGATCGAGGACACCTGGATCCTGACCGCGGCGCACTGTCTCGACTACGGCTCCAGCGTGGCCCGTCCGCGCGACATCATCGTCTATGCCGGTTCCTCCAGCCTGGACGGCGGCGGCCGCGTCGTCGATGTCGAGCGCATCGTGCTGCATCCCGACTATGGCGGCGTCGGCCGCAACGATATCGCGCTCCTGGAGCTGATGAGCCCGATCGGCATCGCGCCCGTGCGCCTGGCCGCGCCCGGCGACCCGGTCGAACGGCCCGGCGCGCAGTCTGTCGTGACCGGCTGGGGCCTCACGCCGCCATCCGGCGTGGCGCTCGGTCCCGGCAATCTGACCGTGGCGGAGCGCGCCTCAAGCAACCCGCCGCGCGGCTGGGCCGCCTCCCGCGTCCTGCTCGGTGCGGCTGTGCCGGTGGTCGACACCGCGCTGTGCGGCGCGCCCGGCGACAACTCCATCGTCTGCGCCGGTTTCGAGGAGGCGCGGGCGGATGCCTGCCGCGGCGACAGCGGTGGCCCGCTGCACGGCATCGACGAGCAGGGATACATCCAGATCGGCCTGGTGAGCGGCGGCAATTACTGTCACCACGAAGGCGACCACTACGGCATCTATACGAGGGTTTCCGCCTATCGCGACTGGATCGAGGCGGAGATGAGCGGCGCCACGCCACCGCCGCCTCCGGTACCGGACAAGCCGACGTCGGGCGGGCCGAATGTCGACCTGCCACCGACCTTCGGCTCTATGGACCTGGTGACCGGCTTCCTGCCCGACCCGCACGCCGTGCCGCTGCAGGCCGGCGGCGATCTGGACGCCACGGTGCTGGGCGGCAACTGTGTCGGCTTCGTCGCCGAGGCGCCGGACTTCCAGCTCACCTACGAGGCCGGCCAGCAATATCCGCTGCACATCTATGTCGAAGGGACGGCCGACACCACGCTGGCGGTGAGCGCGCCGGACGGACGCTGGTACTGCGACGACGACAGCGGCCAGGAGCTGAGCCCGGCGCTGACCTGGCAGGTGCCGTCGAGCGGCCGCTTCGATATCTATGTCGGCACCTACGATTCCCCGGAGCGGGCTGGATTTCCGGAGGTTACGCTCAATATCTCGGAGGTGTTCACCGGCCGCTAGAAGCCGGGAGGCCTTGTTGCACCGCCGTCGTCCCGGTCCGCGAAAGCGCCCGGGACGGCGGCCACTTGACGAAGGGTGGGGTCATGGTTGAGCGGATGCGACCGCGGCGGGGCCGGAGCCCCCTGATGCTGTTGATCGCGGTCGTCCTGTCGGCCTGCGTGCCGGCAGGGCCACCCGGGGACCTGACACACGGTGCCCCGCCGCAACTCGCCGAGGCACCACCGGAGATCACCAGCTTCCAGGGTTGGCTGGACGAGCACGGCGTCGCCTACCGCGTGCCGCAAACCGGCAAGGCGATCATGGTCAACATCCCGGCCTTCGAGGTGATCGCCTTCGAGGATGGCGAGCCGGTGATGCGCAGCCCGGTGATCGTCGGCACGCCCTGGGACCAGACGCCGGTGATGGAGACCTACACCAGCGTCGTTCGCTTCCGCCCGACCTGGCGGCCGACGCCCGACATGGTGGCCTCGGGCGAGTACGAGGACAGGCTGTGGCCGCCAGGGCCGGAAAACCCGCTCGGCCTGCTGGCCATCCGGCTGGAGCCTGGCCTGCTGATCTATCTGCACGGAACCAACCGGCCGGCGCTCTTCGAACGGGAGGATCGCGCGCTCAGCCATGGCTGCGTGCGTGTCGAGCGCTGGGACGAGCTTGCCGCCTGGGCGCTGGACGAGGATCTCGACTACATCTATCGCATGGCCAACGGCAACGGCACTGTCGACGTGCCGCCGGTGCCCTCGATCCCGGTTACGCTCGGCTACTTCACGAGCTTCCCCGCCGACGATGGCACGCTGCGCCACTTCCCGGATATCTACTACCGCGAAGCCCAGGCGCTTCATGCATCGAACGGGGCCTTCCCGATTCAGGTCCCGGAATGAGGGCCATGGCTGGCGTGGAGACGGGGCTCGCCGCGGAGCCCGACCGGAACTTCGCTTAACTTCGCGCAATACCGGATATAGTCGTGGTCGTCAGCCAGGCCGTGCCGATCGCTGGCCAACCGTTGAGGACCACGCATGCCGGGCAGAAAATCCTCCCTGCTGTACTGGGCGATCTCCTGGCTCTCGTGGCCCGTTCTCCTGGCGGTTTGCCTGGCCATCACCGGATGGGGGTTTTCGCTTGATCAGCCGGTGATATACTTCAACTTCGCGTATTTTGGCTTGGCGGTGTCGCTTTTTCTGCTCGAGCGCTTCATGCCGCATGAGCGTCTATGGTTGGATTACGACGGCCAATTACTGAGCGATATCGGCCATACCTTGCTGAGCAAGGGAACGGTACAGGGACTGTTCATCTTTGGCGGCTTGATCGGTCTTGCGGATTTCCTGGAAGCATCCGAGGAGGCCAGATCCGGGCCCTGGCCACATCACTGGCCCATGGTCCTGCAGATCGTTCTGGCGCTGATATTCGCCGAGCTGTTCCTGTACTGGGCGCATAGAATTGCGCATGAATGGTACCCGC
Source organism: Azospirillaceae bacterium (assembly GCA_040226215.1). Classification (GTDB taxonomy): domain Bacteria; phylum Pseudomonadota; class Alphaproteobacteria; order DSM-16000; family Inquilinaceae; genus JAVKFF01. The sequence continues at coordinate 19,895 of JAVKFF010000088.1, forward strand.
TGTGGCGGTTCCACGCCATTCACCACAGTGTCGGGCGGCTCTGGATCTTCAACGCCGGCCGCTTCCACTTCTTCGACAGCCTGGTGAGCATCCTGGTCGGGATCATGCCCCTGATCATGCTTGGCGCGACGGCGGAGATCATACAATGGCTCAGCGCCGTGACGGCTTTCATCGGCATGCTCACGCACTGCAACGTGGACATGCGGTTTGGACCGCTATCCTGGGTGTTCAACACGCCGGCCCTGCACCGCTGGCATCACAGCAGGGACTTGCGAGAGGGAAACAGGAATTACGGAGAGAACATCATGATGTGGGACATCGTCTTCCGGTCCTACATCAACCCAAGCCACCGGCCGCCGGTGAATATCGGGACCAGTGACTCCATACCCGCCAATTTCTTCAGGCAGCTGACCTGGCCGTTCGTCAGGGCGGTTCGGGACGGGAAAGTGGCCGATCCCCGATCGTGATCTGGGGGATCGCCGGAATGTAATGAGTATTCATCTAGGCGAAATCCCGGAACCGGCACGGCAACCGGCACGGCAACCGGCACGGTTCCGGGGCAGGTGTTGGCATCGCGCAGGGCGCTACCTGTCCGCCAGCCAGGGATAGCGGTCCTTGTCCTTGCCGGCATAGTCCGGGTCGAGATAGATGAAGCAGCGCTGGATCTTCCAGTCGCGGATCTCGAAGACGTCGCACCAGCATCCCGCACCCCATTCGGGAACGCCGGCGCGCCACGGCCCGTCCCGGTGCTCGCCATGGCTGGTGCCCTCGCAGACGATGACGTCCGAGCCGGAGAACACCCAGTTGAAGTGCGAGTAGTGGTGCACGATGCTCTTCAGCGTGCCGCCGACATCGCCGAACAGCTTGCCGATCTGCTCCCTGCCGCTGGCGATGCCCCATTTGGGGAAATAGACCTGGGCGTCCTCGGCGAAGAGGTCGAGGATCGACCCGCCGGTCGAGGTGACGCCGCCATTGTCGAAGGCCTTGAGGTATTCGATGGCGACCGACTTGCGCTGCTCGTCGGTCATGGTCTGTGTGGTGAGGGCCATAGTCCGTCTTCTCCGTGAATGGGGGCGGGTGCCCCCTTGGTTCCCGCTTCCGCTCAGTTGGCGATCTTGACCCGCTCCTGGTGCGCGGCGTTGGCCGCCAGATAGGCGAAGGCGTAGATCGGGCCGAGCGTGGCGCCGCCGGCCCAGTAGGCCCGGGCCGAGGCCGAGGCGACGCAGTTGCCGACGCCGTAGAGGCCGGGCACCGGCCGGTTCATCATGTCCACGACCTTGCCGTCCGGCGTCGTCTTCGGCCCGCCCTTGGTATCGAGATTGCCACCGGTCAGGAGGGCGGCGTAGTAGGGGCCGCTGCCGCTGAACGGGTACATGGTCGGATTGGGGCCGGCGGGATCCTCGCAGGCCGGGCCGTTGAACAGCTGCTCCACCGCCCGCTCGCCGCGCTTGAAGTCGAGGTCCTTGCCGGTCGAGGCGAAGTCGTTGAAGCGCCTGATGGTCGCCGCCAGGTTGCTCGCGAAGTCGGGCTTCAGCCGCATGCCGCCGGTATGGCCCTCGATCTGCGCCAGCCGCGCGTCGATGTTGCGCGCCAGCTCCTCCAGCGTATTGCCCTTGACGACATGGCGGTCGTCGGTGCCGGGCGGCACGATGAAGCGGCCGTACTCGTCGGACGCGGAGTGCTGCTGGCTGCGCTCGTCCCAGACCGCGGCCAGCACCAGGTTGGGGTAGGAACTGGTGGTCGGATCCCATTTGAAGAAGGCCTGGGCGGACTCGTTGTAGGCCAGCTTCTCGTTGGTGACACGCTTGCCCTCCATGGAGACGTAGATCATGGAGTCGCCCGACGGCGAGAAGGTGCCGATCAGGTTGGGATCGCGGGCGATCGCCTTTTCCAGAATGATCGGGCACATCCAGGAATAGTTCATGTTGCGCAAGGGCACGCCGAGCGCACTGGCGATGTAGACGAGGTCGCCCTCGTTGGTTGGGGCCGCGCAGCCACCACCGACCGGCGCCGACAGGTAGTTCTTGCGCAGCTCCACATCGTGGGTGAAGCCGCCCGAGGCGAAGATCACCGCCTTGCGGGCCTGGAAGCGATAGGTGCCGCCGTCGACGCTGTCGGCCTCGACGCCGATCACCTCGCCGGCGGCATTGGTGATGACCCGCTGCACGCGGTGGCCGGTGCGGATGTCCACGCCCTCGCGGCGGGCGCTGTCGGACATGGTCTGGATGGCCACGGCGCCGCCGTCCGACATGCTCTCCCGCGCCCCCTTGGGCACCAGCACCCGGCCCATCGGCGCCTTGTCCTCGGGCAGCTCGGCCCAGTAGTCCGGCACCTGGGCGCAGTGGCGGTACTCCAGCGCCCCGCGCTCGGCCAGCAACTCGACCGCCGGCGAGGCATGGTCGTAGATCGCCTCGTAGTGGGCGTACTCCCACGGGTCGATACCGAGATGCGGGTCGTTGGGGTTGTAGGCCTCCGGCCGCGACAGCTTGGCCATGTATTTCAGGCAGTCGATCTTGTTGTCGACGATGCCCTGGGCCTGCATCTGCTTGTTGTTGGGCACCCAGTACCAGTGCGCCGCCTTGCGCGTGGTGCCTCCGAGCTGCTGCGCCTTCTCCAGCAGCAGCACCTTGTTGCCAAGCCAGGTGCTGAACAGCGCCGAGGCGAGGCCGCCGCCGCCGCCGCCGACGACGATCATGTCGAACTCGCCATGAAACGGGCCGTGGACCTGGGCCGGCCGGGCATTCTTGCGGGCTGCCACATTGAACGGTTCGGGCACTTCTCTTCCTCCTGGAACATGCGGGTTGGCGGTGGCCGCGTCGGACTGCAGGGCTGTCGGCTGCCCGGACTGGCCCGGACGCAGAAGCGGCGTGACGATGGGCGGCGGCGCGGCGCGGGGGACCTGCCGCTCGCTGTAGTCGACCGGTGGCGGCGCCGGCGGAGTGGCGGTCGGCCGCTGGGCGGATTGCGGCAGCAGCGTCGGCGTCACCGTGGGCGGCGGCGCCGGGCTCTCATCTCGCGGTGGCTCGGCAGGCGTCGGTGCGGGCGGCTCCGCCGGTTCTTTCGGCGCGGGAGCCGGCATGGCGATGGCCGCCGGCTGGTGATCCGCCGGCTGGTGATCCGAGGTCACGCTCGCCGGGCGTTGTGCAGGGGCGGGCGCGGCCTGGCGGGCGACGGTCTGCGCCGGGGCGTCGAAGCCGCCGTCATAGGGCGCGCCGCCGGCGACGGCCAGGGCGCCTCCAGCCATGGCGCCGCCCAGCGGTCGCGCCTCACCGGCCGGGGCCGGGTAGGGGGCGTGCGGCCGGCCGAGAGCGAGGCGCAGGCGTGGCAGCTTGCCGGCATAGAGCAGGATGGCGAGCAGGGTCAGCGCGCCGGAGATGATGCTGCCGAAGGCCGTGGAGAGGCCGAGGAACGGCATGATGTTGGTGATCAGCGCGAAGAACAGAGCGCCGAGCAAGGCGCCGATGAAGGAGCCGCGGCCGCCGGTCAGCGCCGCCCCGCCGAGCACCGCCGCGGCGATGCTGACGAGGGTGAAGCCGCTGCCGACCGTCGGGTGGCCGACCCCGACCTCGGAGGAGAGGAAGAGGCCGGCGACGGCGGCGAGCAGGCCGGACATCACGTAGGCGCGGAAATGCACCGCGCCGATGCGCACGCCATTGCGCCGGGCGGCCTCGCCCCGGAAACCGGTCGCCCTGAGCGCCAGGCCGCTGCGCGACCGGTAGAGCCAGAGGTCGAGCAGGCAGGCGAGCACGACGATGCCGATGATCGAGACCGGCACGAACTCGACGCGGGTCGACAGCACGGCCATGAAATCCGGATGCACGAAGCCCGCCGGGATCGGCCGGAAATAGAGCGCCACGCCCTGCAGCACGCTGAGCATGGCGATGGTGGTGATGACCGGGTTGATCCTGAGCCCGCGGATCATGCCGCCATTGACGATGCCGACGAGGAGGCCGATGCCCAGACACGCCCCGGTGCCCAGCAGCACGCCGGCCAGGCTGGCGTCGCCGGCGATCAGGTAGGAGGCGGCGACGACCACGACGCTCATCAGCGAACCGACCGATATGTCGAAGCCGCCGACCATCAGGGCGTTCAGCTGCGCCATGGCGACCAGCGCCAGCGGCACGGTCGCCAGCAGCAGGTGCCGGGCGTTGCGGGTGGACAGGAAGGCGTCGGATTCCGAGGCCGCGTAGCCGCCGACCAGCAGGATGAGCAGCAGCAGGAAGGCGAGCGGGCTCCACCACCTGGTACGCAGGCCGGCCCAGCCGCCGGTGGCGCGGCGCGGCGTCGCCGCCTCGTCGGGCCGGCCGCCCTCGTCGACGGCGCGGGAGGTGATGAAGGACGAGACGATGTTGGGCTCCGTCACCGCGTCGCCCTCGAGCTCGCGGATCACGCGGCCCTTGGAGAAGACGAAGACGCGGTCGCAGATGCCCGCCAGTTCCAGGGCGTCCGAGGAGCGCACCACGAAGGCCGTGCCGCCGTCTGCCTTGGCGCGCATCGCCTGGTAGATGTCGAAGCGGGCGTTGGCGTCCACGCCCTGGGTCGGCTCGTCGATGAGCACGGCCGAGGCCTTGTGCAGGAAGGAACGGGCGAGCACGCTCTTCTGGGCGTTGCCGCCGGACAGCGAGCGGATCGGCTGCTCCAGCGTGGCGGTGACGATGCCCAGCCGGTCGATCAGTTCCCGGGTCCTCGCCTCCTCGCGCCGGGAATTGACCACGCCGGCGGTGGAGAAGTCGCCCAGCACCTGCAGGGTGATGTTCTCGCGCACGCCCAGTTCGGGGAAGATCGACTCCGTCGCGCGGTCGCCCGACAGCATCATCACGCCGGCGTTGATGGCCCGCTCCGGCGCGTTGAGCGGCACCGGCCGGCCGTCGCAGGTGACCTCGCCGGCGGCGTCCTCGAAGCCGGCGATCGCACGCAGCGCCTCGTGCTGGCCGTTGCCCTCGGCACCGGCGAAGCCGATGATCTCGCCCCGGTGCAGCTCGAAGGAGACGTCCTGGAAGCGGGCGCCGGAGAGGCCGCGCACGGACAGGCAGACATCGGCGCGGCGGGCGGCGAGGCCCTGCTTGGGCGGATATTCGGTGTCGATGGGCCGGCCGACCATCAGCGAGATCAGCTGGTCCTCCGACAGGTCGGAGACGCCGTGGGTGCCCTGGAAGACGCCGTCGCGCAGCACCGACACCCGGTCGGCCAGCGACAGGATCTCCGGCAGCCGGTGGGAGACGTAGACGACTGTGGTGCCGTTGGCGACGATGCGCCGCACGATCGTGTGCAGCGTCTCGACGTCGTGGATGTCGAGCGAGGTGGTCGGCTCGTCGAGCAGCAGCACCTTGGGGCGCAGCACCAGCGCCTTGACGATCTCCAGAAACTGCTTCTGCGGCGGCGACAGGGTCTCGACCAGGGCCGAGGGATCGATGGCGAGGTTGTACGGGCGCAGCTCCTCCAGCGCCCAGTACTGCATCTCCCGGTAGGAGATGGTGTCGCTGAGCGTCGCCAGATAGAGGTTCTGCGCCACGGTGAGCTCGGGCACCAGCGAGGTGTCCTGATAGACCGTGGCCAGGCCCATCTCGCGCGCCAGGTTGGGGTCGGCGGTGGCGAGCCGGCGGCCGGCGATCTCCACCGTGCCAGTGTCCGGCGCCAGCGCACCGGCGGCGATCTTGAGCAGGGTCGACTTGCCCGAGCCGTTCTCGCCCAGGATGGCGTGGACCTCACCCGCCGCGCAGTCGAGGCTGACGTCGTCGAGCGCCAGCACGCCCGGGTAGCGCTTGGAGATGTTGGTCAGGCTGAGCTGCAGTTTGCTCATCGCAGGTTCCCTGGATCCGGACGGGTCGGACGGGGAGGGGGGCCGCGCCAGCGGCGGCCCACCCTCCGGTCAGCCGCGTGCTACTGGAACATCCGGCCCAGCATGTCGCTGTCGATCGCCGTCGACACCGGCATCTGGTCAGGCAGGTCGGGATTGCAGATGCCCTGCTCGACCTCCTTCATCAGGAACGGCACGTCGACCATCGGCGGCACCTCCTGGCCATCCCGGTGCATCATCGCCGCGGTCAGCGCGATGCGCGACTGGAAGGAGCCGCCGGAGGAGTAGAAGATGCGGAAGTTCTCGGCGTCGAGGTCTTCCCAGTCGCAGAACAGCCCCTGCTCGTCGGTGCGCAGCGCCAGGATCAGGTCCATGTCGCGCTCCGCCGCCTCGTAGGCGCGCACGCCGCCGCGGAAGCCGTCGGCGTATTCGTAGAGGACGGCGTCGATGTCGTCGTGCTGGGACAGGAAGCTCGACATCGCCTCGAAGGTGCCCTCCTGGGTCCAGTTGGTGTCGGCGGTGCCGAGCAGGCTCAACCTGTCGTCGCCCTCGATCACCTCCTCCGAGCAGGCCTGCCAGGCCGCACTGAGCTGATTGCCGGGCGTGCCGCCAAGCTCGACGATCTCCACCGAGTCCTCGTCGTTGTTCTCCGCCGCGAACTGCACGAACTGGCGGCCGAGCTCGCACAGATCCTCGGCCACGAAGGTGAGGTAGTCCTCGCCCGCCTCGCCGCCGAGGCCGGCGATGTAGGGCACCACGGTGATGCCTTCCTCGGTGGCCTCGCGCACCGCCGGCAGCAGGGCCGGGCCGGCATCGGGGAAGGTGATGATGATATCGGCACCCTGGGCGATCAGGCTGCGCATGTCGGAGATCGCCTTGGAGGCGTCGCCGCGGGCGGAGACGTAGATGATGCGGGCGATTTCGGGATATGTGAGCGCCTGCATGATGAATTCCATGGCGGTGACCCGGCGCCAGACGTTCTCGCCGAAGCCGTCGGCGAGCGCCACGGTCAACTCGCCACGGCCGGTGTCGCAGGAACCGTCGTTCCAGCACTGCAGGGCGAGCGCGCGGTCCTCCTCCGACAGGTCCATGCTGGCATGGGTGAAGGCCTCGAGCACCACGTCGTTGATGTTTTCCGCCGTGCCCATCGAGCGCAGCATCAGCTCGGGATCGGCTTCCTGGGCGTGGGCGGCGCCGGCGGCGCAGAACGCGACGGCGAGGCCGGCGGCGAGCGTGGTGGCGGACTTCAGGCTGTTGGGACGCATGTCTTCCTCCTCAATCTCGGTTTCTTGTTGGCCACCGCCGGTGGATTGCCGGCGGCGGTATCCTGGACGGCGTCACACGGGTCTTCTGGTCTCGGTGTCTCCCTTCCTGGTGCGGTGGCGCGCGTGGGTGGGTGTCCGGTCGGTGCCGCCCGGACGTTCAGCCCGGCGGCGGGCGGCGTGGCGCGGTGCGGCCGCGCGAGAAGGCTTGGCGCACGGCGCCCATCCGCACGCCGGCGAGGCCCATGCCGATGGCGATGGCGAGGCCGTGGATCATGAACTGGATGGCGGTCGAGAGATCGAGCATGCGCAGGATCTGGCCCAGCTGGGTGAGGAAGAGGGCGGCCCCCGCCACGGCGATCATCGAGCCGATGCCGCCGGTGACCGCCGTGCCAGCCAGTACCGCCGCGGCGATCGGTGCCAGCAGGTAGTCGGAGCCGACGTCGAGTGTCGGGTTACGGATGAAGGCCGAGAGCAGGATGCCGGCGATGCCGTAGAGCAGGCCGGCGACGGCGTAAGCGCCGATCTGGTAGTGGGTGACCCTGATGCCGGCGACCCAGGCGGCGACCGGGTTGGCGCCGACGGCGACGAAACGTCTTCCGGCGATCGTCCGGCGCAGCACGAAGGTCATGACGACGACCAGCGCCAGCGCCACCCAGACGGCGGAGTTGAGGTAGAGGAAGCGCCGCTCGCCCCAGTCCGCGAGCAAGGGCGGCACGCTCGCCTCCTGGGCCACGCCCTCGCGGTACCAGATCATCAGGCCCATCAGGATGGTGCTGACCGCCAGGGTGACGATCAGGGGGTTGAGCTTGAACACCGCCACCAGGATGCCGATCACGAGGCCGGTGGCGAGCGAGAGGGCCAGCGCCACGGCGATGGCGACGAGCAGGCCTCCGTCGTCGCCGCCGGCCATGCCGACCAGGATCGAACTCGAGAGGGTGATGACCGCCGGGAGCGACAGGTCGATGCCGCGCGCCATCAGGACCAGCGCCTCGCCCATGGAGACGATGGCGAGAAAGGCGGCGAGCGGGATGATCGGCAGGAAGGAGGAGGGCAGCAGGCTGCGCGGCACGAAGACGGCGCTGATCGCCAGGAGCGCGGCGAGCGCGATCCAGATCGCCAGGAAGCGCATCTGCAGGCGCTGGCCGCGGGCGACGGGGCGGCCCCGTCCGGCAAAGGGTGCGCCGACCTCCGACATCGTCCCTCCCCATTGCTCTCGGCCCGATTGTCCGGACCTTGTTGTCGTTGCCGAGCCGGTTGTCGTTGCCACCAGATCGGTCCAGAAAGTACGCTATTCGCACAAATGTACGTAATGCGAACAGAACAAACCTATTTCGGGAAGTCTACCATGCCTGACCGACCGTCGGGCAGATGCTTCCCACATCCTACCTAGGTTAGCGTACGCACCTCCATCCGTGCCGGAGGCATGTGCGTAATGCGAACACTTGTTCTTACTGCGAACATTGTGGAGAGTTTCGCCAGACCTGTCAACTCCATGCTCATCATGTCCTGGATCGGCGGGCTTCGATGTCGTTCGTTTCGCGGCACCCTATCGTCGGTGCCCTGTCCCGGTGGAGCGTCGTCACGATGGCGCGGCCAGACGGCAGTCCTGCCCCCGCGATCCGGACCCTGCGAACCGGGCCCTGCGAACCGGGCCCTGTGAGCTGCATGGGCGTGACCGCACCTCGCCGGCATTATCCCGGCGGTGGCGATGAACCGGAGGCCTGTTTCCGACGCGCGGCTCTGGATCGGCAACCGGCAACGGGCTATCCTCCGGCGCCATGGCGGGTTTGGGCGCGGCACGGGCACGGACAGTCCACGGGCACGGGCAATCCACGGGCACAGGCAATCATTAAGCGAGTTGGGGGAAAAGTATGCGGCATTCGGTTTTCGCGGTGGCAGCGGCCATCGGCATCGTCCTGGCGGCACCGGCGGCCGGCGCGCAGGAGGCAATGCCGCCTGGCAGCTCCGTCGACAGTTCGCTCGACATGCCGTTCCAGGACCAGGCCGCCTATGTCGACTACATGCTGGGCCTGCGGGACGAGGATCCCGAGATGCTGCGCTGGCGCTGGCAGCGTGCCCAGGCGCTGATCGGCAATGGCGACCTGTGGAGCGACCGCGACATCATCGCCTTCCTCTTGAACCCGCGCGAGCAGTTCACCCTGCCGCAGAACCAGAGCCGGGCCTACGAGCACGCCTTCCTCGACAT
>JAVKFF010000089.1:0-3592 GCA_040226215.1 Azospirillaceae bacterium
CAGCTGGCCGGCGCCCCGGATGAAGGCGCCGGCGGGAAACCGGCGGTTCGCCAGATGATCGAAAAAGACCTCGTCCGGCACCAGGTCGGGCACCGCGACCACCTGCCAGCCGCTGCGGTCGTGCAGGCGCTCGCTCAGCCGCCCGAAATGCGGGATGCCGCCCTCCGACAGGGCCAGGCGATCCAGCGCCTGCAGGAATTCCGGACAGGCACGGCCACGCAGGATGCGCAGCTGCCGGGCGTGCAGAAAGTCCCAGCGTGCATGCTCGTCTGCCGTATAGCGCTCCCATTCCTGGTCGATGGTGTAGTCGGCAGCCATCGGGCCGTGGGGGCGGAGGATCTTTGCTTCGGTCTGGGCCATAGGGAAAAGATGGGGTCGATGGATTGAAAAATCTCATCTGATTTTGTGGCGATCTGCTATTTTCTGACTGAAGTGTTTCAGATTCACGGGAATGGTGAATTGTCATGGTCATGCGGCTGCACGAACATGATCGCGCGATCCTGCGCCTGCTGCAGCGCGATGCCACCCTGACCCTGCAGGCGATCGCCGACCGGGTCGGCCTCAGCCAGGCCTCGGTCTGGCGGCGTCTTCAGGGGTTGGAGAAGAGCGGCGCGCTCGTCGGCCGGGTGGCCCTGGTGGACCCGGATGCGGTGGGCATGCCGGTCTGCGTGCTGACCAGCCTGACCATCCGCGACCATGCGCCGGAGACACGGTCGGCCTTCGAGGCATTCGTGAAGTCGCATGACGAGATCATGGAATGCTACGCTGTCTCCGGGTCCTACGACTACATGCTCATGGTCCGGGTGGAGGATGTTGCAGCCTATGAGGCTTTTCTGATGAACCATGTTCTTGGCAACCCGGTGGTGGCGTCCGCCGCCACCGCCTTCACGCTTCGCCGCCTGAAATACACCACCGCCGTGCCGCTGTGACCGGCGCGCCCCGCCCCGGCCGCCGGCCGGCCGTTGCGCTGGCGCTGCTGCTGCTCGCCGGCCCGCTTGCAGGCTGCGGCAGCAGCGGCGCCTCCAGCCTGGTCGACGGGGCGCCCGCCCGCTTTGCCGGCATGGACAGGCGGACCCTGAACAGCTGTGCCGGTACGCCGACGGCGGTGGAGGAGGAGGCAGGCGCCACGGTGCTGATCTACCAGATGAGCATGGCCCGCAGCGTTGAGATCGCGCGGCCCGATCCCGGGCCGGGCCGGGTCGGTTCCGCCTCGAACGCGCTGCCGCCGCCGCCCAGCGTCACCTATCGGCGGAACTGCGCGGCACGCTTCGTGTTGCAGGACGGGCGGGTGGGCTTGGCGGAGTTCATCGGTCGCGGCGCCGGTGGCGAACCGGCGCCTGCCGCCTGCGAGGCCTTTGTCCGTCGTTGCCTGCGGGGCGGCTGAGCGCGGCGGCGGGGGCTCGCGCAGGAATTCGTTAACACTGTCTCAGGACAGTTGAACTACTCTCCGGTCTTTCCCGCCACAGGGGATCCGGCGGGCGCGATCCCGGCCGGATCGATGCAGCGATGGCAAGCCATGCCTGACGACAGACTTCCGCGCTCGCGACCTTCGGACAGGCAGATCCGCCTCAAGGCCGTCGCGCTGATTGCCGCCGCCGCTGTGCTCGCCATCCTCGGTGTCGGCGCGGCGGAGCGGATGACGCAGCGCGCCAGCCTTGCCGATGCCCGCGCCGATGCGATCGGCCAACTCAGCGGCCTGCGCTCCCGCATCGAAAGCAAGCTGAATGCCGATGTGCAGTTGACCCGGGGCATGGTCAGCTACGTCAAGGTGCATCCCGACCTCCAGCAATGGGAGTTCGACCTGCTGGCGTCCGACCTGGTCGCCAGCGGCGAAAGCCATATCCGCAACCTCGCGCTCGCCCGCGACCTGGTCATCAGCCATGTCTATCCGCTGGCCGGCAACGAGCCGGTGCTTGGCCTGGACTACCGCAACCTGCCGGCTCAATGGCCCCTTGTGGAACAGGCGGTTCGCGAGAAGCGCATCGTCATCGCCGGGCCGCTGGAACTGGTGCAGGGCGGCATCGGCCTGATCAGCCGGTTCCCGGTCTTCCTCGACCTGCCGCGCCCGCCCGGAGAGCAGGCCGATGCCGGCGACGGCGAGCCCACGGCGGCGGCGCCGCTCTGGGGGATCATTTCCACCGTGATCGATTTCGATGCCTTCCTCCGGGGCATCGGCATGGATGCGTACCTGAAGCGGTTCCGCGTCGTGATGATCGGCCGCGACGGCACCGGCGGCCAGGGTCCCGCATTCTGGGGGGACCGGACGGTCCTGCAGGAAGACCCTGTGCGGCTGACGATCGATCTGGTCTCCGGCGAATGGAACCTCGCCGCGGTGCCGGTCGGCGGCTGGCCGACCTGGTCGCGTCGCGCAACCCTGATCGTCGTCCTGGCCGCCGGCCTGTTCTTGCTGGCGCTTGCCATCGTCCTGTGGCAGATGCGCAGCGAACTGGCACAGGCCCGCTCCGGCCGGCTGCTGGAGACGGCGCGCAACGAGGCGGTGGTGGCGCGCATCGCCGCGGAACGCGCCAGCGCCGCGAAGTCCCACTTCCTGGCCAACATGAGCCATGACCTGCGCACGCCGCTGAACTCGATCGTCGGCTTTTCCGAGATCATCCGCCGGCAGGTCTTCGGTCCCGGCTGGCAGCCCAAGTACAACGAGTATATCGGCCATATCCACGATTGCGGCCTGTCGCTGGTGGCCATGATCGGCGACATCCTGGACCTCGCCAAGATCGAGACGGAGGATTACCAGATCCATCTGGAGACCATCGACATGCCGGTGCTGCTTGGCGATGTCGCGGCCAGCTGGCGGGCACGGCTGGGCAGTCCCGCCCGGCTCGACCTCGACGTCGCGGCCGATGCGCCGCCGATCCTGGAGGGCGACCGGCGCGCCCTGCAGAGGATCCTCGACAACCTGCTGTCCAACGCCCAGCACTATGCCGGCGACGGCGCCCGGATCGAGCTGTCCTGGAGCGTCCTGCCGGGCGGCGGGGCGAGCCTGACGGTGCGCGACGACGGCCCGGGGATTCCGGCCGAACAGATCCCCAACCTGGCGGAGCCGTTCTACCAGGGCGGCACCGATCATGACCGGCATTCCGAACAGGCGCGCCAGAGCTCCGGCCATGGGCTGGGGCTGAGCATCGTCCGCCGCCTGGCCGAGCTGCATGGCGGGGCGCTCAGGATCGAGTCCGTCCAGGGGCAGGGCGCCAGCTTCGCCGTCACCTTTCCGGCGGACCGCCTGTCCTGGCAGTGGCAGGCCCCGCCCGCGCCGGCAGGCGCCGGGAAGGGTCCGCCGGACGGCGGCAGCGCCGCCGCGGGATGACGGCCGTCAGCGCGCCGACGCGGCCCGGACGAACGCCCTGACCCGGCTGTCGCGGCCGCATCGCTTCGGTGCGGAGCCGCCGCAGGCCCTCAGCCGGGCTGGCCGGATTCCGACCGGACCGCCGCCCCTCGCCCCGATGGCATCAAGTTGCCGCAGAATATGTCCAGGAAGCTTTCGACGATCTCGTCGACGGTCTGGGCACCCGGCCTGGCATACCATTGCGGCATCCAGTTGAACGCGCCGAAGATGGCGAAGGTGAACATGCGAGGG
>JAVKFF010000090.1:0-40110 GCA_040226215.1 Azospirillaceae bacterium
CTCGGCGACGTCGCTCGCCAGGATGGCGGCGACGGCGTTGCCGTGCTCGCCGGCGGCCGAGCCGCCGCCGTCATCGCGGACGTCCCGCTGCTCGATGGCGGCGGCGGCGCCCGCCACCGCCGGGTCGATGGCCGTGTCGACGACGCCGATCCCGAGCGGCGCGCTGCAAGGCTCCCGCCAGCCGACCTGGCCCCAGATCGTCTCCTGCGGCACCACCCATTGCGTCTGCTCGCGGCGATAGAGGTCGTTCAGGGTGACGACCGGCGGATCCGGCCGGTCGGCAAGCCTCTGCCGGGCTTCCGGCGCGCTCAGCCCCGCCGGCACGGCAAGCCGCGCGACCACCGCGCCGAGACCGTCGAAGCGCTCGACCGAGACGATGCGGAAGCCGTCGGCCTGCACCGACTGGAGCAGCGCGGTCGAAGGTCTCAGCACGAGCACCTCGCCGGGCACGAAATTCGCCTCGCCCTCGGCCATGGGGCCGGCGGCGATCCGGCGGTCGAAGATCAGCCCGGCCTCGCCCGTCAGCAGTGCGCCGAGGTCGCCGGGCAGTTCGAGCCCGACACTATCGAGTAGCGCCGCTGTTCCGTCCCCCAGGTCGCCCAGGAGCAGGCCGGACGCCGGCCCCGCCGGTTCCGGCCCCTGCGTCGTCGTACCAGCGGCCGCGCTGGCCGCATCCCCGCCACCGCCGGCGAGTTCGCCGAGCGCATCGCCACCCGGCATCGCATCACCGGGCACCGCGTCCCCCGTCACCCGGTCGGCGGGATCGGGCAGCTGCGCGCCGGCCGGCGATGCGGCGAGGAGCAGGCAGAGGAGTGGAATCAGGTGGCGGCGCATGGTCTCTACTCCCCATCGGCAACGGCAGATGTCTCGACGGTCATCACCGACCAGCCGGGCGGCCGGGCGCAGGCGATGCCGTCATGGCGGGCGCCGTCCATGGTCACCTGGAACCAGCGGCAGTCGGCGTCGACCGGCAGCGGCAGCGCCTGGCCGACGGTGATCGCGATAGCGCCGACCTGCCCGCCCCCGGTGCCTCTTTCCAGCACGCCGACCAGGGCGTCGAGCGCGGCCGGCGGCAGGCTGCCGGCGGCGGTGCTGCCGGCCGGCCGATAGCCGGACCCGCCCCCGGGGGACGATGGCTCGCCGTCCACGGCCAGACCGATCAGCAGCCCGGCGATGGCCGCCCCGGCGGGTGCGGCGAGGCCCCAGCCGGTACTGCGGAGCAGCCGGCGCAGGCGTCCGCCGGTGGCGGCGAGGCGCGCGCCGGGACCCGGGCGCGCCGGCATTCGCGCCGCCCGAAGCAGCCTGTCGGGCACCGGAGCCTCCAGAACGGAGTCGAGCAGCCCCGGTTCCTCGGCCACGGCACGCCGCATGGCCGCCACCCGGCGCTGGAGGCCGGCATCGCGGCTCAGGGCCTGGTCGACGGCCTGCCGGGAGGCAGTGTCGAGCCGACCCTCGACATAGGCCAGCAGATCCTTGTCCGCCAGGCGCTGGCGATCGGCGTCGGCGCTCATGATCCGGTCTCCCGCGCCGGGGAGTCCTGCGCGTCTTCCAGCAGCCGGCCCAGCGCCTCCCGGGCACGGGCCAGCCGGCTCATCACCGTGCCGATGGGGATGTCGAGGATGGCGGCCGCCTCGCGATAGGCGTAGCCCTCCGCACCGACCAGCAGCAGCACCGCCCGCTGCTCGGCCGGAAGCCGCAGCATGGCCGCGAAGGTCCGGTCCAGCGACAGTCGCGCCTCCAGCTCGCGCTCGGCGTCGCCGCCGGCAAGGTCGTGAAAGGTCACCGGATCTTCCGGATCGACGCGGGCCTCAGGGCCGCGACGCTGGTCGATCCAGACGTGCCGGATGATCTGGAACAGCCAGCTGTCCAGCCGCTCCGGGTCGCGCAGCGAGCGGCGCCGGCGCCAGGCCCGCTCGCAGGCGGACTGCACCAGGTCGTCGCCTTCCGCGACGGTGCCTGTCAGGCTGATGGCGAAACGTCTCATGCGCGGCAGTCGCTCCAGCAATGCCCGCTCGAACCCCTTCCGGTCGATCATGCGGTGGCGATCCCCCGGGTGTCCGGGCCTGACTGACTGGAGGACGAGATGCAGGTCATGGATATTCCAATCGCATTCGCGGCGCGGAAGTTCCACCGGGGCGACAGGTTCTGCCCGTCAGCCCTCTCCAACTCCAGGTGCGTAGGACGCGTCCATGCCACGGATTTCCGCCCGCACCCAGTCGATGAACGCCGCCGCCGCCGGGCTTGGCCGCCGGGAGGGTGGCGTGACGAGATAGTAGCCGATGCCCGAGCGGACGCTGGCGGGGAACGGTCGCACCACCTGGCCTTGCGCCAGCGCGTCGTGCGCCAGGGTCTGCCAGGCCAGCATCACGCCCTGACCGGCGATGGTGGCGTCCAGGCACAGGGCAGCGTCGGAGTAGACCGGACCCGGCGGCAGATCGGCGCTCTGCAGGCCGTGGGGCTCCAGCCAGATGTCCCAGTTGATCAGCGAGGTGCGCTCGCGCACGATCGGCGCATGGCGCAGATCGCCGACCGCGCGCAGGCTTTCCTGCAGGCGCGGACTGCAGACCGGGAAAACGATCTGCTCGATCAGCCGCTCCGCCCGCACCTCCGGCCAGCCGCCGCGACCGACCCGGATGGCGACGTCGACGCCGGCCGCCGCGAGGTCGACATTGCGCGAATCGGCGTCGATGCGGATGCGGAAATCCGGATGGGCGTCATTGAACAGGGTCAGGCGCGGCACCAGCCACTTGGCGGCGAAGACCGGCGCCACGGAGACCACCAGGGTGTTGTCGGGCGTCGGATCGGCCCGGACCAGCGCCTCGTCGAGGATCTGCAGGCCGACCGTCAGGCGGTCGAGCAGGCGGCGTCCCGCGGCGGTCGGGCGCAGGCCGGCGGCGGTGCGCTCGAACACCGCGAGGCCGACCTGCTCCTCCGCCTTTCGCACCTGCTGGCTGACCGCGCCCACGGTCACGCCGAGCTCGGCCGCGGCCGCCGCCAGCCCGCCAAGCCGGCCGACGGATTCCAGGACGCGGAGCCCGTGGAGGTGAACGCGGTTCAGATTCCTCATTTCAGGAAATCTAAAGCGATCGGCAGCACTTCTCAAACGTCCGCGGTGACAATACCGACTATATCCGGCGGGTAGGACCAGCTTTCATCCCGAGGCAGAAGCGATGACTATAGATTTCCTCCGAGTCGCAACCGGCAGAGGCTGGCGCTGGCGGCTCTCCGCCGACCGGCAGAACCGCCTGCTCGATCACCCCTCGATCGCGGGAATGGACCGCCGGAGGCTCGACGATCTGCCGCTGGCCGCGTCCCGACGCGCCGGAATGGCCCAGCCGGACGATTCGCGGCGGGCCGCCCAGACGGCGGACAGGATTTTTCACCAGGCATGTCACAACGCCTGAGGCTGCGTCGTCTTCCTGTCGGGTGTCACCCAATCCGGTCCTTCGCGACCCCGATGAAATCAAGGAGACGAGACGTCATGCAACCCCGACTGAACGCCCAGGCCGCCGCCCCCGACGCGATCAAGGCCGTGCTCGGCCTGGAGACCTATGTCCGCGGCTGCGGCCTCGAGCATTCGCTGATCGAGCTGGTGAAGATCCGCGTCTCGCAGATCAACGGCTGCGCCTACTGCCTCGACATGCACGTCCGCGACGCGCGGGCCTCGGGCGAAAGCGACCAGCGTCTGGCGGTGCTTGCCGCCTGGTGGGAATCGCCTGCCTTCACCGAGCGGGAGCGGGCCGCCCTCGCCTGGGCGGAGACCCTGACCCGCATCGCCGACCGGGGCGCGCCGGACAGTGTCTACCAGCCGCTCGCCGCCCAGTTCTCCGAGACCGAGATCGTCAACCTCAGCCTCGCCATCGCCACCATCAACACCTGGAACCGCATCGCGATCGGCTTCCACAACGTCCACCCCATGGATGAAGCGCCACTCGCCAGGAGCGCCTGATTTCAGGCATGCTGCGCCGTCCCCGTCACCGGCATCTCCGCCGCTGACGGGGACGGTCCTCAGCGATCCCGCCCCTGCGCACCGCCATGGATACCGAGTTCGAAAGCCACCGCCGCTATCTGCTGGGCGTCGCCTACCGGATGCTGGGCTCCGTCGCCGATGCCGAGGACGCGGTGCAGGATGCCTGGCTGCGCTGGCATCGCGCCGGGCGGGACGGGGTCGACGATGTCCGGGCCTATCTCACCCGCGTCGTCACCAGGCTCTGCCTCGATCGGCTGCGCAGCGCCCGGCAGCGGCGCGAGGAGTATGTCGGCCCCTGGCTGCCCGAGCCACTGATCGACCACCCGGCCCTGATCGTCGACGGTCCGGAGGAAACCGCGCGGGACGTCTCGATCGCCCTGCTGATGACCCTGGAGCGGCTCTCCCCGCTGGAACGGGCGGCCTTCATCCTCCATGACGTGTTCGACATGGACTATGCCGGGATCGCCACTGCCCTGGGCCGGGGCGAGGCCGCCTGCCGGCAGCTGGTCAGCCGGGCCCGCGCCCATGTGCACGCCGCCCGGCCGCGCTTCGACGTCAGCGGCGAGGAGAACGCCGCCGTCACCGAGGCCTTCCTCCAGGCGACGGAGACGGGCGACGTCTCCGCCATCGCCGGCCTGCTGGCCGGCAACGCCCGACTCTACACCGATGGCGGCGGCAAGCTGCGCGCCGCCCTCAACCCGATCAGCGGCGCCGACCGCATCTTCCGCTTCTTCGCGGGCGTGGCGCGCAAGGGTGGCAGCGGCCGTCCGCGCTGGTCGCGCCGCCTGACCATCAACGGCATGCCGGGCATGCTGCTTCTCGACCCGTACGGGCTGCCCCAGACGGTCGTCCTGGAGACGGCGAACGGGCTGATCACCGCGATCTACATCACGCGCAACCCGGACAAGCTGCGCCATCTGGCCGCATTGCTGCCGGAACACGATCCCGCCGCCCGCGACGACGACACGCGACACCGCACACGACACTGAGAGACGGCCAGCGCACACAGGAGCGGGCGCGCGGCTGTCACGCCGGCGTCGCCGCACCTCTCTGTCCTACTGGCGGTGGCGGGCTACTTGCCGCCGGAGCCCGAACCGGAGTCGGGCTCGGCCGGCGCCTCGCTCTCCTCGGCGGCGTCGTCGCCTTCCTCGGTGTCCTCTTCGGTCGTCTCGGGCAGTTCCGGCGGCGTCGGTGTCTCCCCCGCGTCCGTGACATCGATCAGTTCGGTCACCGCCAGCACGGCGGCCGGGAACGCGCCCTCGGCATAGGTGCCGACCCAGATGTCGTACTGGCCGCTCATCGGCTGATCGAAACCGACCGCCGGGTTCAGCCCGTCGGCATCGTCATTGCAGTGCCAGGAGCCGTCCGGCGCGTTGATCACCAGCGTGGTGTCGGCGTCGGACTGGACGAAGAAGGCGAGGTCGTAGGTCGAGCCCGCGGAATAGTAGAGCCGGAAGTCGGGCGCGTCGGCGATGAAGCCGACACAGCCCTCGCCAATGCTGCTCGCGGCGTCGATGTCGCCGCCGGCGGCCAGCGTGACGGCCTGGGGATCGGGCATGAACCCGGTGTCGAGTTCCGCCTCGCCGAAGGTCGGCGTGAGGCTGAAATCCTGCGCGAGGGCAGCGCCGCTAACCAGCGCCATCGCGGAAAACGCAACGCAACGAACAAACATGTCAGTCTCCGTCTGGATTGTCGCGGCGCAACGCCGCTCGAAAATGTGCCGGCGGGGACTTCGCCCTGGATCGAGCGACGAGGCTACGGCGTGGCGCACCGGCAGCCGAAGGCCTTTCTGCGCGGTCCGCTAACCTCCGCAAGGCGCGGCAGGCATGAAAGCGGCGGACCGGCGGATGCGCGAGCGCCCCACGGGCCACTCGACGCAACGCGGCCGATCGGGTTCACGCCCGTTCGACCCGCCATCGCCAACCTCGTACCATCGCCGTCTCCCGATATCCGGCCGGCCATCCACCGCCATCGGTGCCGGATCGCGGAGGACCGCCGGTATCGCGTGATGTTGCGGCGAGGATTTGGCGGTGCCGGCCGATCCGGGCCGCAAGGAAGCCATGATCGGCCGGTCGCGCCTCAGGTCAGCGCGGGCTGGGAGACCCCGTCAGCCCAGATTGCCGAGCATGCGCTCGAGGCCGGTCCGCGGCGACGCGTCGTCGAGACGCTGGCCGCGCGACGGCGCCTTCGTCCGCTGCCGGCGCGGTCCCTTGCGATGCTGCCGCTTGGCGACCGGCTTCGGGCCGCGGCTGCGCGGTTCGCGCCTGGTGGCGTCGTCGCCGCTCTCCGGGGCATCGTCGAAGGCCTCGGTCATCGTCGACGGCGCGAACCTGGCGGCACCGTGGTCGCCCGCCGCGACGGCGCGCACGGTGGCGTCGTCATTCGCCGCCACGGCCAGGGAGCGGCCGATCAGGCGTTCGATATCCCGCAGCAGCTTGCGCTCCGTCGGATCGCACAGGGTGATGGCGATGCCGCTGCGCCCGGCGCGCGCGGTGCGGCCGATACGGTGGACATAGGCTTCCGGCACGTTGGGCAGTTCGTAGTTCACCACATGGGTGACGCCGTCGATGTCGAGGCCGCGGGCGGCGATGTCGGTCGCCACCAGCACCCGCACCCCGCCGGAGCGGAAGGCCTGCAGCGCCCGTTCGCGCTGACCCTGGCTCTTGTTGCCATGGATCGCCGCGCTCGAGACGCCGGCCTTGTCGAGATGCTGCATCACCTTGTCCGCGCCGCGCTTGGTGCGGGTGAAGACCAGGGCGCGGTCGACCGCGTCGCCCCGCAGATAATCCGCCAGCAGCGCGCGCTTGTCGGCGCTCGGCACGTGCACCACCGACTGGTCGATGGCCTCGACCGGGCGGGACACCGGCGTCACGGCGATCTCCGCCGGGTCGGTCTGGAAAGCCCGCGCCAGTTCGCGGATCGGCGGCGGCATGGTCGCCGACAGCAGCATCGTGCGGCGCGGCCGGGGCAGCTTGCCGAGGATGCGGCGGATCGCCGGCATGAAGCCGAGGTCGAGCATCTGGTCGGCCTCGTCAAGCACCACGGTCGTGGCACGCTCCAGCGACACGACGCCGGCCGAGAGGTGGTCCTCCAGCCGGCCCGGGGTCGCCACCAGGATGTCGACGCCGCGCGCCAGGGCGCGGATCTGCGGGCCGTGCTTGGCGCCGCCGACGACGACGGCGACCGTGTGGCGGGTGAACTGGCCATAGGTCCGGACGCTCTCGGCGACCTGCTGGGCCAGTTCGCGGGTCGGCACCAGGATCAGCGCGCCGCACTGCCTGGCGGCCGGCCGCCGGCCGCCGCGCGCGATGGCGTCGAGCAGCGGCAGCACGAAGGCGGCCGTCTTGCCGGTGCCGGTCTGGGCGATGCCCAGCACGTCCCTGCCGGCCAGCATGGCCGGGATGACGGTTGCTTGAATGGGGGTGGGGGTCTCGTAGCCTTCGGCCGTGACGGCGCGAAGAATGGGCTCGGCAAGGCCGAGGTCCGAAAAAGTCGTCAAAACATACACTTTCATTCGCCGCCGGCGCGGACGGGCAAAGGCCCGCCGTCGCTCAGGCGACAGATCGACTATGAGCAGGCATGGCGTAGGTCAGCTGCCGGGTTCGTGCGCCGGATGGCGCGCCCTACTTGGCAACGATCGAAAAGCGATGGTTGCCCGGAAGAGAGTGCACCGCCAATGAGCGAACATCGTCTACGCGCGGTGCGATAGTGATGGCGGGAAGATAGCCCGCATTGCGGGGAGATCAATCGAAATCGCCCGGCGCGGGCAGCATGCCTGATGCCTGCCGCCCGCGGGACGTGTGCGGCCGTCGCCTACAGGTCGGTGAGTACGCGGGAACAGACCCGGACGCTGGCGTTGTCGATCTCGACGCCGGGCAGCAGGTTTTCGAGCGAGGCGCGGGCCAGATCGGTGCGCTCCGACGTGCTGGTCGGCGCGTCGGCATCGCCGGTCGCGATCATCCGCCGGGCGTTTGCCAGGCAAAAGGCCGCGTTGCGCTCATCGGCGGCACTGCTGGCCATTTCCGCGGCGTTGCCGGAGGTGGTGAGCGGGCCTACGGAGAAACCGAGGATCAGCACCACCGCCGCGCCGATCACCATTCCCCAGACGTATTTGCCCCAGTGGGTCATAATCTGTGCCATCGATCATCTTTCTATTTTTGCGACGAACGTTCAGAAAAAGGAGAATCATCATGAACATTTAGGTCGCTGTTTGTTGACAATTAATATGGATTAAGCACTATTTTTCGAATTATGCGAGACAATTAGACCGTCGCAGAAAATAAATCCCGCCGGTTCCACGGCGCTCGTCCTGCCGGGGAAGCCTTCCGGCGGCCTCGAGGCCATGCGGCCGGCGTCGCGCCAGTCTCAGGTCCGTGACAGTCGATCTGTCTTCGAAGCGGGCGGCATCGCGCCGGTCCCTGCCCGCTCGGTCAGCCCTCGTGCACCCAGCGCATGGCGGCGGGGTCGAAGGTGAGGACGACCTGGCTTCCCGGCTTGAAGACGGGCTGGCGCGGCCCCAGCACGCGCAGTTCCGTACCCGCCACCCGCACCAGGTAGCGCACCCTGGCGCCCAGGAAGATGGCGGCCACCACTTCCGCCGCCAGCGTCTGGCGGCCGGCATCGGCCTCGGCACCTTCCTCCAGGATGCCGACATCCTCCTGCCGCAGCACCAGCGCCAGGTCCCGACCCGCCGGCAGCGCCGGGGCGCCCTCCAGGCCGAGGCGCTGGCCGTCGGCCAGCGAGACGCTCGCGCCCTCCGCGCCCGGCGTCACCGGCAGCAGGTTGGCCGCGCCCAGGAAGTCGGCGGCGAAGGGCGTGCCCGGATCGTCGTAGATCGCTTCCGCCCCGGCATCCCGCTCGATCCGCCCCTGGCGCATCAGCACCACCCGGTCGGCCAGGCTCAGTGCCTCCTCCTGGTCGTGGGTGACGAAGACGGTGGTCAGGCCGAAGCGCTCGTGCAGCTGCTGCAGCTCGATCTGCATGTCCTCGCGCAGGCGGGCATCGAGATTGGACAGCGGCTCGTCCAGCAGCAGGACGCGCGGCTCCGAGACGATCGCGCGGGCCAGCGCCACGCGCTGCTGCTGGCCGCCCGACAGCGCCCGCGGCAGCCGGTCGGCCAGCTGGTCGAGCTTGACCAGCGCCAGCGCCTCGCGCGCCTTCTCGCGCTGCGCCGCGACGCTCTCCCGACCCGTCATGCGCAAGGGAAAGCGGACATTCTCCAGCACGCTCATATGCGGCAGCAGCGCGTAGGACTGGAACATCATGGCGAGCCGGCGCGCCTCCGGTGCCTTGCGGGTGATGTCCTCGCCCTCGATCACCACACGGCCCGCCGTCGGCCGTTCCAGCCCGGCGATGATGCGCAGGAGCGTGGTCTTGCCGCAGCCCGACGGCCCCAGCAGGGCGACGAAGGTGCCGCGCTCGATCTCCAGCGAGACGTCGTCGAGCGCGATGATGTCGCCGAAGCGCTTGGTCAGGTTCTCGAGGTCGAGGAAGCCCATGGTACCGTCACCCTAACCCGTCACCCTAGCCGCTGACCCGCGCGAGGCCGAGGAAACGCTCGATGAGCACGATGACGGCCACCGTCATCACGATCATCAGCGTGGAAACCGCCGCCACCTCCGGCGAGGGCGAGAATTCTAGCTGGCCGTAGATCCGCATCGGCAGCGTCTCCACCCCCGGCGCGCGCAGGAACAGCGCGATCACCGCCTCGTCGAAGCTGACGTTGAAGGCGAAGAAGCCGCCGGCGATGATGCCGCTCCTGGCCTGCGGCAGGACCACGAACCAGAGCCGGGCGAGACGCCCCGCCCCCATGGTGCGCGCCGCCTCCTCCACGAAGGGGTCGGCGTCGGCCAGCACGGCCATCACCGTGCGCACCACATAGGGTACCGTGATCACCACATGGCCGACCCAGATCGCAGCCAGCGACGGCCCGTCGCCATAGACCGAGAAGACGATCAGGAGGCCGATACCGAAAATCAGCGTTGGCAGCACCAGGGGCGACAGGAACAGGCCGGAGAAGGCCGCGGAGAAGGGCAGCTTGCGGCGCTGGATGGCGATCGCCGCCGCCGTGCCGATGGCGGTCGAGGCGATGGTGACAGCCGCGGCCAGCACCAGGCTGACCCAGGCGGCGTCCAGATAGGCGGTCGAGGAGACTACCTCGCCATACCATCTGAGCGAGAAGCCCTGCGGCGGGAATACCAGGAACTGCGAGGCGGTGAAGGAGCTGATCGCCACCACCGCCAGCGGCAGCAGCATGAAGGTGAGGATGACGAGCAGCACCGCGCTGCCGCCGAACAGGGCCGAGGGTGGAAAGCGCCTAACCATGCTGGGCCCGCCGCATCAGCGCCAGATAGGGCACCAGCAGCGCCAGCACCGCGCCCAGCAGCAGCACCGACTGGGCGGCGGCGAAACTCCAGTCCAGCACGCTGGTCGCCTGCTGGTAGATGGCCCCCGCCAGCACCGGCAGGCGCACGCCGCCCACCAGGTTGGGCGTAACGAACGAACTGATCGACAGGGCGAACACCAGCAGCGAGCCGGAGACCAGGCCGGGGATGCTGAGCGGCAGCACCACATGGCGCAGCGTGCGGTAGAAGCCAGCCCCCATGGTCCGCGCCGCCTCCTCCAGGAACGGGTTGATCGAGGCGATGACGCCCAGCGTCGTGATCGTCATGAACGGGAGGAGCACCTGAACCATGGCGACCACGATGCCGGTCTCGGTATGCAGCAGCGTGGCATCCCGCGCGCCCAGCCCGAGGAGCATGAGAAGCTCGGTCACCGGCCCGCCACGGCCCAGCACGATCATCCAGCCGAAGGTGCGCACCACGACCGACGTCATCAGCGGCAGCACGGTCAGCAGCAGCAGCGCGAAGGCCAGCCAGCGCGGCGACCGGGCGGTGACATAGGCGATCGGGAAGCCGATCAGCGCCGTCGCCACGGTGATGATCACCGACAGCTTCAGCGTGCGCCAGGCGACCCGCAGATAGTAGTCGTCCTCGAAGAAGCGGGCGAAGTTCGCCCAGATCGACAGCCCCTCCTCCGGCGGGACGAGGCTGAGGATCAGGATCTGCCCGACCGGGAAGACGAAGGCGCCGATGATCAGCGCGAGCCCGGGGGTCACGAGCACGACCGGCTCGATCCGGTCGGCCGCGTTCCCCGGGTTCACCCCCACCGGCGCCTTCCCCCGCTAAGTCGGCATGCGCACCGGACCGCCTACTGGGCGATCAGGCGGTTCCAGGCGTCGGTCCACTCCGGCCGGCGCTCGTTCACCAGGTCGGGGTCGAAGCGCAGCAGGCGTCCCGCCGCCTCCTCGCCATAGACCACCTGGCCGGCCAGCTCCTCGGACAGCTCGGCGGCGCTGTTGGTCGGCGAGTAGCGCAGCGCCTCGGCCCAGCCGGCCTGCGCCTCGGGCCGCAGCGAGAAGTCGACGAAGGCGGTCGCCAGCTCGGTATTGGGCCGGCCCGCCACCACGTTGGCGGTGATGTAGACGCCGGGCGAGCCTTCCTCGGGCTGCACGAAGGCGACCGGCAGGCCGGCCTCGGTCAGCGTGAAGGCGTAGTCCTGGGCGTAGGGCGACAGCGCCGCCGTGCCCTGGGCGAAGGCCTGCTGCAGCTCGGGGCTGGAGGAGAAGATCTGGGCGCCGTTGTCCAGCAGTTCGCCCACCGCGTCGAGGCCTGGCTGGATGTCGTCCAGCGTGCCGCCGCGCACCTGGTTGAGCATCAGCAGGTTGAGAAGCCCGTAGGTGTTCGAAATGTCGGCGATGACCACACTCTCGCCCATCCCGGCATCGAACAGCGCCTCCCAGCTGGTCGGCGCGGGGTCGACGGCGCTCGTGTCGTAGAGCAGGCCCAGCACGGCGACGGACATGACCGGCCCGCGGCCGTCCTCCAGTCCCTCCACCGCGAAGGGATAGAGGTCGTCGTAGTGGCTGAGATCGGCCGGATCGATCGGCGCCAGCAGCCCCTCCTCGGCGGCGATCACCTCCTGACCGCCGGAGAAATGGATGACGTCGAATTGGGGATTGGCGGCCTGGGCGCGGAGCTGCGCCAGGGCGTCGGCCGAATAGGCCGTCACCACCTCGATCTCGACATTGTGCATCGCCTCGAACGGCTCGATGATCAGCCGCTGATGCGCCTCCTCGTACGCACCGCCGAAGGAGTTGATGACCAGGCGCTCCTGGCCCTGCGCCGGCAGGGCGACGAGGCCCGCGGTGAGGCCCGTGGCGAGGGCGATCGCCGTGCCGTTGAGTAGTCTCTTCATCTCACAGTCTCCCAAGTTCTGACCGATTGCCTCGGCCTGTCACGACGCCGACCGGTCGGTCAGCTCGCGCGGCCGATCTCGACCGTCTTGACGCCTTCCCAACGGATCTTGCGGCACTCTTCCTGGAAACCTTCAAGATTGTCCGTTACCGAAGCCCAGACGTTGACCGGTGTCCAGCCGAGCGGACCGAAGACCCGCCCGCCATTGTCGTAGAAGATGCCGATCTCCCAGAGTTCCCAGGAAAGGCCCTTCATCAGGTTCTTGCGCTGGTAGAACCACAGGCAGTCGCCCGGTGCGGGGAAGCAGT
Source organism: Azospirillaceae bacterium (assembly GCA_040226215.1). Classification (GTDB taxonomy): domain Bacteria; phylum Pseudomonadota; class Alphaproteobacteria; order DSM-16000; family Inquilinaceae; genus JAVKFF01. The sequence continues at coordinate 12,534 of JAVKFF010000090.1, forward strand.
CCTGGTTCTCCGCCGGAATCCCCTCGGGGTCGAAGGTCTGGTTGGCCTCCGGCAGGCCCAGCATGATCTCCGGTCCGGCGAACATGGCGTGCAGCGCCGGCGACTGCATCGGCTTGGCCAGCGCGTCCCAGAGCGTGTTGCAGGTGACCGGCGCGTTCTCGTCGTAGAGCGTGATCAGCGAGCGGACCTTGCTGTCGACGAATTCGAGGTAGAGCTTGCGTGCCATCGTTGACTCATCTGTTCCGGATCGGGCCGCTCGGCATCGCCATTGCGGCATTGCCCTTGGCGCTGCCGGCCGCAACGCCTGAATGGTGCCGGGGAACACTGATAGTGTCCAATTGGAAATCGTGAAACAAATCGATAGAGAATACTTATCACCTACCCGCTTTCCGCCGGCACCTCCTGAACCGCGCCGATGGCAGGGCCTGCCTCGGCGATGAAGGCGGCCACGGCATCACGGGCGGCGGATATCACCGCCTCGATCACCGGCGAGGGACGGTCGGTCAGGCTGGCCGCGACGATGCTGATCGGGTCGAGCGCGTCGGCCGTGGCGAGTTCGGCCAGCGTGCCGGCGGCGATCTCGTTCAGCAGCGCGGCCGGCGGCATGGCGGCGATGCCGAGCCCGTCGGCCACCAGGCGCACCATGGTCATCAGCGAATTGGCCGAGCTCTGGTGGACCAGCCAGGTCTCCTTGCGCTCGAAGAAGCGGTCGAGGATGGCGTTGGGCGGCGTGCCGGCCGGATAGGTGATGATCGGCAGGCGCTCCAGCTCGTCCCTGCTCAGTACCCTGTCGCCGGCCATGCCAGGTGCTGCGAACCAGCGCATCGCGAAGCGGCAGATCGGCACCTGGGTCAGCCGCGGGTCGGGCGGCAGGGCGAGCGTGAAGGCGGCGTTGATGGCGCCGTCCTCGAGCCCGGCCAGCAGCCGCTGCGAGGTGTCGGCGACGATATCGAGCACCAGTGCCGGATGGTCACGGCGCAGCCGCTCCACCATGTCCGGCAGCCAAGTCTCCGTCACCGTGTCGATGATGCCAAGGCGCACCCGGCCGCGGATGCCCGTCGTCGGAGTGAGGTCCGACTTGGCCTCGGCATAGAGCCTGACGATACGCTCGGCATAGGGCAGGAAGAGCTGCCCCTCGGAGGTCAGTGAAACGCCTCGGCCGCGGTCGATCAGCCGGCAGCCCAGCTCCTTCTCCAGGGTCTCCAGCCGCGACGACACGGCGGGCTGCGAGACGTTCAGGCGCTGGGCCGTCTTGCGGAAGCTGCGCAGCCGGCACAGCCAGACGAAGCTCTCGATGTGCCGGATGTTCATTGGCTCCCCTCGGCGACGTCGCCGTCCGGCGCCCAGCCTAGGGCAGATTGCGACTGAATGGACCCATTCGGTCGCAAAAAATCTGCCTGATTCTCAATTGCCTAGAGCATCTTGTCTGCGCCCGCTCGGGCGCAGGATGCTCTAGTGGGAATTCCGCGCGCGCGCACCCTGGCGAGGATCGTGTCGGCTCCGAATCGGGCGTTTTGCACGACGTGCTGTCGCATGCCGGAGCTTGGGTGCGGCGCGGCAAAACCACAGGTGATTGCGGGATTTAGACGTCGCCGCTCCATTACAACGCGAAGAAGCCCCGGCCGTCGCACCCTGGGGTGATAACCAAAGCCTAGTCGATACGCCCCGGAACATGCGCTATGATGCTCGGAAGCCCCTAGAAAAGAAATATTGTTGCTTCTATCATGCTCCGGATATCGGTAGAGACCGATTTCCGGCGGTGCTCCAGCTTTGTCCTCAGCGACTTCGTGGTCAACGCCGTCCGGAAATCCCAGCAACACACGGAACAGGGCCGCCCCGACTCCGCCCGTCGCATCCTCTTCGTCGCCGGTGCCGCCGCCTTCGAACTGGCGCGCCGCGAAGGCCTTGGCGAGGACGCGCTGATCGAACGCAGCACCCAGATCCTGGAAACCGCCAAGCAGCAGATCGCCGAGTTCAAGCTCGGCGACATCCGGGTGCTGCGCCGCGTCGGCTGAGGCCAGGCCTCAGCCGCGTGCCTCCAGGCAGCCCTCCAGATAGGCGGTGACCTCTTCGCTGCCCATCTCCAGATCGCCATGCTCGGGCCGGATCTGGGCTCCCGCCTCGACCAGGAGGCGCACGGTGCGGAGATAGTCGCCCTGCTCCCGTCCCGGGCAGTTCATCGAGCCGTGGACGGCGGTGCCCAGCGCCGTGCCGCCGAACATGTTCAGGCTCTCCAGCTCGACGCCGAACCCAAGATACATCTCGACGATGTCCGCATGCCCCCACCAGGCTGCCGCATGCACCGGCGGCATGTCGGACTCGCCCTTCAGGTTCGGGTCGAAGCCAAGCTCGGCCAGCAGCCGCAGCACCGGCAGGCTGTCGGCCGACATGGCGAGTTCCGTCTGCCGCGTCAGGTCCTTGACGCCAAGGCGCTGCCGGATTCCCGGATCGGCATCGAGCAGGGCCCGCGCGCCCGCCCCGTCGCCTTCCGTCACGCAGGCGAGGAAGCGGTCGGTGGCGTCGAGTGGCGTCGCATAGCCCCGCGCTTCCAGCATGTCCGCCATCGCCCGGTTGCCGCAGACCCGGGCCAGCGCGTAGGGCGTGCGCCCGTCCAGCACTGCCAGCGGATCGACGCCGTGCTCCAGCAGGATGGCGCCGATCTCGGCCGAGCGGCCACGGATGATGGCGTGGTGCAGCAGGGTCCGGTCGTCCTGGGTACGACCGGTGGGATGGGCGTAGAGCGCGCTCGCCGGATCGGCGCCATGGGCGAAGAACAGGCGCACGCCCTCCGGCGATTCTCGGTCCAGCATGCGGTGGAAGGCATTGGTGGTGCCGACTTCCGCCCCGTGCGCGAACAGCAGGCGCACGCCGTCCAGCGTGTCGAGTTCCGTGGCATGATAGAGCGACTCGTTGTCGTTCGGATCGGCCCCCCTCTCCAGCAGTCGCCGGGCGAGGGCAAGATTGCCCGCATGGCCGAGGGCGCCATAGAGCGGCGAGAGCGTATGGTCCTCGCCGGGCTCGGCCGCGAAGCCCTGATTGACGTCCGCGCCAGCGGCAAGCAGCGCATCGAGCAGGCGGAACTGACGCGCCACCGCTTCCGGTTCGCGCAGATTCATGCGCGAGAAGCAGAGATGGTGGATCGGCCAGCGCCGGCCGATCTGCCGCGTTGCCGCCTCCGGATCGCGGTCGAGCGCCGCCAGCACCGGTGCCTCACGCGCGAAGGCGAGCTGCAGGCCGAGATGGGCGTCGGCCAGCCCGGCATCGAGTGCCAGCAGTCGGTCGACCATGGGAAAGTTGCCGTTCGTGATGGCCCGCTCGAGCGCGGCCACCCGCTGGGCGCGGTCCAGCGCCGCAGTCTCCACGGCGAGCTTCAGCCGCGGCCAGCTTTCCGCCCCGGCCTCGCGGGCGACGACATGCAGGCAGTCGGCATGGCTGGCCCCGCCGGGCTCCCGCCGGCCGTTGAACACGGCGTCGAAGCGGGCCCGTGCGGCAGCGTCACCCGCGACAAGGGCCTTGCGCAGGCGTTTGGCCGCCTTGCGGCGCTGGGCAAGGATGGTGTTGGGGTTCTGGGATTGCTCGCCCATGACGTCTTTCCTCCTCGTCGCCCCAATGTCCACCAGACGGGCGGGAAAAGACGGCAGGACCGTTGTCGCGATGTGCAGAGGTGAGCGGCGCGCTCTTTCCGTGGACGGGATGCCCCCTCTGGCGGGCGGCGCCATTGTCGCGGCTCGGCCAGCGGAAAGCAATGCCGGACGGCCAGGGTCGGTCGGTTAAGCTCGCGAAAACTGCCGGCCGGAAGGAGCGCGGACCTCCCCCTCTTCGAATGCCCGCGCCCCTGGGCCGATGGCGGCTCCTAGACGCCCTCGCCCGCCGGCATCGCGTGCCGGCACGGCGAAGGCGCACCATCGGCCGTCGCTGCCAGGCCGGTGATCAGTCCTCGGCCAGGAAACGGTGATGGTCCGCGTTAGAGGAACGCGCGAGACCCGGCGGATGGTTTCAGGAAAAATGCCGACATGGCGGCGCGCGGCCACGCCAGGGGTGCCCTCGGCGAGGACGGGGGCCCGGTCCCGGGCTGTCCCTCCAATCGGCCGGGATGACGATGCACACGGGACCGGTCACCGGGCCTACTCGCTTCATGCTCCCAACCCTGATTTGTCACCCCCGATTTGATCGGGGGTCTAGAATGCCGGCGCCACACGCACCGCCGTCTGGATTTTCGCTTTCGCGGAAATGACAATAATAGTGTTATTTTTCAGATAGTAAGCACCTCAAATGGCGTGCAGCACGACGTGATGTGCTGCTGATCCGGGACCGGCCGGGCGCCCGCGCCAGGCCGATCGGCCGGCGCGGACGCCCTCACCCGCCGCTCAGGCCGCCAACGCGGACGGCGCGACTGTCTCCAGCGAGACGGGATCCGCCGGCGTCCCGGTGTCCGCATTGGCGAAGGCGTCGCGCAGGATGCCGGTGAGCCGGGCCGTCATGCCCCGCGCCTCGGGCAGGTGCCCGGAAAGCACGGTGCCTGGATCGAGGCGCGCCAGCGCGGCGAGCGTGCCGGCGAAGCGGGCGCGGTCGATCCCGGCGAGCCAGGGGGCGTCGATGCGCGCCCAGGCCGTCATGCCGTCGCTGAGCGCCTCGGGGGTCAAGGCGGCGGCACTCTCCACGGGCGCGGCCAGCAGGGCGCCGAAGCTGTCGGCGGCGAACAGCACGTCGTCGCGGCCGTCGACGAAGCCCAGCGTCTCCGGAGCGTCGTAGTAGACCGGACGCACGGGCGTCAGCACCCGGTCGCCGAGGTCGAGCCGGTCGCCGGGGTTCAGCAGGTGCATGCGCTCCGGCGGCAGGCCCTGCATCATCATCTTGCCCATGCCGAGAAATGTGGTGGCGATCCGCGCCTTCGGCGCCGCGGCGAGCACGGCCGGCAGGTTGCCGACATGATCGGCATCGGCGTGGCTGATCCAGATCCAGCGCAGGTCCGCCGGGTCGACGACCTGACCCAGCGTGTCGAGAAAGGCCGGACCGAAGGCGGCGATCGAGGTGTCGACAAGCATCGGCTCGCGCCCCTTGAGCACGAAGGCGTTGACCGGAAGCACGCCCAGCCCCGGCACCGGCAGAACACCGGGCAGCACGCTCCAATCCCCTGAGACCGCGCGGCTCTCATAAAGTTTCGGTTCAGTGATGGCACTCATGTCTCTGTTCTCCTTGGCATCTTCGCAGTGGCTATTTCAGTGAACATTTGTGTTCGCTGATTTCTTATCGCCACCGGGCGGCCCTTGTCAAGTTTTCAATGAACAGTTATGTTCATCGAATGACCAGGCGACGCTATACCCTCAAGGACCGGGCCAGATCGCAGGCCGAGACGCGCCTGCGCATCGTCGAGGCGACCATGCATCTGCATGAGGAGCTGGGGCCCCGCTCGACCACGATCAGCGCCATCGCCGAGCGGGCGGGCGTGCAACGCCTGACCGTCTATCGCCACTTCGCGGACGAGACGGCCCTGTTCCAGGCCTGCACCGCGCACTGGCTGGCGCTCAACCCGCCGCCCGACCCGGCGGGCTGGACCGCCATCGCCGACCCGCGGCGCCGGGCCGCGACGGCGCTGGCGGCGATCTATGCCTATTTCCAGTCCTCCCGCGCCATGCTGACCGGCGCCTACCGCGACGAACCGCTGGTGCCAGCCCTGCAGGCGCCGATGCGGGAGCTTCGTGGCCATCTGGACGGCATCGCCGACGCCCTCGCGGCCGCCATCCCGGCCCCCGCGCATGCGGGCCGGGAGCAGGTGAAAGCGACCCTGCGTCACCTGCTGTCCTATGAATGCTGGCAGTTGCTCGAGCGGCGCGGCCTCGACGAGCCGGCGAAGGTCCACCTCGCCATCGCCTGGATCGACGGCGCGATGTCTGCCACGCCGGCGGACTGACGCAAGGCCACCGGCGAGGAGGCCTGGCTTGACAGCCGTCCCCCTCGCCTGTCAGCCCCCGGCGGCGGGCGGGACGGCCGGCGCCACCGCCGCTGACCAGGTGGAGACCAGCGGCGCTGCAGCCCGCGACTACGCCCAAAAGGGGACGGTCGTGGCAGGCGATCGCGCAGCGGGTGACACCTGTCACCGACACCGGCCGACGGCCCCCCTATCCTCACCCCGTCCCGTGGCAGTGGGGCCGCGGGCATCATCATGAGGGGGAATGGAAATGCGTAACTGGACGACCAAGACCGCCGGGATCGCCGTGCTGGCGCTTTCGGCCCTCGCCCTGACCACCGGACCCGCCGCCGCGCAGCGCGACGGCTCCTCGCTGGTGTTTCAGCAGGTCAACCCGAACGGCTTTGTCGCCGGCCCGGCGATCAACCGCAACCTCGGGCCGCAGCGCGACGTCTGGCATGCACTCGGCTGCCAGGAGGTCGGCAATGGCGACGTCGCCACCACCGTGCGGCTCTCCAACATCTACATCGTCGACACCGTGCCGGCCGGCAACGTGGTGTCGGTCTACGGCTCAGACGGCCAGCACGTCAGCGACCATGTGATGCCCTACGCGCTGCCGCCGGGCTCTCACGTGGACGTGCAGGTCGTGCCCTGGCAGGCCGTCTACCAGGGCTGCGTCGCGATGACCGGCCTCTGAGGCCGAACCTTGCAACTCGATGGCCGGACGGGATACCCCCTCCCGTCCCGCCGCCCCTGTCAGGGCGCCGGCTGGCCGGTCGGCAGCAGCTGCGTGCCCAGCGGACAGTCGAGCAGCACCGGCACGCCGATGATCAGGCCCTCGCCGCCCGCGCCATAGCCGCCGACGGAGACGGCTTCGCAGCCCGCCGCGCTGGCATTGACGATCGCCAGATTGGCCTCGTTGACCGCCTCCGAGCCGGCGGCGAAGCTTTCGCCCAGGACGACGATCTGCGTCGACGGTGGATTGGAAGGCGCGCAGGCGGCCAGCATGGCGGCGCCTAGCGCGATAATCGCAATGCGCATGGCATCCTCCCCAGTCATCTCCGTGCCGAGGCGGCGCGGATTTTTCATAATGACTCGGAATCCGCCGACGCGCCATGCGCGACTGTGCGGCGAGCTAGCCAAGGTTTAGGTTGAGCCCGGCACGGTCAGCCGACGACATCAGCCATGCTACATCCGCCCAGCTAGATCCGCTCAGCTACATCCGTTCAGCTACATCCGCTCCGGCACGTCGATGCCCAGGAGGTCGAGCAGCAGGACGAGCTGGTCATGCGCCAGTGTCGCCAGCGCCAGCCAGCCGCCGCGCCTGGCCGGATCGGGCTCGCTCAGAATGTGCGTCTGGGCGTAGAAGCGGCTGAAGGCCTGGGCCAGCGTGTAGGCGAAATCGCAGATTTCGTTGGGCGTGCGCTTGGCCTGCGCGGCGGCCACCGCGTCGGGCATTTCCGCCAGGATCAGCGCCAGTTCGCGCTCCACATCGCCCGGCGGCTGCATGGCGCCTGGCCGGTCGCCCTGCTCGGCGGCGCGGCGCAGCAGCGACTTGATGCGCACCGCGGCATATTGCAGATAGGGGCCCGTCTTGCCCTCGAAGCGCACGAAACGGTCGAGATCGAAGACGTAGTTCGAGACCCGGTGATTGGCGAGGTCGGCGAACTTGATCGCCGCCAGCCCCACTTTCCCGGCGATGTCCCGCTTCTCAGCCTCGTCATGGTCCTGGGCCAGGTTCGCCTCTTCCATGCGGGCGAGCGCCGCCTCGCGGCCCATGCGGATCAGGTCCTGCAGCTTCATCACGCCGCCGGCGCGGGTCTTGAACGGCTTGCCGTCGGTGCCGTTCATGGTGCCGAAGCCGAGATGCTCGAGCAGCGCCTTGCCGTTCAGCCCGGCCTTGCGGGCAGTGCGGAAGACCTGCTCGAAATGCAGGTGCTGGCGCTGGTCGACGACATAGAGGATGGCATCGGGCTGGTATGTCCGCTGCCGGTCGACGATGGTGGCGAGGTCGGTGGTGCCGTACATCACCGCGCCGTCCGACTTGAGCAGGATCAGGGGCGGGATCTCGGTCCTGTCGTCCGCCTCCGCCACGCGGACGATCAGCGCGCCCTGGTCCATCTCCGCCAAACCGCGCGCCCTCAGATCCTCGACCATCGGGGCGATCAGGTCGTGCACGTCCGCCTCGCCCTTCCAGAGATCGAACTGGACGCCCAGATCGCCGAAGTCGCGCTTCATGGCGGCCAGCGAGACATCGAGGAAATGGCGCCACAGCGCCGTCGGCCCGGGCTCCCCCGCCTGCAGCGCCGCCGTCGCCTGGCGCGCCAGTTCCAGCCTGGCGGGATCGGCTTTGCAGTCGGCCGCCGCCTTCGGGTACATCGCCTCCAGGTCGTCCAGGGAGACCGGCGACTGCGCCGGATAGGGCCCTCGGTGCGCCGGGTCGAAATAGGGCAGGTCCGGCCGGTCGAGCGCGATCTCGGAGATCAGCATGCCCATCGGCAGGCCCCAGTCGCCGATATGCACGTCGCCCAGCGTGCGGTCGCCGGCGAAGGCGAAGATGCGCCGCAGGCTGTCGCCGATGATCGAGGCGCGCAGGTGGCCCACATGCATCGGCTTGGCGATGTTCGGCCCGCCATAGTCGAGGATCACCGTCTGCGGCACCTCCTTCGCCGGCACGCCGAGGCGCGGGTCGGCCGCCATCCGGCCGATATGGGCACCGATATCGGCGTCGGCGATCGACAGGTTCAGGAAGCCGGGCCCGGCGATCTCGACCTGGGTGAAGCGGCCGCCCGCCTGCAGCCGCGCGGCGATGCGGCCGGCCAGCTCCCGCGGATTGGTCCGCGCCTGCTTGGCCGCCGCCATCGCGCCATTGCACTGGAACTGTGCCAGGTCCGGCCTGTTGGAGACGGTGACGCGGCCGAGTTCGGCGGCCAGGCCCTCGGCTGCGAAGGCGTGGCCGACGATTTCGGTGAGCACGGTCGTCAACGAGGACATGGCGCGAGGGAACCCGGCTTGGACATGGATCGGCGGAGGCATGGGTTCTAGGCAGGCCGCCCGCCCGGCGCAAGGGGTGGCGCGCTGCACCGCACCATGCGTGGCCGGGCCATTGTGCATTGTGCGGGAACAATTCGTTTCGGATGCACGGTCTAGTGATCCAGGAAGGGAATAATCATCTTGTGTGCACCGCAAGAGACACCCGACAGGAGGGCTCAACCCATGGCGAAGATCCTCGTTCTCTACTACTCGTCCTACGGCCACATCGAGACCATGGCGGACGCCGTCGCCGACGGCGCGCGCCAGACCGGCGCGGAGGTGACCGTCAAGCGCGTGCCCGAGCTGGTGCCCGAGGACGTGGCCCGGAACGCCCACATGAAGGTCGACCAGGCTGCGCCCGTCGCCACGGTCGACGAGCTGCCGGACTACGACGCCATCATCTTCGGCGCGCCGACCCGCTTCGGCACCGTGGCCTCGCAGATGCGCAACTTCCTCGACCAGACCGGTCCGCTCTGGGCCAAGGGCGCGCTGGTCGGCAAGGTCGGCGCGGTCTTCACCTCGACGGCGACCCAGCATGGCGGTCAGGAGTCGACGATCCTGGGCCTGCACCCCACCTTGCTGCACCATGGCATGGTGGTCGCCGGCCTGCCCTACGCCTTCGCCGGCCAGACGCGGCTGGACGAGATCACCGGCGGATCGCCCTACGGCGCCAGCACCATCGCCGGCGGCGACGGCTCGCGCCAGCCGAGCGAGAACGAGCTCGACGGCGCCCGCTTCATGGGCCGCCATGTGGCCGAGCTGGCCGCCAAGCTGGCGATCGGCGACCAGGCACTGCGCAAGGCCGCCTGACGGGCCTCCCCGGGGCGGCTGCATACGACGAATGCGTTCGAGAGAAAGGCTGAATCAATGGGACTGCTGATCGACGGCAAATGGCACGACAAGTGGTATGACACCAAGAAGTCGGGCGGCCGCTTCGAGCGGCAGGCCTCCAAGTTCCGCAACTGGGTCACCGCGGACGGCGCTCCCGGGCCGTCCGGCGAGGGCGGCTTCAAGGCGGAGCCGGGCCGCTACCACCTCTACGTCTCCTATGCCTGCCCGTGGGCGCACCGCACCTTGATCTTCCGCAAGCTCAAGGGCCTCGAGGGGATGATCGACGTCTCCGTCGTCGATCCCTTCATGGGATCGGATGGCTGGTTCTTCGGCGACGACCCAGACGGCACGGACGACCCGGTCAACGGGGCGGAGTTCCTGCACCAGGTCTATACCCGGGCCGAGCCGGACTTCACCGGACGGGTCACCGTGCCGGTCCTGTGGGACAAGCAGCGCTCCACCATCGCCTCGAACGAGAGCGCGGAGATCATCCGCATGTTCAACAGCGCCTTCGACGATGTCGGCGCCACCGGGCCCGACTTCTATCCGCAGGCGCTCAGAGAGGAGATCGATCGGGTGAATGCCCGGGTCTATGACGCCATCAACAACGGCGTCTACAAATCCGGCTTCGCCACAACCCAGGAGGCCTACGAGGAGGCCTATGACGCGCTCTTCGAGGCGCTCGATTGGGTGGAGGAAAGGCTGTCGCGCCAGCGCTATCTGGTCGACGGCCAGATCACCGAGGCGGACTGGCGGCTGTTCACCACGCTGGTGCGCTTCGACCCGGTCTATGTCGGCCACTTCAAGTGCAACCGCAACCGGCTCGTCGACTTCCCCAATCTGTGGGGCTACACCCGCGAACTCTATCAGGTGCCCGGCGTGGCGGAGACCGTCAATCTGCGCCATATCAAGGAGCACTATCACCGCAGCCACGAGACCATCAATCCGGCGCGGATCGTCCCCAAGGGACCGGTGATCGACTTCACCGAGCCCCATGGCCGCGACCGCGTGCCGCTGGAGAAAGCAGCATGATCGAGCGCATTCCGTTCGACAGCATCGGCCACGCCAATCACGGCTGGCTCGATGCCCGCCACCATTTCAGCTTCGCCAACTACCATGATCCCGAGCGCATGGGCGTGGGTCCGCTGATCGTCTGGAACGACGACACCATCCAGGCCGGCGCCGGCTTCCCCATGCACCCGCACCGGGACATGGAGATCATCACCTATGTGCGCACGGGCCAGGTCGACCATGCCGACCATCTCGGCAACCGCGGCACGACCAAGGCCGGCGACGTGCAGGTGATGAGCGCCGGCACCGGCATCATGCATGCCGAGTACAACATGGGTAAGGAGGCAACGACCCTCTTCCAGATCTGGATCGCGCCCAACCGTCGCGGCCTGCCGCCGCGCTGGGACCAGCGGGAATTCCCGCGCGGCGACCGGGCGAACCGGCTGGTGCCGCTGGCCTCCGGCCAGGACGACAAGATCGAGGCGGGCGCGCTGTTCATCGCCCAGGACGCGACGATCTACGGCGCCACGCTGACCGGCGGCACGGTGGTCGAGCACGCCATGGGAAGCGGCCGGATCGGCTATCTCGTCGCCTCGGAAGGCCGCATCAAGGTGAACGGCATCGAGATCGGCACGCGCGACGGCGCCGTCATCCGCGCCGCCGAAACGCTGACCATCGAGGCCCTGGAGGACGCCGAAATCGTCCTCGCCGACCTGCCCGACCAGCCGGTCCCGCGCTGACCGGTGCATCCCGCCAACCGGCAAACCTCACCGCCGCCCCGGGCGCTCTCAGGAGCCGTCCCGGGGTGGCGATTTCTCTTTCTTGTCAAGATCATAACCTGGTCATCCCCGCGCAAGCGGGGATCCAGGGGGGCCATGCAGCCTGCCCCGCCGGCCTGGATTCCCGCTTTCGCGGGAATGACAATCTAACTATTTGAAAAACAACATTATTCCCGTCGTCCCGTGCGCGATGCGGCGCGAAGTGCCGCTTCGCAGACCCGGGACCGGCCGCCCGTCTTCTCCCTCAGCCCCCGCCACGGGCCATCTCCCGCCCCTCAACCCCCCGCCAACCCCTTCAGGAAGGCCGCGACGTTGGCACCCAGCGCGTCGACGGCGTAGCCGCCCTCCATCACCACCAGCGTCGGCCGGCCGAGCCTGCCGATGCGCGCGCCCATGCGGGTGAAATCCTCGGTCTCGAGGCGGAAGCGGGAGATCGGGTCCTCCTTGTAGGTGTCGCAGCCCAGGGAGACGACCAGCGCGTCAGGGCCGAACCGGTCGATTGCCGCGCAGGCCCGGTCGAGCGCCTGGGCGTAGGCCTCCCAGTCCGTGCCCCAGGGGAGCGGCAGGTTCAGCGTCGTCCCCTCGCCCGCACCCTCGCCAGTCTCGTCGGCGTAGCCCAGGAAATAGGGATACTCGTCCGCCGGGTCGGCGTGCAGGGAGACGAACTGCATCTCGCCGCGATGGTAGAAGATGGCCTGGGTGCCGTTGCCGTGGTGGTAGTCGACGTCCAGCACGCTGACCCTGCCGGCACCGGCGGCCAAGAGGTCCTCCGCCGCGATGGCGGCGTTGTTCAGGAAGCAGTATCCCATGTAGAGGTCGGATGCGGCGTGGTGGCCGGGCGGGCGGCAGAGCGCGAAGACGGGGGTGCTGGCCGGGCCCGCGGCCGTCAGCGCCCGCGCCCCGGTTACCGCCGTCTGGGCAGAGCCATAGGCCGCCTGCCAGGTGCCGGCCGTGATCGGCGTGCCGCCGTCGCCGGAGTAATGGCCGAGCCGGGCGTCGATGGCGCGCGGGATCACCTGGCGCAGACTGCGCACCGGCCAGACGAAGGGCACGGCGTGGCTGTCGCCATAGACCCGCGTCCAGTCGCCATGGGCGGCAGCCAGGAAGTCGAGATAGGCCGGCGGATGTGCCCGTTCGATCACCGCCCGCCCGTGGTCGGTGAACGGCGCGATGTCCCGATGGCCGGCCACTTCCAGCGCCTTCAGGATGGTGCGGGCCCGGGCCGGGATCTCCACGGCGGGGGCGATGCCGCCGCCGGTCAGCTCGGTCTCCGGCGCGTGGGCCTCGTGGTCCGGGTTGATGACGATCTTCATGGGCGTGGCGGCTCCCGAATCCCTGCGGTGGGCGATCTCGGCCGAGACTAGGCCGGTCGCGCCGCGCCGTGGAAGCCCCCCGGGGAGATGCCGGTGCCATATCGTCGGTCTTGCGGCGCGGGCGGCGCGGTGCCAAAGAAGAGCGCGGATCGGGCCCCCGAAACACGAACAGCCTGAAGCACGAACGGAGCGAGATGGACAGCGAGAGCGGGAAACTTCCCGTCAACAAGCGCATCAGCGAGGACCAGACGGTCGAGCTCGCCGACATGTTCCGCCTGATGGCCGACCCGACACGCCTGTCGATCATCCTGTCCTGCCTCGACCAGCCCCAGTCCGTCGGCGTCATGGCCGACGATCTCGGCCTCTCCGCGTCGCTGGTCAGCCACCATCTGCGACTCCTGCGCGCCAGCCGGCTGATCCACGCCAACCGGCGCGGCAACCGCGTCTACTACCAGGTGACCGACGAGCACATCCGCCGCACGCTGACCGACATGGTCGACCACGTGGCGGAGGAGAGCCCGGAGCTCTAGGCTCGCCCCGGACACGGACAACAGACCCCGGAGGCGCCGATGACCGGTACCGTCCAGCGCGCCCTCGACCGGCAGGGCCTGCCCGTGACCACGCACGAGGCCGCGACGCTCGACGCCGTCGACCGCTTCCAGCATGCCTTCATCAGCTACGGCACCGATTTCCAGCCGGCCATCGACGCGGCGGAGCGCGACACCGGCGCGCCACTGGTGCAGGCGCTGGCGGCGGCCGGCTGCCTGTTCCTGGAAAGCCCGGCCGGCTTCGCCACCGCACGCCCCTTCGTCGAGCGGGCGCTGGCGGCGCGCGACCGGGGAACGGCGCGGGAAGCGCTGGTAGTCGACGCCGTCGCCGCCTGGGCGGCTGGCGACATGGAGCGGGCGATCACCCTCCACCACCACCTCGCCGAGGCCTGGCCGGCGGATGTCTTCGCCGCCAAGATCGGCCAGTACCACTGCTTCAACCGCGGCGACTGCGCCGGCATCCTTGCCCTTGCGGAACCGGCGCTGGCCGCGGGCGCGGACCACCCCTATCACGGCTACGCCTGGGGCATGGCGGCCTTCGGCTACGAGCAGTGCCACCGGCTGGAGGAGGCGGAGGCGGCCGGCCGGCGGGCCGTCGCCATCGAACGGACGGACGCCTGGGCGCACCACGCCGTGGCGCACGTGCTCGACACGACGGGCCGGGTCGACGAGGGCCTCGACTGGATGCGCGCTCACGCCGACACCTGGGAGCGCTGCAACTCCTTCATGCTGACCCACAACTGGTGGCACACCGCCCTCTTCCATCTCGACCGCGACGAGGTCGAGGCGGCGCTGGCGCTGCACGACGCCCGCGTCTGGGGCGTGTGGAAGGCGTACAGCCAGGACCAGATCAACGCGATCTCGCTGCTCGCCCGCCTGGAACTGAGACCAGGCGCGCCGGATCTGGGCGAGCGCTGGCGCGATGTCGGCGCCCATGTCGCCGCGCGCGGGCCGGAACACGTCAACGGCTTTCTCGACCTGCAATACCTGCTCGCCCTCCACCGGGCCGGCGAGAAGGAAGCCGCCGACCGCTTCGTGACCTCGCTTCGCGCCCGGGCGGCCGGCGACCTGCCGCCGGTCTGGGCCGAGACGGTGCTGCCGGCGGCGGAGGGTATCGCGGCCTATGCGACAGGCGACTGGCCGCTGGCCGCCGACCGGCTCTCGCAGGTGCACCCCCGGCTCATCGCGCTCGGCGGCAGCCACGCCCAGCGCGACCTCTTCGACCAGATCCTGATCGAGAGCCTGTTACGCGACGGGAGAATGGCGGAGGCCCGGCGACTGATCCGGGCCCGTCTCGAGAGCAAACCGAATATCGTTTGGAATCAACGTCTGCTGGCCCGTTGCTCGGGTGAACCATAACCCGAACGATAGCCCATAAAGGCCATGTTCTTTCGGTATGGCCGGTTGACAGGGTGCTCACAGGGACCGGCGCGGATGCGAGCGCCGGCTGCCGGCGTTCGCCGATGTCCACTTTGGCGAAGACGACCACCCGGTCCCGGCTCTCCCTGCGGTCGGCGGGGATGACCTCATACACAACTTGATAACAGAAGAATTCATCGTCATCCCGGTTGATGACAGAAGAATTCATCGTCATCCCGGGCGCGATGCGGCGCGAAGTGCCGCTTCGCAGACCCGGGATCGGCCGCCGGCCATCGCCGAAGTCGACATTGGCGAAGACGACCGCGAGGTTCCGGCTCTCCCTCCGGTCGGCCGGAACGACGGCGGTGGGATACTTGGAAAATATTCACCGTCGTTCCGCACGAAGCGCGAGTGGAGATGCGGAACCCCGCGCCCGTCTTCTCCAGCCTCCAGCCCGTCTTCTCCGAACGCCTACCCGACCACCAGGTCGCCGGCCTCCGGTTCGGCGAAGTGGCGTTCGATCAGCGCCTCATCGACGCCGTCGAGCGTCGGCGGATCCCAGCGCGGGTTCCTGTCCTTGTCGACCAGCAGCGCGCGGATGCCCTCGAAGAAGTCGTGGCCGTCCATGCAGGCCTGCGAGAGGCGGAACTCCATGGTCACCGCCTGCGGATAGCTCATCGTGGCGCCGCGCCGCAGCTCCACCAGCGTCACCTTCATCGAGGTCGGCGAGCGGGTGGCGAGCGTCTCGCGGGCGGCGCGGGCGAAGTCGCCAGGCTCCGCCGCCAGCGCGGCGATCACCGCCTCGACACTGTCATGGCCGAAGCAGCGGTCGATAAGGTCGCGCTCGGCCGCTACCGCCGAGGGCCCGGCTTCCACCGCCTCATCCGCCAGCACACTGTCCGCGTCTCCGCCTTCCGCGAGTCCCGCGATCACCGCCTCGAGCCGGTCCGCGGGCACAAGGTGCGTGCCGTAGCCGATGGCCATCGCGTCGGCGGCGTCGCCACGATTGCCGGTCAGCGCGAAATAGGTGCCGAGCTGCCCCGGGCAGCGCGGCAGGAACCAGCCGGCGCCGACATCGGGAAAGAGCCCGATGCCGGTCTCCGGCATGGCGAACATCAGCCGCTCGCTCACCACCCGGTGGGAGCCGTGCATCGACAGCCCCATGCCGCCGCCCATGGAGATGCCGTCGACGAGCGCGACATAGGGCTTGGGATAGGTGTGGATCAGGTGGTTGAGGCGGTATTCCTCGCGGAAGAAATCGGCGGTCAGCGTGCCGGCCGGCTCGCCCCGCTTGCGCGCCATGCCAGCCTCCCAGACCGCGCGCACGTCGCCGCCGGCACAGAAGGCCTTTTCGCCTGCCCCCCTGATCGCCACGGCGGCGACACCATCGTCATCGGCCCAGGCGGCGAGCTGGGGCGCCATCGCCTCGATCATCGGCAGGTTGAGCGCGTTCAGCGCCTTGGGCCGGTTCAGCGTGATCAGGCCCAGCCGGCCGCGCTTCTCGAAGAGGACGTCCTCGGTCATGGCATCACTTTCACGCGTTGGGGGCCTTCGGGGGGCCTTCAGGGATCGGGGTCAGTCGGCCAGCAGGCGGCGGGAGACGATCAGGCGCATCACCTCGTTGGTGCCCTCCAGGATACGGTGGACCCGCAGGTCGCGGAGATAGCGCTCGATCGGGTACTCCTTGATGTAGCCATAGCCGCCGTGCAGCTGCAGCGCCTGGTCGACGATCTGGAAGCAGGCATCGGTGGCGAAGCGCTTGGCCTTGGCGCACAGCGCGGTCTTCTCCGCATCGTCGGTGTCCAGCGCCCAGGCGGCCCTGTGCACCAGCAGCCGGGCGGCGTCGAGATCGGTCGCCATGTCGGCGAGGCGGAACTGGGTGTTCTGGAACTCGGATATCGCCCGGCCGAACTGCCGCCGCTCGCGCGTGTAGGCGATCGCCAGGTCCAGGCAGGCGCGGGCGCCGCCCAGCGAGCAGGCGCCGATGTTCACCCGGCCGCCGTCCAGCCCCATCATGGCGATCTTGAAGCCCATGCCCTCCGCGTCGAGGCGGTTGGTCGCCGGCACACGGCAGTCCTCGAAGATGACCTGCGCGGTGGGCTGGGAGTTCCAGCCCAGCTTGCGCTCCTTCTTGCCGAAGGAGAGGCCGGGCGTGCCGTCCTCCACCAGGATGGCGGAGATGCCACCGGCGCCCTCGCCGCCGGTACGCGCCATGACGACGTAGACGTCCGAGGCCGAGCCGCCGGAGATGAAGGCTTTCTGGCCGTTGAGCACGTAGCTATCGCCGTCCCGCCTCGCCGTCGTGGCGAGGGAGGCGGCGTCCGACCCCGCCCCCGGCTCGGTCAGGCAGTAGCTGCCGGTCCGCTCCATGGTGAACAGCGTCGGCAGGTGGCGCGCACGCAGATCGTCGCCGCCGAAACGGTCGATCATCCAGGCGACCATGTTGTGGATCGAGAGATAAGCCGCGGTCGAGGGGCAGGCCGCCGCCAGTTCCTCGAAGATCACCGCGGCGTCGAGCCGGCCGAGACCGGAGCCGCCATGCTCCTCGCCGCAATAGATGCCGGCGAAGCCGAGCGCGCCCGCCTCCAGGAACAGGTCGCGCGGGAAGATCTCCTTCTCGTCCCACTCCGCGGCGTGGGGCAGGATGCGGTCGGCGGCGAAGCCGCGTGCGGCGTCCTGAAAGGCGCGCTGGTCCTCGGATAGCTGGAAGTCCATTGCCGTCCCTCGACGCCTCCTCCATAGGGCGGCGGACCGTGATGCCGTCCCGTCGTTTCGCGCCCTCCGGAAACGGGTTAGCCGGTCGGCCGCACGCGGTCAATTCGCCCGTTGCGTCGGGCGGGACTTGCCGGCAGGCCGGCGCATGGGATACCGAAACGCGATCTGCCGCCTCCCCTACCGCCGCATCAACCGCCAGGGCCGCACGCGATGAGCTTTCCCGGACGTTTCCCGACCACCCGCCCACGCCGCAATCGGGCCGACGACTGGACCCGCCGCCTGGTGCGCGAGACCACGCTCACGGTCGACGACCTGATCTGGCCGGTCTTCGTCACCGAGGGCCGCCAGCACGAGGAGCCGGTGCCGTCCATGCCGGGCGTCGTGCGCTACACGCTCGACCGCATGGTCGCGGCGGTCGCCCATGCCCGGGACCTGGGTATACCGGCGGTCGCCCTCTTCCCCCATGTGGACCCGGGCGCGAAGACGGAGGACGGGCGCGAGGCGACCAATCCCGACAATCTGATGTGCCGGGCGATCCGCGCCATCAAGGCCGAGGTGCCGGGCATCGGCGTGGTCACCGACATCGCCCTCGACCCCTACACCACGCACGGCCATGACGGCCTGCTGGACGGCGAGACCATCCTCAACGAGGAGACGGTGCTGGTGCTGGTGAAGCAGGCGCTGGTGCAGGCGGAGGCCGGGGCCGACATCATCGCGCCCTCGGACATGATGGACGGCCGGGTGGGCGCGCTGCGCGCGGCCTTGGACAAGGACGGCTTCACCTGGACCAGGATCATGTCCTACGCGGCGAAATACGCCTCGGCCTTCTACGGGCCGTTCCGCGACGCGATCGGCTCCAAGGCGGCACTCGTCGGCGACAAGAAGACCTACCAGATGGATCCCGGCAACGGCCTCGAGGCCCTGCGCGAGGTCGAACTCGACCTCGCCGAGGGCGCCGACATGGTCATGGTCAAGCCCGGCATGCCCTATCTCGACATCGTCCACCGGGTGAAGGCCGAATTCGGCGTGCCGACCTACGCCTATCAGGTGTCGGGCGAGTACGCGATGCTCAAGGGCGCCATCGCCAATGGCTGGCTCGACAACGACCGGACGGTGCTGGAGAGCCTTGCCGCCTTCAAGCGCGCCGGCGCCGACGGCATCCTCACCTACCTGGCGGTCGAGGCGGCGGAGCTGCTGCGGCGCGGCTAGCTAGGTCCCGAACGAGGAGCTGGCGACGAAGCGTTCCGCCAGCGCGCAGTACCACGGCTCGGCCGAACCGGTGCCGTGAAAGCCGACATGGCCACCGCTTGTCGGAAAGGCGGTGGCGATCGCCGGATGCCGGCGCCAGTCGACGGCCTGGAACATGGCGAACGGGATCCACGGGTCGTTGCGCGCATGGATCACCAGTGTCGGCACGGCGATGCCGGCGAGATGGCCGCTGGCCGAGGACCGGCGGTAGTAGTCGAGCGCGCCGGCGAAGCCGTTGCGCGGCGCGATGACATGCTCGTCGAAGTCGAGCACGGTGCGCACCCGGCCCAGCGCGGCAAGCTGGCGCTCGTCGAGGTCGCTCGGACCTGTCAGCGCCTCGCGCTTCATCTCGGCCAGAAGGTAGCGGTGATAGAGGTGGTTGCGCAGCGCCATCATGCGGCGCTGCGTCGCCTTCAGGTCGATCGGCGGCGAGACGGCGACGGCGGCCAGGAGCGGTGCCGCCGCCCCCTCTTCCCCCAGCAGCTTGAGGAGCACGTTGGCGCCAAGCGAGAAGCCGACCGCGACCAGACCTGCCGCCGCCTCCGGCTCGCGCGACAGGGCCGCCAGGATCGTCGCCACGTCCTCCGAGCGACCGGCGTGATAGGCGCCGCGGCAGGTATGCGCGGCCTCCCCCGCCCCGCGCAGGTTGGCGCGCGCCACCGGGTAGCCGGCACCCAGGAAGTGACGCGCGATGAGCTTGATGTAGCTGCTGGACGAACTGCCGGTCAGACCGTGGATCAGCACCGCCAGCGGCCGATCCGGCCGGGTGTCCGCTTCCGGCCGATTCACTGCCGCGAAGGTCACGTCGCCGTCGGAGAGCTCGATCATCAGCGAACGGCCGCGCGGAAAGCGGCGCCGCGCCTGCCGGGTCAGCGTGTTGCGCATTGTCTGCAGATCGCCGCCCCACCAGGGAAAGCGGGCGCGGAAGGGCGGCGGGCGCGCCTCGGGAGGCGTCACCCCGCCAGCCACTCCGCCACCAGGGCGATCTGCTCCGGAACCATCAGGGAGGGCGCGTGGCCGCAATGGGGAATGGTGACGAGGCGGACATGCTCGCGCTCGGCCATGCGGTCGGCGGTCAGCTCCTCCAGCAGGGTCGAGCGCTCGCCGCGCAGCACCAGGACCGGGCAGGAGATCGCCTCCCACAGCAGCCAGAGGTCGACGGCCTGGGTGCCGGTCTTCGCCAGCGCCTCGCCGATGCCGGGATCGAAGGCGCGGGCGACGCGACCTCCGGGCAGCGGCCGCGAGCCGGTCGCCGCCAGATGGTCGAGCACATGCGGCGGCAGCGGCCCCCAGTCCGCCATCGCGTCGTCGAGCCAGCGCCGGAAGGCGGCCTGGTCGTCGAAGCTCTCCGGCTCGAACACGTTCTGGATGTCCGTCATGGCGGCGGCGGAGACGAAGGGGCCGACATCGTTCAGCACCAGCCGGCGGATCGGCGTGCCGGGCGTGGCCGCCAGCACCATGCCCATCAGCCCGCCCATGGAGGTGCCGACCCAGTCGACGGGGCCGTCGCCGATCACCGAGACAAGCGCCGCCATGTCGCGCACATATTGGGTGATCTGGTACTGGTCGCTGTCGCGCAGCCAGTCCGAGCGACCGCGCCCGACGATGTCGGGGCACCAGACGTCGCCTTTCGCCGCCAGCGCCGGGGCCAGCCAGTCGAAATCCCGGGCGCTGCGGGTGAGGCCGTGCACGCAGATCGTCGGCACGCCGTCGCCGCCCTGCCAGCGGTCGACCTCGAAGCCGTGCCAGCCAGCCTCGCTGATGCCGAGGAGGCGGCGGCTTTCCGTCGGCTTGCCGGGAGCCTCGGCCATGCTCAGCCGAGGCCCGCCCGGGCCCGCAGTTCCGGCGTTCGAATATCGATCTCCTGGCCGATCAGGTCGTCGGCCTCCGGCCCGCAGAGCCAGACGATGAAGCGTGCCGGGTCGCTGACCGGCGCCAGGTCCTCCCGCTTCAGCCGGCTGACCGCGTTCATGCCCGAGGCGCGGATCTTGCCTTGCATCTCGGTATCGACCACGCCCGGACGGAAGGAGAAGATGCGCAAGGCCGGCAGCTCCAGGTGCACGGCCCGGCTCAGCATCGCCAGCCCCGCCTTGCCGCTGCAATAGGCGCTCCAGCCCTCCATCGGCCCGCCGGCCGCGCCGGAGGAGATGTTGACCACCGTGCCGTCGCCCGGCAGATGCGCCAGCGCGTGGCGGATCACGTGGTAGGCGCCGATGAGGTTGACCTGGATGTTGCGGGCCCAGGCGGCCGGGTCGCTGTCCGCCAGATGGCCGATCGGGTCGATGATGCCGGCGTTGTTGACGACCACGTCGATACCGCCGAGATCGGCCGCCGCCTGGTCGACCACCGCCTTCACCCGGTCGCCATCGGCGACGTCGCAGGCATAGGCATGGGCCGTGGCCCCGCTCTGTCCCAGCTCGCGGGCGAGCGTGGCGATCGCCGCCTCGCTGCGCGCCACCAGCGCCACGCCCATGCCGGCGGCGGCCAGCGCCTCGGCGGTCGCCGCGCCGATGCCGCGGCTGGCGCCGACGATCAGCGCCCGCTTGCCTTCAAGTGAACTCATGCTGCCTCGGTCTCCCGTGCTGTCATCCGCCGGCGGGGTTCATCCCCGAATGCCACAGTTTGGCCGGTCGGTTCCAGGGGCAGATGGGCAGCCATCCCGGGCGATCAAGCGACGCGGTCGTTTCCGTCGCCCCGAGGGTCATTTGCTTGCCGCCACGCGATGCCTATGATGCGCGCGCAACGAAACGACAATCGGGATTCGAGGGGGAGGTTCGCGCGTGGCCGCGCCGTCCAGTGAAACGCAATCGTCATCCGCTACCGGCGAGGCCGGCGGCCCACCCGCCGGTCCGCTCACCGGCATCGTCGTCGTCGATCTCAGCCGGGTGCTCGCCGGGCCGTATTGCAGCATGGTGCTGTCCGACCTCGGCGCCCGGGTCATCAAGGTGGAGATCCCCGGCCAGGGCGACGATGCCCGCACCTACGGCCCCTTCGTCGACGGCAGGTCGGCCTATTTCGCCTCCATCAACCGCGGCAAGGAGTCGATCGCCCTCGATCTCAAATCCGCCGACGACCGGGCGATCTTCGACCGCCTGCTCGAGCGCGCGGACGTGGTGATGGAGAACTTCCGGGCCGGCACCATGGAGCGCCTGGGCTATGGCTGGACATTTCTGCACGAACGCTACCCGCGGCTGATCTACGCCGCCACCAGCGGCTTCGGCCATACCGGCCCCTACCGCGAGCGCCCGGCCTACGACATGGTGGTCCAGGGCATGGGCGGCATCATGAGCCTGACGGGCCAGCCCGGCGGCGAGCCGACGCGCGTCGGCACCTCGGTCGGCGACATCACCGCCGGCCTGTTCACCGCCATCGGCATCAACGCCGCGCTCTACCACCGGGCGGCGACCGGCGAGGGCATGATGGTCGACGTCGCCATGCTCGACAGCCAGGTGGCGATCCTGGAGAACGCCATCGCGCGCTATTTCGCCACCGGGGTCACGCCCGGCCCGCTCGGCACCCGCCACCCCTCGATCACGCCGTTCGAGGCCTTCGAGACCGGCGATGGCTGGCTGATCATCGCCGCCGGCAACAACCAGCTCTTCCGCCGCCTCGCCCAGGCGCTGGACAGCCCGGCCCTGGCCGAGGACGCCCGCTTTGTCGACAACGACGCCCGCACCGCCCATGCCGACGACCTGAAGGCGGCGCTGGAGGTCATCCTGAAGACCGCCGACACGGCCCATTGGCTGGCGGTGCTGTCCGACGCCGGCGTGCCGGCAAGCCCGATCAACACGGTGGCCGATACGCTGACCGACCGCCAAGTGCTGGCCCGCAACATGGTCGTCGGGCTGGGCGACGACCGGCCGGGCGGCGACTGCCTGCACCCGGTGCTGAAGGTCGCCGGCAACCCGATCAAGCTCTCCGCCTTCGCCGATCCCGACCGCCGCGGCCCGCCGCCCGAGCTGGACGGCGACCGCCAGGCCATCCTCGCCTGGCTGGACAGCGGGGCATGAGGCGCCTGCTGCGCTGGCTCTGGCGCATTCCGGCCGCCCTGCTGCTGCTCGCCGCCATCGTGGTGATCGCCGGCTATTTCTACCTGGCGAGCGGCCTGCCCGCCTACGACCGCACGGTGCGCGTCGCCGGCATCGACGCGCCGGTGCAGATCGCCTGGGACGACAACGCCGTGCCGCACATCTTCGCGGGCTCATCCGAGGACGCCTATTTCGCGCTCGGCTTCGTGCACGCCCAGGACCGGCTCTGGCAGATGGAGATCCAGCGCCGGCTGGCCCGCGGCACGGTGGCCGAGCTCAGCGCCTTCGGCCTCGCCCACGACCGCACCGTGCGCACGCTCGGGCTCTACCGGCTGGCCGAGGCCTCGCTCGCCGATGTCGACGAGGCGAGCCGCCGCATCCTCAGCGCCTATGCGCGCGGCGTGAACACCTACCTGGCCAATGCCGAGGGCGCCTGGCCGCCCGAGTTCTACCTCGCCGGCATCGAGCCCGAGCCCTGGACACCGGCCGACAGCCTCGCCTGGGGCCGGCTGATGGACTACCAGCTCTCCTCCAACTGGCGGCGCGAGGCGCTGCGGGCGGAAATGGAAAGCCTGCTGAGCCCGGCCCAGGTCGACTTCCTGATGCCGCCGCTCGATGAACCGATGGGCGCGACGACGCTGACGGGCGCGGCCAGCGCCGCGGCTGTCGGGAGCGGCGCCTGGAACCGCCTCGCCGGCGCCCTGCCGGAGGTCGGCCCCGCCGGCGCCTCCAACCAGTGGGTGCTGTCGGGCGGGCGCACGGCGACGGGTGCGCCGCTTCTCGTCAACGACCCGCATCTCGGCCTGCAGACGCCGATCCTGTGGTATCTGGCGCGCATCGAGACGCCGGAGCTGACATTGGTCGGGGCGACGGTGCCGGGCGTACCCGCCATGGTGCTGGGCCACAACGGCAACATCGCCTGGGGGATGACCACCTCCTATGTCGATACCGAGGATCTGGTGGTCGAGCGTGTCGACCCCGACGATCCGACCCGCTACCTGACCGAGACCGGCAGCCTGCCCTTCGAGACGCGCGAGGAGGTGATCGCGGTCGACGGCGCCGAGCCGGTGACCATCACCGTGCGCGAGACCCGGCACGGGCCGGTGATCTCAGACGTCGACCCGGAGGTCGCCGCGCTGTTCGGGCCGAACGAGGTGGTCGCGCTGGCCTCCACCGGCCAGACCGTGGAGGACACGCTGGCCAACGCCATCCACCGCCTGAACGAGGCCACGACGGTCGACGAGGCGATCGCGGCCCTGTCGGCATGGATCGCGCCGATCCAGAATTTCGTCGTCGCCGATATCGAGGGTACCGTCGCCTTCGTCGTGCCCGGCCGCATACCGGTGCGCGAGAACCGGGACGGGCTGCGGCCGGTGGCTGGCTGGACCGGGGCCGCGCAATGGGCCGGCGCCATTCCCTGGTCGGACATGCCGCGCCTGGTCGACCCTGCGGACGGTCAGTTCGTCAACGCCAACAATGCCAGCGTCGGGCCGGATTTCCCCTACGATCTCGGCTTCGACGGCATCGAGGCGTTTCGGGCCGCGCGCATCGCCGACCTGCTCGCCGGGCGCGACGATCTCGACATCGCCGCCTCGGAGGCCATGCTGGCCGACATCCGTTCGGGCGCCGCGGCCCTGGTGCTGCCGGCCATGCTGACCATCGCCGGCCACGACGGGCGCAGCGCCGAGGCGCTGGCCCTGCTGCGCCGCTGGGACTACGCCATGGACCGCAACCGGCCGGAGCCGCTGATCTATTCCGCCTGGCTGCGCGAACTCGTGCGGGCCCTGTTCGGCGACGAGCTGGGCGCCAGCTTCGGCGGCTACTGGCAGCTGCATCCCGGCAGGGTGCACGCCGCCCTGACGGATGCGCAGGCCTGGTGCGACGACGTCCGAACCCGCGACGAGGAGGACTGCGAGACGATCCTCACCGCCAGCCTCGACACGGCACTCGACTGGATTGCCGCGCGCCATGGCGAGATGCCGTCGGACTGGCGCTGGGGCGACGAGCACGTGGCGCCGCTCGCCAACCAGGTGATCGGCTTCGTGCCGGTGATCTCCGCCCTGCTCGACCAGTCGATCGAGACCAGCGGCTCGAGCTACACGGTCAACCGCGGCGGCACCTGGATCGCGCGCGAGAGCGCGCCCTTCCAGCACACCCACGGCGCCGGTTTCCGGGCGATATACGACCTCGCTGATCCGGAGAACTCGCGCTTCATCATCGCCACCGGCCAGTCCGGCCACCCGCTCAGCGACCATTACGGCGACCTGCGGGAGCCCTGGGCCGCCGGCCAGCATGTCACCATCGCCGGAACGCCCGGCTATCTCGCCGCGAACGGGCTGGGCATGCTCACCCTGAGGCCTTCGGAATGACCGTCCGCGACCGTCCCGTCTCCTTCGCCGATATCCAGGATGCCGCGCGCCGGGCTGGCGACCATGTCGTCGAGACGCCGCTGATCGCCACGCCCGCCCTGTCCCGCCGGCTCGGGCTCGATCTCCGTCTGAAGCTCGAGAACCTGCAGATCACCCAGTCCTTCAAGGCCAGGGGCGCCTTCAACAAGCTGTCGCGCCTCGATGCCGAGGAGCGCGCCCGCGGCGTCATCGCGCTGTCGGCCGGCAACCACGCCCAGGGCGTCGCCTGGCATGCCGAGGCGCTGGGCATCCCGGCCACCATCGTCATGCCGCGCCATACCCCGTTCACCAAGGTCAGCCGAACCGAGGCCCTGGGCGCGACGGTCGAACTCGTCGGCGACACGCTGAACGATGCCAACGACTTCGTGGCACAGCTGATCGAGGAGCGCGGCCTCACCCTGGTGCACCCCTATGACGACCCCCTGATCATCGCCGGCCAGGGCACGGTGGGGCTGGAGATGGCCCGACAGTGCGACGGCCTCGACTGCGTCGTGGTGCCGATCGGTGGCGGCGGACTGATCGCCGGCACCGCCATCGCCCTGCGCCAGGCCTGGCCGGCGGTCGAGATCGTCGGCGTGCAGTCCGCCCTGTTCCCGGCCATGCGCGACGCGCTCGCCGGGCGCCAGGGCCAGTACCGGGGCGCCACCCTGGCCGAGGGCATCGCCGTCAAGAGCCCTGGCAAGATCACCCGCGAGATCATCGCCGAACTGGTCGACGACATCCTGATCGTCGACGAGGACATGATCGAGGGGGCGATCCACCTGCTCGCCACCGAGCAGAAACTGGTGATCGAGGGCGCCGGGGCCGCCGGTCTGGCCGCCATCCAGGCGTTCCCGGACCGCTTCGCCGGCCGCCGTGTCGGCACGGTGCTGTGCGGCGGCAACATCGACCCCCGCGTGCTCTCCTCCATCCTGATGCGCGGTCTGGCGCGGGCCGGCCAGCTTGTCTGCCTGCTGATCGAGATCGACGACTCCCCGGGCAATCTTGCCCGCGTCTCGGGCGTCATCGGCGAGGCCGGCGGCAACATCGTCGAGGTCCAGCATCGCCGGTTGATGCTCGACCTGCCGGTCAAGCGGATCGACCTCGAGGTCGTCATCGAGACCAAGGACACGAGGCATGTCGAGCACATTGTCCGCGCGCTCGAGAAGCATGGCTACTCAGCCCAGGTCCAGACCACCATCGGCACCTGAGGAGAGGAATGGCGACCGGTCCCGGGTCTGCAGCGCATCACTTCGTGCTGCGCCGCGCCCGGGACGACACGCTCGTAAAAAACCATATGAGATATCGTCATCCCGGGCGCGATGCGGTGCGAAGTGCCCCTACGCAGACCCGGGACCGGCCGCCCGTCTTCACAATCGTCGAGGCCCGCGAAGACGACGAGCCGGTCCCGGCTCTCCCTCCGGTCGGCCGGGACGACGCTGTGCTTTTTTTCAAACACTTCAACTCAAGGGCCGTCGTCCCGAGCGCGATGCGGCGCGAAGTGCCGCTTCGCAGACCCGGGACCGGCCGCCCGTCCTCCCCAATGCTAAGGCTCGAACGGCCCCAGCGAGGCGTAGCGGCCGCGATCGTAGAGCAGCGGGTCGACATGCTGTGCCGCGGAATTCTCGAAGCCCAGCACGCGGCCGACCAGGATGCGGTGGTCGCCGCCCCGGTGGTCGGCCTCCAGCCGGCAGTCCAGCGTGGCGAGATTGCCGGCGAGCACCGGCGAGCCCGTGACCATGCGATGGTAGGCCACGTCCTGCCAGTCGCCGATGTCGCGGGCGAAGCGGATCGACACCGCGCGCTGGTCGCGTGACAGCACGTTGACCGCGAAGGCGCCGGCGTCGAGAAAGCTGGCCAGGCTGCCGCCACCCTCGCGCAGACAGAACAGGACCAGCGGCGGCGCCAGCGACAGCGAGGTGAAGCTGTTGACCGTCACGCCGATCGGCCCGCCATGCGGCGGCTGGCAGGTCATCACCGTCACGCCGGTGGTGAAGCGGCCCAGCGCCTGGCGATAGGCGACAAGGTCCTGTTCGGGCAGCGCGGTCGCGGAAGGGTCGACGGCTGGCTTCAAGGGGGCGCACTCCCTGGCTTAGGAACCGGTCGATACATGAAGACGTTAACCATCGAGGGCAAGTGCCGAGTGGGGAATCCTTGAGGTCGGGCCCGTATTGCGATTTCATTAAGCGCACGGACGAAGCTGCAATACAGGCGCAACCCACCAGACGCACCACCAGACGCACCACCAGACGCCGCCCCCCACGCACCAGGTCGCACGGAACCCATGATGGATGGCCAGCCCGACAAGGACGACATTTTCGCCGCCTACCAGCCGGAGCCGTTCTTCGACGAGGTCGTGCGGCACGCCGGCAGCGACGGCGAGCAGGTGTCCCGCCTGCTGCGGGACCGGCTGAGCG
>JAVKFF010000091.1:0-27407 GCA_040226215.1 Azospirillaceae bacterium
AGGCCCACCCGGTCTCGACGGTCCTTGGCGGACTGATCGTCCACCCGCGCGAGCAGGCCGGCGCGCTGCTGCGCCACTACCGGGACTTCATGAAGACGGCGCCGGCCGAGCTGACGGTCTATGCCGGCATGCTGTGCACGCCCGACGGCGTGCCGGCGGCGGCGGTGATCCCCTGCCATCACGGCGATCCGGATCGGGCCGAACGGGACCTCGCGGGACTGCGGTCGTTCGGCGAGCCGCTGATGGAGATGATCCAGCCGATGCCGTTCCCCGTCATGCAGTCCCTGCTGGATGACGCCTTTCCCAGCGGGACACGCAACTTCTGGAAGCAGACCTTCCTGAAGGAGATGAGCGACGACGCGATCGACGTGCTGGTCGACCACGGCAACCGCATGACCTCGCCGCTTTCCAGCCTGGTCGTCGAATACTATGGCGGCGCCGGGGGCCGGGTCGGCGACGGCGACAATGCCTTCGCCCAGCGCCAGGCCCGCTTTGGCGTCGGCATCATGGCGCAGTGGACGGATCCGGCCGAGGACGAGGCGCAGATCGCCTGGACGCGGACCGCCTGGGACGCCCTTAAGCCGTTTTCGACCGGCGGCTACCTCCTCAACTTCGTGCCCGACGAGCCGCCGGAGGTGATCCGCGCCGCCTTCGGCGACAGCTTCGAGCGGCTGGTCGCCCTGAAGCGAAAATACGATCCGACGAACTTCTTCAGCCTGAACCAGAACATCCGCGCTGCAGCCTGACGGACGGGGCGGGGGCGTCGCAGGCGGCGCTTGCCGCCCGCCGCGCTTGGTGAGACGATCCCGGGCGGTCAGCCGAGGCCCGGGAAGCGGCCGTCCTCATGGCAAGGCCGGCTGATCAATGCCGGACTGCCCGTCACCATAGGTGACGACCGGCGCATGGTGATCTTGGCCAGACGAGGAGGACACGCGCCGGATGCGCGACCCGCTGCTCGCCGCCGGCGTGCCGGAATAGCCGGCGCGGGGCCGCGGCGGCCCCAATCGCCGGAATCGACGAGGGTTGAAGTGGCGTCCCCGGCAGGATTCGAACCTGCGGCCTACAGATTAGGAATCTGTTGCTCTATCCTGCTGAGCTACGGGGACGGGGTGCCGGGCAGGACCAGCTTTCTGGTACACCATGACCGGGAACGCGACAAGCGTCCGGACCGAACTCTCGCCGCGCCCCTGCCGCCGGCGACGGGCTTCGGGCGCAGCACATCGACTTTGGACATTGTCCGGCGACGGCCGGTCGTGGAAGATCGTGACTGCGGGCAGGACCGCGGGCAGGACTGGGCAAGGCGGTCCGCCCGCGTCATGGGGCCGGCGAGGGCCGGTCGGAAGGATTGTGGGGTTCAAAAGATGGCCATTCATTTCGTGCGGCAGATTCCGGGCGTGTGCCGTGTCGCCGGCACGATCGTCATCGTGCTGGCCATCGCCCACGCGGTGGCGTTCTTCGCGATCGCGCCGGCAAGCCCGGTGCTGGCCAGTACCATGGCGCTGGTCGCGGCCAACCTGCCCGATGTGGCGGTCGGCTGGCTGGCCGAGGCGGGCGGCTACCTCACCGCCGGTCCGGCCGACGCGGCGCTGGCCGCCGCGCTGGCGGTGATCCTCGGCCTGATCCTGCTCGTCATCGGCTTCCGGGTGGCCGGCGCCGGGCCGATTGCGGCCCTGCTGGCGCTGGCCTGCGGCGGCTGGGAGGCCTCTGGCCGGGTGCCGGAGGCGTTGGCGATGATCGAGAGCGGCGCGATGGAAGGCTGGCTGGCGCCGGCAGCCATCGTGTCGGCCATCCTCCTCGTCCTCGCCGGGCTTCTCGGGCTGATTGGCAGCCTCTTCTTCCGCACGCGATAGCGCGGCCATTGTCTGGCTGAATGGGATAGATCCACGCCGATCGCCATGCGCTCCAGGCGCTGCGGTAGCGGTCCGGCCTCTCGGGCGACCAGGCCTCTCAGGCGACCAGGCCTCTCAGGCGATCAGGATCTCCAGGCCGGCCCGGATCAGCGGGCGCATCATTTCCGGCGACGCCTGGTCGTCGGTGATCAGGAGGTCGGCCATGTCGAGATCGGCGAAGCGGGCAGTGGCGACGTGCATCAGCTTGCGGTGGTCGGCGATGACGATCACCCGGGCGGTGGCGTTGATCATCGCCTTCTTGATCTCCGCCTCCGGCAGGTTGGTGTTGGTGAAGCCCTTTTCCGGGTGCACGCCACCGCAGCCCATGAAGGCGACGTCGGTGTTGATGTGGTCCAGCATCAAGGCGCCATAGGGCGCCACCAGGCTGTGCTGCTGCGGCCTCAGCGTGCCGCCGGTGACCACCACGGTGATGCCGGGATGGTTCTCCAGGATCAGCGCGATGTTCACCGAATTGGTGACCACGACCACATCCTTCAGTGCGCGCGGCAGGGCCTTGGCGAGCTCGGTCGTGGTCGAACCGACGTCGATCAGCACGGTCTCGCCGTCGCGGATCAACGAGGCGGCCTTTTCCGCAATCTTGCGTTTGGCTTCCGAATTCGCCTGGCTCGACAGCTCCAGGGGCAACTCGAAGCGGCGCGGCCTGAGCGGGATGGCGCCGCCGCGGGTGCGGCGCAACAGGTTCTGCCGCTCGAGGTAGTCGAGATCGGCGCGGATGGTGACGGCGGAGACCTCGAGGCTGTCCGCCAGGTCGCCCACCCGCACATTGCCCCTGCGGTTGAGCGTGTCGACGATCGTCTGGTGACGCAGCGTGGCCTGCAGGGACGGCATGATCTATGAAGGACCCTGGGATTTGCGAAGCACGACTTATCCAACCTTTCGCTTGGCTTCGCAAGAGTCCCGCAGGGAAAGCGAACGCGCGGGAGACGGCATGAAGATCGGGATCGTCGGCAGCGGCATGGTCGGGGCGACAACCGGCTTCGCGCTGGTAATGTCCGGCGTCGGCGCCGAGGTGGTGCTGGTGGACCATTCGGCGGCGCGGGCCTCGGCGGAGGCGGAGGACATCAACCACGCCGCACCGTTCGCCCACCCGCTGGTGGTCCGGGACGGCGACTACCGGGCCCTGACCGGTGCCAGCATCGTCGTGCTGGCCGCCGGCGTCGGTCAGCGGCCGGGCGAATCCCGGATCGCGCTGCTCGATCGCAATGCGAAAGTCTTCGCCAGCATCATTCCCGAGCTCGAAAAGGTCGCGCCGGCGGCGATCCTGGTGGTGGCGACCAATCCGGTCGACGTGATGACCCAGGTGACGGCCCGCCTTTCCGCCCGGCCGGCGGACCGGATCCTGGGCTCGGGCACCATCCTCGACACCGCCCGCTTCCAGGTGCTTCTGGCCCAGCATCTGGGCGTCTCCTCCCAGGCGGTCGAGGCCTTCGTGCTGGGCGAGCACGGCGACAGCGAGGTGCTGCACTGGTCGGGTGCCACGGCCGGCACCATCCCGGTGCTCGACCTGGCCGAGCAGCGCGGCCGTCCGCTGACCCGCGAGGCGCGCGAGGCCATCGATGCCGGCGTGCGCCGTGCGGCCTATCGCATCATCGCCGGCAAGGGCGCCACCTATTACGGCATCGGCGCCGGACTGGCGCGCATCTGCCACGCCATCCTTCACGACCAGAAGGCGATCCTCACCGTCTCCCAGGTGAATGAGCGGATCGGCGACGTCGCGGATGTCGCCCTGTCGCTGCCCCGGGTGGTGGGTGCCGGCGGCATCGAGGCGACGCTCAGACCCGACCTGACGCCCAGGGAGTTGCAGGCGCTGGGCGAGAGCGCGGCGGTGCTGAAGGCGGCGGTCGACGCGATCAGCGTGATCTGAGCCCGCCCACCCGGCCGCCGTAGAGGCTCCGGCCGCCCAGTGCGATCGAAGCGAGGCCGGCAGCGAGCGCGATCCAGCCGCCGACCGCGAGATCCAGGCCATGCCCCACGAGGACGGCGCCGGCCACCAGCAGCCCGGCCACCAGGGCGAGTGGCCCGCCGATGCGCGCGTCGGCGAAGATCGCCGTGGCGGTGAAGGCCAGCGGCATCGCCACCATCCACAGCGAGGCGAGGATGGGCGAGCCGAGCGCCGCGCTCAGCGCATTGTGCCCCTCATAGCCCATGATCGTGCCGATCTCCCCGGCCCAGGGCAGCAGGAAGGCGGTGGCCAGCGCGATGGCGGCGAGACGGAGCGGGTTGCGGGTGCCGGCCAGCAGGACCAGGGCGATGGCGATCGCCGGATAGACCGCATAGGCGGCCGCCCCCTGGCCGAAGGCGCCGTCGAGGAAGACCGGCACCACCGGGTAGACCAGGGGGAAGAAGACGACATGAATCAGCAGGTCGCGCGCCTCCGAGGGCGGCGTCATGGTCTCGATGTAGAGCCAGAATGCCGGGATCATCGACAAGAGGACGATGGCGACGGCAGCCAGCCGGTTGCCGGCGCGCCCCTCGATGGTCGAATGCGCGTTCATGGGCCCGTTCAGTCTCCCCGGCGATGCCCGGCATCCCCGGGTCGCGGCGGCCAAGCTAGCGCCGCGTGGGTGCGGCGTAAAGCCCGGCTGGTCGCTACTCGTGCGGGTGAACGACGATGTAGGAGATGACGGCGAGCAGGGCCAGGGTGGCCACCGGGATCGCCAGCGAGATGGCCTCGCCGGTGTAGCTGAGCTGGGCGATCAGGCTGCCGACGAAGGAGACCGACATGGTCAGCATGCCCAAAAGCGCCGCGACCGTGCCGGTGGCGGCCGGGTTGACGCTCATCGCCCTGGTGATGAGCGGGGCCATGGCGGTGCCGATGCCGAAGGCATAGGCCGCGAAGGGGGCTGCGATCGGCCACATGCCGCCGATCCCGGCGATGGCGAGGCCGAGCATGGTGAAGCTGCCGGCCATGATGATGGCGAGGCCGAGATTGATCAGCCGGCGCAGGCCGATGCGGTCGATCAGCCGGCTGGAGAGCAGGAGCCCCGCCAGATAGACCAGCACGATGCCGAACTGGACCTGCGAGAACTCCCGCGGGGTCAGGCCGGCGGCGTCCTTCAGCAGGAAGGAACCGGTGGTGTAGTAGGCCATCAGCCCGGCGAAGGCGAGGCCGCCGGGCAGCACGTAGCCGATGAAGCCGCGGGCGACGATCAGCCGGCCATAGGTCTGGAACAGCGGGCCGAGCCGGGTGGCGTCGCGGTTCTTCTGCCGGTTGCTCTCCGGCAGCATCAGGAACAGGCCGATCAGCGCGGCGCCGGCGACGATGGCGACGACATAGAAGATCCAGCGCCAGCCGAAGGCCTCGAAGATCTCCGCGCCAATGATCGGCCCCAACGCCAGCGACAGACCCTCGGCCATCGAGATGTAGGCGAGGAGCTTCGTGCCCCGCTTCTCCTCATAGAGTTCGCGCAAGGTGGCGCGGGTGGTGACGGTCAGCGAGCCGATCATCAGGCCCTGGGCGAAGCGCGCCATGATCAGCATCTCGATGATGACCGAGAGCGCGCAGAGAAGCGTCGCGGCGACGAAGCCGAGTCCGCCCAGCAGCATCACCGGCCGGCGGCCGAAGCGGTCGCTGAGCGGGCCGTAGACGAACTGGCTGATGGCAAAGCCCGCCAGGTAGACGGTCATCGTCAGCTGCACCTGCCCCGCGGTGGTGGCGAACACGTCCTCCAGCGCCGGCATGGCGGGCAGATACATGTCGAGCGTCAGCAGCGAGGCCAGCGCGTAGCCGACGATCAGAAAAGGCAGGATGCGGGGTGGTGACGGCAAAGCTCGTCCAAAGCGGCTGAACGTCGGAAAGGCGTCCGGTGTGGTCGTGAACGCCGCCGGATCGCGCGAGTGCGCCTCATAGACCCCTTCCCGGCGCCGAGGTCAAGAATTGCCGATCCATTCGATCCCTGCCCGGCGGTCCGGGAAAAGCGGCGCTCTTCTCGGGGAACAGCGCAGCCGGACGATACGTTCCGCGTTGACCGAAAGCCCGGCCCGGGCCAGTCTCGCCCGGCCTAATGACCAGCCCGATCACACAACCGATGCCTGACCGCCAGCCGACCGACGATTTCGACCCGCGGGAGCGCGCCGCCTACGCGCACTGGGCGCGCGACATCGTGCGCTATTCGGACCAGGATCCCGTCGGCCATGTCAACAACAACGCCTTTGCGGTCTATTTCGAGACCGGCCGGCTGGCCTTCTTCCGCGCCTCCGGCTTTCGCGAGGGCCTGCCCGACTCGGTCTCCGGCGTGGTGCGGCGCATGGAGATCGAGTGGCTGGTGGAGCTGCTGTATCCCAACGAGGTGGAGATCGGCACCCGGCTGGTGCGACTGGGCACCACCTCCTTCACCTATCGGCAGGCGATCTTCGTCGGCCCGGTGTGCCATGCCATCGCGTTGACCACCACGGTCGCGTTCGACATGAAGACGCGCGGCAAGGTGCCCCTCGGCGAGGCAGAACGGGCCGCCCTGATCCGCGCCGGTCTGCCCGGGACGCCCTAGACGCGCATCGTCGAGGCGCCGACGAACAGCGCGGCGACGAGCGAGATCACCAGCATGGCGAGGAACATGCCGAGCGTGAACATCAGCCGCCGCTCGGCCGGCAGGCCGAGCACCAGGCCAGCGCCCCGGTGGATCAGCACGAAGCTGTAGATCAGGCTGGCGGGCACCAGGAACAGGCCGGCCAGCGGCAGGAACCCCAGGGAGCGGCCGAGCAGCATCGGCGTCAGCGCCAGCGCCATCAGCACGAAGGCGCGATCGAATCCCGTCTCGGTGCCGAGCGAGGAGGCGATCGCCGCGGCGATTCGGGCCAGCAGCAGGATCGAGACGAAGTCCACGACGATCATGATGACGGCGTGCAGCAGCAATTCGCCGAGACCGAGCCCCAACCCCTGTAGCGCCTCGCGCGGCGCGAACAGGAAGGTGACGGCGACGTAGATGGCGGCGCTGACCACCAGCAGCGGGACCAGATGTTCGCGCGCCGCCACCTGCCAGGGCGGCGCAGGCACGCCGTCCGACTCGAAGGTTTCGGTCGGCCGGGCGATGATGCCGGCGATACGGTTGTAGAAGGCGTTCAGGTCGAGCATCGGGCGTTCCGGTTGTCCGCGCCCGCACTGACAGCTTACTCCTCGGGCCGGTAGCGTGAATCAACAAATAGGGACGGACGAGGTGGTGTCGAGGTTCCGTTGTGCGCGGGCCGATCCGCCGTGACCTGAGTTCCCCTTGCCATGTCCCGGACAAGCGTGGCACGACCGCGGGGGTCATGTCCAAGCGTCAGAGCACGAAGAGCGGGAGATCGCATCGCCGCAGGCCGCCGGACAGGCCCGTCCGGGAAGGCCCGCCGCTGACTCTCGGCATCGCGCGTCTGGGTGGGCAGGGCGATGGAATCGCCGACACGCCGGACGGCCCGGTCTATGTCGACGGGGCGCTGCCGGGCGAACAGGTGCGCGTCCAACCGGGCGCACCGCGTGGCGACGGACGGGCGGCAAGGCTGCTGGCGGTGCTGGCACCGGCGCCCGAGCGCATGGCCCCGCCCTGTCCGCATGCCGAGGCCTGTGGCGGCTGCCGGCTGCAGCATCTGGCGCCGGAGCCCTATCGCGCCTGGAAGCGCGGGCTGGTGATCGACGCCCTGTCGCGTCGCGGGATCGTGCCGGAACCCGGCATCGTGATGCCGTTGATCACGGTGCCGCGGCAGAGCCGGCGACGCGTCACCCTGGCGGCGCGCCGGCTGGCAGCGGGCGTCGTGCTCGGCTTCAACGCAAGGGGTTCGGCGACGATTGTCGACATCGGCACCTGCCTGGTGGCGCGCCCGGAGATCGTCCGGCTGCTGGCGCCGTTGCGCGCGCTGATCGCAGGGCTCCTGGCACCGGGCGCCGGCCTCGACGTCGCGGTGACGGTGCTCGACGACGGCATCGACATGGCGTTCCACGGCGCCGGGGAACCGGATCTGGCGGCGCGCGAGGCGCTGGCGGCCTTCGCCGGCGCGCACGACCTGGCGCGCGTCTCCTGGGTCTCCGCGAGCGCCAAGGCGCCGGATCCGATCGCCCACCGGCGCACCGGGATCGTCGGCTTCAACGCCGGCGGCCGCGGCTTCGCGGTCGCGCTGCCGCCCGGTGGCTTCCTGCAGGCCACGGTCGAGGGCGAAAGGCTGCTGCAGGCGGTGGTGGGCGAGGCGGCCGGTGACCACGCCCGGGTCGTCGATCTGTTCGCCGGCGCCGGCACATTCGCAGCGCCCCTGCTGGCCGGCGGCGCCCATGTGCTGGCTGTCGACAGCGCGGCGGATGGGCTGGCCGCCCTCGACCGCGGCGCCCGTCGCGCCGGCCATGGCGAG
This sequence comes from Azospirillaceae bacterium, assembly GCA_040226215.1. Classification (GTDB taxonomy): domain Bacteria; phylum Pseudomonadota; class Alphaproteobacteria; order DSM-16000; family Inquilinaceae; genus JAVKFF01. Next base: position 8,226 of record JAVKFF010000091.1, read on the forward strand.
CGCCTGACCACGGCCTGCCGCGACCTCTTCGACGACCCGCTGCCGGCGGCGGACCTGCGGGACTTCGATGCCGTGGTGTTCGACCCGCCGCGAGCCGGGGCTGCGGCGCAGTCGGCGGCGATCGCGCGGTCCGGCGTGCCGGTGGTGGTGGCGGTCAGCTGCAACCCCGCCAGCTTCGCGCGCGACGCCCGGCTGCTCGTCGACGCCGGCTACCGAATGGAGCGCCTGGTGCCGGTCGACCAGTTCCTGTGGACCGGCCATCTGGAACTGGCGGCGGTGTTTCGGCGCGGCGCGGGCAATTAGGCGGCGCCGTGTCAGGCGGCGATCTCGATGGCGTCGAGCAGGGGGCGCCAGTCCTCCTTCAGGCCCTCGATGCGCTTGGTGTGGAGGTCGAACAGGCTGGTGCCGTCGGCGGCGAGGTCGGTGTAGACCGCGCTGTCGCGCAGGCGCGCGGCAACTGTGTGGCCCTGGCCGCCGAGAAAGCGGTCGAGCCTGGCCGCCGCCCGTGTGCGCACGCGCATGCGGTTACCGACGACCAGCACGGCGGTGCGGGCCTTGCGGATCGGCTTCAGCTCCTCGATGCGCGACAGGAAGCGGCCGGTCGCCGCCTCGTCGAAGGCCGACGGCAGCACCGGCAGCACGATGATGTCGGCGGCGCGCACCAGGATCTCCACCTGCTTCATCTTCATCGCCGCCGGGGCGTCGATGATCAGCCGGTCAACCGATTTGGGTGCCTTGCCGATCTCCTTCACCCAGTCGACGCCGGCGATCGTCGCGACGCCTCGCGGCCGCGCCCGCAGCCAGCCCAGGGAGGAACGCTGGCGGTCGACATCGGCGAGCAGGACCTTCAGCCCGCGCCCGGCCGCCTCCGCCGCCAGATGGGTGGCGATGGTCGTCTTGCCGCAGCCGCCCTTGATGTTGGCGACGAGAATGGTGCGCATGGGATCGGTCCAGGGGCTGACGGGGCTGATTGGGGGTTGGCGAGCGGGGGGCAGGCCGGTAGGCCCGTTCGACGTCCCTCAATCATGCCAGAATGGCGTCGCCTTCGCGAGGGCACGCCAGTCGGCGACCACACCTTCGTTGGCGGTTGCCAGGCGGTGGGCGAGCCAGCCCTCGACCAGGCCGCGCCCCTCGGCGAAGGCAGGGTCGGCGCCACCGTCGTCGAGGCGGTCGAGCAGGTGGCCGGTGACCGCGGCGTCCTGCAGGAAACCGAGATCGTCCTGCAGCGCCTTCAGGCGCTTGGCGAAGCGGCCGCGCGCCTTGCCCGGGAACAGGCCGCCGAAGAAGTCGACGGCGTAGCGCAGCTTCTTCAACTCGATACGCACGGCGTGGCGCTGCTCCGTCGACATGGCCTCGAAGTTCCTGCCGACGCGCTTCAGTTTGGTGAAGCGTTTGCTGAGCACCCCCGCGGCGGTCTCCTCCACCGGCGCCGCCAGCCGGGCCGGCCGCACGTCCAGACGCCAGGTACGGTCGGCGATCCAGTAGCCGAGCAGCAGCGCGAAACGCGCGGCCTCAGGCCCGCCAAGCACCTGGCGGACGGTGTCGTAGGCCTCCCCGCGCGCCGCCTCCGCCCGCCGCTCCAGCGCGTCGAGCGCCGGCCGCAGCGTGAAGTGCCTCAGCGGCGGCAGGGTCTCGGTCGCGAAGACGTCGAGATCGCGGGCCGGTCCGAGGGCGGAGGCCAGCGTCCTGGCCTGGCTCTTGATCTGGTCAACCGCGGGCCCCCGCAGGAAGTCCTTGAGCTGCGCGAAGGCCGAGCGCAGGCGGCGCAGCGCCACCCTGGCCTGGTGCACGCCCTCGACATCGCGGCCGTCGCGCGCGGCGGCGACGTTCTCGGTGAAATGGGCCAGACAGTCGCTCATGATCCAGGCGATCAGGTCGTCGACCGCCATGCCGCGCTCGAGGCTGGCGGGCTTGCGGAAGGCCGCAGCCGGGGTCAGGCCGTCCGCCAGGGCGGCGCCTCGCGCCGCCTTCGAGCGGGGTTCCAGTGTCAACGGGTAGCGGTCGGCAAGGGCCAGGGCGAGGTCGTAGAGATCGACTTCGCGGCCCTCGACCAGCTCGAGTTCGACCTCGGTGATCGGCTGGCGGCGGCGGCCGGCGATCACCGCACCCTGGTCGATCGCCACCTCGATGCGCGAGGACCGGTGGACGACGGTGAGGAGGCGGCGCTGGACCTTGGTGGCATAGTAGGGGGCCAGCGCCGACTCCTCGATATCGTCGAGCGCGGCCTGCGCCTCGGCGATGTCGATCACCCCGAGATCGGGCGAGCGGCGCCGGATCGGCCACTGCCACTCCGCGCGCGCCGTCAGGCCGCCGAGATTGCGGGCGTCGGCCTTGATGGTCTGGATCGTGCGGCTGCCCTCGCGGCGCACCCTCAGTGCAATGCCGCGGCGCGACAGGCTGCGGTCGGCGGTGTCGAAATAGGTCGCGTCGAGGGTCTGGCGGTCGCCCGGACCGTCGGCCTCCCGGTGCAGCGTGTCGTCCTCGCCGATGCGCTCGATCGCCTCCGCTGGCACACCCAGCTTCAGTTCGATCTCAAGAGGCGGCTTCAGCATCGCATCGGCGGGCGCTTGCGGCTCGTTCAATTGCCGGGCTTGACCGCCGCGACCCATTTGGCGAGGTAGCTGCGATCCTCGTCAATCGGTAGCAAACCCGCCGCCGTCAGGCAATCGCCAAGGCGCTCGCGGGCATAGCCGCGATAGTACGGCTCGTGGAACATCTGCGGAAAGATCTCCAGCAGGGGATCGTAGGGCGCGTGGTCGCCGAACTGCAGGCTGTCCATGACCACGACCAGGCCGCCCGGGCGCGCCACCCGCGCCATCTCCGCGAAGGCCCGGCGGCGCACGGCGGGCGGGATCTCGTGGAAGAGGAAGATCGAGGTGACGATGTCGAAGGCGCTGTCGGGATAGGGCAGCGCTTCCGCCTTGCCCTCCACGGTGTCAATCGGGGCGAAGCGGCGGGTATTGCGGCGGGCGTGCGCCAGGTAGGGGGCTGACAGGTCCAGCGCCGTCGCCTCGACCGACGGATGGCTCTGCAGCAGGAAGGACAGGAAGCGGCCGGTGCCGGTGGCGACATCCAGCAGCCGGGGATGGCTCACCTGCCGATCCCGCATCCAGTCGACGATCGGCGGGATGATCTGCCGGCGCATGGCGTCCGCCGTGCCCCCGAACAGGATCTCGACCTGGGTGTCGTAAAGCGATGCGGAGCGATCGGACAGGTAGCCGTCGGACTGCCAGTGAAAGGCCCGCCGGTAGTATTTCGGCAGGTCGTCGGAGGCGTCGGGGACATCCTGGAACTGCTTGCCCCGGCGCCGCCGGTTGACCTCCGGCAGGTCGCGGAAGAAGGCGGCGGAGTTCCGCCACAACCTGTCCGGCCGTTCGAGCAGATCATGCGGCATCCGGTAGTAGCCGGCCACGATATTGGCGAGGTCTCTGTCGAAAAGCTGTCGCATGTCGGCCAGTAGCGGCCCCCAGCCCGGTCCCTTGCCGCTGGCCTTCATGCGCGGAAAACTACCGCGCGACAGGCGCTGGGAGGTGACGTAGTGGCCGAGATACCAGGCTGCCCTGGCACCCTGGCTGACCCGGTAGGCAATCCTTTCTGTCGGTCGCATGGGCAGACCTGTCCTCCGTTTCAGGCAGCTTTGGACGCCTGAACATGTTGGTGACGGACCGGTGATTTGCCATGCGGCAAAAGGCGTCAGGGAATCCGAGCCGGCACCCGGGCGCTTGTCCAATCCGACATTCGCTCATCGCCGGGTTCATCGGCCGCTACATCGCCGAACAGCCCTGAGGTCATCTTATCCCGGCGGTGATGGGGCGACGCTGCTGGTCGGCGTCTTCAGCCGATCGTGACGCCGGATGCAGCGCTTCACGGACACAGGAAAGGACTGTTCGAGCAGATCTGATCGCAGGCGGCGTCGCTTTCGATTGTCACCAGGTCCAGGGACTCGACTGGAAAGGTTTCCCGCGAGAAGTTGACTTGGCTCTGCCAGATCACATAGTGGCCATCCATCATGCCCTCGGCGTGCAGCAGCCCGTATATGTTGTAAGGGCCGACCGCCACGAGATCGAGGGTCATCGGATGGCCGTCGTCCGAATGGGTCGGCGCGCTCCAACGCGGCAGCTCCGCGTTCGAGCAGTCGAGAACGATTTCGACGTCGCTGAGGCTCATCGCCGGCATGTCCTCGGCAAGGCGGTCATCCCAGTCCCACGCCGGCGTGTCGAGGCTGACCGAGGTCAGGTCCGCCTGCAGCCGGCGCTCTGGATGATCGATCACCAGGTCGGGACCGATCTGGAAGATCGTCGCCATGGCCAGGGGCGTTGGTTGCATGGGCATCGCCTGACCGTCGACGCTGACGAAGCCCCGTCCCATTTCCACCGTGTATTGGCCGATCCAGAAATCGTTCTCCAGGGTCCACTGCATGTCGCAGTGGTCAGGTTCGTCATAGACCTGGCACGCGGCGAAGGCTGTCGGCGCATACAGAGTTATCGCGATGACGGCGGCGAGATCGCCGGCCAGGGCGCCGGTGGATCGGGGTTTCCAGGTCATCGGCCTTTCTCCCGCGGCAGTGGCGATCCAGGAACCATGCCCGCGCCGTCGCGCCGAGCGAAAGCCTGAATTCGTTATGAAAAAGTCAACGGTGGCAGCTCCCGGGAAGCCCGGCGAACCGTGTTCGGTCCGCCGGGCGCCGTGATTGCGCTACTCAAGCTCGGTGACGAAGACCGTGGCTTCGGGGAAGCTGCCGGGCGTGTAGGTGCCGACCCAGATGTCGTACTGACCGGAAAGCGGCTGGTCGAAGAAGATCTCCGGGTTCAGGCCGTCGGCGTCGTCATTGCACCACCACTCGCCATCCGGGGCGTTGATGACCAACGTGGTGTCGGCCCCGCTGTCCACATAGAAGATCAGCGGGAAGGTATCGCCGGCCTCGTAGAACAGGCGCAGGTCCGGCGCATCGGCGACGAAGCCGACGCAGGGTCCGCCGAGCGTGGCCGACACGTCGATCGGGCCGCCGGCGTCGATCGTGGCGGTGGCCGGGTCGGGCGTGAAGCCGGTGACTAGCGAGTTGTCGCCATAGGTCGAGGGCAGGGAGGGATCCTGGGCCATCGCGGAGGTCATCGCGGCCGGGGCGATGGCGAGAGCCAGACCGATCGCGGTCAATGCACGTTTCATGGGTCTTCTCCTGAAGGGATCGTGAGAGAACGGTGGATTGCGTCGACCGGCATCGGCTGATGCCGGCAGCGGACAGGTCTGGCTGCGTCATTGGGGATGACGGAACGGACCCTGACGGGCGATATTGACCACCTCGGGGCCAAATCGGGGCAGATCTGGCTTCGCCAGGTACACTAACTACTGGGCGCACAAGACATAGCCATCGTCGTAGCGCAGCCAATCGCCGCTGCCGTCGCAGACCTGGTTGCACACGGCGTCGTCGTCGAGCGTCTGGGTGCCGAGCTCGCCGAGTGGGAAATCGTCGCGGCGGAAAATGATCTCCTGCATTCAGAGCAGACGCATTCCCTGCTGCGACGCCTCGGCGTGCAGCATGCCCATGATCGCCAACGGACCCATCCCGACGAAGTCGAGAGTCATCGGCCGGTTGTCGGCCGAATACGTGGGGGCGCTCCAGCGTGGCAGTTCCTGGTTGGTGCATTGCTGACCGGTCCACGTGGCGACTCCGGCCTGCATCGTGGCGAACGCCTCCGCATCGTGAGAGGTGAACCACTGTCCCGCCTGCTCGGACCATTGCCACGCGGGCGTGTCGAGGCTGACCTCGCTGGCGCTTGCCTGGAGGAAACGCTGGGGGTGACTGATCGCAAGGCCTGTGCCGGTCTGGTCGATCGCCGCGACGCCACCGTCGCCGGCGAAGGGCAGGGGCATCGGCATGCCGTTCGCCGTCATCACGCCGTGTCCGTACTCGACGCTGTAGGTGCCGTCCCAGAAATCGTCGCCGGTCAGCCAGGCCAGGGTGCAGAAATCCACGGTGACCGTGACCTGGCAGGACGCGCTCGCGGGCGCGGAGGTGAGTGCGCAGACCGCGCCCGTCACCGAGGCCAGCACCGTGACGTGGCGCCTGGTCCTTCGCCGCACCTCCCCCTCCTCAAAGTGCCGAAGCAACTTTTGATTGTGTCAACTGTCCGACAAAAAGGCCAGGATTTCGGTGGCCTGCACGCCGCCCTACGGCTCAGCCGCCGGTCACCACGGCGTGCATCACGCGGCCGGGCAGCAGGGTGAACCCGCCGGCGACGATCAGGCCGCCGACGAAGGTGCCGATCATCCAGCCCTTGTGACTGGCCACCGCGCCCCGGCGGATCGCCCGGATCGCCATGGCGAGCGCGAACAGGGTGAAGATGGAGAGCAGGTGGATGGCACTGAAGGGCCCCAGCATGCCGATGGTGTGGATGAAGAAGCTGGAAAGCGCGACGGCGACCATCAGCACGACCCAGACACGCCCCGTCCAGCGATGGGCGGGCGTGCCCTTTGGCAGGGCGAACTGGGCAAGACCGAGGACCAGCGCGGCCAGCGCCGCCAGCGCGTGCGCCGCGATCGTCGGGCCGGCGGCAAAGAGCGGTTCGAGGGACATCGCCTCACGTCTCCTGATGCGGGTGAACCGGTGACGGCACCAGAAGATGGACGATAACTAGACAATGTCAAGTTGATGATTGCCGGAAGGCGTAGCGGGCGACCGGCGGCCGCTATGGCCGCCGGCCGCCCTGGCGTCTCAGGCCTTCGCCTCGATGATCATGTTGAACGGTGTGGCGGCGGCCCTTCGGACCTGCCCGAAGCCGGCCTCCCGCAGTACGCCCGCCAGGCGGCTCTCCCCCGCCTGGGCGCCGAGCGCCAGACCGACCTCCTCGGACAGCGAATGCGCGCAGCACAGCATGGTGGAGGAGGCGTAGTAAAGCCGGCCGATCGGGTTGAGATTGTCTTCCACCCGGTCGTTGGCGAAGGGTTCGACCAGCATCACCGTCCCATCCGTGCCCAGCGACTGCCTTGCATGGGCGGCGGCCCCGGCCGGATCGCCCATGTCGTGCAGGCAGTCGAAGAAGCAGACGAGGTCGAGATCGCGCGCCGGATAGTCCTTCGCCGTGGCGACCTGGAAGTCGACCCGGTCGGCCACGTCGGCCGCCCTGGCGTTCTCGCGCGCCGCCGCGATCGAGCCGTCGTGCACGTCGTAGCCGGTGAAGCTGGATTGCGGGAAGGCGTCGGCCATGAGGATGGTCGAGTGTCCGTGACCGCAGCCGATATCGGCGACGCGGCCGCCGTCGCGCAGCCGGTCGACGACGCCGTCGAGCGCCGGCAGCCAGTTGGCGACCAGCTCGTTGCGATAGGCGCTGCGGAAGAAGGCGGCGACGCCGCAGAACAGGCGGTCGTGGTGATCGCCCCAGGCGATGCCCTCACCGCTGCGGAAGGCCTCCAACGCCTTGTCCTCGTCGAACCACAGCGAGGCCACCACGTCCCAGGCCGGCGGGATGTGCGCCGGCCCGTCCGGATTGGCGAGCACCAGTGCCTGCTCGGGCGTCAGCTCATAGGTCTCGCTGTTCGGGTGGTAGGCGACGTAGCCACCGGCCGCCTGGGCATTCAGCCATTCCCGGACATAGCGTTCCGCGCAGCCGGCCCGGCGCGCGAGTTCGGTGGCGCTGAGCGGGCCGGCGCCCGCCATGGTGCGGTACAGGCCGAGCTTGTGACCGAGGCTGATCATCACCCCGCCGGCGCCCGCCGACAGGTCGCCCATGGCGCGTTCGAGGAGTCGGTTGAGTTCCTGCGCGTCGATCTGCATTCTGCCCTCCTTCGGGTTGTGGCGCCGCCACGCTGCATCCGGCCGGGGGCGATCCGCCAGTGCCGGCCGTCCCAGGACCGGTCCGATCGCGCCACGCCGACGGCTCGAGGAACGCAAGGGAGGACGCAGATGCGTGATGCCCGTCAGCGCCGGCGCGCCGCGCCGCTGCATGTCAGCCTGGTCGCCGTGCCGGACGTCATGGCCTCGACCCTGTTCGGCCTCTACGACGTGCTCAACGCCTTCGCCATCCTGGGCAAGGCCGACGACAGCCTGCCGTCGGACCCGCCTTTCCATGCCGAGATTGTCGGCCATGAACGCGGCCCCATGGACACGGCCAGCGGCACGCCGGTGGTGATCGAGCGTCGCCTCGACGAGGTCGCGGACACCGACATCGTCATCGTGCCCTCGGTGATGGTGCCTACCGGCGCCTGGCAGACGGGCGAGCACGCCGAGCTCGTCGCCTGGCTGGAGCGGGCGCATGGGCAGGGCAGCCTGCTATGCTCGGCCTGCTCGGGCGTGCTGCTGCTGGCGGAGACCGGCCTGCTTGCCGGCCGCGAGGCGGCCATCCACTGGGCTTTCGCCGGCACCTTCCGGCGCAATTTCCCGGACACCCATGTCCGGCTCGAGGACATGCTGGTTGCCACCGGAGAGCGCGAGGAGTTCGTGATGACCGGGGCCAGCATGTCCTGGCATGACCTTGTGCTCTACCTGATCGCCCGCTTCGTCGGCGCCACGGCGGCCCAGTCGATCGCCCGCTTCTTCGCCCTCCAGTGGCATGCCGAGGGGCAGGCGCCCTTCGTCACCTTCGATCCCGTCCGCGACCATGGCGACGGCTGCGTGCGGCAGGCCCAGGTCTGGCTCGACCGGCACTTCGCCGACGTCAATCCGGTCGGCCGCATGGTGGAATTGTCGGGGGTGCCGGAACGCAGTTTCAAGCGCCGCTTCACCCGGGCGACCGGGCTGGCGCCGATCGCCTATGTGCAGCGCCTGCGCGTCGATGACGCCAAGCGCCGTCTGGAGCGCACCGAGACGCCGGTGGAGGAGATCGCTTGGCAGGTCGGCTACGAGGATCCGGCGGCCTTCCGGCGCCTGTTCAAGCGCCTCAACGGAATCAGCCCCGTCGGCTACCGCCGGAAGTACCGGGTGCCCCGGGTGGAGGGCACCGCCTGGCCGTGATCGCGGATGGCCGGGTGGGTCAGGCGCCGGCCGCCCGGTCGAGCACCACGACCGCGTCGCCGTGGAAGTCCGCCCGGTGGCTCTCGGTGAAGCCGCAGCGTGCGGCGACGGCGATCGAGGCGGCGTGGCGTTCGTCGACGATGGCTTGGAAGCGGGTCATGCCGCGTGCCCGCTCTCCCCAGGCGAGGACGGCCGCCAGCGCCTCCGTGGCGTAGCCCCTGCCCTGCATTTCCGGCACCAGCACCCAGCCGGCCTCCGGCGCCGTCAGCGGTGGTTCGATATCGCGGTGGAAATCGGCCAGCCCGACCTCGCCGACGAAGCGCCCGGTCGCAGCCTCCCGCAAAACGAAGAAGCCGTAGCCCAAGAGCTCCCAGTGCCCGGCATAGCGCAGCAGCCGCTGCCAGACCTCGCTACGTGTCGAGGGCGTGCCCGAGATGTAGCGCACCACCTCGGCATCGCCCCAGAGCCGGCAGGAATCCTCGTAGTCCGCCAGCGTGTGCGGCGCGAGGCTGAGGCGGGGGGTGGTGAGGGTGGGGCGGGTGCCAGGTTCGGTCATGGTGCTCACGGGATGACGGTGGGGTGGTGGGTGTGCCCGAGAGCTCTCCACCCGTCGATCATCCTGGACAAGATGAAGCCCCCGATCCGGGGTCCCCGGACCGTTTTCGCTGGGCCGCGATGCCGGTGATGTACCGGCCTGCAGCGCCTCTACCGGCAGTCCGCCGTGTCGGTGCCGGCAACGCAGGCGCCGGTGCCGATGCCGGGTTCGTCACACTCGCCGTCGAAGGCGTACTGGCAGGCATTGGCGGTGTTGGCTGGTGAACTGCTGATGCGGCAGTCGGCGGCGTCGGTGCCGGGGGCGCAGGCGCCGGTGCCGATGCCAGGTTCGTCGCACTCGCCGTCGAAGGCGTACTGGCAGGCATTGGCTGTGTTGGCTGGTGAACTGCTGGTGCGGCAGTCGTCGGCGTCGGTGCCGGGGGCGCAGGCGCCGGTGCCGATGCCGGGTTCGTCGCACTCGCCGTCGAAGGCGTACTGGCAGGCATTGGGGCCGATCGGCGGTAGGGCGCTCGGTGCCGGGTTCGTCGTCGCCGGACTCGTCGTCGTCGGGGTGAATAGTGTCGGGGCTGACGGCACGGGGACGTACGGTGGCGGGGCAGGAGGTATCGGCGTGCTCGGTGCCGCGGAACTCACCCGGCAGTCGGCGGTGTCGGTTCCGGTGGCGCACAGGCCGGTGCCGATGCCGGGCTCGTCGCACTCGTTGTCATAGGCCCACTGGCAGCTGTTCGGCGCCGAAGGTTGGGTGGCCGGTATGAAGGGGGAGGCCGGGCCCGGCACCGTGAAGGCACCGAACGGCCCGCCGCCAGCACCACCGGCCGACGGCGAGACGGTCTGACAGCCGGCCAGCGTGGCGATCGCCAGAAACGCGACGATTACGGTGGAGAACCTGAACGTCATGCTGCCCGCCCCCCTGAGACCCCGTTAGGGCAACAGCCCCCGTACTCGAGACCGGGGCCGATGGTGGCACACTCCCGTGTCAGCAACAATATTCTTACGCGCGCTAGTTTCTCGAGGCGTGGCTGGATCCCGGCTCTCCCTGCGGTCGGCCGGGATGACGATGGAATTGAGGGGGTATAGCAGAATAAGGGGCCGTCATCCCGGACAAGGCGAAGCCGCAGATCCGGGATCTCACGACCGTCCTCGCCCGGCCGGCTGGCGTGTGACACCCGCCGCCCGCCCGACGAATGCCAGGCGGTTAATGCGCGTCCGCCCAGGTGTCGCCGATGCCGGCTTCGGCGACGAGGGGGACGGAGAGGGTGGCGGCGGCTTCCATGACCTGGCGGACCAGGGCCGAGGTCGCCTCGGCTTCCGCCTCGGGCACCTCGAAGAGCAGTTCGTCGTGGACCTGGAGGAGCATGCGGGCCTTCAGGCCGGCCTCGGCCAGGGCGTCCGGCAGGCGGACCATGGCGCGCTTGATGATGTCGGCGGCGGTGCCCTGGATCGGCGCGTTGATCGCCTGGCGCTCGGCGAAGCCGCGGCGGGCCGGGTTGGGGTCCTTGATGCCGGGCACATGGCACTTGCGCCCGAACAGGGTGGTGACGAAGCCGTGCTCCTTGGCGAAGGCCTTGGTTTCGTCCATCCAGGCCTTGAGCTCGGAGAAGCGCTCCAGATAGGCCTTGATGAACTGGCCGGCCTCCTTCTGGTCGATGGAGAGCTGGTTGGCGAGGCCGAAGGCGGAGATACCGTAGATGATGCCGAAATTGATCGCCTTGGCGCGGCGCCTGGTCTCCGGCGTCATCGCCTCCAGCGGCACGTCGAAGACCTGGGAGGCGGTCATGGCGTGGATGTCGATGCCCTCGCGGAAGGCCTGTTTCAGGGCGTCGACGCCGGCCATGTCGGCGACCACGCGCAGCTCGATCTGCGAATAGTCGACCGAGAGCAGCTTGTGCCCCTTCTCGGCGACGAAGGCGGTGCGGATGCGCCGTCCCTCCTCGGTGCGGATCGGGATGTTCTGCAGGTTCGGCTCGTTGGAGGAGAGCCGGCCGGTATTGGTGGCGGCGAGCGAGAAGGAGGTGTGGACCCGCCCGGTCTCCGGGTTGATCACCTCGACCAGGGCGTCGGTGTAGGTCGATTTCAGCTTGGCGATCTGGCGCCAGTCCAGCACCCGGGCGGCGATCTCCACGCCCTGGGCCGCCAGCGTCTCCAGCACGTCGGCGCCCGTGCCATAAGCGCCGGTCTTGCCCTTCTTGCCGCCCTCGATGCCCATCTCGTCGAACAGCACCTCGCCCAGCTGCTTGGGGCTGCCGACATTGAAGGGATGGCCGGCGAGCTTGTGGATCTCGCCCTCCAGCCGGATCAGGTCCTCGGCGAAGCGGGCCGACATGGTGCGCAGCACCTCGGCGTCGACCTTGACCCCGGCGCGTTCCATCTCGGCGATCACCGCCACCAGCGGCCGCTCGATGGTCTGGTAGACCGTCATCATGCGCTCGGTCAGCAGGCGCGGCTTCAGGTGCTGGTAGAGCTTCAGGGTGACATCGGCGTCCTCGGCGGCGTAGTCGCACGCCTTGTCCAGCGGTACCCGGTCGAAGGTGATCTGATTCTTGCCCGTGCCGGCGACCTCCTTGAAGGAGATCGTGGTGTGGCCGAGATGGCGCTGGGCGAGTTCGTCCATGCCGTGGCCGTGGGCGCCGCCATCCAGCACGTAGGACATCAGCATGGTGTCGTCGACCGGCGAGACCTGGAGGCCGCGGCGGGCGAGGACCAGGTGGTCGTACTTGAAGTTGTGGCCGATCTTGAGGACCGCCGGGTCCTCCAGCAGCGGCTTGAGCAGCGCCAGCGCCGTCTCTGACGGGATCTGCTCGGGCGCGGCGTCGGCGTCGTCGAAGGAGAGCCGGCCCTCGCCACCCGCCCCGACATGGCCGAGGGGGATGTAGCAGGCGCGCCCCGCCTTGGTGGCGAGCGAGATGCCGACCAGCTTGGCCCGGCTGGCGGTCAGGCTGTCGGTCTCGGTGTCGACCGCCACCTTGCCCAGTGCCGTCGCCTCGGCGATCCAGGCCTCCAGATGGCCCGTGTCGGTGACCAGCTCGTAGCCCGCCTCGTCGTCATTCGCCACGTCGGCGACGGGCTCGGCCGTCGCCTCGCCGGCGCCGTAGGCGTTCTCCGCCCGGGCGACCAGGGAGGGGAATTCCATCTGGCGCAGGAAGGCGATCAGCGTGCCGGCCTCGAGCCGGGGCTTCAGCATCTCCAGGGCCTCGCCGTCGCCGTCGAGGTCGACATCGTCGGCCAGGCGCACGAGCTGGCGCGACAGCCGGGCCATCTCGGCGTGCTCGATCAGGTTCTCCCGCCGCTTGGGCTGCTTGATCTCGCCGGCGCGCTCCAGCAGCGTGTCGAGATCGCCGAACTCGTTGATCAGCTGGGCGGCTGTCTTGATGCCGATGCCGGGCACGCCCGGCACGTTGTCGGTGCTGTCGCCGGCCAGCGCCTGCACGTCGACCACCTTGTCGGGCGGCACGCCGAACTTCTCGATCACCTCCTCGATGTCGATGGCCAGGTTCTTCATCGGGTCCATCATGGTCACGCCGTTGCCGACGAGCTGCATCAGGTCCTTGTCGGAGGAGACGATGACCGCCTTCTCGCCGCGCTCGCGGGCCAGCCGGCAATAGGTGGCGATGATGTCGTCGGCCTCGTAGCCCTCGCGCTCGATCACCGGCAGGCCGAAGGCCCGCGCGGCGTCGCGGATCAGGGCGAATTGCGGGCGCAGTTCCTCCGGCGGCTCGTCGCGGTTGGCCTTGTAGAGGTCGTAGAGCTCGTTGCGGAAGGTGTGCGCCGAGGCGTCGAAGATGACGGCGATGCGCTCGGCCTCCAGGTCCGCCAGCAGCTTCATCAGCATGGAGGCGAAGCCGTAGACGGCGTTGGTCGGTGTGCCGTCCGAGGCGCGGATGCGCATCGGGATGGTGTGGAAGGCGCGGAAGATGAAGCCGGAGCCGTCGACGAGGAACAGGGGATGTTCCTCCTTTCCCGGCAGTTCCTCTTCCAGTTTCTCGAGGGCGGCGGTCTGGTCTGTCATGATGGCGAAGAAGATGACCCAAAGGGGCGGGGGAGTCGAGGCGCTGGGAGATGCCGCCGGGCCGGATGCCACGGCGGGATGAGCGTGCCGCATGGCTCCCGTGAAACGCCCGCGATTGCACCCCCGGCCCGCGTCGCCTAGCTGGGCGGCAGTTCGAGCCGATCACCGGCGACGCCCCTGGCGGCGTCCGACCTTCCCGTGCCCCCGTGGAGGCTGCCGCCATGCGCAACGCCCTGGTTTCCATCGCCGCGCTGATCACCAGCCTGGGCGTGCTGCTGGCCGGCAACAGCCTGCAGTTCGTCGTCCTCGGCCTGCGCGCCACGGCGGAAGATTTCTCCTTCGCCATCATCGGCGCGATGACCGCGGCCTACTACATCGGCTACGCGCTGGGCTCGCTCCGGGCGCCGCACATCGTGGCCCGCATCGGCCATATCCGCACCTTCGTCGCCGCTGGCTCGATCATCTCCGCCGTGGTGCTGGCCCACGCCCTGTGGGTGCAGCCGGTCTTCTGGGTGCTGCTGCGTCTGATCACCGGGCTCTGCTTCGCCGGCCTGGCGACGGTGGCGGAGAGCTGGGTGAACGGCAAGGCGACGCGGGAGAACCGCGGCCGGCTGCTGGCGATCTTCTCGGTCGTCGCCATCGGCGGCTATGCGGTCGGACCGGTCTTCGTGGTCCTCGGCAGCGTGGACGGCGCGGCGCTGTTCATCATCGCCTCTGTCCTGATGTCGGTCGCGCTGGTGCCGGTGACGGTGACCCGCTTCGCGGCTCCGCCGCTTCCCGACACGGTCACGGGCGACGACACCTATTCGCTGCGCCGGCTGCTGAAGGAGACGCCGCTGGGTATCGTCGGCTGCATTGCCACCGGCTTCATGCAGGGCGCCGTGCTCGGCCTCGGCGCCGTCTTCGCGGCGGTGGCAGGGCTCGGCGACTGGCAGGCCTCGCTGTTCATGACCGGGGCGCTCATCGCCGGGGCGGTGTGCCAGTATCCGCTCGGCTGGCTGTCGGACAAGGTCGACAGGCGATTGGTGATCGCCGGATCGGCGGGCGCCGTCGGCCTCCTTCTCCTCGCCGGCATGGGGCTGCTGCTGCTGGGCGGCGGCACGCTGGTCGCCATGGCGGTGATCGCCTTCGCGCTCGGCGCCGGGGCGATGCCGATCTACCCGCTGGTCATCGCGCACATCAACGACCGGCTGCCGGAGACCTCGATCGTCTCCGCCGCGGCGGCGCTGCTGCTGGCTTTCTCGATCGGCTCGGCGCTGTCCGGGCCGCTCATCTCCGCCGCCTTGGACCTGGGCGGGGCGCCGGGTTTCCTTGTCCTGCTGGCGGCCGTCGCGGCGGGGCTCGGCGGCTTTTCGCTGCTGCGCGCCCGGCTCGGCGAGCCGCTGGACGGCGGCGACACCACGGCCGTGGTCACCGCGCCCGGCGCCTTCGCCACCTTCGATGCCGAGATCGAGGAAGACCAGCTCTGGCTGCCTTTCCCGGAATGGCGCGCGGCCTGAACCCGGACATCCGTGCCGATCATCCCTTTCGCCTTCGCCCGTCGCTCGCCACCTGCTGGGTTGAGCGCGGCGGTCGAACGGCGTAGTGTTCGCCAAATGTTCCGACCTTGGGCCGCCATAACAGGAGGAGGGAGCGCGACATGGCCTATGACCAGGGTCTGGCCGAGCGGCTGCGGACTGTGCTGGCCGATCTTGCGCAGGGCGAACCGATCGCGGAGAAGCGCATGTTCGGGGGCCTTGCCTTCATGGTCGGCGACCACATGTGCTGCGGCATCGTCAACGAGGCGCAGATGCTGCGGCTCGACAAGCCCACCGCCCAGGCGGCACTGGCCCGCCCGCATGTGCGGCCGATGGATTTCACCGGCCGGCCGATGCCGACCATGGTCTATGTCGATCCGCCCGGGATCGAGGCGGACGAGGATCTTTCGGGCTGGGTCAACGTCGCCCTCGGCGTGGTGCGCTCCCTGCCGCCGAAGAGCAAGGTCCGGCAGTAGGCGGTCCGCCAGCCGGCCTTCCGCCACCTCGATCCATCCGTACCACCACCCGTTCCTGCCGCCGATCCGAAGGAGTGTCCCGCCCATGCACCGTTCCCGCCTCGCCTGCTTCGTCATCGACTGCCGGACAGACGATCTCGACCGTGACGCCCGCTTCTGGTCGAAGGCGCTCGGCTACCCGGTCGATCCCGAGGGCGGGGACGGG
Source organism: Azospirillaceae bacterium (assembly GCA_040226215.1). Classification (GTDB taxonomy): domain Bacteria; phylum Pseudomonadota; class Alphaproteobacteria; order DSM-16000; family Inquilinaceae; genus JAVKFF01. The sequence goes on from JAVKFF010000091.1 coordinate 23,932, forward strand.
CAGTATGTCGCGCTCTTCACACCGGCCGACCAGCCGCGCATCCTGCTGCAGAAGGTCGACCACGAGCCGCGCATCCATCTCGACATCGAGAGCGACGACAAGCAGGCGGAAGTCGCCCGGCTGGAGAAGATCGGCGCCCGCCAGATCGGCGAGGTCAAGCGCTGGGTGGTGCTGGAGGCGCCGTCCGGCCACCGCTTCTGCGTCGTCAATCCGCAGCGCCCGGACTTCCCTGAGAAGGCAAAGGCCTGGGGCGACGACGCTTGATGGCGCGCGGCGTCCGACCGGCTCAGGCCAGCGATTTCAGCCGGTCGGGATAGGCGCTGCGTGCCGCCGCCGCCGCCTCGCTGCCGGCGCGGACGAATTCCCGGTCGCAATAGCCGCAGGTGACCCGGTCGTGCGGCCCGAAGGTGTACCAGACGCGCGGATGGCCCAGCACGCCGTCGCCGTCGCAGGCGACGTTTTCGGTCTGCGGATCGACCTCGATGATCTCCGGCGGCTGTACGGGCATGGCGGGGCTGGTCTCCGTCGGCAGGGACATGCGGCTGGTCGGGGCGACACGCGGCCCGTCGCGGAGGGGTATGGCAAAGCCGGTGCGGCGTGACAAGCCCTCGGGTGGCGCCCGTCCATCCGCCTTGCTGGCGGCCGGCCGACGCCGGAGTGGCGTGCTTGGCATTTGCCCTTCGGCCGCTGCATCATTATCTAAGGCCGTCACCCATCCAAGGCCGGCACGCAACCAAGGCCGGCACGTAACCGAGGCCAGCCGCGGCATCGCCGGCGGCACGCCCACCGAAGCCCAAGCGAAGGCGCGCGCAAAATGGCAGTAAACGTGGCGACCGTCGCCGACATGGCGGCCACGGACGACAATATTTCGGCAGTGGCGGGGCCCGACCTGGCGGTCGACGTCAAGGGGCTGGTCAAGCGCTACGCCGCCTCGGGCAAGTCCGCCGAGAAGCTGGCCCTGAAGGGCATCGACCTCGAGGTCAGGCGCGGCCGCATCTTCGGTCTGCTCGGCCCCAACGGCGCCGGCAAGTCGACGCTGATCAACATCATGGCCGGCCTGGTCATCAAGACCGAGGGCGAGGTCCGCATCTGGGGCTACGACATCGAGCGCGACATGCGCATGGCCCGCTCGGCCATCGGCATCGTGCCGCAGGAGCTCAATATCGACCCCTTCTTCACGCCGCGCGAACTGCTCGACATGCAGGCCGGCATGTATGGCGTGCCGCGGCGCGAACGCATCACCGACGAGCTGCTGGAGGCGGTCGGCCTCGCCGACAAGGCCGGGGCCTATGCCCGTACCCTGTCCGGCGGCATGCGCCGGCGCCTGATGGTGGCCAAGGCCATGGTGCACTCGCCGCCGGTGCTGGTGCTGGACGAGCCGACCGCCGGCGTCGACGTCGAGCTGCGCCAGAGCCTGTGGAACCACGTGCGGGCGCTCAACAAGGCCGGCACCACGGTGCTCCTGACCACGCACTATCTGGAGGAGGCGCAGGAGCTCTGCGACGAGATCGCCATCATCAACAAGGGCGAGGTGGTGGCGCATGACACGACGGCGAACCTGCTGAAGCGCATCGACGCCAAGACGCTGTCGGTCGAGCTCACCGATCCGATCGACACCATCCCCGAGCCGCTCGAGGCCTTCCAGGCGGAACTGCCCAAGCCCAACCGGCTGGTGATCCGCTACAAGCCGGCCGAGGTCAGGCTCGGCGACGTGCTCAATGTCATGGATAGATGCGGGCTCAGGATCAGCGACATCTCGACCGAGGAGACCGATCTCGAGGATATCTTCCTGCAGCTGACGCGGGAGTAGGCCCTTGGTCGGGCGCGCTGGCATCGCGGGGGCGGGACTGGTGGCGATGCTGGCGGCCTGCACACCCGCCTCGCAGCCCATGGGGCCGGCGACGGTGGCGCCGACCCTGACCGAGACGGCGCTGGTCGCCGCCGACGGCTATCGCCTGCCGGTCCGGGTGACGACGCCGGATGCGAGCGCGGTGGACGAGCTTGCGCTGGTCGAGACCGCCGAGACGCCCGCCGACCCTCCAGCACCTGGCGAGCCGGCGGCGGTGATCCTGGCATTGCACGGCTTCGACGACTATTCGGCCTCCTTCGAGGACGCGGCGGCCGCCTGGGCGGAGGCAGGCATCCTCACCGTGGCCATGGACCAGCGCGGCTTCGGCGAGACCGAGAACATCGGCATCTGGGCCGGCACCGAGACCTATGTCGCCGACGCGGTGACGGCGATCGAGGCGGTCGCCAACAGCTATCCGGACCGGCCGCTGGTGCTGCTGGGCGAGAGCATGGGCAGCGCCGTCGCCCTGCTCGCCCTGGCGCGCCGCCCGGACCTGCCGGTCGATGCGCTGATCCTGGTCGCGCCCGCCGCCTGGGACTGGGAGGCGATGCCGTTCTGGGAGGAACTGCCCTTCGAGGCGGCGGTCGCGCTGTTTCCCGGCATGGTGGTCAGCGGCGAGGGACTGGATCTGGAACCCACCGACAACGCCCTGGTGCAGCGCGAGATGGCCTACGACCCGCTGGTCCTGAAGGAGAACCGGCTGGACACCGTGGCCGGTCTGCTCGAGCTGATGGCGGCGGCCCTGCCGGCGGCCGCCACGCTCGACCGGCCGACGCTGATCCAGCTGGGCGGGAACGAGAGCATCGTGCCCGAGGCACATGTGCGCGCGCTCTTCGACGGTATTGCTGCAGCACCGCATCCGCCGGTCATCGCGGTCTATCCCGACGGCTACCACATGCTGCTGCGCGACCTCGCCGCGGACGAGCCGATCGGCGACATCCCCGCCTTCATCGCCGACCCCGACGCCCCCCTGCCCTCCGGCGCCGACCGCAACCCGCTGCCCTGGGCGGCGGGCGGGTAGAGGCAAGGCTTCGCGGTTGACCCCCACCTGCGCCGTGCGCATTTGACAGGGGCGCGGGGCGGGGCTACAAGGCGCGGCATTCCACGTCCGAGGGGCGGTCGGCAGATCCGGCCAGGTCCGAGGTCGCGCCCGGGAGATTTCCCGAGGGGTCCGCCAGTCCGCGAGTGTCGCGCACTGGCGCCATTGTCGTTTGTCCGGCCCCGCCAGTTTGCGAGGGATGGACGGACGACGCTCGCGGCCGGGCGTTCCGGCACCGTGGAAACGAAGTGGAGTTGAGGCATGTTCGACGGGCTGAGCGGCCGGCTTGGTGACATATTCGACCGCCTGAAGCGGCGCGGCGCGCTTTCCGAGAGCGACGTCTCCGCCGTCATGCGCGAGGTCCGCATCGCCCTGCTCGAGGCCGATGTGGCGCTGCCGGTGGTCAAGGACTTCGTCGCCCGGGTGCGCGAGCAGGCGGTGGGCGAGAAGGTGCTGCGCTCGGTGACGCCGCGCCAGCAGGTCATCAAGATCGTCCATGACGAACTGGTCGGCATGCTGTCGGGCGGCGAGGTCAAGCCGCTGACCGAGATCCCGCGCCTGCACGGTCTCGGCGGCCCGGCGACGCCC
>JAVKFF010000092.1:0-5687 GCA_040226215.1 Azospirillaceae bacterium
GAGCTGCCGGATTTCCTGGTCGTCGAACTGCCGGCTGCCGTGCTGGAACAGGCCGATGAGGCGATGCTGCAGCGCCTCTACCACCTGACCGAACTCGGCTTCCACCTGGGGGTCGCGCGGCTGGCGGATCCGCGGATGGACGCCGCGGAACTCGCACGTGCCGGCATCTCTTTCGCCCGCATCGATGTCGACAGGCTGCTGCCGCCCGGTGCAACCGGCGACGCCGATGCCGGCGGGCCGACGGTCGCCGGCAGCCGCGCGGACCAGGACTGGCTGGACGCCTATATCGCCCTGCGGCGCGAGAACATCCTGCCGATCGCGGTGGGCGTGGAGGCCGAAGGCCAGGTACCGGCCCTGCTGGACCTGGAGATCAGCCTGGCCGAGGGGCCGCTGTTCGGCGCCGCCCAGGTCGCCGGCCTGGAGCCGTAGCGGAGGGGCCGGCTCGCTACTCCGCGGGCAGCTTGTCCAGCAGAAGCGCGCTGACCCGTTCGATCTCGCCCTGGATGGCCGCCCGCGCGGCATTGCCGTCCCGCAATTCCAGCGCATTGATCAGGATCACCCGATACTTGCGGCCCTGTTCTGCGACTTGCGGCCATTCGTCGAGCAGCAGGTTGAAGTAGGGCGCAATCTTCAGCCAGAGGGACTCGATGATGCCCAGCAGGATCTCCGAATGGGCGGCACCGTAGACGGCGAAGCGGAACTTGTAGGTCTTGGCCAGATGGTCCGCCACCCGCGCCGACAGGTCGGGCATCCGGTAGATCGCATCGTACTCCTGGTCGATCCGGTGCAGCGCCTCGACCTCCGTGGCCGTGATCCCCGTGGCAGCCCATTGCGCCGCAGTGCCCTCGATATCCAGGCGGACCCGGCAGAGGTCGTTGAGGCGCGCCCTGCTCATCGCCGGCACGGCGACGGACCGGCTGGAGGTGAAATGCAGCGCACCGTCGGCGATCAACTGCTGGATGGCGCCGCGGACCGGCATCGTGCTGACGCCGAAGGTGGCGGCCAGATGGCGCATCGAGACGCTCTGCCCGGGTGCGAATTCGCCGCGCATCAGGGCCCGGGTGAGGCTGTGGTAGATCTGCGCCTGCAACGTTCCCGTTTCTATCCGCTCCAGCGCGGGTGATATCTCGTTCTTCTCCGTCACGGCTCTTCTCCAGCCAGCTTGGTGCCTGTCAAACTCAGTACGTGTGATCTCACATCACAGTACGGAGCAGTCGCTCAAGATGTTGTCGCCTGGCCGCGGCACTTGGTCAGAATGTCATATTTATCCTGCAAAAACAAGTATATGACCGGAATCACGCAGCTTCGCGAGGCCATTTCGAGGCGAGTGGCCTGATCCGATGATCGCATTGCCGATTGACTCCAATCGAACATGTGTGATCACATCTCCTATCGGGATATGCCGCACGGGATAGGAGAGCCCGGCGGGGCCGCACAGCGAGGCGGGTCAGCGACAAGGAGCAGGCACATGGCGGAAGACGCGGAAACGGCCGCTCCTGGACCCACGGGTTCCGCGCCGTCGTCCGCTACGGCACCGCTTTCGCGTTATCTCCTGCGGCTCTGCATCCCCGCCGTTCTGATCCTGGCCTGGATCCTGGCGACCACGACCTTCCAGCTGTTTCCCAAGGCCCTGCTGCCGGCGCCCTGGGATGTCGTCCGTTCCGCGGTCCGGCTGATCGAGACCGGCGAACTGCTGGAGCATGTGCTGGCCAGCCTGGAGCGGATTCTTTACGCCAACCTGCTGGCGCTCGGCCTGGGCGTGCCGCTTGGCCTGGCGATGGGCATGTCGCGCACCTTCGAGAACCTGCTGGGCGGCATGCTCAGCATCTTCCGGCCGATCCCGCCGCTTGCCTGGGTGCCGCTCGCGATCCTCTGGTTCGGCATCGGCACGCTCTCGATCGTCTTCATCACCTTCCTTGCGGCATTCTTCGCGGTCCTCCTGAACACGATCGCGGGCACCCGTGCCGTCGATCAGCGGCTGGTGCGGGCGGCGGCATCGCTTGGCGCAGGCCGTCGCAGGATCGTGCTGAACGTCGTGCTGCCAAGCGTGCTTCCCTACATCTTCACCGGCGCGCGGATCGCCGTCGGCGTGTCCTGGATGAGCATCGTCGCCGCAGAGCTGATCGCCGCCAGCAACGGCCTCGGCTACATGATCTCGTTCTATCGCGAGGTGCTGCGGACCGACGTTGTGATCGTCGGGATGCTCACCATCGGCGTCATCGGGCTGATGATGGACCTCGGCAGCCGCTGGTTGGAAAACCGGCTGCTGCCGTGGCGCCAGCACGGGGGCGTGGCATGAGCGCCGGCACCAAGATCTCCGTTCGCGGCGTCTCCAAGCTGTTCCGGACCGCCGGCGGCGAGGAGGTGCTGGCACTCGACCGCACCGACCTGGAGATCCGCAACGGCGAGTTCGTCAGCATCGTCGGGCCGAGCGGCTGCGGAAAATCCACCCTGCTCAACCTGATCGCGGGGTTCGAGCAACCGACCGACGGGCGTGTGGAGGTCGACGGGCGGCGCATTGAGCGGCCCGGCGCCGACCGCGGCGTGGTGTTCCAGAACTACGCGCTGTTTCCCTGGCTTTCGGTGGCCCAGAACATCGCGTTCGGGCCGCGCAGCATCGGTTGCACGCCGCGGGAGGTGCGCGAGCGGGTGGCGCGCTGCATCTCGCTGGTGAAGCTGGACGGCTTCGACGCGAAATACCCGCATGAGCTTTCGGGCGGCTTGAGCCAGCGATGCGCCCTTGCAAGATGCATCGCCAATGACCCGGACGTGATGCTGATGGACGAGCCGCTGGCGGCGCTGGATGCCTTCACCCGGGAAACGCTGCAGGACGAACTTCTGCGGATCTGGAGCGAGGCATCCCACCAGCGCAGCAAGACCGTCGTCTATGTGACCCATGCGATCGACGAGGCGCTGTTCCTGTCCGATCGGGTGGTGGTCATGCAGCCGCGGCCGGGCCGCGTCCTTGACATAGTCGACGTGCCGTTCGCCCGCCCGCGTGCGGGAGAGATGCGGCTGCAGCCGGACTTCCACGCCTTGCAGGCGAAAGTGTGGCGTCTGCTCAACCAGAAAACCGAAGAAGAACAGAGGAGGCAGTGATGCTGAAGACGATCAGTGCAATCGTGCTGGCATCGGCGGTCGGGTTTGCGGCCGCCGCAGCCAGTGCGGACGACAAGCCGGTAGAGGTACGGATCGGCTGGAACTCCTTCGCCGGCACCGCGCCGATCAGCGCCGTGATGCAGCGCGACAGGCTGTTCGAGAAGCATGCCAAGGCGATGGGTCATGACGTGGCCGCCGAATGGATCCGCTTCGTGGCGGGACCGCCGGCCAACGAGGCCATGGTGGCCGGGCGGCTGGACCTGGACTTCGACGTCGCCAGCGCCGCCTACGTCGCGCGCATCAAGCAGGGTGTCCCGGCGGTGATCATCGGCACCCAGGCGAGCCATCTGTCCAATGCGATCATGGTGCGGCCGGGCAGCGATATCGACGAGGTCGCGGACTTGCAGGGCAAGACCGTCGGGCTCTATGCCGCAACCAGCGCCCATTACACCCTGGCGGCGATCGTTAAGGAGCATCTGGGCAAGTCGCTGCGCGAGGCGGACATCAAGGTGGTCAACATGCCGCCGGCGGAATCGATCAAGCTGCCGGACGGCATCGATGCCGCGGTGATCTGGGTGCCGTTCCAGTTCATCGGCCCGAAGATGGGGCTGTCGGAGCTGCTGATCGACGCCAATGGCGTCACCGGGCCAGCGCACAAGACGCCGGGAATCCGGGTGCCGGAGGTCGCGAAGGCCTGGGGCAATCCGGAGGGCTATTTTACCGATCGGCTGTATATCACGGCGCGGCGCGGCTTCGCCGAGGAGCATCCCGACCTGGTGGTGGCCTTCCTGCAGGCCCGCTGGGAAGCGCAGGACATCGTGGCGGCCGACCTGGATGCCGGCGTCGCGCTGGCAAACGAATGGTGGAAGCAGGATCCCGATGTCGCCCGGCTGGCCGCGGCGACCTATCCGGAGAACACCAACCTGCGCAACGCGCCGCTGCTGCTGGAGTTCGACGCCCTCTCGCTGATCAAGACCTCCGAGTTCTTCTACGACCTGGGCACGATCGCCGAGCCGCTGAGTTGGGAGGAACTGCAGCCCGTGATCCTGGGCGGCGCGGACTTCCAGAAGCGCGTCTGGGAAAGCCGGGGCAGCAAGCCGGGCCTGGACCAGCTCCGCGCGGGCTTCAACGGCAGCGCTCCGGGCTGGTCGAGCATGGCGATCAATGGCGGCGAGCCGGTCTGGCGGTTCGGCGAGGTCGAGGGCTGGGGCAAGCGCCACTATGTCCCCGAGCCCTTCGCCACGAAGTGACATCAGCGCAGGGCATCGGCATGGACAGCGGCAGCGACTTCATCTTCCACCGCAAGATCGGACGGACCTACCCGGTCGCGGCCGGCGGCAGCGGCGCGGAGATCGTCGGCGAGGATGGACGGCAGTACCTGGACGCCGCCGGCGGGGTTTTCGTTGCCATTGTCGGGCATGGGGTCTCCGAGATCGCCGCGGCGATCTCGGAGCAGCTCCGCAGCCTCAACTTCGCCTATACCGGGGATTTCACCACGTCGGCGGAACAGCGGCTGGCGGAAAAGCTCATCGCGATCGCGCCGCCGGGCTTCGCCAAGGTCTGGCTGACTACATCCGGGTCGACCGCCAACGAGGCGGCGCTGAAACTGGCGCGGCAATATCACCACCTGCGCGGCGCCAGCCAGAAATCGAAGATCGTGTCGCGCTGGCACAGCTATCACGGCAGCACGATGGGGGCGCTGTCGATGAGCGGGGCGGTGCCGCGCCGGCAGCTCTACACGCCCTATCTGATCGATTTCCCGCATGTGGCCGCGCCGAACTGCTACCGCTGCCCGCTGGGCCGCAGCCCGGCCGACTGCGACACGGCATGTGCCGAGGAGATCGGCGCGACGATGCGCCTGCATGGCGCGGACTATATCTCCGCCTTCATCGTCGAGCCGGTCGCCGGCGGGCCGCTGGGCGCGCTCAGGCGGCGCGTCGCTTCTGCGACGAGAACGACGCGCTGCTGATCGTCGACGAGGTGGTCTCCGGGGTCGGCCGGACCGGCGACTGGTTCGGCGTGCAGGAAAGCGGCGTCGTGCCGGACATCATCACCCTGGGGAAGGGCCTGGGAGGCGGCTATACGCCGATCGGGGCCGTCCTGGTGCATGAGCGCGTCCATGCCGCGTTCGAGAGCAGCGGCACCCCGTTCCTGCACGGCGAGTCCTTCACCGGGCATTCGACCATGGCGGCGGCGGGATATGCCACCTTGAGCTATATCGAGCGCCACGGCCTGCTGGGCCGGGTGCGCGAGATGGGCGAGCGGCTGGCGGGCCGCATGCAGGAACTCTCCAACCTGCCCATCGTCGGTGATGTCAGGGGGCGCGGCCTGCTGCAAGGCATCGAACTGGTGCGGGACCGCAGAAGCAACGCGCCGTTCGCGCGCGCCGCCCAGGTCGCCGAACGTGTCGTGGCCGCGGCGGCGGAGCGCGGCGTCCTGCTGCTGGCGGGCAATGCCGGGGTGGACGGGGTCGACGGCGACACCGTCGTGGTCGCCCCGCCCTATATCGTCAGTGCGGAGCAGGTCGACCGCATCGTCGACACCCTCTCCGATGCGCTGCGCACCGTTCCGGCCGACAGCGAAGCATG
>JAVKFF010000093.1:0-12529 GCA_040226215.1 Azospirillaceae bacterium
AGCTGTTCTTCGAGTATGACGGCGAGACCTGGGAGACCGAACTCGGCGAGCGCGACGTCATCTCCTGCCCGCCCGGCGTCTACCGCGGCCTCAGAAACGAGAGCCAGGAAGAGGCCCTGATGTGCGTCATGCTCGGACGCATCACACCCGACCTGCCCGACTACCCCGACGACCACCCCATCGCCATCGCCAAGGCGGAACGCAAGAAGAAGCAGGCGGCCTGAACGCGAGCCGTCCGATGGCGTCCTGCTACCGCGGCTGGCACCCGAACCATGGCTAGCGACCAGACAACCGCCGCCACGGCGCGCGATCACGCGGCAACGCCGCGGCGGCCGGACGGCTCGCCGCCCGATACGCGCTACATGGTACCGGGCCTGGAGCGGGGGCTTAAGGTCTTCGCCCTGTTCAACCGCCAGCGCAAACCGCTGACCCTGACCGAGATCGCCGCCGGCGTGGGACTCAGTCGCTCGGCCACCTTCCGCCTGGTCTACACGTTGGAGACCCTGGGATTCCTTGAGAAGGCGGCAGGTGACACCGCCTTTCGCCTCACCTCCTTCGTCCTCGATCTCGGCTTCAGCTACCTCGCCTCGCTCGACATCCTCGACCTCGCCGAGGAACCGCTGCGGAGTTTGCGCGACCGCACCGGCGCCGCTGTGCACCTGGCGCGACGCGAGGGACGGGAGATCGTCTACCTGATGCGCCTCGCCTCGACCCAGGAACTGACCAGCAACGTGCAGGTCGGCGCCCGGCTGCCGGCGCACGCCACCTCGCTCGGCCGCATGCTGCTCACCGATCTCGATGACGAGGCGCTGGCGACGCTCTATGGGGGCGTCGACTTGGCCGCCGCCACCAAGAACACCGCGACGACGATCGCGGACCTTATCAGGCTGATCGGCGAGGACCGGCAACGCGGCTACGTGCTGGGTCATGGGATCTTCGAACGCCGCCTCGACACGCTGGCGGCACCGATCCGCGACGGCGGCGGCCGTGTCATCGCCGCTGTCTCGATCGTCGGACACGACTGGGACTTCACCGACGAGGCGCGCATGCGCTTCCTGACGGAGGCGGTGCTGGAAACCGCCGGCAAGATCTCCGAACGGCTCGGCAACCGGCGCTGAACCCGATACGGCCGACCGCCACGTGCGGCACCACCCTGCGTCGACCCTTCCTGCGCATCCGCATCTCCACCCGGTCCTACTGCCAAAGCATGTCCGGCGAACTGTGGTCGGCCTGTTGACAGGCCTGTTGCATCCTCGTAAAAGTTTCATATGAAAAATGATTGTTTGATATAAAAAACTGGAGGGTGCAATGCTACGTCGCGATCTTCTCATCAAGGGCTCCGCCCTCGGCGCGCTGCCGCTGGTTTCCCCGACCTTCCTTCCCGGTCTGGTCCGGGCCCAGGAGGCGGGCCAGCTCATCTTCGTCACGCCTTTCGGCTATTCGCTGTCCTTCTCCGCCGTGATGTACGGCCAGGCCGGCGGCTTCTATGCCGAGGAAGGCCTCGACGTGCATGTCGAGGGCGGCCGCGGCGCGGCCCAGGCGGTGCAGCTCGTCGCCGCCGGTCAGGCCGGCGCGGCCCGCACAGGCGGCGCCAACTACATGATCGCCCGGGTCGAGAACGAGGCTCCGGTACATGCCTTCGCCACCATCGCCCAGGACTCCCCCTTCTTCATCATCTCGCCCAATAGCGCGCCGATCGTCGCGCCCGGGGACTTCGTCGGCCGCACCGTCGGCATGGCCTCCCTCGGCGGCTCGATGGAGGCGACGCTGAACCTCATGCTCCAGCGCAACGAGATCGACCCGTCCGAGGTCAACCGGGAGCGCGTCGCCGACACGCCGGCCGCCTTCGGCCTGATCGAGGCCGAGCGCCTCGACGGCTTCTTCGGCAATGTCAGCACTGCCACCCGCCTCCTGGCCGAGGGCTACGACATCAACGCCAGCCCGGTCGACGACGGCATTCCGGGCCAGGTCTACGTCGCCAGCGACGAGGATATCGCCAACAATTCCGACCAGCTCGTCGCCTTCACCCGCGGCACATACCGCGCCATCCAGGACATCCTCGGCCACGGCGAGGATCTGGAGCCGGTGATCGCGACCATGCGCGAGCAGTTCGACATCCCGGGCAGCGACGAGACGGAGGTCGCCGTGCAGGACCTCTATGCCAATTCCCGGCTGTGGATCCGCCACGGCGAGGACCAGGTCCTGCGCTGCAACCCGGAACATTGGGCGGAAGGCGAGGCGCTGCTGCGCCAGGCCGGTCTGATCAGCGCCGAGGCCGATCAGCCGCTCTACACCAACGCCATCTGGGACCGGGCCGTCTCCGGCTAGGGACCAGACATGGCAGAGCTCAGAATGGTCGCGCCGCCCGACGGCGCGGCAGCCGCCGAGCGTGCCGACCCCCTTGTGCATATCGAGGGGGTCGGGCGCATCTTCCGGTCGAAGAAGGCCGAGGTCCACGCCCTCGACGACATCACGCTCGCCATCCGCCGGGGCGAGTTCGTCGCCGTTGTCGGCCCGTCTGGCTGCGGCAAGTCGACCCTGCTGCGCCTGCTCTGCGGCCTCGACCAGCCGACCTCGGGCAGTATCCGCTGGGAGCACGACCGGCCCGGACACTGCGCCGTCGCGTTCCAGGAGCACCGTCTGCTGGCCTGGCGGTCGGTACTGGAAAACATCATCCTGCCCAAGGCGATGCGGGCCGCCCCCGCCGCGGCCGACTACGAACGCGGCCGCGGTCTGGCCAAGCTGGTCGGGCTCAAGGGCTTCGAGGACACCAGGCCATCGGCGCTATCGGGCGGCATGAAGCAGCGCACGGCCGTGGCCCGCGCGCTGTTCGCGGAGCCCGACCTGCTGCTGCTCGACGAGCCGTTCGGCGCGCTCGACGCCATCACCCGGGAGAAGATCACCGCGGACACCGAGACGATCTGGCTGAACGGCCAGTTCACCGCGCTGCTGATCACCCACTCCATCGCCGAGGCGGTCCACCTCGCCGACCGGGTGGTGGTGATGTCGCCGCGTCCCGGCCGCATCACGGGCATCGTGCCGGTCGACCTGCCGCGGCCGCGCGGGCGGCTGATCGGCGAGCCTCCCTTCGTCGAACTGGTCAACCGCATCCGCGGCATGCTGCAGGAGGATGACGATGCGTAAGACGCTGATCCAGGTGACCGCCGTCGTCGCCTTCTTCGCCCTGTGGAAGCTCTACGTCACGGGGTTCAACGTCTCCTCCCTGGTGCTGCCGCCGCCCGAAGCCATCGCCGTGGCCCTGGTCGAGCTGTTCGCCAGCGGCGAGATCTGGTTCCACCTCTACACGACGCTCATCGAATGCCTCGGCGGCTTCGTCATCGCCTGCGTCGTCGGCATGACGCTCGGCCTGCTGCTCGGCCGGATCGAGATCCTCGACACCATCTTCAAGCCCTTCGTCATCGCCCTGCAGGTGACCCCGAAGGTGGCGCTGATCCCGCTGTTCATCCTGTGGTTCGGCTTCGGCATCGAATCGAAGATCATCGTCTCCGCCGTGCTCGCCTTCTTCCCGGTTTTCGCCAACTCCTATCTCGGCGCCCGCTCGGTCGACCGGGGCCTGCTGGAACTCTTCGACGTCGGCAAGTCGGGCCATCTGCGCCGTTTCCGCATCCTCGTCTTCCCCAGCGCCATGCCCTATATCCTCACCGGCATGGAAATGGCGATCGTGCTCTCGATCATCGGCGCCGTGGTCGCGGAGTTCGTGGCGGGTTCGCGCGGTCTCGGCTATCTCGCCACCATCAAGCTGCAGGAACTCGAGGTCGACACGCTGTTCGCCGTGGTCGTCGTCCTCGCACTCATCGGTTTCCTGCTCTACTTCCTGGTCGGCTCGCTCAGGCGCTTCGTCATTCCCTGGCACGAGAGCGCCTCGCGCGCGACGATTTGACCGGCCGGATGGGCCGGTCCCCGGGGGCGCGTGGTGATCCGCGCGCCCCCATTTTGTTAGCAATCATTATCATTCCTTAACATTCGGCCCCTAAACATTCGGCCCCTAAACATTCGGCAGTTCGGATCGACCTCGACGGCACGATGATAGGATTATCGTCCTGAACCGTCATCGCGGTCAAGCCATGGCGCGGACGGCACCGAGAGGGATCTGGGGGAATTCGTTGACCCAGTCCCCGTCACTCTGGAATATGGTCGCCGACGACGCGTCGTGGCGAAATGCTCCAAGCGGACCAATGCTCTACCCGCGAACCACTACCTTTCCGTGCATCCGGAGGCCTGACCTTGACGACCGAGCGGCTACCCGATGGCTGCGCCCTGATCCCGCTCACCACCCATCACGACGAGCGCGGCTCGCTGACGGAGATCTTTCGCGCCGAGTGGCCAACCTGCATCCGGCCGGTGCAGTGGAACTTCGTGCGCAGCCGGCCCAACGTGCTGCGCGGCGTCCACGTCCATGTGGAACATGACGACTACCTCGTCTGCCTGTCCGGTCTCATGGTTCTCGCCCTGGTCGACATCCGCCCGGACTCGGCCACGCATGGTCTCGCGGCGACGGTGACCCTCGACCCCGCCGCGCCTCGCGCCGCCTTCATTCCGACCGGCGTCGCGCATGGCTTCCATTTCCCTGTCGAGTCGAGCCTCTGCTACTCGGTCTCGCACTACTGGAACCCGCGTGACGAGCTGGGCTGCCGCTGGGACGACCCGGCGCTGGGTCTCGACTGGCGGATCGACGCGCCGGAGCTTTCCGAGCGCGACCGCGCCGCCGGCTCGTTCCAGGTCATGGTCGACGCCTTTCTCGACTTGGCCGACCGCCACCAAGCCGCGCGATGAGGGCGCGGCCGCATGTCGGCCTCGTCGGCTGCGGCGGCTGGGGACGCCATATCCTGCGCGACCTCAAGGCGCTGGGCGCCCGTGTCACCTGCGTCGCCCGGGGCGAGCGGTCGCGCGCCAATGCCGCGACGGGTGGCGCCGACGCCATCGTCGACACGCTCGACGACCTGCCGGCGGTCGACGGTGCGGTGGTCGCCACGCCCAGCGACAGCCATGGCACCATCACGCTCGCCCTCGCTCGGCGTGGCCTGCCCGTCTTCGTCGAGAAACCGCTGACCTCCGACCTCGCCCAGGCGCGGGCGATCGTCGACGCCGCACCCGACCGCGTCTTCGTCATGGACAAGTGGCGCTATCACGGCGGCATTCGCCGATTGGCGGCGATCGCCGGTGACGGCTCGCTGGGCGCGGTGATCGGGTTGCGCAGCGTGCGGCTCGGCTGGTCGATGACCCACAACGAGGTCGACCCGGTGTGGAACCTGCTGCCGCACGATCTGTCGATCTGCCTGCACGTGCTGGGCGTCGTGCCGAAGCTGATCTGGGCCGCGCCCGACCCGCTCGGACCGCTCGGCGGCGGCGTCGTCGCGCTGCTCGGGGAGACGGACGGCCCCAGGGCGCTGGTCGAGTGCTCCGCCCATCATCCGGTCAACCGGCGCAGCGTGATCCTGGCCTGTGAAGGTGGCACGCTGACGCTGAACGCCAGCCTGGACGACCACCTCGTCCTGCGCCGCGGTCCGCCGGGCGACGCCATGGCGCACGAGGAACGCGTGGCCATCCCCACCGGCATGCCGCTCGAGGCGGAACTTGCCGCCTTCCTCGACCATCTCGGTGGCGGCCCTCCGCCGCTCAGCAGCGCCAGGGACGGTCTCGCGACGGTCGAGCGCTGCTGCGAGATCAGGGCGGCGGCCGGCATCCCCGGATGACCGGCGCGCCCTACGCCACGGTGCTCGTGCCAACGCACGACCACAGCCTGCTGATCGGCTATGCGCTCGACAGCATCCGGCGCCAGCGTTTCGCCGATTTCGAACTCCTCGTCGTCGGCGACGGTGCCCCGCCCGCCACCCGCGAGGTGGTGGAGAGCCTGGCCTGCAGCGACCCCCGCATCCGCTATTTCGATTTCCCCAAGGGCGCCCGGCATGGCGAGGCGAACCGGCATGCGGCATTGGCCGAAGCGCGCGGCCGCATCGTCGCCTATTGCGGCGACGACGACCTCTGGTTCGCCGACCACCTCGCGACCATCGCCTGGCTGCTGCGCCGTGCCGACTTCGCGCACACCACCCAGGTGGACGTCGACGCCGACGGCGACCTGCACGCCCATCACGGCGCTGTCGCCGATCGGCGCTTGCGTCGCCGCATGCTCCAGGAGGGTTACGGCTTCTTCGGCCTCAGCGTCGCCGGCCATCGCCTGGCGGCCTATCGCGACCTGCCCGAGGGCTGGGGGCCGGCGCCTGTCGGCCAGCCCTCCGACCAGACGATGTTCCGCAAGTTCGTGGCCCGGCCCGGCCTGCGTTTCGCCACCGGGCTCGACGTCACCGCCATCCACATCTCAACGCCTCTGCGACCCGGCTGGTCCGCTGCGGAGCGCGAGGCCGAACTGCGCGCCTTCCACGCGCGGCTCGACGACCCCGCGCTTCGCCATGCCTTCCGGCGAGCCATCGCGCGGACGCGGCGCCACCAGCTTTCCCGACTCGCCCGCTGCGGTTGGCAACTGGCCACGTTCGGTCAGCACTGGGCGATGCGGTTCGGCGGAACGCCGCCTCGACAGGACGCCCGAACGCGCTGAACCGGCAACCGCTCGACGGGGGCTCAGGGTGCCGCTATCGCGGGCTCTGATGCCTGTCAACCGACCCCGCTCAGTCGCACAGCAGCATGGCCGGATCGATACGCCAGTCCGGGGACCCGTAGCCGTCCGGCCAATACCAGGGCTCGACCTCGTTGAAATAGACGATGCCCTCCAGCAGCGCGAAGTCGTCCATGTGGCGGCACATGCTGGCGAACCAGTGCCGCTGGATCTGCGGGCTCTGCGCCGCATTGTTCGACGCCACCCCCATCTCGGCGACGATCACCGGGTGACCATAGTCCTCGACCCGGGCGTACTTCTCCAGGAAGTGCCCGCCGAACGTCCGGTAATAGCCGAAATAGTCGACCTCGAATTCGTAGAGCGAGAACACCGACACGCCGACGATGTCGACGACGTCGGGGCCCGGGTAGTACGCGTCGAGCGTGCGGTCGCCGCGCGGCGACCAGACATAGAGGGCGGCCGGCGCGAAGCTGCGGCAGCGCTCGACAAAGTAGCGGTAGGCCGCGACGAAATCCTCGCCATCCCCGGAGTGCCAGGGATAGCGGTCGCCCGGCGCTTCCATCTCGTGCCCCCAGCGGACCATCGCCGGCTCGGCAAGGGCGCCGATGTCCCGGCAGACGCGCTCCAGTTCCCGGTCGAATTCGCCGGCGACGATCGCCGCGAGGTGCCCGGGGCCGCCGCCGGCACGCCAGTCGATGGCGCGGGTATAGGGCTCGACCGTGATCATCAGCCGACGGCCCGCCGCCATCGCCTCCGCGGCCTGGCGGGCGAGCGCCCCCGCCTCGTATTCCTGCCAGGCGACGTAGATCAGTTCGACATCGAGTCCGGCGAAGTCGGTATGGAGGCGGTGCGGATCGTAGAGTCCGAAGAAGACGTCCCCGTCGACGAAAGCGGCGCGGGCTGGCGCCTGCTCGGACCGCAACCGGTCATGCATCGCCGGCGCGCTACCCTCGATGCGCCCGCCCGTCTCATGCGTCCCGGAGGCAGCGGCCCGCTCCCGGTCGAGCCCCCGGCACGACGCCAGCGGTACGAGCACGAAAAGGAGCGCCAGCGCCGCGAGCGGGAGGCGCCGGCTGCCTGGCTGCGTCGAGCGGTACCGGCGGTTCGGCATGCGCGAAGAACCGGTCACCGGCACCGCCAAATTGTCACAACGAAAGGAATGCCGCCGAGGTGATGTCGAACCGGAACGCCACGCACAGCACCGCGAACGACATGAGGAAGCCGGGCAATAACAGGGAGTTGAAGCATCCGGAAAGCGTCTTCAGGTTCGGCTTCGCGATTATCCCGTTCTCCATTCTATGGCGCCGGAGAACCGTGAACAGGATGAATGCGTAGATGAAGCCGTTCAATCCCGCGAAGAGATAGAAGCCGGCCGCCTCCGACGCCTCGGGCAGCATGAGTGGCAGGACGCTGGAAAAGCAGGAGAGCCCGGCATAGGGCGCGAGAATGCGCACCGGCAGCTGCCCGACCTCGGCCATGCCCTTGGGCGTGATGCGGAATTCGGTCTCCTTGCCGGTCAGCCCGCGCCTGACGCCCTCGATAGTGCCCACGAGCATCCACGGCCAGCGCGCGAAAAGGAAGAGCAGCCCCTCCCAGCCGATGGTCTTCGAGCGCGACGGTCGGCCCCAGCCGTTCCATCGCAGCCACTGGACCAGAGCCATCACGATCAGGTTGACCGAGACGAAGTGCACGATGAACTCGCCATAGCCGACATTGGCCCAGGCCTGGTTGGTCGCCAGCGCCCAGAGCGGCATCACGTACATCATCAGCATGGCCAGGGCGGAGAATGGATACCACAGCTGACAGAACAGGAACTGCGCCTTCAGCCGCCAGGGCAGCCGGCCGACATAGTGCCGGGTATAGCGGACCAGCAGCGTCACCAGGCTTCGGCTCCATTGGAATTCCTGCGTCACCAGATCGGAGAAGGTGATCGGGCCGTCGCCGTGGGCGATGGCGTTGACGGCGTGGATCCCGCGCCAGCCGCCGGAATTCATCAACAGCGTGGTGGAGTGGTCCTCCGCCAGTTCGGGACCGAGGCCGCCGACCGCACGCAGGGCCTTGGTGCGCACGGCGTAGTGCGAGCCGATGCACAGCGAGGCCAGCCCGGCACCGGAATAACCCGACTGCATGATGCCGTGCAGCATGGACTCGAAGTAGAGCCGCCCCCGGGCCGACCAGCTGCGCTGCGCGTTGGCATCGCAGATCGATGGTGCGGAGACATAGCCGACCCGCGGATTGGCGAACGGCCGCAGCATGGCTCGCAGATAGCCCGGCTGGGGCACGTGGTCGGCGTCGAGCTGCGCCACGAAGTCGTAGCGCTCATAGCCGTAGTGGTCGTAGAAATAGGCGAGATTGCCCTCCTTGCACCGGGTGCGCCGTGGCCACTCCTTGCGGTGGTAGTCTGCCCTGCCCTTGCGGGTGGAGACCTGAACGCCGTTGGCATGGCACCAGGCGAGCGTCTCTGCCGACGGGTCCTCGTCGGCGAGCCAGGTATCGTGCGGCACGTCCTGCGCCAGCATGGCCTCGAGCGTCGTCTTCACCATCGCCCAGGGTTCCGACGGCGCCTTGGTGACGACGATCGCCACCCGCCCCTCGGGTATCGGGCAGCGCGGTGACGGCACCTTCGCGAAGGCGACGACGCTGACGAAGTAGACCTGCAACACGCTGAGCCAGAGCAGGACGACGGTCAGCGCCACATAGCGCGTTGTGGATAGGATGAAGGTCCCGTCCAGCCACCACGCCCAGCACCAGACCAGCGCCGCCAGCCAGACGGTGACGAAGCCGGCATAGACGAGATGCTGCCGCGGCGACATCAGCCAGTCGAGATAGGGACCGTCGGTCGCCGGGCCGACCGCCGCCCGCTGAGGCGGCGGTGCGGCAACGCACGACCCCGGCAGGGTGTCGGCGAGTGTGGCGAACGATCGTGAAGCCTGGGTGGACATCCATCATTCCGCAGCGGTCAGGACAGCCGGGATCGTCCCCTCGCGGCCAGCCGCGAATGTGGGCCAGGCCGAGGCGATGATCGTGCGAAGGTCGGAATGCCGCGGGCGGAAGCCGAGCAGCCGCTCGGCCTTCGCGATGTCGGCCATCAGGGCCGGCGGGTCGCCCGGCCGGCGTGCGCTCACGCGCACGGGCACCCTGCGCCCCGTCTCGACCTCGATCGCGTCCACCACCTCGCGGATCGACGCGCCCCGCCCGCCACCGAGATTGACCGTGATCTCCCGTTCGCCGGAGAGCAGATGTTCCAGGGCGAGGCAGTGCGCCTCGGCCAGATCGGTCACGTGGATGTAGTCGCGGATACAGGTGCCGTCGGGTGTCGGATAGTCGTCGCCCAGGATGTCCAGGGCATCGATGTCTCCCAGCGCCGCCAGCATCGCACGCGGAATGATGTGGGTCTCCGGATCGTGCCGCTCGGCAAGCTCACCGTCCGGATCGGCGCCGGCGGCGTTGAAGTAGCGCAGCAGCGCGTAACTCAGCCCCTGGACACCGGCGCAGTCGCGGATCATCTGCTCGCAGACCAGCTTGGTGCGGCCATAGGGATTGATCGGATCCTGTTGCGTGGTCTCCGTGATCGGCAGCGACTCCGGCACGCCGTAGGTCGCGCAGCTGCTGGAGAAGACGAGCGTGCGCAGATCGTAGGCGCCCATGGCCTTCAGCAGCGATGCCGTCCCGCCGATGTTCACGCCGTAGTAGTCGGCCGGGATGTCGAAGGACTCGCCGACATAGGCATATGCAGCCAGGTGGATGACCGCCTTCGGCCGGTATTCCGCGATCGCCGCGCGCAGCGCCGTCTGGTCGCGCAGATCCGCCTTGATCAGGGGGCCCCATTTCACGGCGTCGCGGTGGCCGCGCGACAGGTTGTCGACGGTGATCGGCAGGTACCCGAGGCCATGGAGCGCCTTGCAGGTATGACTGCCGATGAAGCCCGCCCCGCCGGTGACCAGCACCGGCGGGCGGTCGGTGGCGGGCGCGCTCATTCCGCGGCAACCCGGTCGACGAGCGCCGCGAACGAGGCGATCGTGCGGCCCAGCCCCTGCTCCAGCGAGACCTGCGGCCGCCAGCCGAGCAGATCGTTGGCGCGGCTGATGTCCGGGCGGCGGATCTTCGGATCGTCGACCGGCAGCGGTTCGCGGCGCAGCGTCGACATGGAGCCGGTCAGGTCGATGATCAGCCGGGCGAGTTCGCCCACCGGCAGCTCGGTCGGATTGCCGAGATTGATCGGGCCGGAGACCTCGAAGTCGGAGGCCATCATGCGGATCAGGCCGTCCACGAGATCGTCGACATAGCAGAACGACCGCGTCTGGGAGCCGTCGCCGTAGACCGTGAGGTCCCGCCCGGCAAGGGCCTGGACGATGAAGTTCGACACCACCCGGCCGTCGCCGGCGGACAGGCGCGGACCGTAGGTGTTGAAGATGCGCACCACCTTGGCATCGACGCCGTAGGTCCGGCGATAGTCGAAGCAGAGCGTCTCGGCGACGCGCTTGCCCTCGTCGTAGCAGGCGCGCGGACCGATCGGGTTGACGTTGCCCAGATAGCTCTCCGGCTGCGGATGCACCTGCGGGTCGCCATAGACCTCCGAGGTGGAGGCCTGCACAAGTTTCGCGTTGTTGCGCCGGGCAAGGTCCAGCATGTTGATCATGCCCAGCACGTTGGTCTTCACCGTGCTGACCGGGTCGCGCTGGTAGTGCGGCGGCGAGGCCGGGCAGGCCATGTTGAAGATGGCGTCGACCTCGCAATCGAACGGCACTTCGACATTGTGCTCGACGAAGCTGAAGCGTCGATTGCCGTGCAGATGGAAGATGTTGTCCCGGGACCCGGTCGACAGGTCGTCCAGGCAGATCACCTCGTTCGACAGCTCAAGCAGCCGTTCACAGAGATGCGATCCAACAAAACCGGCGCCACCGGTCACGAGAATGCGTTTACGCGAAGTCATATCGGATCCCCCCCACAGGCTCCTAGGTAAGGGGGCAATCGCTTCTCGGCTGACCTCGCGGTACGGCAGACAGGCACCGGCGCCGGATACACGCATCCGGATCGCCATTCACGATTTCGACCCCCCGGTCGAGGACGCTGTCCTCACCACCTAAGCATTCGTCAGATCGGGTCGGTCGACAAGAAGGGGAGATTCGCAATCGATTGCAGAGGCCCTCGACTCGCATCCATCCGGTAGAAAGTTGATTTATTTGGTATATTCTCGGTTAAGTAACTTTCGGGAATCCCTCTGGTAGCGAGATGTTTCCCCTCGAGGACGCTTGTCTATGGCAATGCATACTTTAGAAGACGAAAACGCGAGGATCGCTAGACAGCGGTGGTTTCTCTCGAATTCCTTGTGCGTTGAAATCAAACAGCGGTCACTGATCGGACCAATCACGGCGTTCCGAATATCGATTCCGTTCCGATTTTGAGAGGTCGTGGGTCTTCCTGCCCGTCTTGCAGACCTCAGGGACCAGC
Source organism: Azospirillaceae bacterium (assembly GCA_040226215.1). Taxonomy (GTDB): domain Bacteria; phylum Pseudomonadota; class Alphaproteobacteria; order DSM-16000; family Inquilinaceae; genus JAVKFF01. The sequence continues at coordinate 12,044 of JAVKFF010000093.1, forward strand.
TTCCGTCACACCGCAGGATCGGCGGTCCGGCACCCAACACGGAAACGCTTCGGAACGCAGCTTCACGCGAAGACTCCGATCCACGGTTTCCCGGTCGGTAAAGCCCGCGGCATCCATGCCGCCACCCCGCCTCAGACCACGGTGACCTCGAGGTCGCCGACACCGTCGACCTGGCCCTTGAGGCGGTCGCCCCTGGCGACCGGGCCGACGCCGGCCGGCGTGCCGGTCATGATCAGGTCGCCCGGCGCCAGGCGGAACAGCCGCGAGAGATGGGCGATCACCTCCGGCACCTTCCAGATCAGCTGCTCGAGATCGCCGGTCTGCACTCTCCGGCCGTTCACCTCGAGCCAGATCGCCCCCCGGGCCGGGTGGCCGATCCTGGACGCCGGCACCACCGGGCCGCAGGGTGCCGATTGCTCGAACGCCTTGCCGACCTCCCAGGGCCGGCCCTGCTTCTTCATCTCCGACTGCAGGTCGCGGCGCGTC
>JAVKFF010000094.1:0-43400 GCA_040226215.1 Azospirillaceae bacterium
GGCGGCGGCGACGGCCCGGGCCCTCGTCGCGGCGGGCCACGCGACTCTCAAGGTCAAGTGCACGGCCGACCGGCGGGAGAACCTGGCGCGGCTGGAGGCGATCCGCGACGCGGTGCCCGCGGCGATCCTGCGCATCGACCCCAATGAGGGCCTGTCGCCTGCCTGGGCCGCGGACCATCTCAACGAGCTCGCGCGCTTCGACATCGAGTATGCCGAGCAGCCGATCCCGCTGCACGACCCGGCGTCGCTGGCCGCGCTCAGGGGGGCCAGCCGCATCCCCATCGCGGCGGACGAGGCGGCGAAGGACTACGCCGCCGTCGAGGCGCTGATCGCGGCCGACGCGATCGACGCGCTGATCCTGAAGCCGCAGCGCCTGGGTGGGCCGGACCGCCTGCTGGCGATCGCCCGCATGGCGGCGCAGCGGGGCATCGCCTCGACCGTGACCAACAGCCTGGAGACTGCGGTCGGCCTGACCGCGGCCCTGCATGTCGCCGCCTGCCTGACGCCGCCGATCCCCGATTGCGGCTTCGGCACGGCGCGCTTCTTCGCCCGCGACCTGGCGCCACCGCCGGCGATCGTCGCCGGGGCGATGGATGTGCCGAGAGGTCCCGGGCTGGGCGTGGTGCCGGAGGTCTGAGGCGAAGCGACGGGCGGTCGGCTCAACCGCCAAGGAGAACGCAGCGTTCCACCGGGATGCGCAGACTGACAGCGTCACCGGCCTGAATCAGGCTGGTCGACAGGTTCTGCACCAGCAGTTCGGTACCGGCGGCGCGAATGCGGTACTCCACCAGCTTGCCGGAGAAGCTGACGGCGACGACCTCGCCGGCGACGATGTTGTCGCCCGACGTCGCCTCGCCGGGTGCTGCCGGCTCGACCTGGATGTGCTCCGGCCGGATGACCAGATGGCTGGCGCGGTCGCCCTGGTCGGCGTTCACCCCGGCGGTGAGCTGGCCGAGCGGCGTGTCGACGCGGTAGCCGGCCCCGTTTGCGCCGAGCGGGGTGCAGGGGAAGACCTGGGCCTGGCCGATGAACTGGGCGGTGAAGCGGTGGCGTGGGCGGAGGTAGAGCTCCTGCGGCGTGCCGAGTTCGACCACCTCGCCATCCTTCATCACCGCGATGCGGTCCGACAGGCTCAGCGCCTCCTCCTGGTCGTGGGTGACATAGAGCGTGGTGGTGCCGAGCCGGGATTGCAGGTCGCGCAGTTCCACGCGCATCTGCTCACGCAGCTTGGCGTCGAGATTGGACAGGGGCTCGTCGAGCAGCAGCAGCTTGGCGTCCTTGACGATGGCGCGGGCCAGCGCCACGCGCTGCTGCTGGCCGCCGGAGAGCTGGGTGGCCGGGCGGTCGAGATAGTCGCCGAGGCCGACCATCTCCAAAGCCAGGGCAACGCGCTGCCGCACCTGGGGGCCGGCCTGGCGCATGGCCTTGAGCGGGAAGGCGACGTTCTCCCCGACGCTCATATGCGGCCAGATGGCGTAGGACTGGAAGACCATGGAGATGTCGCGCTTGTTGGCCGGCACCACGCGGCCGCCCTCGGCGCTGAAGACGGTCTGGCCGGCGATGGCGATGGAGCCGCCGGTCGGCACCTCCAGCCCGGCGACCGAGCGCAGCGTGGTGGTCTTGCCGCAGCCCGAGGGGCCGAGCAGCGTGAAGAATTCCCCCGGCCGGACGTCGAGGTCGATGCCCTTGAGGGCGCGGTGGACGCCCCGGTCCAGCGGATAGTCCATCACCAGGTCGCGAACGGCGAGCATGCTGTCCATGGCTCTCAGGCCTCCCGGCGCCGGGTCAGGAACTGCCAGACCCCGACCACGATGAGCAGGGCGAGGATCAGCCAGACGCCGACAGCCGCCGCCTTGTTGGGTTCGCCGCCGGTCCAGTAGCCGTAGAGTAGCACGGGCAGGGTCTCGTTGGTGCGTCCCTGCAGCATCAGGGCGGAGCTCAGCTCGCGCATGCAGTGGGCCAGCACCCAGACCCAGACCGCGGCGATCGCGGGCGCGGCGAGGGGCACGACGATGCGCCGCATGGTTCGGCCCCAGCCGGCCCCGCTGGTCCGGGCGGCGTCCTCCAGATCGTTGTGGATCTGCAGCATGACGCCGTGCGTGGTGCGGCTGCCGAAGCTGAGATAGGTGGTGATATAGGCGATGACGATGATCCAGATGCTGCCGTAGATCGGCAGGAAGTTGACCGTCAGGTAGACGTAGATCAGCGCCAGGCCGATCAGCACGCCCGGGATGGCCAGCGGCATGAAGGACAGGATGTCGATGACCTTGCGGCCGGGTGCCTTGCTCTTCACCACGATCCAGGACACCAGGAGGGAGACCAGGGCCACCACCGTGGCGGCGACCAGCGCGATGGTGACCGAGTTCGTCGTGGCGCGCACGGCGAAGCGGTTGGAGAAGAAGGTCTCGTGATTGTCGGTGGTCAGCAGTCCCACGGCGTCGGCCGAGATGCCCGTCTGGTAGGGCATGAAGCTGGTCCACAGGAGGATGGCGAGCGGCGCCAGCACCGCCAGCGTGAAGTAGAACGCCGCGCCGGCGAAGGCGGGCCAGCGCCAGCCCCGGAGCTTGAAGCTGCGCGGCCGGAAGCCCTTGCCGGTGATGGTGGTGAAGCGGCTGGCCCTTCGGGTGTAGTGCTGGTAGCCGAAAGCCATGAGGATCAGCCCGCCCAGGAAGAAGATGGCCATGGCGCTGATCTGCCCGAAATCCGGCAGGCCCGTCGGGTTCTCGTGCGCCAGGTAGTAGATCCGGCTCGACAGCGTGAAGATGCCGGCCGGCAGCCCGATGGCGCCGGGTATGTCGAAGACGACGAAGCCGACGATCAGCAGGAAGACGCCGGCGGCCAGAATCGCCGGGGTGAGCAGTGGCAGCACGACGCGGCGCAGCAGCGTGCCGATGCCCGCCCCGGAGACCATCGCCGCCTCCTCGAGGCTCGGGTCCATGTTGCGGAAGGCGGGCGAGAGGATGAGGAAGGTGGAGGGCACCAGCGAGAGCCCCTCGACGAAGATCATCCCTGTCAGGGAGTAGATGTTGAAGACCGCATCCTCGAAACCGAACAGCGCCGACAGCAGGGCGTTGATCTCGCCGGTGCGCGGCGACAGCAGCATGACCCAGGCGATGGCCAGCAGAACCGGTGGCGTCGCCATGGGCAGGATGATCATGGTGCGCACCAGTCCCTTCAGGGGCATGTCGGTGCGCTCGACCAGCCAGGCCAGTGTGATGCCGATAAGCAGCGCGAAGAGGGTGGAGCCGACGGCGAAGATCGCCGTGTTGCCCGCCAGTTCCCAGAAGCGCCGGTCGGTGTAGGTGTCGACATAGTGCTGCAGCGTGAAGCCGGGATCGGTCGGAAACCCGGTCGGCCGCACGGAGCTGATCAGCAGCAGAATCAGCGGGACGACGACCAGCCAGACGAGCAGGGCGCCGACGCCGAGCACCGGCATCCAGGCGCCGCTCTGCCGCCAGTTGCTGCGCGGCGCCGCGCGTGTCGGCTCAAGCACGGTCGTCGCCATGCGCGGCTGTCGTCCCTTGTCGTCGGCTTACAAGAGGGACCGGCGACCGCCATCAGGGGCGATCGCCGGTCCAGGGCCCGGGTTACCGGCTACTCGACGGACGAGCCGCCGGCGGCGAGGGTCTCGTTGAATTCGGCCATCAGCCGGCTGTAGTTCTCGAGTTCATCATAGGACCACTCCGAGAGGGTGCGACCCTCCAGGAGGGCGCTGGTGTTCGTACCCTCGACGATGGCGTTGCCGCGATTTGTCGCCGCCTCGTAGGCGGCCGCGCCCTCCGGCGAGACCAGCCAGGCGAGGAAGACGGCGGCGCCGGCGGTATTGGCGCCCTCCGACACGATGCCCGACCAGATGGTGTTCATCGGCGTGGGGTCGAGCGCGCCGACGGCGATCGGAGCGCCGGCCTGGATCGGCGGCTGGGCGGTATGGAAGATGCCCATGGCCACGTCGACCTCGCCGGCGGCGACCTGCTGGGCGAGCGGGAAGGTCGAGCGGTAGAGCAGGGGCTCCTGCCCGGCAAAGCCCTCGACCAGGCTCCGCGTTTCCTCCTCGCCATATTCCGCGGCGAGGTTGGAGAAGCCGGCCGAGATGACCCAGGTGCCGATGCGGCCGGCCCATTGCGGATCGAGGAAGTCCTCCCAGGTTGTCGGCGCCTCGTCCTCGGCGACGGCGTCGGTGTTCCACACCGCGACGTAGACCGAGGCGGCGGTATTCACTAGGTATTCATTGCCCATCAGTTCCGCGGCGATACCGGCCGCCTCGGGCACCGGCATCAGCAGATCGCGCTCGATCAGGGCGCCCAGATGGCTGACGCCGCCGGTCGCCAGGCTGGCGGTCTCCGCGTTCGCCTGGGCCTCCTGGATGATGGTGGCGCCGAGCCCGTTGCCGCCGGTCACCCGGACATGCTCCACCTCGATGTCCGGATAGGACTCGTTGAAGGCGTCGATGATCTGGGCGCCCTGCTCGGCCTGCGAGCTCTCGTACCAGAGCACGACCTCGCCGTCGGTCGCCTCCGCCACCAGGTCCTCCATGCTCTGGGCATGGGCGGCGGTGGCGAGCGCGATGGCCGAGACGGCGCCCAGGCTCAGCATGGTCAGGAATTTCGTCGTCATGAGAACATCCTCCCTTGTCACGTCATTCAGGCGGCGGGATTGCCTCCCGCTTCGGCATTGCGTTTGCACCGGGACGGTGCGTTCAGGTGTGATGGCAGTCCGCGTGGTGGTCGTGGTTCACATCGTGGCCCAGCCAGCGGCAGCAGCCGCCGTTCCAGAAATCCGCGTGGTCGTGGCAGAAGCGCGGATCGGCGCCGACCATGGGCATGAACAGGTGGTGCCAATTGCGGCAGATATTGAGCTCGGCCTTGACCCAGGCGAGCGGGTCTTGGGCGTAGTGCTTCCAGTAGTCGCCCTCGACGTTGATGCCGGGCACCGCCGGGATCCAGGACTCCGAGAGCCACAGGTCGACGTCGCCGTACTTGGCGGCCATTCGGCGGATTTCCGGGTCGTCGAGGGCCAGCAGGTGGCCGTTTTCGATCAGCGTCTCGTTGTCGCCCTCCCGCTCCAGCGTCACGGTCGGGAAGTAGAGATGCAGGTGCCAGTGGCCGACCTTGAGGCCTTGCTTGGCGGCCCGCCGCTCGTCCATCGAGGAGATGATGGTGCCGAAGCCGATGTGGATCGCGCCGGAGCGCACCCGCTCGTACAGGCAGTTCACCCAGCCCGAGGGGAAGCCGTTGCGCGGTCGGTGGATGTGCGGGTTGGTGCCGATCGAGGCCTCCCACCAATACATCAGCCCCTTGCCGGGAAAGCCCGGATACTGCAGGTGGTCGGTCTCCGCCTTCAGCGCCCTTAGCTGGTCGCCGAAGGAGCCGCCGGCGTTGATCTCGACGATCTTCGAGCCCTCGACGACGAGCTGGGTCCAGTCGACCGGCGCGATGTGGTTGGTGGTTCCGGCGATGACGCCGTTGCCGTCCTCCTTGCCGGGCAGGTAGAGCCAGGGCTTGCCCAGCACGTGACCCGGCAGGTAGGTGCGGCCGAACTGCTCGTTCCCGGCCCAGGTCTGCGCCACCAGGTCGGCGTTGAAATACTCCCGGTTGGCGTCGTAGTAGCCGGCATGGTTGGTGTACTCGACATCCGTGCCCTCGGGATCGGTGATGCGCACGCGCTTGGCCGTGCGCACCCGCTTCCAGGTCCACAGGTCGATGGCTTCCAGGAGCTCGTAGGGCATGGTGTGCGCCGGGGAGGCCAGGATCTCCGGCGTGATGAAGGGCATGCGCTGGATCTTCATGTGGTCGTCGACCAGCACCGGGCCGCCATAGCCCCAGAGCAGCTTGTCGTGGTCGCCCTTCTTGGACATCTCGTCCCAGGTGTCCATCCACTCCGCCAGCTCCTGGGTGCGGCGCAGGTAATACTGCACCTCGTCCGCGCCCTGCCAGTCGGGCACGCCGCCCTTGTCGACATGCATGATCTCGTACTTGCAGCCGTATTTCTCGAGGATCTTCTTGCAGGCCTCGATGACCAGCGGGTCGTGCCAGTTGTCGACGCGCAGCAGCACGCGCTCCCCCGGCTTCAGGTCCCAGCAGGCGTGCAGGCCCTGGTTGTAGGGCCGCCTGGCGACCGCGTCGAGATAGGGCAGCAGCTGGTCGACGCTGGAGATCTCGAGATAGGGCGGGCAGCGCGGCGGCGACGCCTGCAGCAGGGGCGGCGTGGCGTAGCTCGGCGGCGTGGCGGCGGCGCGCGTGCGGTGGTCCAGCGTGTCCGGCATCCTCGTCCCTCCCGGGTCGTGCCCGGCAGGCCTTTCGCCGCGGGCATCGCTTGTGCTTTATTGATGGGAGATTGCATGCAGTTTCTGCCTGAGTCAATTTGAAGAAGGCAAGGATTTGCCAGGTTAACCTCTGGTTGCATGCAATTCGTTACCAAGTGGGTCGTTACCAAGTGGGTCGTGACCAAGTGGGCCGTGACCAAGTGGGTCGTGATCAAGTGGGTCGTGATCAAGTGGGTCGTGTCCAAGGGGAGGAACGATGACCACCCAGGTGGAGCGCCTCAGCCAGATCCTGCGCGAGCGCATCCTGGCCGGGCAGTTCAAGGGCGGCGACAAGCTGCCCGAGGTGGCGGTTGCCGAGGCGCTTGGCGTTTCGCGCACGCCAGCCAGGCTGGCGCTGGCCGCGCTGGAGCAGGAGGGCCTGGTGGTGCGCGAGCCCAACCGGGGCTTTCGGGTGCGCGGCTTCACCATCGACGAGATCGTCGACGCGGTGAAGGTACGCGGTGAGCTGGAGGCGATGGCGGCGCGCCTGGCGGCGGAGCACGGCATCGGCCAGGCGACGGTCGAGGCGCTGCGCCAGACCATGCGGCAGGCCGAGGCGATCCTGAGCGCGCCGCGCCTGGACGTGGCCGACCGTGTGGCCTGGACCGAGAGCAACTTCGCCTTCCACCGCATCATCATCGACGCCTGCGGCAACCGGGCACTGGGGGCCACGTTCGAGCATGTCTGCCGCACGCCGCTGGCCTCGCCACGGGCCATCGTCTTCGACCAGACCCTGCTGGATTTCGGCCGCAACCAGATCCGCCGGGCGCAGGAGGATCACACCCGCATCCTGGCCGCCATCGAGGACCGGGCCGGCGCCCGCGCGGAGGCCATCACGCGGGAGCACGCCTTCATGAGCGCGGAGAACAAGCGCTGCAACCTGCTGGCCCTGGAGACGCGGAACATCGACCGCGTGCCGGGGCTGGCGCTGATCGATCTCCGGAACGCGGGATAGACCATGGCATCCATTGACCGGCACATCCGCCACCTGCTCGACGAAACCGATGTGGAAGGCCTGGCCGCCGCCGATATCGGCTGCGGCACCGGCGGCTTCGTGCGCGCGCTGGCCGTGCTGGGCGCGGACGTGACAGGCATCGAGATCGACGCCGGGAAGGTCGCGGCGGCCGACCGGCAACCGAAGGTGGGCAGCGAGCGCTATCGCGAGGGCCGCGGCGAGGCGCTGCCCTTCCCGGACAACAGCCTGGACCTCGCCTGTTTCGTCTTCAGCCTGCACCACGTGCCCGACGCGGTGCGCGCCGACGCCATCGCCGAGGTGGGCCGCGTGCTGAAGCCGGGCGGGCGCCTGCACGTCGTCGACCCGCTGCCGGAAGGCGACATGTCGGAGGTCCTGCGCCCGGTGGAGGACGAGACGGCCGTGCGCCGGGCGGCGCAGAACCTGGTGGAGGCGCAGGACGGCAGGGGCTACCGCCTGTTGAAGCGGGAGGTCTACGCGATCGACCGCTGGTTCCCGGGTGTCGAGGCCTATCTGGAGCGCATCGTCATGACCGTGCCGGAGCGGGCCGCCAGGGCCGAAACCGCGCGACCGGAGGTGGCGGCGCGCTTCAAACGCCTGGCCCGGCCTGACGGCGAGGGACGCTTCTGGCTGTCGCAACCTTGCGTGATGTTCCACCTGCAGCGCAGCGATTGACGCCGGCGCGTATAGGTGGCCGGCGCTGTTGCCGCCTGCGTGAGCGCCTTCAGTGCAGGATGTCTTCCGCCGTCACCCGCGCGATGCGGGCGATCTCGCCGCTGATCTCGAATTTCGCGCAGCGGGCGGCGAGGAAGGCCAGCATGCCCTCGGCCACCAGCTTCCGGCTTTCCGGCCGGGACATCCCTGTCATCCAGTTGGTGGTGGCGATCACCCAGGCATCCTCCGGCGAGACCCGGAGACTGCTCATGAAATCCTCCGCCTGACGGGTGATCCGCCCGCCATCCCTGAGATCGATCCGCGTCACACTCGTCCAATGCGCCGCCGCCTGGTCGAATTTCCGCGCCGTCCTGTACGCGCCGAACATCATTCCCCCCGGATGATTGAGCCGCTGCTGAGCGACCGCTTGCTATCATCGCCAGCCGCGCGGAGATGGTCACGCAAAATAAAAACCATCAATTACAGCGTTATACCGAGTTTCTGGCGCCAGCGCGCGCCTGGACCGCGCGATTGTATGCCTATTTTGCGACTGTTTTTGCTGATGGCGCCGCCGATGGTGCCATGAAGCGGCCCCGCACCAAGCTCTGGACGGTCCTGTTCCGCCGACTAGACTGATCGGCGACAGCGATCCGCCGGGGAAGTCCAGGGAGGTAGGGAATGATCGCGCGCATCATCGGGGCATGGTTCGGATTGGTGGTCCTGCTCGCCGGGACACCCGGCTTCGCCCAGACCTTCCCGCCGAGCGGCCCGCTGACGATCCAGGGGCAGGCGAAGGACCCGGGCTATGGCCACAGCGAGGAGAATCCGATCCGGGTCGGCGGCGGGATAGGCTCAGGCCCGCCCAACCAGCGTGCGTTCCTCGACCAGCTCGCCGGTCCCAATGGCGAGACGATCGACTATCACCGCGTCGGCTCCTGCTGCGCCTTCGCCACGCCCAACGGCCTCGACGGCCGGACCGGACTGCTCGACATCTACGCGGTGACCTGGCCGGGCCGCTCGACGCCGATCGAGCTCTACATCAACATGTACGACTGGGACACGCCGCTGGCGCCGGTCGGTTTCACTGTACGCTGAAATTGAACTGGTGGGTTTTCTCTCAACCGCGTGACCGGCGTCACTGAGCGGCGCTGGGGCCTGGGGCATCTGCCGCCCGGGGTGTCGGCCATCCGGGCGACAATGAAGAGGAAACCCGACCATGAAGAAATATCTGCTGCCGCTGCTCGCGGCGCTGACCGTGGCGCCGGCGGCGTCCGCGCAATGGGCCGATACACTGCAATCGATCGCCATCGCGCCGTCGAACGATCACGTCTATTACTGGTACAGCCACGACGGCGGCCGCGTGGCTTCCGGGCTGACGAGCGATCCGTTTCGCTATCGCGGCCCGCAGGCCTTCCAGCATCTGCCGGGCTGGGGACTGATGGCGACCGGCATCAACAGCCAGGACCGCGTCTACTACTGGTGGCTGAGCAACGCCACGGGCCAGATGATGGTGACCATCGGCACCTCACAGAACCCGATCGCCCACCAGACGACGATCGGCGTGCCGATCCCGTCCGGCTACATGCTGCAGGATGCCGGCATCGCCTCGGACGACCGGGTCTACTACTACTGGCGCAACCGGCAGACGCACCAGATCATGAACTCGATCGGCACGTCGACCAACCCGGTCGCCCACCACAACCTGCGCCCGGTCGACGGTGCGATCTTCATGCAGACCTACGACCTGCGGCATGTCGACATCGCCTCGGACGACCATGTCTACTACTGGTGGGAGAACATGAACGACAACCGGCTCTACGTCACGGCCGGCACCAGCACCAATCCCTTCGCCTATCGCGACGTCTACCCGGCCAATCAGCCGAACTGACGATGTGGCGCGGCCGTGCGCGCGGCCAGCCAGTCGAGCGTGCGGGCGAGGCCGCCGAAGGTGAAGACGTGATAGCCGACCGGGCCGAAGGCGCCGTCCGCGACGCCGGCCCGGTCGAGCGCGTCGAGCAGCAGTCCCGGATCGCCGGCAAGCAGGGTGCGGGCCAGTTTCAGCCTGGCCAGCAATCCGCCGCCCGGCTGCCGGACGCCGCACTTCGCGGCGAAGCGGGCGAGGGTGGCCGGACTGGCCGGCCCGGCGATGCCGATGCGCACCGGACAGTCGATACCCGCATCGCGCAGGTGCGTGAGCCAGCGCACGATCGGCGCGGCGTCGAAGCCGAATTGGGTGATGACGAAGGGCTCGAGGCCGCCATCCCGGGCGCGTGACAGCTTCCGCCTCAGAAGGGCGAGCGTGTCGTCGGCCGCGCCGGCATGGGGATGGCCGTCGGGAAAGCCGGCGAAGCCGACCCGGACGAAGCCGTGCCCGGCCGACACGATGTCGGCGAGAAGGGCTTCGCTGTCCGCATAGGGTCCGAGCGGCGCGTTCCGGTCTCCCGCGACAAGCAGAAGCTGCCGCACCGCGGCCTGCCGCCGCGCGGCGTCGAGGAAGGCCGCGAGGTCAGCCCGCGAGGCGATCCGGCGGGCCGCCAGGTGGGGAACCGGGGTCAGACCCGCCCGGGCGAGCGCCGCGGCGCGGTTGAGATGGTCATCGGGTGTCCGTCCGGGCAGGGCGGTCAGGTAGATCTCGGTGCCCGGTGCGAGCCGCTCCGCCAGCAGCGCGATCTCCGCCGGGTTGGGCCGCGTCGCCTCGACCGAGCAGCCAGGCGCCGGCGGCGCGGCGACCGGAGCGCCGGCGAGCGGGCTTTCGGCCGGGTCGACGTCATGTCGAAGCTCGCCCATCGGGTTCAGTCCCGGCGCCGGGAGATGACATAGGATTCGTCGTTGAACCAGAGCCCGCCATGGCGCTGGAGGACCTGGCGGGCGGCGTCGATATAGCGGCCGTCCACCGTCGCCTCCTCCAGGCGCTGGTCCTCGATCTGGGCGACGTAGACGGCGGCGTTCCAGGCGGCGAACAGGGTCGAGGTGCCGATCGAGGTGGAGACCTCGCTGGGCAGCGTGTGCATGTCGTAGCGGAAGATCGAGCGGCTGTCGGCATAGGCATTGAAGTTGAGATGCCGGGAATCGCCGCCGAGCGCCTGCTTCACCGCCTTGAGAATCTGGTGCCGGTCGTGCTGGAAGGGATCGTCGTCCGGCCAGACGCGGTTGATGATCTCCATGCCCGGGTCGTGGCCATGGCTGTGCACACCGATCAGCCGGCCGCCCGGTGCCAGCGCGCGGGCCAGCGGTCCGATCACCTTGGAGGCCTTGAACGCCACGGGCGAGCGCGCGCGGTAGGGCTGCGAGGCGACGATCAGGTCGTAGTCTCCGGCGGTCCCGCCGCGCTTCGGGATGACCTGGTCGAGCAGGAAGCGGTGGTCCTCGCGATAGAGCACGAGGGCGACCGGACGCTCGTAGATCGGGTTGCCGGACTTGCCGATGCGGGCCTGCCAGTTCTCCGCCAGGAAGGGCTGCAGCTCGGTGATCTGCCGCTCGAACTCGTGGCTGGAATTGCCGGTGAGCGACACCTCCTTCCAGACGAAGCTGCTGGCGGCCGCGGCCGAGCGCGTGGTCAGCCAGGGCGCCTCGGCATAGTAGAGATTGGTCAGGACAAGGACCGTCGCCGGATGCTCGAAGAAGCGGTCGGGCATCTTCTCCAAGGTCAGGCGTACGTCTTCCAGGCTGATTTCCTTGCCCACCACCTGGAACGGCATGGTGGGAAAGCGGTTGTGCATCGCCCGCATCAGGCGGGCCAGCACCGTGCCGTCGCCCACCCCGGCGTCGAAGACCCTGACGGCGGGCGGCCGCGGATGGATGTTGGCCAGTTCGAGGGCCACGCGGTTGGCCACCACCCACTTCTCCGAACAGGTGTTCACGAACAGCAGGTATTTCTGGCGGTTGTCGAAGAAGCGGAAATTGCCGGCCGTCTCGTCAGCCGTCGCCGGGATCCGGGGCGCCGGCTGCCGGTCCGGCAGGATGACCGCGCGTCCGTCACCGCGGGCGGGCGGATTGGCGGCGATGAACTGCTCGATTCGCGTCCAGGTCGGCTGGCTGATCCGGCGGCCGTCGCGGATCCGTCCCACCAGCTTGCCGTCGTTCACCGCGCGCCGGCCGAATGTCGTCTCGGCCATGCCCGCCGAGCGGCAATAGGTGGTGATGCGATCGAGGATCGTCTCTCGTTCCATGGTCGACAACGGCCGTTCCTCCCATGCGGCGCGGGGCGGATCGGGCGGCTCGGGGTTGTTCGTTGCCGCCCCGTGATTGTCGATCGTGTCAGTCCTGCGCGATCGGCGAAACCATAATCATGCCCACGATAATGTTGGGCAGAATAGTGGGACGCCTGCGCGGTGATCCGTCGCGCTCCCGTTCCCCGGCCGACTCCCGTCCAACCACCGGCCAACCCCTGGCGTGATTGACGTTTCCGGCAGCCCTTGCCACCTTTCACTCTGAACGTTTGCGTGTATTGTTGAGCGACCGAAGAACAAGAAACCGCACCCGGGGATCCGCCGGGCCGACTGAACAGGGAGGACATCATGACGTCGATCTACCGCAATACCCTCATGGGTTGCGCCGGGCTTGCCGCGCTGGCCGCCGGCGGCGCGCAGGCGCAGGAATACGAGCTGACGCTGCACCATCTGCTCGGGCCGACGGCACCGGCGCACACCCAGATGCTGGTGCCCTGGGTGGACCGCATCGAGGAGGCCACCGGCGGACGGGTGCGCATCGAGATCTATCCCGCCATGTCGCTGGGCGGCACGCCGCCGCAGCTGATCCGCCAGGTCCGGGACGGCGTGGTCGACCTGGTATGGACGGTGAACGGCTACACGCCGAGCCTGTTCCCGCGCACCGAGGTGTTCGAGCTGCCTTTCGTGCACACCGACGACCCGGTGTCCACCAATCTGGCGATGTACGACATCTTCGACGAGTGGCTGGCGGACGAGTACGAAGGGCTGCGGGTGATGTTCCTGCACGTCCACCAGGGGCAGGCCATTCACATGGCGGACCAGCTGGTGCGCACCCCGGCGGAGTTCGACGGGCTGACCATGCGCATCCCGACGCGAACCGGCGCCTGGGTCATCGAGGCGCTGGGCGCGGCGGCGGTGTCGATGCCGGTGCCGGACCTGCCGCAGGCGTTGGCCAGCGGCGTGGTCGACGGCGCGCTGATCCCGTTCGAGATCATCCCGCCGCTGCAGTTGCAGGATCTGACCGAGTACCAGATCGAGGGGCCGGACAGCCTGCGCTTCGGCACCACGACCTTCCAGGTCTCCATGAACATCGACACCTGGAACAGCCTGCCGGAGGACATCCAGCAGGTCTTCATCGACGAGTCCGGGCCCGAATGGTGGGCGGAGGTCGGCCGCATCTGGGCGGCGACCGATGTCGGCGGCCTTGGTGTGGCCACCAATGCCGGCAACACCCATGTGGTGCTGAGCGAGGACGAGGTGGCGCAATTCCGCGAGGCGCTGGAGCCGGTGGTCGACCGCTGGGTCGAGGAAGTGACGGCGAGTGGCATCGACGGTGCCGGGCTGGTCGCGGCCGCACGTGAGGCGATTGCCAACCACACCCAGTAGGCGCCCGGGCCGGGGGAGGTGGCGATCGGTCGAGAACGCGGTGAACGGGCGGGGCTGATCGGCCTCGCCCATCGCATCTGCGAGATCTGGGCGCTGCTCGGTGGCCTGGTGTTGATGGCGCTCGTCCTGATGAACGCCTACAGCCTGGTCGCCGGCGTGCTGTTCCACGCGCCCTTCGCCGGTGAGTACGAGATGGTGGAGGTCGGCGTCGCCATCGCCGCCTTTGCCTTCCTGCCCTACTGCCAGATCGAGGGCGCGCACGTCTCGGCCGACATCTTCACCGCCAGGGCGAGCCGCCGCACGGTGGCCCTGCTCATGCTGCTTGGCGCCATCGTCGCCTTCCTGGTTGCGCTGCTGCTGCTGTGGCGGATGTATTTCGGCCTGGAGGGCTATATCCGCTACGAGGAGCGCACCGCGATCATGGGCTTCCCGATCTGGATCGCCTTCCTGCCGATCCTGGTCTCGCTCGCGCTCTGGGCGGTCGCGGCCCTGGTGACGGTGGTGGAATCCGCCAGCGAGGCCGCGGCCGGACGGGACGGGCGCTAGGGCCGGCCATGGAGGACACGCTTCTCATCGCCCTTCTGGGCTTCGTCTGCCTGGTCGTGCTGATCGCCATCCGCATGCCGATCGCGCTCGGCATGATCCTGGTCGGCGGCATCGGCACCTGGATCCTTGTGGGCGAGCGCATCTTGCTGTCGCAGCTGCAGGATCTGGCCTACGCCCAATTCTCCAATTACAGCCTGTCGGTGGTGCCGATGTTCGTGCTGATGGGCGCGCTGGCCACAAGGGCGGGCCTGTCGAGCGATCTGTTCCGGGCCGCCAATGCCTGGGTCGGCTGGCTGCGCGGCGGCGTGGCGATTTCCGCCATCGCCGCCTGCGCGGGCTTCGGCTCGGTCTGCGGCTCCTCGCTCGCCACGGCCTCGACCATGGGGCGCGTCGCCCTGCCGGAGTTGCGCCGCTACCGCTATTCCGGCGCGCTGGCGACCGGCACGCTGGCGGCGGGCGGTGTGCTGGGCATCCTGATCCCGCCCTCGGTGGTGCTGGTGGTCTATGCGGTGATCGTGGAGGCGAACATCGTCACCATGTTCGCCGCCGCCCTGGTGCCGGGGCTGATCGCCGTGGTGCTGTTCGTCGTCACCATCATGATCTATGTGCGGATCTGGCCGGAGTCGGGACCCAAGGGCGCGGCGGTCGCCCGCAACGAGCTGATCGCCGCGACCATCAACATCATTCCGGTCCTCGGCATTTTCGGCCTGGTGATCGGCGGCATCTACGGTGGCTTCTTCAACCCCACGCCGGCGGCGTCGATCGGCGTGTTCCTGGTCGCGGTCTATGGCGTCCTGCGCGGCTATCTCCGGCTTTCGGCATTCAGGGAATCGCTGCTGGAGACCGCCAAGACGACCGGCATGATCTACCTGATCCTGCTGGGCGCGGAGCTTCTGAAGATCTTCATGAGCCGCGCCGGCGCGCCGCAGGCGGCCGCGGAGTTCCTCGCCACTTCCGGGCTCTCGGCCATGGCGGTGATGGTGCTGCTGCTGGTCGCGCTGATCCTGCTGGGCTGCCTGATGGACAGCCTGTCCATGATCCTGCTGGTGATCCCGTTCTTCTGGCCGGTGCTGCTGGAGATCAATGGCGGCAACTTCGTCACGGCGGAGCAGGCGGCCTTCGGCATGACGAACGAGGACCTGAAGATCTGGTTCGGCATCCTGGCGCTGATCGTGGTCGAACTCGGGCTGATCACGCCGCCCGTCGGCATGAACGTCTTCGTCATCTCCGCCCTGGCGCGGGACGTGCCCATGCGCGACACCTTCATTGGCGTGCTGCCGTTCTTCCTGGCCGAGCTGGTCCGCGTCGCCCTGCTGCTTTCCGCCCCCATCCTGGTCTTCTGGCTGCCGCAGCTGCTGAGCGGGTAGCGTCCATCGGTCAGCAGCGGGAAACGGAAAGGTCTCCTGGAATGGACGTCGCCTCGTCGCCGCACGCGACCGACAGTTGCTCGGGCGTGAAACCCGCGAGGCGGCTGAAGGAGGCGCCGGAGAGGTCGGCGCCGGTCAGGTCGGCGCCGCTGAAGGTGGCGTCGAAGCCGGTGTCGGACAGGTCGGCGCCGCGCAGGATCGCGCCGTCGAACATGGTGCCGTAGGTTTGCAGCCCGGTCAGTATGGCGCCGGTCAGGTCGGTGCCGACGAAGGCGGTGTAGACGGCCCGCGTTTCCCGCAGGTCGGCACCCCGCATGTCGAAGCCCGAGGGGTCGAACAGGATCATCGCGCCGCGCAGATCGGCGCCGCTCAGATCGCCGGCGGCAGTGTCACGCACAACCCCGGGTTCCGGATTGAGCCAGGCGTCGGCGAGGTCGCAGCCCGCACAGCTGCCGGTCGCCAGGAAGCGGGCGAGGTCGGTCTTGTCGAAGGCACGCACCGGGGCGGCCGCGAGGACCGCGAACGAGACGACGAGCAGCATGCGCATTCCACGGCCTCCCGAATCGTCCGATGCTGGCATCATAGCACAGCACGGACGGGGCCCCCGTGAGTTGCGGCCGCGCGCGTTCTGAGCGGACATGCTCTTTGGTCTACGCCGGTACGGCCGGCCGCCGAATCCGTCTGGCGGGTCGCACCGGATCATCTACACTGAAAACAGACCGCTGCGCCCATGGCCGAGGCGCCGGCTTGTCGTTCACGCTTTTGTTGGTTGCTGCTGCCCCGGGACGGTCGTCGTCCCGGCACAACGCGCGTAAGCGCGAGAACGAGGCGTCTGGACATGAACGAGCGCGCCTTTGCCGTCCATCTCGGTGGCGGTCTCTACCTCGACTCCGACGGCAATCTGCACCAGGGCGAGCCGCCCGCAATGCCGGTCTACGAGGCGCCCTTCAAGCTGCCGATCGACCTCAAGAAGGCGCGCGACGCCATCAAGGGCGTGCAGAAGGCGCTGAAGGACGTCAACCGGGATCCAGAGGTCCTGCGAAAGTTCGCCGAATACGGCTTCGACACCAAGATCCTCGACGTACTGGCCGGCATCGGCAAGATCGCCGGCGTGATCGCGCCGGTCTTTGCCGTGGCGGCGGTCGCCTACGACATCCTCAAGCTGTTCGGGTTGTTCAAGGAAGGCCCCTCGGCGCTGGAACTGCTGGTCAAGCAGCGCTTCGACGAGCTGGAGGACAATGTCGAGTCGATCAAGGTCCTGATCCAGACCAAGGATCTGCGGGACGGGCGGCTGCGGGTCGAGGAGTTCCTCGGCGGCGTCAAGGACTATACCGACCAGTTCGTCCACGTGAATCCGAGCCCGGCCGAACTGGAGGCCGACCGGGCGCGCATGTTCGACCTGCACGATGAAAAGGTCGGGGGCGTCAGCCTGCTGCTCGACAAGGCGACCTGGATCGGCAATTTCGATCGCGAGGAACACACGAGGGTCTGGCCGCTGATCCAGCACGTCGTCCATACCATGCCCGATGGGCCGGGACGGCCGCCGGTTCGCGCGACGTTCCCGGCCGATGACACGCTGCATTTCGATCACCGGCTGATGGTGCCGCTGGCCAGCTACGCCGCCACCTCCTATCTCGCCTGCATCCGCGGCATGGTGCCCGAGCATCGCAGCAGCGGGGACTTTCGCGAAAGGCTGCGGGGTTTCGCCCTGAAACTCGACGATCTGGCGCACGAACTGTTGCGGTATGGCCTCGGCCGGACCTTCTATACCGCCCAGCACTTCGCCTACCCGGTCATGCTGGCGCCGCACGAGGTGGAGTGGACGGGCGTCCTGCCGGGCCTTGGCAGCCCGCGCATCGCGCGCAATTGCGGTCGCTGGCCGGTCGGCGCGTTCGATCTGCGCTTCCATGGCGACCTGTTCTTCGCCGGCTTCCTCAACGGCCTGTTCCGGGCCGAGTTCCTCGGCTACGACCACCCGACGCGGCACGGCGGCCTGGAGTTCCGCTGGATCCCGCCGGCCAGGCTGGAGCCGTCCGCCTTCGGCAACTTCCAGATCGCCAATCCCGAAGAATGCGCCGCGGCCGCCAATGCCCGGTCGGAGACGGACTATGCCGATCTCCTGTCGATGAGCGGCTACACCGAGCTGGTCCGCCTGGCCGCCCTGTTCCGCAGCGAATCGACCGAGCCCGACCGCAGCCAGACCGTGGTGAAGAGCAAGCCGTTGCACTATCGCACGCCGTTGCCCTCCACCACGGTCACGGTGAAGAGCGAGCCCTTCATGTCGGCTGACATCATCACCGCTTCGGCCAAGCGCGAGCCCCAGCAATGCATGTCCACGGTGCGCCTGCGCACGCAGCCGATCAAGCGGGCGCGGCCGGCGACCTACACCGTGCGCCTGCGCACGCTCGCCTCGATCCTGTCCAACGGGCGCTGGCGGGAGCCCTCATACGACCAGTACCAGCGGCCGGACTACGTGACCGACGCCGACCGGCGGTTCAAGCGGCTCGACCTGCTGGAGACCGACGCCTCGCTCGGCGCGGTCGAGCTGGTCTCGGGCAGCACGCCGCGCGATGCGCCGGTGAGCGCGGAAGGGGTCGTGGAGCTCGACGCACACACCTTCGACTGGTGGATCCCGGTGCAATCGCCCCTCGTCGACCTGGAGGAGATCGGCGCCCATCTGGGCGCGCTGCGTGCAGCCAACTGGAACGGCCTGCCCCAGGGCCGGCCCGACAGCCTCTCCGAGCGTCCCATGCGGACCCTGTCAGACGATGGCGCGACGGCGTTGTCCTGGCGCCGGCGGGCCTATACCGACCTCTTGCCCGAGCTGATCTGGAAGAACCAGGAGCAGGACTGGGACGGCGAGCACCGTATGCCCGAGCCCAAGCGCGTGCGCATCGAATACCGCCTGGACTGGGTCGGCGACCGCCTGTCGCTGACCGTCAGCAACGACCCCGTGGACCGCAACTACGTGATCTATCTGGTGCTGGAGGAGAAACTGCCGGCGAGCGGGCGCAGCCTGCACACTGCGGTCCCGATTCCGATCAACGGCCAGCTGACCTACGTGCCGCAGAAGTTCTTCGACGACGAGCGCAAGGAGTACGAGGAGGCGATCCGCACGGTGACGCGCTTCAACGAGCGCTATCTGGAGCAGCGCGAGCCGGGGCCGATCGACCCCATCATCGGCTGGATGAACCCGGCCGATCTGGTCAGCCGCCAGGGCCTGGCCCGGTTCTTCACCGCCGCGCGCGAGCACGCGCCCGATTTGCTGGGCGAGGTGGTGACGGAGATCCGCCTGCGCCGTCCGGTGATGTAGCAGCCGGTCAGCTCCCGCTGCTCGTCCCGCCACCCGCATCGGCGCCCGGCTTGTGGCTGGCGCGCGCGAAGGCTGGCGCCACCGCGTCGACCAGCGCGGCGTAGTCGTCGAGCGCCACGCCCCGGCGGGCGAGGGCGAGATCGCCCACCGCCTGCTGAGCGGCCATGGTGGCCGCGCTCATCACCGGCGCCAGGCCGAGATCGGCGAGCGTGGCGCAGACCTCGCGCATCTCCGCCGCGCGCCTGACGCCGTGCCGCGCCATGCGCTCGATCTGGTAGCCGGGCAGGCGGGCCCAGTCGAGACCGGGATAGGTGTCGGCGAGGGAGGCGAGGACGGCGTCGGCCACGCCAGCCTTCTCGGCGGCGACCAGGCATTCCGCCATGATCGCCTCGAAGCCCTTCATGAAGACGCTGCGCACCATCTTGATGGCGGTGGCCGCGCCGACCGCGTCGCCGGCGACCGACAGGCCGAAGCCCAGGGCCTCAAGGCGCGGGGCGATCGCCACGGCCTCCGGCCCGGCGATCAGTACCGGCGTCCGGTGCCCGCGCGGATGGACCGGCCCCATCACCGCCATGTCGAGATAGCGGGCGCCGGCCGCGGTGACGGCACTGGCGGCCGCCTGCTTGCGCGACGGGGCGACGGAGTTGATGTCGATGAAGCACTGGTCCGGTTGCAGGAGGGGTGCCGTGGCTTCGGCGGCGGCGAGCGCGCTCTCGGCGGTGACGGCGGAGATGACGAACGCCGCATCGGCGACCGCGGTTCGGGCGTCCGGGTCGAGACGCGCGCCGATGGTGCCGGCGCGGGCGCGCCATTCGGTGGCGGGCGGCGCGGCGCTGACGAGGATGTCGTAGGCGCTGATCGTCGCCCCGGCCGCGATGAGGCTGGAGCCAAAGCTCTGGCCGGCTTCGCCGAAGCCGATGAAGGCGATCCTGGTGGTCATGTGCCGTCCGACAGTTGCGGAATCCTTCGATCCCGGAGCGGCCGAGTGTGCCGCTTATCCGACGGTCGCGAAAGCGCCGCTTGCGGCCTAGAATGGCGCGCCGGCTTAGGGTGCCGGCGCCCGTCCACCGCCAACCGCGAGTCCGTTCCCGTGAACCAGCACCAGCGACCGATCCGTTGCGCCGTCATGCGCGGCGGCACCTCCAAGGGCCTCTATTTCCTGGCCGAGGACCTGCCGGCGGAAAGCGGCGCCCGCGACCGGCTGCTGCTGGCGCTCATGGGCTCCCCCGATCCGCGGCAGATCGACGGGCTGGGCGGCGCCGATCCCCTGACAAGCAAGGTGGCGGTGGTCAATGCCTCGGCGCGGACTGAGGCGGATGTGGACTACCTCTTCCTCCAGGTCTTCCCCGACCGGCCGGTGGTCACCGACCAGCAGAACTGTGGCAACATCCTCGCCGGGGTCGGCCCCTTCGCCATCGAGCGGGGCCTGGTGCGTGCCGGCGCGGGCAAGACGGTCGTGCGCGTCTACCTCGTCAACTCCGACAGCATCGCCGAGCTGGAGGTCGACACCCCGGACGGTGCGGTCCGCTATGCCGGCGAGGCGCGGATCGACGGCGTACCCGGCAGCCATGCCCCGGTGATCCAGCGCTTCATCGGCACCGCCGGCTCGCAATGCGGCGCGCTGCTGCCGAGCGGCAACGCGGTCGACACCATCGACGGTGTCGCCTGCACGCTGATCGACAACGGCATGCCGGTGGTGGTGCTGCCGGCCGAGGCGTTCGGCGTGACGGGGGACGAGGACAAGGCGGCGCTGGAGGGCGACGAGGTGCTGCGGCAGCGGCTGGAGGCGATCCGGCTGCAGGCCGGGCAGCTGATGAATCTGGGCGACGTCGCCCAGGCCTCGGTGCCGAAGATGTCGCTGGTGCTGCCGCCGAGCGTGGGCGGGCTGATCGCCACGCGCACCTTCATCCCGCACCGCCTGCACAGTTCCATCGGCGTGCTGGGCGCGGTCAGCGTGGCCAATGCCTGCCTCATCGACGGCACGCCCGCCGCCGCGCTCGCCGCCGTGCCGGACGGCAATCCCAAGCTGTGCGATGTCGAGCATCCGACCGGCGCGCTGACCGTCGAGCTCAGCCTGGATGGCCAGGGGCAGGTCGAGAAGGCAGGCATCCTGCGTACCGCGCGGATGCTGATGGATGGCGCCGCCATGGCGCCGGAAGGCCTCTAGGCACATCAGCCCCGGCACCGCCAGCCCCGGCAGCGCCAGCGGGGAAAGACCTCCGCCGCGCCTCCCTCAAAAATTAATTCATTCGATTGAATCATACTGTAAGACGGCCTAGATTGGTGCGACCGACTCCACGCGCCCAGGAGCGACTCAGCCGCCGGAAGGAGAACCGCAATGCCGGAGCCCGTGGACAAGGCGGCACCGGGCCGCCATCCCTCACGCCGCGACCGGGGGGAGGAGACCCGCCAGCGCCTGATCGTGGCGGCGGTGCGCCTGTTCGGCGAGCGCGGCTTCGACGGCACCGCCACCCGGGAGCTGGCCGCCGCCGCCGGCGCCAACCTGGCGGCGATCCCCTATCACTTCGGCGGCAAGGAAGCGCTCTACAACGCCGCAGCCGACCACATCGCCGGGCAGGTGGCGTCGCATCTGTCGCCGCAGCTGCGCCAGGTCGACCGGGTGCTCGAGGGCGGGCGCCTGGATCGCGCGACGGCGCGCGACCTGCTCTACGCCCTGGTCGACGGTTTCGCCACGCTGGTCATCCAGCCGGAATCCGAGGAATGGGTGCGCTTCGTGCTGCGCGAGCAGATGCACCCGACCGCCGCCTTCGAGCGCATCTATGCGAGCCTGATCGGCCGCATCGCCGGCGTGCTGGTGCGCGTGGTCGCCACGCTGAGCGGTGAGCCGGCCGACAGCGATACGGTACGCCTGCGCGCGATCTCGGTAATCGGGCAGATCCTGATCTTCCGCGTCGGCCGCGCCACGGTGCTGCGGGTACTCGACTGGGGCGACATCGACGCCGACGGTGCCGCCGCGATCCGGCGGGTACTGCGCGAGAACGTCGATCGTCTACTGGCCATTCCGGAAGCTGGCGGTGTGTGATGAAGCGCGTCGCCGCCATCGTCCTGCTTCTCCTCGCGGCCGTCGGGCTGGCGGCGTGGCGGTTCGGCTGGCTGGAGCGCTGGGGGCTGATCGCAGTCGAACCCGACCGTTTCGCGCTTTACGGCAATATCGATATCCGGCAGGTCGAGCTCGCCTTCCCGATCGGCGGCCGCATCACCGAGATGACGGTCGAGGAGGGAGAGAGCGTGCAGGCCGGTGACGCGCTCGCCCGGCTCGACCAGCAGCCGATCCACGACGAGATGCGCGTGGCGGAGGCGGAGCTCGCGGCCCGCCAGGCCCGGCTGGCGCTGCTGGAGGCCGGCGCGCGGCCGGAGGAGATCGCCAGCGCCCAGGCCCAGGTGGCCGAACGCGAGGCCGCCCTCGCCAATGCCAGGGAGACGCTTTCCCGGCAGCGCCGGCTGGCGGCCAACGGCACCACCTCGCCCGCGGCCCTGGACGACGCCGAGGCCAGGGTGATGCAGCTCGAGGCCCAGCTCGCCATGGCGGCGGAGGCCTTGAACCAGCTGCTGGCCGGGCCGCGGGCGGAGGAGATCGCCGGCGCGCGCGCGGAGGTGGCGGCGGCCGAGGCGCGGGTAGCATCGATCGGCACGCGGCTGGAGGACGCCGTCCTGACGGCTCCCGACAGCGGCATCATCCTGACCCGCCTGCGGGAGCCTGGCGCCATCGTGGGCGCGGGAATCACGGTCTATGCCCTGTCGCTGCGGCAGCCCGTGTGGGTCCGTGCCTATGTGCCGGAGCCCGACCTCGGGCGGATCGCGCCGGGCATGGCGGCGCAGGTGTGGAGCGACAGCCGGCCGGATAACCCCTATGAGGGCCATGTCGGCTTCATCTCGCCGACGGCTGAGTTCACGCCGCGCAGCGTCGAGACGCCGGAGCTGCGCTCCGACCTCGTCTACCGCTTCCGCGTCGTCGTCGAGGACGACACCGGAGGTCTGCGCCAGGGCATGCCGGTGACCGTCACCTTTCCCGAGAGGCCGGAGCGCTAGATGGCGAGCGAGCCGCTGGTGCGCCTCACCGGGGTGACGATGCGCTTCGCCGGTGGCCGAGCCCCGGCGCTGGACGGCATCGAGGCCGAAATCCTCGGCGGCCGGATCACCGGCCTCGCCGGACCGGACGGTGCCGGCAAGACGACGCTGATCCGCCTGATGACGGGCCTTGTGCAACCAAGCGCGGGGCGCGTCGAGGTGCTGGGCCACCCCGCCGACGGGTCGTTGACGCCGATCCACCGGTCGATCGGCTACATGCCGCAACGCTTCGGGCTGTACGAGGACCTCACGGTCAGCGAGAACCTCGAGCTCTACGCCGACCTGCGCGGCCTGCTGGAGCCCGAGCGCGGCCGTTCCTTCGACCGGCTGCTCGCCTTCACCGACCTGGCGCGCTTCCGCCGCCGCCTTGCCGGCAATCTTTCCGGCGGCATGAAACAGAAGCTGGGCCTGGCCTGCGCCTTGCTGAAGACGCCGCGGCTGCTGCTGCTCGACGAGCCAGGCGTCGGCGTCGACCCCATCTCGCGCCGCGAGCTCTGGCGCATGGTCGGCGACCTGACCGGCCAGGGCATCGGCGTCGTCTGGTCGACCGCCTATCTGGAGGAGGCCGAGCGCTGCGACACCGTGCTGGTGCTCGACCAGGGGCGCCTCGTCTATGGCGGCGCCCCCGAAGGCCTGACCCGGCGGGCGGCGGGACGGACCTACCACCTGACCGGCCTCGGCGACCGGCGGTCGGCGCTGGCCCGCCAGCTCGACCGGCCGGAGGTGGTGGACGGCGTCATCCAGGGCAGCGCCGTGCGGCTGGTCATGCGCGAGGGCGCGGCGGCGCCCGAGACGACGGAGGCCGGCATGGTGATCGAGCCCGTGCCGCCGCGCTTCGAGGATGCCTATGTCGACATGCTGGGCGGCGGTCCCGGCGGCCGCTCGGCGCTGGCGGAGGGGTTCCGGGCGATCGACGGCGACGGCACGGTGATCGAGGCGGAGGGACTGACCAAACGCTATGGCGACTTCACCGCGGCGGGCGAGATCAGCTTCGCCATCCGGCGCGGCGAGATCTTCGGCCTGCTGGGCCCCAACGGGGCGGGCAAGTCGACCACCTTCAAGATGCTGTGCGGCCTCACCCGGCCGACGGCCGGGACGGCCCGCGTCGCCGGCCTCGACCTCGCCCGCGACGGACCGCGGGCGCGGGCGCGCATCGGCTACATGGCGCAGAAATTCTCGCTCTACCGCGACCTGACGGTGGCGCAGAACCTCGCCTTCTTCGCCGGCGTCTACGGGCTCAGCGGCAAACGGCGCCGGAGCCAGACCGAGCGGATGGTGGAGATCTTCGACTTCGGACCGCACCTGAAGGTCGCGGCGAAGGACCTGCCGCTCGGCTTCAAACAGCGCCTGGCGCTGGCCTGCGCGGTGATGCACGAGCCCGAGGCCCTGTTCCTCGACGAGCCGACCTCCGGCGTCGACCCGATCACCAGGCGCGAGTTCTGGACGCATATCAACGGGCTGGTGCGCCGCGGCGTGACCATCCTGGTGACCACCCACTTCATGGACGAGGCGGAATATTGCGACCGCGTGGCGCTGATCTATCGCGGCCGCGAGATCGCTACCGGCACGCCCGACGACCTGAAGACCCGGGCGCGATCCGCCGAGACACCGGACCCGACGCTGGAGGAGGCCTTCATCGGCCTGATCGAGGCCTCCGACGCCGAGCGACAAGCGGCATGAGGCGCTTCCTCGCCCTCACGCGCAAGGAGGCGCTGCAGGTCGGCCGCGACCCGTCGAGCATCCTCATCGCCTTCGTGCTGCCGCTGATCCTGCTATTCCTGTTCGGCTATGGCGTCTCGCTGGACGCCACGTCGATCCGCGTCGGCCTGGTGCTGCCATCGTCCGAGGATGCCGACGACCTCGCCGCGGCGCTGACCGCCTCTGACGGCATCGTGGTGGTGACCGCGCGCGACCGGCGCCAGCTGACCGGGGCGCTTGTCGCCGGCGACATCCGGGGCATCGTGGTCATCCCGGAAAACTTCCGGGCCGGCGATCCGATCCAGGTCCTCACCGACGGGTCGGAACCGAACACGGCGCGTTTCGTGGAGAACTATGTGCGCGGAATCGTGCAGGGCTGGAACGCCAGTACGCCAGGCCGGCCGTCACCGCCCGGGATCGTGATCGAGGCGCGCTACTGGTTCAACCCGGGCCTCGAGAGTCGCCACTTCCTGGTGCCGGGCTCGATCGCCCTGGTGATGGCCCTGATCGGCACGCTGCTGACCGCACTCGTCGTCTCGCGGGAATGGGAACGCGGCACCATGGAGGCGATGCTGGCCACGCCGGTCAGTCCCGTCGAACTGCTGCTCGGCAAGTTCGTGCCCTACCTGCTGCTCGGCCTCGGTTCGATGGCCATCTGCACCATGCTGGCGGTGTGGCTGTTCGGCGTGCCCCTGCGCGGCTCGATCCTGGCGCTGGTGGCGATTTCCGCCGCCTTCCTGGTGCCGGCGCTGGGTCAGGGGCTGATCATCTCGGCCCTGTCGAAGAACCAGTTCGTGGCCTCGCAACTGGCCCTGCTCTCCGGCTTCCTGCCGGCGACGCTGCTCTCGGGCTTCATCTTCGAGATCGACAGCATGCCCGAGGTGATCCAGTGGATCACCTTCGTGGTGCCGGCCCGCTACCTCATCCCCAGCCTGCAGACGGTGTTCCTGGCCGGCGACATCTGGCCGCTCTTCCTCGGCGACATCGCGGCGATGCTGGCGATCGGGGCTGTGTTCATGGGTCTGGCCGCCAACGCCACCCGCAAGCGCCTGGCGTGAGGGCGGGCGATGGGCCGCATCCTCGCCCTCGTGATCAAGGAATTGCTGGCGCTGCTGCGCGACCCCAAGGGGCGCATGGTGCTGATCGGCCCGCCGATCCTGCAGCTCTTCGTCTTCAGCTATGCCGCCACGCTGGAGGTCAGCAACGTTCGGATCGGCGTGCTGGACCGGGATGACGGTTTGTGGAGCGCGGAACTGCTGCAAAGGCTCGACGCCTCGGACACCTTCGCCGAAATCGTCCCGGTCGACGGTGTCCAGGCGATCGACCGGCTGATCGACCAGCGCCAGGTCATCGCCGTCCTCCATCTCGGTCCCGCCTTCTCCCGCGACCTGATGGCGGGGACGGATGCCACGGTGCAGCTGTTGCTGGACGGCCGGCGCTCCAACGCCGCGCAGATCGTGGAGGGCTATGTGCGGCGCCTGCTCTCCGACCTTAACCGCGACGCCCGGGCGCGGGCCGGCCTGCCGGCCATCCCGGAGGATCCGCTGGTGGTGCGGCACTGGTTCAACCCGACGCTGGAATACCAGTGGTTCACCGTGCCCAGCCTGCTGGCCATGCTGACCATGCTGATGGGGCTGATCGTCACCTCGCTCTCGGTGGCGCGGGAACGCGAACTCGGCACCTTCGACCAGCTTCTGGTCTCGCCGCTGACGCCGGCGCAGATCCTGGCCGGCAAGAGCCTGCCGCCGCTCCTGGTCGGCCTGTTCCACGGCACGGTTTTCCTGCTGGCCGCGATCTTCTTCTTCGGCGTGCCCTTCACCGGCAGCCTGGCCCTGCTCTATGGCAGCCTGGTCGTCTACCTGGCGGCGGTGATCGGCATCGGCCTGTTCATCTCCTCGCTCTCGGCCACCCAGCAGCAGGCGATCCTCGGCAGCTTCCTGTTCGCCGCGCCGGCCGTCCTGCTCTCCGGCTTCGCCACGCCGGTGGAAAACATGCCGGAATGGCTGCAGACGGCGACGCTGATCAACCCGCTACGCCACTTCCTGGTGATCGTGAAGGGGCTGTTCCTGAAGGACATGCCGCTGGAAACCGTGGCGGCGAGCGCGCTGCCGCTGGCGCTGATCGCGATCGTCACGCTGGGCACCGCCGCCTGGCTGTTCCGCCGGCGGATGGGCTGACCTGGCGGCGCAAGCACGGATTTCAGGAATATCGGGGCTGGCGGGACGAACACGGTGTGCAATAATTTCCCATAATGACTGGGAGGGGGCCATGATCGTCCGGATCTTCCGCGTCGTCGCGCATGCGGACAAGCGTGACGTCTTTGCCGAATTCTTCACCGGCACCGCCTTGCCGCTGGTGCGTCGCCAGCCGGGGCTGATCTCGGTGACGGCAGGCCTGCCGATGCCCGACACGCCGGACGAGTTCTCCATGGTGATGGTCTGGCGCGACGTGGAAGCCCTCAAGGCCTTCGCCGGCGAGGACTGGCAACGACCGCATGTCCATCCCGACGAAGCGGGCATCGTGAAGGAGCGCCACCTGCACCACTACGCCCTGGCGGCGGGCTGAGTCCGCATGGCCGATTGCGATGGCGCTGACCGGCGCGCGACGACGGCTGTCCGGCGATCCGACGGGCTGGACGAGAGTGAGATTGGTAGCGGAGGAGGGACTTGAACCCCCGACACGCGGATTATGATTCCGCTGCTCTAACCAGCTGAGCTACTCCGCCACACCGGCGCTTCACGGGGGGCCGCGTCGGGGCGGGCGCGTGAAGGCGCGGGGGGGTCTATAGGCAGGGCTTGCGGGCGGTGTCAAGCATGACGGGGGCATGGGTTGGCCCTCAGTCGCGGCCGGCGGGGACCGCCGGGGCCGGCGGCCGGAACCGCCGCCACCGGCGGCTCCTCAATACGGGTCGCCACGGTCCCAGAAGGCGGCCAGCGCCATCGCCACCTCGACCTTGCCGGTGACCACGATGCGGCCCTGGGTGAAGGCCGCGCCGGCGTCCTGGGAGCCGTCGAGCAGGCCGGCCAGCGTGGCGGCGTCCATGGCGATGGTGACGTCGGGCGGGCCGGCCGGGGCGCCGGTGGAGACGACATTGGCGTCTCCGGTGCCGTCGATGACGAGGTCGCCCAGCCCGTCGATCTGCAAGAGCGCGGTGGCGGCGATCGGCATCTCCCCGCCGGCGAGGCGCGAGATCTCCTTGGCGATGAGGTCGAGGGAGGCGGTCATGGGGCGTATCCTGCGGTGCGGCGGGGCGGGCGGGTCCGGTCAGGCGGCTTCGTCGAGGCTGAGCGCGGCTGAGCGGATCCAGACGCCGCCGAGCACCCGGTCGCCACCGTAGAAGACGGCGGCCTGGCCCGGCGCGACGCCGTCCTGCGGCCGGTCGAGCCGGATGTCGGCGCCGGCGCCGCGCGGGAAGACCCGGGCCGGCACGGGCGCCTGGGTGGAGCGCAGCTTCACCTCCACCGCCTCGCCGGCGGGTGACAGCGGGCGATCGCCCAGCCAGTTCACCTCGCCGACGCTGACCAGGTCGCGGCCGAGTGCCCGGCGCGGGCCGACGACGACGCGGTTGGCGGCGGCGTCCAGAGCCACGACGTAGAGCGGCTCCCCGCCCGTGGCCTCGTGGTCGCCGAGACCGAGGCCGCGGCGCTGGCCGATGGTGAAGTGGACGATGCCCCGGTGCCGGCCGAGCCGGCGGCCGTCGACATGCACGATGTCGCCGGGCTCGACCGCGCCGGGGCGCAGCCGGGCGACGACATCGGCATAGCGGCCGTCGGGCACGAAGCAGATGTCCTGGCTGTCCGGCTTGTCGGCGACGGGCACGCCGAGGCTGTGCGCCAGCGCCCGGGTCTCCGCCTTGGTCAGGTCGCCGAGCGGGAAGCGCAGGAAGGCGAGCTGCCCGGCCGTGGTGGCGAAGAGGAAGTAGCTCTGGTCCTTGGCCGGATCGGCGGCGCGGTGCAGTTCCGGCCCGGCCGGTCCCTCGACCCGGCGGATGTAATGGCCGGTCGCCAGGCAGTCGGCGTCGAGATCGCGGGCGGTGGCCATGAGGTCGCGGAACTTCACCGTCTGGTTGCAGCGCACGCAGGGGATCGGCGTCTCACCCCGAAGGTAGCTCTCGGCGAAGTCGTCCATCACCGCGTCGCTGAAGCGGCTCTCGTAGTCCAGCACGTAATGCGGGAAGCCGAAGCGGTCGGCGACCAGGCGCGCGTCGTAGATGTCCTGGCCGGCGCAGCAGGCGCCCTTCTTCTGCACCGCCATGCCGTGGTCGTAGAGCTGCAGGGTGATGCCGACCACGTCGTAGCCCTGGCGCTTCAGCCAGGCCGCCGTGACCGAGCTGTCGACGCCGCCGGACATGGCGACGACCACGCGGGTCTCGCCCGGTGGCTTGGCGATGCCCAGGGAGTTGCCGGTAGCGTTGCCCGTGGTGATGTCCATGGTCATGCCCACGGGCATACCGGTGGGGCCACGGGGCGTCGACGCCGGATCGCGCTGGCGGGTGGTCTCAACATGATTGCGGACTATAGTGGCTGATCATGCACGTTCAATGGCCGAGGCGCGCGCACCACGCCTGCAACGACGACGCTGCGCCGCCTCGACCGTCACCGCAGGAGATCGCATGACCGACGAGGCGCTTGAACTGGTGGTGATCTACGGATCGGTGCGGCACCACCGGCAGGGCATCCGGGCGGCCCGCTATGTGGAGCGACTGCTGGCGGAGCGCGGCCATAGCGTGACCCTGGTCGATCCGCTGGAGGTCGACCTGCCGCTGCTCGACCGCATGTACAAGGAATACCCCAAGGGCGAGGCGCCGGCGGTGCTGGAACGGCTGGCGGCGCTCTACCGGCGGGCCGACGCCTTCGTCATCGTCACGGGCGAGTACAATCACGGCATTCCGCCCGCCCTGAAGAACCTGCTGGACCATTTCCTGGAGGAGTACTTCTTCCGGCCCTCGGCCGTGTGCTGCTACTCCGCCGGCCATTTCGGCGGCGTGCGCGCGGCGCTGTCGCTGCGCATGACCTTGTGCGAGATCGGCATGCCGTCGATCTCCTCGCTGCTGCCGGTGCCGCAGGTCTCGCGCCAGTTCGCCGAGGACGGCTCGCCGGCGGAACCGGAGGTCTGGCAGAAGCGCTCGGCGAAATGGCTGGCGGAGCTCGAGTGGTACGCCCGCGCCCTCAAGCGCCAGCGCGCCGAAGGCCTGCCCTATTGACGTGCCTGGGTTCCGTCGTCCACCAGGAACCCGTCGATCGCCTCGACCATCGCTTTCCAGGCCGGCTCGTGCGGCAGGATGACATGGTTGTCGCTGTCCAGCGTCATGAAGCGGGCATCGGGGATGCCGGCGGCGATCAGCCGTCCCTCGGCGAACGGCACCACGGCGTCGCGGGCGGCGTGCAGGACGAGGGTCGGTGCCCGGACCCGGCCGAGCATGTCTGAGATATCGATGCGGTCGCAGGCATCGCGGATGCGCGCGGCCGCCTCGGGCGAGGTGGAGAGGCGCTGCAACTCGGCGAACCACGCGGCCTCCTCGGCCGTGCCGAAAGGCAGGTAGAGAGCTGAGAACATGCGGTGGAAGGCCGATCCCGGCTCGCCCCAGCCCTGACGGATGAGGGTGAGCAACGCCTCGGCCTTGGCCGCCTCGTCGGCCGAGTCGCGCCGGCGCCGGCCGCGGGCGTAGCCGCCGGCGATGACGATGCGCCGCACACGTTCGGGAAACCGCGCGGCGTAGGCGATGGCGACGGCCGCGCCCTGGGACAGGCCGAAGAGGTCGAAGCGGTCGAGACCGGCCGCCGTGACCACGGCCTCGAGGTCGTCGACGAAATCCTCGACGGTGAGGGAGGCGGGGGACCAGTCCGACAGGCCGTTGCCGCGGGAATCGTAGCGCAGCAGGCGGCGTCCGGCGGCGAGACGTCGGATGGTCGGCGCCCAGACCGGGCTCGCCCAGTCATGCTCCAGATGGGTGAGGATATGGCCTGTCTTGACCAGCGGGAAGCCGTCGCCCGACCAGGCATAGCCCAGCATGGTGCCGTCGCCGGAGCGGCAGAAGCGGATATCCTGGTCGGCGGGTGGCGCGGCGGCAGGGCTCGCGGCGCCCTCCGACCGCTCGGACACGGGATCCCCCTCGCGCTCCACAGGCGCGACCAGGCGGAAACCGCGCCGCTGCAGTGTGGCGACGACGGCCTGGCGCCGGCCGTCGTCGCCGAGCGCGCGGCGGGCTGCATTGACGCGGCTGGTCAGTGTCGAGTCCGAGATGGCCCGTCCCTGCCAGACGGCATCGAGCAACTCGTCCTTGGAGACGACCCGCTCGTGGTTCGCCGCCAGATGGGCGATGAGGTCGAGGACCTGCGGCTCGACCGCAACCGGCTTGCCGTCGCGCAGCAGGGTGCGCTGGCTGGTGTTCAGCAGGCAGCCGGCGAAGCGGAAGATCATCTCGGCGTTCCCATGCGGTGATCGGGCCAGACTGGACCAGGCCGACCGGTCGCGGCAACGCCCGTCACCCCCGCTCCTGAACCTTTCATGCGCGTCTCGGGCGCCTCTCAGGCACATCTCAGGCGGAAATCAAGCATTCCTCACAGAGTTCGCGACGGCGCGGACCTAGGATGGGCCTCGCTTCGGGGGAGCCGGATCCAGGAGGACCATGCCATGACGCAGTACGCCCAGGCCATCCGCCGCCGCGACGACGGCAGCATCGACACGGACGTCCACATGGACGAGGGACGGGCGGCCCGGATCGCCGAGGCGGGCTGGCTGTGGCGGCGGCTCCGTCGGCACCTCGTCGCCCGCAAGGAAACGGGCGCCGCTCCGCTGGGGAGGGGCGCCCGTCGGTTGCAGCCGGGAGCGGTCGAGACTATTCGGCGCGGGTGATCCGGCCTTCGACCGTCGGCGCCACGGTGCCCTCGTCCTCGATGTAGTTCGACACCATGGTCGCCATCAGGGTCGCGCCGGAGGCGTCGATGATCAGGTCGCCATTGGTGAAGGCCGCGTAGCCGTCGCCACCACCGGCCATGTAGTCGTTCGTGGCCAGGCGATAGGTGGCGCTGTCGTCCAGCGGCTCGCCGCCCACCGTGACTTCCACGACACGGCTGCCGGGGGCCGCCGCGGGATCCCAGGTGAAGGCGAGGCCGGAAACCTGCGGGAAGCGGCCGGCTACGTCCTCGACCTGGCTGACCCCATTCTCCAGCGCGGTACGGACATCCGCGCCGGAAAGCTCCATCAGCACGGTGACGTTGCCGAAGGGAAGCTCGGTCAGCACGTCGCGCCGGGTGATCTCGGAACCGGCCGGATAGGTGGTGTCGCCCCGGATGCCGCCGCCATTGGTGATGGCGATGTCGGCATCCACCCCGGCACGCATCGCATCGGCGATGAGATTGCCGAAGGTCGTCTCCTCCGTTCGCACGCTGCCGCGCAGGGAGACGAGATCGGTCTCGGTTGTGCCGATGACCACGCCGAGCTGCTCGTCGAGCAGCTGGTTGAAGTCGTCGACGATCTCCTGGACGCTCGCCTCGCCGGTGACACCGCTCGTGGTAGCCACCTCCCAGGAGGTCGGCGCGACGTCGACGACCGGGCCGTCACGGCCTTCGCTCTCACTGATCGCCAGGTGAATGGTGCCCAGGAACTCGCCATCCGACCCGGACTTGTGGATCAGCACGCCATTCTCGAAGATCGACATCGGATCATGGTCGTGGCCGCCGAGGATCACGTCGATGCCGTCGATCGACGCGGCCAGCGCCCGGTCGTCGGCGATGGTGAGGTGGGTCAGCGCGATGATCACGTCGGCGCCCTGCTCCTGCAGGTACGCCACGGCCTCCTCGGAGGCGGCGTAGATGTCGGTGATCTCGACGTTCTCGCCCGGGCTCGACAATTCCGCCGTCTCCGGCGTCAGAACGCCGAACAGCCCGACCGTGTAGGGGCCCGCCTCGAACATCTCGTAGGCCACCGACCCGCCGAACGGCTCGCCGTCGGCGCCGAGCACATTGGTGCCGAGCCACGGAAACTCGGACTCCGCGATCCGCTCCGCGGCAATGTCGGGACCGAAGTCGAATTCGTGGTTGCCGAACACCGCGTAGTCGACGCCGATGGAGTTGAACATGGTGATCATGTTCTGCCCCTGGTCGAGGCCCGACAGCAGCGAGGGTGACAGGAAATCGCCACCGACGGTGACGATGGCGGTGGCGTCACCGGCGCTGCCTTCCTCGATCAGGGTCATCAGTTCGGGGAAGTTGTCGATGATGTAGATGTCGTTGATGTGGAAGATCGTCAGTCCGGCCGCTTCGCGCAGATCCTGGGCGAGGACGGGGGTGGCGAGAAGAAGGGCGCAAAGGCTGGTGCCGAGCGTCAGACTGGAGCGGAGGCGGCGGTGCTGCATCGTCGTGATCCCGTAATGTGTTCGTAACATTTTTTTCATTTTCCCTGGCGGGCGGAGGGCGTTCGATCGCCTACCCGCACCGAAAACCTTACGCCATGGCCCGGCAGCGGCAAACAGACGATTCGGTCGGTGGTCCGCCGACGGAAGCGGCATCACCGCCGGACCTTAGCCCAGAAATGTTACGGGACGAGGACGGCGGCGCCGGAGAAGCGGCCGGCGCGCAGGTCGTCGAGCGCCTGGTTGGCATTCGCGAGCGGATAGATGTGGGTGTGCGTCTCGATGTCGAAGCGGCCGGCCAGGTCCATGAATTCGGCACCGTCGGCGCGCGTCAGGTTGGCGACCGAGCGGATGGTGCGCTCGCGCCAGAGGTCGGCATAGGGGAAGGAGGGGATGTCGGACATGTGGATGCCGCCGCAGACCACGCTACCGCCGGGTTTCACGGCCTTCAGGGCCAGCGGCACCAGGGCGCCGACCGGGGCGAAGATGATGGCGGCGTCGAGCGGATCGGGCGGCGGCGCATCGGACGGACCGGCCCAGACGGCGCCGAGTTCCCGGGCGAATGTGGCTGCCCGGTCGTCGCCCGGTCGCACGAAGGCATGCACGCGCCGGTCCTGGAAGCGGGCGATCTGGGCGACGATATGGGCCGCGGCGCCGAAGCCGTAGAGGCCGATGTCGCGCCCGCCGCCCGCCAGCTTCAGGCAGCGATAGCCGATCAGTCCGGCGCAGAGCAGAGGGGCCGCCGCCTCGTCGGTGTAGCGCGCCGGAATCGGCAGGCAGTAGCGGCTGTCGGCGGTGATGGTGTCGGCATAGCCGCCGTCCAGCGTGTAGCCGGTGAAGCGCGCCTCGGGGCAGAGGTTCTCCAGTCCCCCCCGGCAGAACTCGCAGCTTCCGCAGGTCCAGCCCAGCCAGGGCACGCCGACCCGGTCGCCCGGCGCGAAGCGGGCCTCGGGTCCCGCCTCGACGACGCGGCCGACGACCTCGTGGCCGGGGATCACCGGACGCGGCACGTCCGGAAGTTCGTCGTCGACCACGTGCAGGTCGGTGCGGCAGACCCCGCAGGCGGCCACGGCGATACGCACCGCATGGCCGGCGACGGCCGGTGTCGCCAGGTCGCGGGCGACCAGAGGGGCCAGCGCCGCCTCCTGCCGCATCACCTTCATGGCCATCGCCCCCTTCGCCGTCGCTAGACCTGGCAGATTGCAGCACGGGCGATGGGGGGCAAGCCTTGCGTTGGATCAACCAGGGGCCGTCAGAACCGCTCCCACGCGTCCGCGCTTGTTCATCGGCACCTGCCCACATATCGTCGTCGTGCCGGTTCCCGCCGGCTGGAATCGCGGCGCCGCCGCCGCCATGCACTGGCGACCCGGAAAGACGCATGACCTTGCCGACGACGCCGTCCCCGGACCCGATCACGCTGGCCCAGGGCATCACGGCATCGATCCGGGCCGGCCGGATCGATGCCGACACGTCGGCCGCGATCGAGGCCTTGCTCGGCAACACCGAGCCCGGCAACCGGCTGCGCCTGGCGGCGGTGCCCGCGCTGGCGCAGGCCGGTGAGGTCGAGCGTGCCTTCGCGCTGTGCGACGAGCTGATCGCGGCCTTTCCCGACGACGCGCCGCCCGTGCGCCAGAAGGGCATGGTCGCGCACGACCAGGGGCGGCACGACGTGCTGGCCGAGGTGGTCGTCCGCATGCTGGCGGTGGCGCGCACGATCATCGACCTGCAGACGGTGTGCACGTTCCTGGAAGAACTGCAGTGGACGGAGCTGCCGCTGGTGGAACTCGGGCAGCGCCTTCACGTCGATACGCAATCGCGGCCCTTTCTCGAACTCGGCCTCCTGCTGGTGATGCTGCGGCGGGCCGGCGAGGCCGACCCCTATCTTCGCGGCCTTCCGGATGCGGTTGCGGTCGATCCCGACGTGCTGATCGCCAGGGCGATCGCGGCGGTCGAGCTGGGGGACGTCACGGCGGCCAATTCGCTGTCGACACAGGCGCTGGTCAGGCGGCCCTTCGTCAGCCGCGTCTCGCCGCGGGCGGAGGCCGACATCCTGGTGGTGACGGATCTGGCCCGGGGTCGCTTCACGCCACAGCAGAACTATCTCGGCGAGGCCGCCTATGCGATCGGCAACTTTCCCGGCCAGCTTCAGGCGGGGACCTTCTCCTATCACTTCCTGCACCTGCAGGCGCCGGGACTCGACGGCGCAGCGGATCGTCTGCCGCCTGCCGGCCTGATCATCGCCAACCTGTCCTGGGGCGACGTGCAGCCGGAGGATGCGGCGTTCCGGCGCTTCGACTGGTTGCAACGGCGGTACGGGA
The DNA here is from genome assembly GCA_040226215.1 of Azospirillaceae bacterium. Lineage (GTDB taxonomy): Bacteria > Pseudomonadota > Alphaproteobacteria > DSM-16000 > Inquilinaceae > JAVKFF01. Next base: position 35,168 of record JAVKFF010000094.1, read on the forward strand.
CAGCGGTGATCAACCCGCCCGACCGGCACGTCGCGATGTCGCGGGTGGCGAACTACCGCCGCTGGGGCGGCCGGGACGATTTCATCTTTCCGCGCACCGAGGCGGTGACCCCGGACCGGGACGATATCGAACGTGACGCCGAGGCGCTGGCCGACCGGTTCCGCTTCCCCTTCATCCTGCGCCTGGCCTTCACCCAGAAGGGCGGCGGCATGCGTCTGGTGGAGTCGCCGGAGCAGTTGCGCGCGACCCTGCGCGAGCTGGCGGGCCAGCCCTGCTACGCGATCGACTTCCACCCGGCGCCGATCGAGGCGGAGGACGTGCGCGTGAAGTACCGCTTCGCCGTCGTCGACGGCGCGACTTTCGCCATGCGCCGGGATGTCAACGAAAGCTGGATGGTGCACCGCGGCACCTATTCCAGGGCCGCGTCGCCGCCGGTGGCGGTGCGTCAGGCGGAAGCCCGGTTCATCGAGAACAACGGGGCCGATCTGCCGGCGGGCCTGCTGGCGGCGGTCGACACGGTGGCCCGGACGGCACCCCTCGACATCTTCGGCATCGACTGCGGCATGACCGAGGATGGCAGACCGATCATCTATGAGGCCAACGCGCTGATGAAGCTGATCGGCCACGAGTTCCTGCGCCACCAGCCGGCAATGCGCATCACCGGCGACCGGGTGCTGGGCGCGATCGAGGCGGCGATCCGCCGGCGGCTGGTTGGCCGCTAGACCGGAAACCGCTGGCAGGTGGGCCGCCTCAGGCGGCGTCGGGGCCGGCCGGTCGGGCCTGCATGCCCTGACCGACGCGCAGGACCGAGGGGATGATCGCCAGGATGACGGCCATGATGGTGAACCAGAAGAGCTGCGCGCGCCCCTGGTCGATCATCCAGGCGAAGACCAGGGGTGCGAGGCTGGAGCCGCAGTCGAGCCCGGAATAGACGAAGCCGAAGATCTTGCCCGTCGCGCCTTTCGGCGCCGCCTTCTTCACCAGCAGGTCGCGCGACGGCAGGATGATGCCCAGGCCGATGCCGGCCAGCGTCATCACCGGGATGATGGAGGCGCCGTCGGGTACGTTGAGCGCGATCAGGAGCACGAAGCCGGCGGACCACACGCAGCCGAGCGCGACCAGGAACTCATGCCGCTCATAGCGGTCGGCCATCACGCCACCGACGATGATGCCCGTCGCGCTGCCCAGCAGCAGCGCGGTCACCGACCAGCCAGCCGTGGCGAGGTCGATGTCGAAGTGGATCATGTTGGCCGCCGCGCTCATCGTCTGGGTGCCGATCTGCACCAGCGCCAGCGTGGTGAAGAAAAGGAAGGACATCAGCACCGTCGGCGACGCCACCAGGCGGAAATAGTCGCGCGTCGCCGCCCCGCGGGAGACCGGATGCGGCCGGCTGCGGTGGCGCTCGTCGGTACGGATGGCGTCGATGTTCAGCCACAAGACGGCGGCCACGACGACACCGACCAGGGCCGCCACGCCGAGCGCGCCGCGCCATCCGATGGCCTGGCCGAGATAGATCATGGAGATCGGCGCCGCGGCGTAGCCCAGCACGCCAGCCAGGCCGTGCACCGCGTAGGCCCGACCCAGCCGCCGCTCGGACACCCGGTGGCTGAGGATCGACAGATCCGCGGGATGGTAGATCGAGTTGCCGAGACCCGCGCCGACGGCGAGCGGAAAGAGCAGCCAGATGCCCGGCGTCAGCCCGGCGAGGCCGACACACAGCGCCATCAGCAGCGTGCCGCCGATCAGCACGCCGGCGCCGCCGATGCGGTCGACCAGCACGCCCGCCAGCGCCTGCATGAAGCCCGAGGTGACATACATCACCGTGACCACGAGGCCGAGGGTCACGTAGGAGGCGCCGAGCGCCGGCACCATGAAGGGGAACAGCGAGGCCAGGGTGAGCTGGTAGAAATGGCTGGCGAAATGCGCCGAGCCGATCAGGCTGCTGGTGCGGATGTCGCCGGCGAGGGTCTGGTCTGCTGTCTGGTCTGTCATCGCGGATGGGACGTCGTTCGGGCAGGTCTTCGGGACTAGACGGGCCGGGCAGGTGCGGAATTGTCGCCGCGTGCCGTCCCGCTCCCGACGTCACCTTAGCGCCTCGACCGTGGCTGACGCCGCCTGGCCGCCACATGGCAGTCATGCGGCTGGGCCAACCGAAGGCTCCGCCAGCCCCGGGAGCCCGACACGCCTAGGTGACCACGCGCAGCCGCTTCAGCCGCTTGGCGAGACGCTCCAGCACCTCGTCGAGCGTGGTCGCCCGGTAGAGCCGGTGGGCGTGGTCGTAGACGGTGTATTCCACACCGCGCATCGACACCGTCTTGGCGATGGCGAATACCGGCGTCTCGTGGGCGTGGCGGAAGATCGAGAACACCGCCATCCCGGTCTCATGGTCGATGGCGTAGTCCCGCCACTCGCCGCTGGCGACGCAGGTGGAGTAGAGGCTCATCAGTCTGGAGAGTTCCGGCCGGGCGAAATAGACATGGCCCTTCAGCCGGCGGTAATCCGCGAGGTTGACGATCAAGCTCATTGTCCGGGATCTGTGCTCCCGCTTGCCTCGGTCACGATTTGGACATTAACAGTGGCGCAACATTTCGCCTCCGTCCAGGGCAAGCTTCCCGGGACAAGCTTTCGGCAGGGGGCCGAGCCGCGCTCGAATCGGGCGGCCGGGCGGCACGACGGGTCGTGACGGCCGGCTACGGCGTCGGCGATGGCGGCGCGGCGTTGCTTGACCGCGCCCATGGCCCTTGCTACTCCGCGCCATCGCCGTCGGCGACGACTGGCCATGTCGATCAAGGCGGAGGCGCGGCCGCGTCATCCGGAACGTGTAGGGCGCCAACGAGATGAGTGACATTTTCCGCGAGGTCGACGAGGCGCTCAAGGAAGACCGGGTCAAGGCCTTCTGGAAGCGCTACGGCAACCTGCTGATCACCTGCGCCCTGCTGGTTGTGCTGGCGACCGCCGCGTTCGTGTGGTGGCGGGGCGAGCAGCAGAGCGCCCGTCTGGAAGCGGCGACGAATCTGATCAACGCACTGGGCACCGCCCAGGAGTCGGCCGATGGCGGCCTGGCGGCCCTGAGCGATGTGGCGGAGAGCAGCGATGACGACGTCGCCGCGCTCGCCCGGCTCGGCGCGGCAAGCGTCGCGATGGAAAATGGCGACGCCGCGACGGCCCTGTCGCTGCTCGACCAGGTGGCCAACGACAGTGCAGTCGACCGGCTGCTGCGCGACGCGGCGACGCTGCGCTCGGTCTATTACCGCCTGGACGACGGCGAGGTGGAGACGCTGCGCGGCATCCTTGGCAACTATACCGGCGCGGGCTCGCCCTGGCGGCCCTGGGCCCTGGAGATGGAGGCGATGCTGCTGGTCCGCACGGGCAATACAGAGCAGGCGCGCGACATCCTGCAGGCGCTGGCCGGGGACGAAGACGCACCGGCGGCGGTCGCCGACCGCGCCGCGGAACTGGCGGCCGCGCTGGACGAGTGAGGAGGGGGAACTCGATGATCCGTATCGGAACTGGCGGCCATGGCGTCTGGCCTGCCGCACGCAGGCTGGTTGTCGGCGCGTCCATGATTGGGCTCGTCACCGCCTGCTCGGCGCTCGAGGACATCTATTTCGGCGCCGAGGAGGAGATCCCCTTGCCGGGCGAGCGCATCTCGGTGCTCGACACCGGTGCCGGCATCACCGCCGATCCGGGCGCCGCCAGCCAGCCCGTGGTGCTCGATCCCGCATCCTCCGGCGATTGGCCGGTGGCTGGCGGCAATCCGCAGCAGTCGCCGGGCAACCCGGCCTTCTCCCAGCCGCCCGAAGAGGCGTGGAGCACCTCGGTCGGCGACGGCGCCAGCAGTCGAACGCGCCTGCTCAACCCGCCGGTGGTGGCGGGCGGACGCATCTACGTGGCCGATGCCGGCGGCCGGGTGACGGCGATCGACGCCGGATCGGGCTCCCGCGTCTGGCGCGTGCGCATCGCCTCGCCGGACGAGAATTCGACGCCGATCGGCGGCGGCGTGGCCTATGGCAATGGCGTGCTCTACGCCACGACGGGCTTCGGCGAGGTGGTCGCGCTCGACCCCGGCAATGGCGGCCTGATCTGGCGCTCGCGCATGGACGCACCGATCCGCTCCGCGCCGATGGTGGCCGGCGACAGGGTCTACGCGATCTCCGTGGAGAACCAGCTGACCGCCTTCGACGCCGTCACGGGCGAGACGATCTGGTCGCATAACGGCCTGCTGGAGTCGGCCGGCCTGCTCGGCGGGGCTGCGCCGTCGGTGACCACCGGCGCGGTGGTCGCGCCCTACAGCTCGGGCGAGGTCTACGCCATCCTGCCGGAAACCGGCCGCGCTCTCTGGTCGGACAGCCTGTCGTCGCTGTCGCGCAACCAGTCTCTGACCACGCTGTCGGACATCCGCGGCGGCGTCGTCATCGACGATGGCCGCGTCTATGCCGCCAGCAATGGCGGCCGGACCGCGGCGATCGATCTGCGCACCGGCAGCCGCAGCTGGGAGCAGGGCATCAGCAGCGCCTACGCGCCGCTCGTCTCGGGCAATACCGTCTTCGTGCTGACGCTCGACTTCCAGATGGTGGCGCTCGACCGCGCCACGGGCGGTGTGCGCTGGGTGCAGCAGTTGCAGCGCTTCCGCAACCAGGAAGACCGTCTCGGCCAGATCGCCTGGGGCGCGCCGGTACTGGCCGGCGGCCAGATCGTCGTCTTCAACTCCGAGGAGCAGGCGCTGATCGTCTCCCCGACCTCCGGCGAGGTGGTGGGGTCGTTCGGGACCAGCGACGTGGTCGACATCACGCCGGTGGTGGCGGGTTCGACCATGTACGTGCTGAGCCAGGACGGCTATCTGACCGCCTATCGCTGATCCATCGCCGTCGGCCGGCCCGACGGGATTTGCCCCAAGGTTCATGAGCTTCACAGTCGCCATCATCGGCCGGCCCAATGTGGGCAAGTCCACCTTGTTCAACCGGCTGGTCGGGCGCCGATTGGCGCTGGTCGACGACAGGCCGGGGGTCACCCGCGACCGGCGCGAGGGCGAGGGTCGGTTGGGCACGCTGCAGTTCCGGGTGATCGACACCGCCGGGCTGGAGGAGGCGACGGGCGACAGCCTGGAGGCCCGCATGCGCCGGCAGACCGAGCAGGCGGTGCGCGAGGCCGATGTCGTGCTGATGATGTACGACGCCCGGGCCGGCATCACGCCGCTCGACCGCCATTTCGCCGACTGGCTGCGCCAGGTTTCTGTGCCGGTGCTGGTGCTCGCCAACAAGGCGGAGAGCCGGGCCGCCAATGCCGGCATCTACGAGGCTTACGAACTCGGGCTCGGCGACCCGATGCCGGTCTCCGCCGAGCATGGCACCGGGCTGGGCGCGCTGGTCGACGCGCTGGAGGCCTTCGCGCCGAAACCGGCGGAGACGGAGGCCGAGAGGGACGCGGCCGAACCGCCGGACCCGGTGGACGCTTCACCGGAGGCGACGGAGGGGCCGGACGCGGAGGATCCGAACCGGCCGATCACGCTCGCCATCGTCGGCCGCCCCAATGTCGGCAAGTCGACGCTGATGAACGCGCTGCTCGACGCCGAGCGCGTGCTGACCGGGCCCGAGGCCGGCATCACCCGCGACGCCATCACCGTCGACTGGTCTTGGAAGGGACGCATCATCCACCTGGTGGACACCGCCGGCATGCGCCGGCGCGCCCGGGTCGACGACAAGCTGGAGAAGCTCTCCGTCGCCGACGGGCTGCGCGCCGTCGACTTCGCCCAGGTGGTGGTCCTGGTGCTCGACGCCGACGCCATTCTCGACCGCCAGGACCTGACCATCGCCCGCAAGGTGGCCGAGGAGGGCCGGGCGCTGCTGATCGCCGTCAACAAGTGGGACGCGGCCGCGGACAAGACGGCGTCGCTGGCCCGGCTCAGGGACCGGCTGGAGACCTCCCTGCCGCAGATCAAGGGCGTGCCGACGGTCACCATCTCGGCGCTTCGCCGGCGCAATCTCGACCGGCTGATGGACGCGGTCATCGATCTCTACGCGGTCTGGGACCGGCGGGTGTCGACCGGGCAGCTGAACCGCTGGTTCCAGACGATGATGGAGGAGCATCCGCCGCCCATTGTCGGCGGCCGCCGGCTGAAGCTCCGCTACATCACCCAGATCAAGAGCCGGCCGCCGACCTTCGCCATATGGACGACCCGCCCGGGCGAGATGCCGGACAGCTATCTGCGCTATCTGGTCAACGGCCTGCGCGAGCGTTTCGACCTTCCCGGCGTGCCGATCCGGCTGACCCTGCGGAAGGGTCGCAACCCCTATGTGCGCGAGGGCTGAACCGGAATCCGGCGCTGAGAGCGGCCTGCCGCCAGCCATGCGCTGAGTGACCGGCAACATTGAAGAAGAGATATATAAAGAAAGTTTTATCTAACAGCGATTCACGCTACAAAGCCCGCGTCGAAGATCGAACCGGGCGCCTGGTGCGCGCCGGTCCCTCGCACACATTTTCGTACATGAAATCGCGGAGTCGCGGCATATGTCATCTCATCTGTTCACATCCGAAAGCGTTTCCGAAGGTCATCCGGACAAGGTCTGCGACCGGATCTCCGATGCCATCGTCGACACCTTTCTGACCGCCGACCCGGAATCGCGCGTCGCCGTGGAGACGCTGACGACCACCAACCGCATCGTGTTGGCCGGTGAGACGCGTGGGCCGCAGAGCGTGACCAACGACATCCTGGAGGACGTTGCCCGCGCCGCGGTGCGCGACATCGGCTACGAACAGGAGGGCTTCCACTGGAAGACCGCCGACGTCCAGGTCTATGTGCACAAGCAGTCGACCGACATCGCCCAGGGCGTCGACGCCGCGGGCAACAAGGACGAGGGTGCCGGCGACCAGGGCATCATGTTCGGCTTCGCCTGCAACGAGACGCCGGAACTAATGCCGGCGCCGATCCATTACGCCCACCAGATCCTCAAGAGCCTGGCGGAGGCGCGCCATTCGGGGGCGGAGCCGCATCTCGGCCCCGACGCCAAGAGCCAGGTAACCCTGCAATACGAGAACGGCAAGCCGGCGCGCACCACCTCGGTCGTCGTCTCCACCCAGCATCACGAGCGGCTTGTCCTGGAGCAGGTGCGCGAGATCGTGCGGCCGCACGTGCTGAACGTGCTGCCCGAGGGCTGGATGTGCCCGGAGGACCAGTTCTACGTCAATCCGACCGGCCGCTTCGTGATCGGCGGCCCGGACGGGGATGCCGGCCTGACCGGGCGCAAGATCATCGTCGACACCTATGGGGGCGCGGCGCCGCATGGCGGCGGTGCCTTCTCCGGCAAGGATCCCACGAAGGTCGACCGCTCGGCCGCCTATGCCGCGCGCTACCTGGCCAAGAACGTGGTCGCCGCCGGCCTGGCGGAGAAGTGCACGATCCAGCTCTCCTACGCCATCGGTGTCGCCCACCCGCTGTCGCTCTACATCAATACCGAGGGTACCTCGGACATCAACCTGGACGAGCTGGCCAAGGTGCTGCGCGAACTGGTGAACCTCAGCCCGCGCGGCATCCGCCAGCACCTCGGCCTCAATCGGCCGATCTATGCGCGGACCGCCGCCTATGGCCATTTCGGCCGGTCGCCCAACGCCGATGGCGGCTTCTCCTGGGAGCGCACGGACCTGGTGGACGAGCTGAGATCGGCCTTCGGCTGAGCCGGATCGCGCCACCCGCCAAGATACCAACATTCGAATGTCAGGAACGAGAACCATGCCCGATAGCGCCGTCGTCAACGATTTCAAGGTGAAGGATCCGAGCCTCGCGGGTTGGGGCCGCAAGGAGATCGCCATCGCCGAGACCGAGATGCCGGGCCTGATGGCGCTGCGCGAGGAATACGGCGCGCAGAAGCCGCTCAAGGGCGCCCGCATCGCCGGCTGCCTGCACATGACCATCCAGACCGCCGTGCTGATCGAGACGCTGATCGACCTCGGCGCCGAGGTGCGCTGGTCGTCGTGCAACATCTTCTCCACCCAGGACCATGCCGCGGCGGCGATCGCCGAGACCGGCGTGCCGGTGTTCGCCTGGAAGGGCATGTCGGACCAGGAGTTCTGGTGGGCCATCGACCAGACCATCACCGGCCCGGACGGCTGGGAGCTGAACATGATCCTGGACGATGGCGGCGACCTGACACAGGTGATGCACGAGAAACATGCCGACCTGCTGAAGCGCGCCGTGAAGGGCCTGTCGGAGGAGACCACGACCGGCGTCCACCGGCTC
>JAVKFF010000095.1:0-5488 GCA_040226215.1 Azospirillaceae bacterium
GGCGATCGATCTTCTGCTGGAAGTGGCCGGTGGCCGCCATCCGTTGCCGCGCCATGTGGCGCTCGCCTGTCCGCTGGTCCAACGCGGCAGCGTCGCCACGCCCGGTTCATCGCGGTGAGCGGCGCCGCCCGGCCGCCGACCGACGTTCAGGTCCGCGCGGTCAATACGGACGAGGCAGCTGTCGGGCCGGTGGATCTGCCCGCTGTGACGCGGCCATCGGCGCTTGGCGGGGGCGGCGGCGCCAGCGATCTGACCGGCCGGCAGCGCGTCTGGCGATCCAGCTTCGCCGAACGGCTCTACGGTGTGGTGCCGCCGCCACCCGATCGCCTCCTCGTCAGTCGGGAGCGGCTGCCGGGCGAGGCGGCGGAGCGGCTGGTGCTGGACCTGGCTGTCGCCGAGCGCCGGCACCGCGTCGACGCGGCCCTCTGGCTGCCGCCGGACCGCCGCCGGCCGGTGCCGCTGATCGTCGCGCTCGACTTCCTCGGACCGGTCGGCATTCTTCCCGGAGACGGCTTTCCGCTCGATCCCGACGCCGTCATCGGCATTCCGCCGCAACCCTGGCTGCCGGAAGGCCGGTTGTCGGCGGCGGCGCGCGGCCGCCATCAGGCACGCTGGCCGGTGGCCGAGATTCTGGGGCGCGGCTTTGGTCTGCTTGTCTCCGGCTACGGTTCATGGGTGCCGGACGATCCGGTGCGCTGGCGGGATCGGGGTGTCGCAGCATTGTTCCCGCACCTGCGGACCGGCGCGCTGTCGCTGTGGGCCTGGGCCCTGTCGCGCCTGATCGACCTCGCACAGGAGCTGTCGGAGGTCGATCCGTCGCGGCTTGTCCTGTTCGGTCATTCGCGGCTGGGCAAGGCGGCGCTCTGGGCGGCAGCCGGTGACGCGCGCCCGGCGGCGGTGATCGCCAACAATTCCGGCGCCGCCGGCGCTGCCCTGTCGCGCCGCAATTTCGGGGAGACCCTGGCCCATCTGCGCGACGGTTTCCCGCACTGGACGGTGCTGGACGCGGCGGACGCGGCCGAACCCGCGCGTCTGCCCGTCGACCAGCACCAATTGCTCGCCGCGATCGCGCCGCGGGCGCTCTACATCGCCTCAGCCGCCGCCGATCTCTGGGCCGATCCGCGCGGAGAGTACCTCGCGCTTCTGGCCGCTGCGCCGGCATGGGGCGGGGTGGCGGCGGGCCTGCCGACGGCCGAGACGGCCTTCGTGCCGGGCAATGCCGTCGCCGCCGGACCGCTCGGCTGGCATCTGCGCGACGGTCCGCACGATCAGACGGAGTGGGATTGGGCGCGGTTCCTTGATTTCCTGGCCGATCGCTGATGGGTGCCGGACCCGCGCGGGGCGCGATGGCGCGCCGGAGTAATTGCTGGTTTAATCGGGCGATTGCGTCAATTCGAGGATTCGTCAAGCACGATGCAACCGAAACGAGTCTGGAAGCCAGGGACGCCGATCGCCTTCGAATCGGAACGCTTCGTCATGCGGTCACTGACCGCGCGGGACGCCGACACGACCATCGCGGCCTGGTTCGGCGATGCCGAGGTGATGCACGCGTTACAGATCCCGGCGGCGCAGCGCAGCGTGGACGGCGTGCGGCGCTACTTCCAGCGTTTCGACAATGTGTTCAGGCTCGGCATCGGCATTTTTCCCGACATCGCCCGACCGCCGATCGGCATGTACGACATCCAGACCGACCCGCGTAATCTGACGGCCCAACTGAATGTGGCGATCGGCGATCGCGCCTGGTGGGGCCGGCATGTCGTGGTCGAGACGCGGGCGGCGCTGCTGGACTTCCTCTTCGACAGTGCCGGGTTGGAGAAGGTCTGGGGCGGGCCGCCGGCGCGCAACTTCCCGTCCCTGTTCAACTACAAGGCCCAGCGATTCCGCCAGGAAGGGGTCTTGCGCGGCCAGTTCAAAGGCGTCGAGGGTGGCCGCGTCGACCAGATCATCTTCGGCATGCTGAAGGAGGAATGGCAGGCCTTGCGTGCCGGTGCGAGGGGACAGGCGCACGCCTCTTGACGGCGGCGAAGGCGGGAAACAGCAGCCGGAATCCGCCTGCAACGCTCCGCTGAATCACAAAGGGCTCTCCGCTGCCGGAGAGCCCTTCGCTGCCCGATGATGACGGGCATCAGTTCAACGGTACGGTGACCTCGAAGAAGGGGCCGTGGCCAGTGACGTCGCTGCCGGTCTTCGAGAAGCTGGTCCCGATCACGTCGCTCCAGTGCTCGATGCGATAGCCCACCACCACCTCGATTCCGTCGAAGCGGGCGCCGAAGCCGGCGCTCGCCTCGGCATTGCCGATGAAGGTCGTGTCGTCGGGCAGGTCGAAGCCCTTCGTGCCGCCGGGACCACCGAACTTGGTAAACGAAATCGATGTGTCGCGGAAACCGACCAGGCCGGCGAGCGACGTCTCGGCGTCGAAGAAGAAGCCGTCGCCGAGCGGCGCGCGCATCTCCGCACCGATTCGCGGCCCGATGCCGTAGGTCGTCACGTTGAGGGACTGCCTGCTTCCATCCGCACCGCCATTCTTGAGCACGGTGACGGTCTGATCCAGGTCGATCCAGGAGAAGCGGAGGCCGCCATAGAGGCGGAGACCGATTCCGCTTCCGAGATCGATGACCTGACCGATATCGCCGTCCAGCACGAACTGGTTGAAGTCCCCGTCGAAGTTGAACGACAGGGTATCGCCGCCCTCGGCGATGGCGAATTCGGAGCCGCCCGTGCCGTTGCGGTAGCCGATATGGGCGCCATAGGTGACGCCGGTCATGGTCTGGCGCAGGAAGCTAAGGTCGATGCCGAAGCCGTCCTCATCCTCGCTGGGCTGGATGCCCTCGCCGATGAACGCGTCCGGCGCCACGCCCAGATAGTCGAGGAAGTAGGTGCCCATGAAGGAGATCGTCGAGCCCTCGTCGCCGAGGGCGATGCCGGTCGGCGAAGTCTGGGCAGCCGCCTGCCCATGCATCGCGAGCAACCCGCTGGTGGCGGCGCTGGCGAGCGCCCAGGTCTTGATGGATGTCACGGGTTCAACCTCGGCTAGTTGGAGGAGATGAGGGAATCGAGGAGCGATAGACCATTTTGCCAGCAATCTAAGCGATCTATGCAACAGTGTTCACAAGGAATAATGCTCCATGAATACGACAGTATCAATCCAAAAGTAAGTTTCTCAGCGAATATCACCCTATCAAGCTGCATCGACCCGGATGTGAGCCGGGGAGGCAATCCATCGGCCTCACCCGACGACGCGCGAATAGAACTCCTCGAACTTTCCCGTTGTCTGACGGGCGATCTCGCCGGCGACTTCCTCGATCTCGACCGTGAAGGGGTGGCCGAGTTCCTGTTGCACCAGCGTCGAGAGCCGCGTCCTCTCGTCCTCGGTGAGCGGGCGATCGGCGACCAGGCGCAGGCGCACCAGGTCGAGCGTCTCCTGAACCATCTGGAACTGGCGTATCGGCGCGATGTCCCGATAGCCGCGATAGCCCGTGAAGGGCCATTTCCGCCGCCCGTCGGGTAGCACCAGCATATTCCGCTCCCGGCCGAGGATGCGGCTGAGCACCGGCAGTCCCCGGCCGCAGGGACAGGGCTCTCCGAGCACCGCGTAGTCGTTTATTTGGTAGCGGATGAGCGGCGTGAAGAAATTTGTCAGGCCGGTGACGACGAGGCGGCCGACCTCGCCGGGCGCGCAGGGCGTGCCGTCATCGCGCAGCACCTCCACCAGCACGCCTTCCGACTGGATGTGATAGTGCTCGTGCTCCGGGCACTGGGTGGCGATCATGCCGAATTCCTGGGAGGAATAGACGTCGGTGATCTCCGCCCCGTAGGCCTCGCGGCACAGATCCCGGAGCCCGTCGGGCAGGCTCTCGCTGACCGTCTGGATGCCGCGCAGCCTGGGCAGCGTGCGCCCCTCCCGGCGCAGATGCTCGGTCACCGCCTTCAGGGCCGAGGGCAGGATCACGAGGTATTCGGGATCCTCCTTGACCAGCCAGTCGGCCTGCTCGGGGATCGACGCCTTGATCGACAGGCCGGCATTTTCGCCCGTGGGATAGAGCAGGCCCATGATGCCGCGCCAGTGCATCGCCGGTCCCCGGTCGGTGTCGGGCATGACGTTGATGGTCGGCCGGATGGCGCAGAATTTCGCGGTGACGTCCCGCTGGTGCCAGATGTGGTCGCGGATGGTGAAGGCGTTGAGGAAGAGCTGGCAGAGCTCGGTGGTACCGATGCTGACCGGCTCTCCGGTCGACCCGGAGGTCTGCGATATCGAGGTCTTGCCGTGTCCCGCCGGCAGTTCCCTGGCCTTGATGTCCTCGATCCGGGTCTGCAGGTCCCGGCGGGTCAGGATCGGCAGTTTGCGGAAAAGCTCGGGCGTCACCTCGTCGCCGATCCGGTAGCCCGCCGCGTGCAGGCTGTCGGCATAGAAGGGACAATAGGTGCGGGCGTGCTCCAGCAGCCCGTCGATCTGCATGAACTGGTGGTCGAGCAGGTCCTCGGGCCGCCACCACTGGGTGCGCTCGAACTGGAAGAGCAGCCCCGTGACCGGCGCGATGTCGGGGCTGACGACGCCCGGCCAGTTCATGCCGCGAACGACCGACAGGGGCGTCAGCCAGGGATCGAGAGGCGCCGGCGCGCGCCCGACACTCATGTCATTCGCCATCGCTCAGTCGGCCTTCGACCAGACGATCGTTGGCGAACGGTCGCCGAGCGGGTAGTCGGGGAAGCTGTGGGATCGGCGGGTCAGGGCGCCGGCGAAGGCCGCTTCGAGCGACGGCAGAGCGGGGAAGAAGTGGCGTTGATGCAGGCCGCGATAGACGTCGATGGTGTCCACGGTCGCGGCATCGAAACGCGCCAATGCCGACCGGAAGGCCGCGCTGCCGCTCCGCCGCTCGGCGAATCGCCGATGGACATCGTCGAGATCGACGCCGGCCTGCTCGTCCTGCTGCATGGCCATGACCAGACGCCACTTGAAGGCGTGGAAGCTGTCGAAGGCGCCCGCTTCGAAGTCGGCCAGGACGCGATCGGGCGAATCGGTTCCGGTGGCACGCACGAACATTCGCAGGACAGCCAGGCCCCCTGGCGACAGAACCCGGGCCAGGCCCTCGGCCAGGCGCCGTTGCTCATCGGGAAACCGGAACAGCGTGAACCCGCCATCGCAAAAGGCGAGGTCGATGGAGCCGGCCGCGACATGCCGGTCCATCTCCAGCCACTCGCCGGTCTCGACCCGCGCGTCGAGGCCGGCGGGCGGCGACCACAGGGCGCGAACCATGTCGGGCGATTTGTCGAGCGCGCGCAGGCGGCTGCCGGCCGGCCAGCGCATTTGCGTGATGGCGGGCGTCACGCCGAGCAGCAGGGCGACAGGCGGCCTGCCGGCATCTGCCGACCACCGCGCCACGGCATCCTCCAGGAAGCCGATGTCCTGGGCGTTTGGACGCAAGGGGCTGCCCATCCGGCCGTAGTCCTGCGCCCGCTTCCGCCACAGCGCGTCCCTCGGATCCTGATC
>JAVKFF010000096.1:0-33733 GCA_040226215.1 Azospirillaceae bacterium
GGCGACCCGACGGTGCCGCAGCCGCTGCGCGGCTATCTCGGCCAGAAGCTCGACGCCCTGCCCTGGCGCCCGGTCATACGGGGCCTGCAGGAACACGATCTCGGCATCTCCGGCGCGCGGGTGAAGATGCTGCGCATCGAGGCCGGCGCCGGCATGCCCCAGCACAGCCACGAGGGCACGGAGCACACGCTGGTGCTAACCGGCAGCTATGGCGACACGCTGGGCATCTACCGGCGCGGCGACGTGTCGACGACCGACGCCTCGGTCGACCACCGGCCGCTGGCCGGCACGGACGGGCCCTGCATCTGCCTGACCGTGGTCGACGCGCCGTTGCGCCTGACCGGACCGCTCGGCCGCTTCCTCAACCCCTTCGTGCGCTTCTGAGGCGCACGCCGGGAGCACGCCGGGGAGCGCGCCCGAGAGAGAGTCAGAGTTCCCCCCGACCGGGCTGGCACGCCTAGGCCGGTCAACTGCTCAGCCGCCGGGGCCTGTCCCCGGCGGTCTTTTCTATCCGATCCCGCCTTCCAGCAGCGCCAGCGTCTCGGCGATGGGGACGGCTTTGCCGGGGCGCGAGAACGGTCCCTCGATGATCAGCCGGGCATAGCCATGCACCAGGCTCCAGGCCGCGGTTGCGCGGGCCTCCAGCCCGTCCGCCTCGTCCCGCCCGGCCTCGCGGTTCAGCGCCCGCACGCCGTCGAGCAGGCGGCCGAAGGCGCTCTCCGACACCGCGCGGAACGCGGCATCGTCGGCGCGGATCGCCACTTCCTCGAACATCACCGAGAAGGCGCCGGGATGGTGGCGGGCGAAGTCGACATAGGCCTCGCCCAGGGCTGAGAAGCGCCGGGCGGCTGTGCCTTCGCCGGTAAGCGCGGCGGCCAGCGCCTCGTCGAAGCGGGTGAAGGCGCGGGTGGCGAAGGCCGTCATCATGCCGGACAGGTCGCCGAAATGATGCGCCGGCGCGCCATGCGAGACGCCGGCCCGGCGGGCGCATTCGCGAAAGGTCAGCCCGGCCTTGCCACGTTCCTGCAGGATCGCTTCCACGGCATCGAGCAAGGCGTTCCTGAGATCGCCGTGGTGATAGGCGCGCCCGGACGCCCGGGCGGAAGACTGGCCGCCCGTCGAATCGCTGCCGGTCGAGTCGCTGCCGGTCGAGTCGCTGCCGGTCGAGTCGCTGCCGGTCGAGTCGCTGCCGGTCGAGTCGCTGCCGGTCGAGTCGCTGCCGGTCGAGTCGCTATCTGTCATGCGCCGATCATAGGGGCCGGCCGGTATCTTGACAATGTCAAGAACGCTGCTAGCTTGATCTAGACAGCGTTCACTTTGCCGCACCGGAACCCCTGATGCCCAGCGCCGCCACCCGTGATCCCGTCATTCTCGATGGCCCCGGACAATGGTGGGCCCGTCTCGCCGACCGCCAGCCGGCGCTGGCGCATGCCGCCCTCGTCTCCGGCGTGCTGGGCCTGGCCGCCCTGGCGGCGGGGCTGGTCGACCCGCGCCTTTACAACGGCGTCGACATCTGGATGAAGCCGGCCAAGTTCTTCCTCTCCGCGGCGATCTACATGGCCACGCTCGCCTGGTTCTTCCCGCTGCTCGGCCGGCGGGGCGAGGGGTGGCTGGGCCGCGTCCTGGCCTGGGGCACGATCGCCGGCATGACGGTCGAACTCGTCATCATCTCGCTGCAGGCGGCGCGCGGCGTCGGCTCGCACTTCAACACCGCCATGGCTGTCGACGGGGCGCTGTTCACCGTCATGGGCGTGACCATCCTGGTCACCACGCTGGGCCTGCCCCTCGCGGCAACCGCGATCGCCAGGACCGCTTCGCCCGAGGTGTCGCCGGTCTACCGCTGGGCCGTGGTGATCGGTCTCGCCGCCGCCTGGCTCGGCTGCCTGGAGGGCATGGTGATCGCCCAGAACGGCGGCCACTGGGTCGGCGGCACGCCCAGCGACGCCGGCGGCATCCCGCCCGTCTACTGGTCGCGTGACGGCGGCGACCTGCGCGTCGCCCATTTCTTCGGCATCCACGCCATGCAGGCGATCCCGCTGATCGGCTTCCTCGCCGCCCGGTTCCTGCCCCGGTCCACGGCCTGGCCCGCCATGCTGGGCGGAGCCGCCGGATACGGCCTGTTCGCCGGATGGACCTTCCTCGCCGCGCTGGACGGCCGGCCGCTGCTCTGAGCGGCGTCAGAATTCCTCGCTCGTGTCCTCCGCCGGTCGCCGCCGGAAGGGCGTGAGGTCGCCATGCACATGCGCCGGCAGCGCCTCGGTGGGGCCGCCCGGGCGCACCGGCCTTGGAGCGAAGCGGCCCAGCGTGCGCACCCGGTCGTAGACGACCAGGGCGCCGGCCAGGGCCAGGTTGATCGAGAAGCGCGTCGGGATCCGCACCACGAAGTCGCAGCGCGCCAGCATGGCCGCCGACAGGCCGCCACGCTCCGGCCCCAGCACATAGGCCGCCTGGCGGGGATGGGTGAAGCTGGGCAGGTCGATGGCGTCCTCTGTGATCTCCACGCCGACCAGCCGCGTGCCCTCGGGCAGCACCATCCGGCCGGCGTCCGGGAAGACGTAGTAGGGCAGGCTGCGCACCGCGGCCGAGGTGTCCGAGCCGCCATAGTTGACCGTGCGCGCCACCGGTGCCACGGAAAAGGCGAAGGCGGCGCCGAAGGCATGGGCGGTGCGGATCACCGCGCCCATGTTCAGCGGCTTGGACACGCCCTCCACGCCCAGTCCGAAGAA
This sequence comes from Azospirillaceae bacterium, assembly GCA_040226215.1. Taxonomy (GTDB): domain Bacteria; phylum Pseudomonadota; class Alphaproteobacteria; order DSM-16000; family Inquilinaceae; genus JAVKFF01. Next base: position 2,727 of record JAVKFF010000096.1, read on the forward strand.
TCCCTTCATCGGCGCCACCGCCATCGCTCCGTCACGCTCCCATCCGTCGTCGAGGCGCCTCTGAATAGCATCATGCGCGCGGCTGGCAAGTCGCCCGGCCCGTCCCCCGCCCGCCCCGCAGCCCGGCCCCCGTGCCCGCGACTCGGGGGTGCGGGTCTTGCGCCGGCAGGCAATTCGCGCCATAGCAGGGCCGTTTCGCCGGCCCTGCCCGCCCGCGGCCGCCGATAGTGAGCGCCATTACCGAATGGGGAGCGCCCCTGGTACACGTCACCCGCGGGCGCATCGTCGTGAGCCTCCACGCCGTCGCCTTCGTGGTATCCGACCGCGACGGCCACGTCGTCGCCCGCGCCGGCGACGTCGACCACGCCATCTATCCGCGCAGCGCCATCAAGCCGATCCAGGCCCTGCCGCTGGTCGAGACCGGCGCGGCCGACGCCTACGGCCTCGGGTCGGAGGAACTGGCCCTGGCCTGCGCCAGCCATTCGGGCGAGCCCATGCATACCGAGCGGGTGGCGGCCTGGCTGGCCCGGCTCGGCGTCGACGACGGGGTGCTCGCCTGCGGCGCCCACCTGCCCTATCACGAGGCGACCGCGCATGCCCTGCTGCGCCGGGGTCTGGCGCCCCGGCCGGTGCACAACAACTGCTCGGGCAAGCATGCCGGCATGGTCACCACCGCGCTCCACAAGGGCGAGCCCCTGGCTGGCTACGAGCGGGCCACCCATCCGGTGCAGCAGCGCGTGTTGGGCACGCTGGAGCAGATGACGGGCCAGGACCTGGCGCACGCGCCGCACGGCGTCGACGGCTGCTCGATCCCGACCATCGCCGTCTCCATCGGCGGCCTGGCCGTCGCCATGGCCCATTTCGCCGGTCCCGAGGACCTGCCCGAGCATCGCCAGGCCGCCGTCCGGCGCATCCGTGCCGCCTGGTCGGGCCATCCCGAGCTGATGAGCGGCTCAGACCATTTCGACGCCGCCTTCAACCGCCAGATGGCCGGCCGCGCCGTCTGCAAGGGCGGCGCGGAGGGCGTGATGTGCGCCACGCTGGTGGAGGCGGGGCTGGGCCTCGCCATCAAGGTGGCGGACGGCAATGGCCGCGCGAGCGCCCCGGCACTGGGCGCCATCCTGAACCGTCTCGACCTGCTGACCGCCAGCGACAACGAGGCGCTTGCCCGCTGGTTCCATCCGACGCTGACCAACCGGGCGGGCATCGCGGTGGGCGAGATCCGCGCACTCGAGCCCTCATGACCGCGGTCCCGGCAGCCGGCGACGCCGTGCGCCGGCAGTACGAGGCCTATCCCTATCCGGCACGCGACCCGAAGGACGAGGCGAAGCGGCTGGTGACCGGCAGTCCCAGCCATCTCGACGAACTCACCCACCACCTCTTCGCCGGCCGCATCTCCGCCGACCCCTTTCGCGTGCTGGTGGCCGGCGGCGGCACCGGCGACGCGCTGGTGATGCTGGCGCAGCAGACGGCGGATGCCGGGCTGGCGGCGGAGCTCACCTATCTCGACCTCTCCGAAGCCTCGCGCGCCATCGCCGAGGCGCGGATCGCGGCGCGCGACCTGGGCGGGCGCGTGCGCTTCCTCACCGGCTCGCTGCTCGACATCGCCGCTCTCGCCCCCGGGCCGTTCGACTACATCGACTGCTGCGGCGTGCTGCACCATCTCGACGATCCCGACGCCGGGCTCGCCGCGCTCGCCTCCGTGCTGGCGCCGGGCGGCGGCATGGGCCTGATGGTCTACGCGCCGCAGGGCCGGGCCGGTGTCTACCCGTTGCAGGCGGCGCTGCGCCAGCTGGCGCCGGCAACGCTGCCGCCGGCCGAGCGGGTGGCGGCGGCGAAGAAGCTGCTCTCGGGCCTGCCGCCGACCAACGCCTTCCAGCGCAATCCCTTCCTGGGCGACCACAAGGCCAGCGACGCCGGGCTCCACGACCTGTTGCTGCACAGCACCGACCGGCCCTTCGCCTGGCCGGAGCTGGCGGCCTGGCTCGCCCGTGCCGGCCTGGCGGTCGCCGGCATGCCCTGGCCGATCCTCTACGATCCGGCGACCTATATCGCCGATCCGGGCCTGCAACGCCGGCTCGACGGCCTCGACGCCGACGGCCGCGCGGCGCTGGCGGAAAACCTCTCGGGGGCCATGAAGACCCATTGCGTCTACGTCGCGCGGAAGGCGGAGGCCGCGGGCCGCGCCGCCCGCTTCGACGCGGACGCGGTGCCGGTGCTGCGCGAGCTCGACGGCCAGGCGATCGCAGCGCGGCTGCGCCCCGGCCGGCCGCTGCCGGTCAGCCTCGGCGGGCTCGACCTCGCGGTGCCGCTGCCGCCGCTCGGCCCCGCGATCATCGGTCTCGTCGACGGCACGCGCGACGCCGGCGCCATCGCCGCCATGCTCGCCGACCGGCGCCGGGATCTCGACCGTGCCGCCATCCTGGCCCAGATCGACGCCACCCTCGCCGCGCTGACCCGCATCGCCAAGGGTTTCCTTCGCCGGCCGCGCTGAATCGGCGCGGTCCCGCCGCCGGGCTGGACAGGCGCGGGCGATCGCGGCATGTGATCGGGCCATTCCGCTCCGCCATTCCCACCCCCTGCCCGAGGCACGCCACCCTTGCCCGAGTTCTGGACCGACTTCACCGCCCAATTCCAGGATCCCTGGATCGTGCACGGCGCCTTCGTCGCGCTGGTGCTCTACCCGCTGTGGCGCAGCTTCCGGCGGGCCGGCGTCACGCCCTACTGGTCTCTGCTGGTGGTAGTGCCGCTGATCGGCTTCACCGCCACGCTGCTGGTGCTGGCGACGCGCCACTGGCCGGCGGTGCCGCCGCTCGCCCGGCGGAGGCGGCACTGATGGTCTTCCCCTTCGCCGACAGCCTGCCGGAGACGCTGATCTATCTCATCGTCTCGGCCATCATCGTCGCCAAGATCGGCGCCGCCGGCTTCGTGCTGGTGAAGGCCGGGCGCTCGCCGATCTGGGCGCTGATCCTGCTGCTCCCGTTTGTGGAAGTCGTCGCCGTCTGGGTTTTCGCCTTCTCCCGCTGGCCGCGTGCCGCACCGGGCACGACCTGAAGGCGAACCCAAAGCCCTCGCACAAGCGTTTTTGATCGTATACTATCGTAGTAGCCCGGTGGCGTGCCGCCGCCGGGCCAACCTGCGCGAGGAGAACGGTCATGAAGCGACTCGCGACGGCGGTGATCCTGGTCCTGGGAGCAATCTCCCTGGGCACGGTTTCCCCGGCCCTGGCGGCGACGCCGGACGGGGAGAAGGCGGTGGCGGAGCTCCGTCCGCTGCCCGCCGCCTATCCCTGGATCAACTTCCGCTGATCTGCGGAAGCACGCCATCGGCCCCAGGCCGTGGCGGATCCGGGAGCGGAACGCGGTAGGGCCGGGCGGCCTTCGCCCCTCGCGCCCCCGCCGCGCGATGCGCCCCATCCGCCGGGTGGCGCGCGTCGTGGCCGGTCGCACGGCGGCGCCGCGGCGCCCTCGTCCGATCGGCCGCCGCCTCGGCGGAGCGGTGACGTCAGCTTCCTCCCCGCCCCCGGTCCCAGAACCGGCGGACCTCCCGCGCTTGGCCCTTGCCACCCGGACAGGCCCCGTGCCACATGTCGCGGCGCAACACGCGGCGACCGGCCACGGCACCGGCCGCGCCGCTACCGACAGCACGGGGACAAGGGACGAGCGATGGCGTCGAGCGACGAGCGCAAGGGCAGCGTGAAGCGTGTGGTGCTGGCCTATTCCGGCGGGCTGGACACTTCGGTCATCCTGAAATGGCTGCAGGACGCCTATGCCTGCGAGGTGGTCACCTTCACCGCCGATCTCGGCCAGGGTGAGGAGGTGGAGCCGGCGCGCGAGAAGGCCCGGCTGCTCGGCATCCAGGACCAGCACATCTTCATCGACGATCTGCGCGAGGAATTCGTGCGCGACTTCGTCTTCCCGATGTTCCGCGCCAACGCCGCCTATGAGGGCGTCTACCTGCTCGGCACCTCGATCGCCCGGCCGCTGATCGCCAAGCGCCAGATCGAGATCGCACGGGCGGTCGGCGCCGACGCCGTCGCCCACGGCGCCACCGGCAAGGGCAACGACCAGGTGCGCTTCGAGCTCGGCTACTACGCGCTCAAGCCCGACATCAAGGTGATCGCCCCCTGGCGCGAATGGGATCTGACCAGCCGCACCCGCCTGCTCGCCTACGCCGAGGAGCGGCAGATCCCCATCGCCAAGGACAAGCGCGGCGAGGCGCCCTATTCGACCGACGCCAACCTGCTGCACATCTCCTACGAGGGCAAGGCGCTGGAGGACCCCTGGGTCGAGCCCGACGAGGACATGTTCACCCGCTCGGTCGCCCCCGAGAAGGCGCCGGACACGCCCACCTATGTGGAGATCGCCTTCGAGAAGGGCGACGCGGTGGCCATCGACGGCGAGGCGCTGAGCCCCGCCACCCTGCTCACCCGGCTGAACCAGCTGGCCGGCGAGAACGGCATCGGTCGCCTCGACCTGGTGGAGAACCGCTTCGTCGGCATGAAGAGCCGTGGCGTGTACGAGACGCCGGGCGGCACGGTGCTTGCGGTCGCCCACCGGGCGATGGAATCGATCACCCTCGACCGCGAGGCCGCGCATCTCAAGGACGGGCTGATGCCGCGCTATGCCGAGCTGGTCTACAACGGCTTCTGGTTCTCGCCCGAGCGCGAGGCCATCCAGGTGCTGGTCGACCATACCCAGGAGCGGGTCAGCGGCGTGGTCCGCCTGAAGCTGTTCAAGGGTGCCGCCACCGTGGCCGGCCGCAAGAGCCCCAACAGCCTCTACAACCTCGACTACGTCACCTTCGAGGAGGATAGTGTCTACGACCAGCGCGACGCCCAGGGCTTCATCAAGCTGAACGCCCTGCGCCTGCGCCTCGCCGCCATGGCGCGCGGCGCCTGACCCGACAACCGTCAGCGGGGCTCTGATGGCGGAGCCGAAGCACATCAATCTCGCCCTGCAGGGCGGCGGCGCCCATGGCGCCTTCACCTGGGGCGTGCTCGACCGGCTGATGGAGGAGCCGGACATCGCCATCGAGGCGATTTCCGGCACCTCCGCCGGCGCCATCAACGGTGCCATGCTGGTCACCGGCTACGAGACGGGCGGACCGGACGGCGCGCGGGCGGCCATGGAGCGCTTCTGGCGCCGGGTGGCCGAGCTCGCCGACCTGAGCCCGGTGTCGGGCGCCGCCATCACCGACTGGTTCCGCACCCCCTGGATGCTCGACAACGCCTTCGCCTACAAGGCCTTCGAGATGGTCTCGGGCATGTTCTCGCCCTACCAGTTCAACCCGATGAACGTGAATCCGCTGAAGATGGCGCTGATGGACACGCTCGACGCCGGGTTCCTGAAGACGTGCGCCAAGATCCGGCTGTTCGCCTGCGCCACCAATGTGCGCACGGGCAAGATCCGCATCTTCGAGGGCGAGGACCTGTCGATCGACGCGCTGCTGGCCTCGGCCTGCCTGCCGCAAGTCTTCCAGACCGTGGTGATCGACGGCGAGCCCTACTGGGATGGCGGCTTCGTCGGCAATCCGCCGCTGTTCCCGCTGATCTACAACGCCGTCAGCCGCGACATCATGCTGGTCCAGATCAACCCCATCGTGCGCGACGAGATCCCGGTCACTGCCTCGGCGATCGAGAACCGGGTGAACGAGATCTCTTTCAACTCCTCGCTGATGCGCGAGATGCGGGCCATCGCCTTCGTGAAGAAGCTGATCGCGGAGAACCGGCTCGACACCGGCCGCTACAAGGATCTCCTGATCCACCTCGTGCATGCCGAGGATCACATGCGCGGCCTTGGCGTGGCGTCGAAATTCGCCGTCAACTGGGATTTCCTCACCGACATGCGCGATGTCGGCTGGGCCTCCTGCGAGGTCTGGCTGAAGACCCACAAGGCCGATCTCGGCCAGCGCACGACGGTCGATCTGGAGGGCTATTTCCTGTAAGAGCCTGCAAGACCCGCGCGTCCCACTCGACAGGCCAGATCCCATGCCGGAGCCGTCGCCGAACGCTACGCCGCGCCGCCGCCTGGCGGCGATCCTCTATATGGACGCCGTCGGCTACAGCCGGCAGATGGAGGCCGACGAGGCGGCGACGCTGACCGCGCTGGCCGTCTGCCGCGCCCTGGTCGGCGAGGAGGCGGTGCGGCATGGCGGAAGGCTGGTCTCCAGCGGCGGCGACAGCTTCCTCCTGCAGTTCGACAGCGCGGTCGAGGCGATCGAGGCGGCGCGCCGTCTGCAGGCCCGCTTCGCCCAGCGCAACCGCGAGGCGGCGGCCGCCGGGCGCCTGGTTTTCCGCATGGGCGTCAATGTCGGCGACGTGGTGGAGCAGGACGGCGACCTCTACGGCGACGGCGTGAACATCGCCGCCCGGCTGCAGAGCCTGGCGGAGCCGGGCGGCATCCTCACTTCGGCAAACGTCATCGAGCAGGTGGCCGACAAGCTCGACATCGATGTCGACGACATCGGCGAGGTGACGGTGAAGAACCTCACCCGGCCGGTGCGCGCCTACCGGGTCAACGCCGACGGCGGCAACCGGCGCTGGGGTGGGCAGCGGCGCCGGCCGCCCTGGCGCCCGCCGGCCGCCAGCGGACCGGACCGGCCGAAGCGCTGGGTCGCGCTGGTGCTCTGCCTGATCCTCGGCATCCTCGGCCTGCACCGCTACTATCTTGGCCGTCCCGGCAGCGGGCTCCTGATGACCTGCACCATCGGCGGCCTCGGCCTCTGGTGGATCGCCGACATCGTCATGCTGATCGCCGGCGACCTGCGCGACGGAAGCGGCCGGGTGCCGGACTGGACCTGATCACACCGGATAGGGCGGGACGCCGAACAGCCAGGTGTGCAGATGCAGGAGCGCGCCGTAGGCGACGATGACGATGAGGAGGCGCACGAGGCCCAGCTCCTGCACCGCGGCGGCGGCGGATTGCCGGCCGCGGGCAATCGCCAGGAAGGGCACGTTCGAGGTCTGCTGGCGGAACATCTCGTAGGTGACGCCGAGCTTGCGGTCTTTCTTGGCGTCGATCGCCAGGGTGCCGCCCAGCGCCAGGATGGCCAGGCTGGCGAACAGGTAGAAGCTGGCGAGGTCGCCATTGGCCAGCAGGTGCGCCAGCGCCCACAGGGCGATACCCCACATCACCGGGTGCCGGGTCACACGCAGGATGCCCCTGGCCTCGTATTCCTGCGGCTGGCCGATGGCGGTCGGGTTCGGCTGGGAGTAACCGCAGACGACCAGCAGCAGCGCGATGGGCATGATGACGACCGCCGCGTAGTGGCCGATGGGATAGAGCCACCACAGGACCGGGCCGTAGGGCGCCCGGGCATAGGCGATGGTCAGCCAGGCGATGGCGGCGGCGGCGACCAGGCTGTAGAGCCCGAGAAAGGCGGTCTCGCCGATACGTCCGGCGATCCGGGCGCGCAACGCTGTGCTGGAGAGCCCGAAATGGCTCGCCAGCAGGAAGGCGCCGGCCAGCGCCACGTGCCAGGTTTCCCCGATCATGCTGTGCCCCCGGTTCTTGGCATTCGGAGCAGGTCGCGACCTGCCATGGCGGCTCCCGATCACCCCGTACCCGGGGGCTCAGCGACCATACGCCATGCTCGACGGCAGCCACAAGGCGATCTCCGGAAACACCATCAGCACCGCCAGGCCGCAGATCATGATCGCCACATAGGGCAGCACGCCGCGGATGATCGGCCGCATGGAGGCATCGGTGATGCCCTTGATGACGAACAGGTTCATGCCCACCGGCGGCGTGATCAGCGCCAGTTCGAGGTTCACCATCAGGAGGATGCCGTACCACACCAGGTCCACATCCAGCACGATGAGCACCGGCAGCACGATCGGCGTGGTGATCAGGATGATCGAGATGGTCTCCAGGAACATGCCCAGGATGAAAATCACCACCATGACCGCGACCAGGAACTGCCAGTCGGTGACGCCGAGCGCGGTGATCGCCTCGACCAGCTCCGCCGGCAGGCGCATCAGCGTCACCACGTGGCCGAACAGGGCGGCGGCGGCCAGGATCAGGAACAGGGTCGCGGTGGTCAGCACCGCGTCGCGGGCGGCCTCGTAGATCCGGCGCGGCGGCAGGTCGCGATAGACGATGGCGGCGATCAGGAAGGCCGCCAGCGCGCCGACGCCGGCCGCCTCGGTCGCGGTGAAGACGCCGAAATACATGCCGCCCAGCACCAGCGGCGGCAGGGCGAGCGACCAGGCGGCCTTGGCCATGGCCCGGCCCATCTCGGCCAGCCCGGCGCGCGGCAGGGTCTCCGTCCTGGGGCTGCGCGCGGCCCGGATCATGCAGTAGACGGCGAAGGCGCCGGCCAGCAGCAGCCCCGGGATCAGGCCGGCGACGAACAGCGCGCCGATCGAGGCGTTGGCGACCACGGCGTAGAGCACCATCGGCCCGGAGGGCGGGATCAGGATGCCCAGCGTGCCGCCGGCCGCGACCGCGCCATAGGCCATCTCCGACGGATAGCCATAGCGCTTCATCTGCGGGATGGCGCTGGAGCCGATGGTCAGCGCCGTGGCGACGGAGGAGCCGGAGATGGCCGCGAACAGCGTGCACGAGGCGATGGTCGCCACGCCCAGCCCGCCCGGCCAGTGCCGCACCGCCGTGTGGGCGGCGGCGTAGAGGTCGTCGACCACCTTCGCCTTGATCATGAACTGCGCCATCAGGGCGAACAGCGGGATCGCGACCAGCAGGTAGTTGTCGAGCTTGGAGTAGACGACCTGCGCCATGCCGCTGACGCCGCCGGTCTCCAGCATGTAGAGGCCGAGCGAGGTGATGGCGAGGCCGGCGAACAGCGGAATGCCGGACAGCAGGACGATGACCAGCAGGAAGAGGACGAGGAACAGGGTCATCGCCGGCCGTCAGTGTCCGCCGCGGCTGGCGGGCCGGGGCCGGTCCGCCACGGCCCGCACGAACCGGTTCAGACCGGTCAGCGCGATCAGGGCGCCGCCGATCGGCATGGCGGCCTGGGTGTAGACGAGCTCGACGGCGAGATAGCCCTGGCTGCGCAGGTTGATGCGGGCGGAGAAGGCCAGCATGTCGAGACCGGTCTTCAAGAGGACCAGGCCGACCGCGAACACCGCCGCCATGCCGACGATCTCCACCGCACGGCGGCCGCGCGGGCCGAAGCGCTCGGACACCAGGTCGACCGAGATCAGGTCGCCGCGGCGGATCGTCTCCGCCGCCCCCAGCATCACGATGTAGACCAGCAGGTAGCCGACCAGCTCGTCCGACCAGGTGACCGGCTGGTTCAGCACGTAGCGCATGAACACGCCGTAGCAGACCACGAGGCCGCCGCCGAGCACCATGGCGACGCACAGCGCCAGGGCGGCGCGCGCCACCCAGCCGATCAACCGGTCGATCGCGTCGAGCATCACGGGGGCAAGGACCACCCGGGTCGGCTCAGAGCTGGCTCAGCAGGTCGATGATGCGCTGGCCGCTTTCGCCCGCCTCCTCGAGGAAGGCGTCGGTCACCGGGCCGACCATCGCCTCGCCCCAGGCTTCGGCCTCCGCTGGCGTCTGCATGTGCAGCGTCATGCCGACATTCTGCAGCTCCTCGGTGGCCGCCTCGGCCTCCGCCTCGGTCACCGGGATGGACGCAGCCTCGGCCGCCTGCGACGCCTCGGTGACGGCCTGGCGGATGTCCTCGGGCAGGCCGGCCCACCATTGCGGGTTCACATACATGTGGAAGTAGACCGAGAAGAAGGGCGCGATGGTGCCGTATTCCTGCACCTCGTAATAGCGCCGACTCCAGGCCGCCGAGACGTCGGTCAGGCCGGCGTCGATCACGCCGGTCTGCAGCGCCTGGTAGACCTCCGAGCCCGGCATGGCGGCCGTCGCCGCGCCGACCGCGACGAGGCCCGCATCGGCGATGCGGTTGAGGCCGCGGATCTTCACGCCCTCGAAATCCTCGACATCGATCAGCGGACTACCGTTCGAGGTGAAGATGGACTGCCTGGTGGTGTAGAACCAGGCGATGTTGTGCACGCCCACCTCGTCCAGCAGGCTCTCCAGATAGGCCGCCGCCTCGGAGCCGGGGAAGGCCTCGATGCGCTCGAGATCGGTGAACAGATAGGGGATGACGGTGACGTTCATCGCCGGCACCGAGCCCGCCCACTGGAAGTTCACCGACAAGGCCGCCTCGATCTGCCCGGTGGCCACCGCCTGGAAGTTGTCGCCGGGGCCGAAGGCCTGGTTGGCGCCGAAGATCTGCACGTCGACCGCCCCGCCGGTGCGCTCCTCGACATCCGCCGCCCAGTCATCGACCAGGCCGGCGATATGGTGGGCGGGGGGCAGCTGGTGGCTGACCCTGAGCGTGTAGTCCTGCGCCATGGCGCCGGCGCCGAGAACGGTGCCGGCCAGCAGCGCGGTCGCGAGGGCGAGGCTGAACGTCTTCATCGTGGGTTCCTCCAGTGTTGTGGTTCTTGTTGCCGTGCGGTCGCTGGGTCCGGTCGCGCGCCTATTCCGCCGCGTCACGCTTGCCCGTCCGGGCGGCGGCGAAGCGGGCCAGGTCCTGCTCGCGCGCGCGCAGGCCCGGCAGGCCGACCAGGTCGTTGAAGGTGTCGAAGTCGAGCATGTCGGCGCGCGCGCCGTCCGTCGTGCCGGTCTCCAGCAGCGTCGCCATCAACCGGCCGACCGCGTGGGCGATCGTGTAGGTGGTGGCGACCGGATGGGTGACCACCGCATAGCCGATCGCGGCAAGCCGATCGGCCGGCAGCACGGGGGTCAGCCCGTTCTCGATGTTGTTGGCCAGGGTCGGCGCCGCGATCTCGCGACAGATGCGGATCATCTCCGCCTCGCTGCGCGGCGCCTCGACGAAGACCATGTCGGCCCCGGTCTCGCGGTAGAGCCGGCCGCGGGCGATGGCGTCGTCGAGACCGTTGACCGCCAGCGCGTCGGTGCGCGCCATGATCACCAGATCGGGATCGCTGCGGGCGTCGAGCGCCGCCTTCAGCTTGGCCACCATCTCCTCGGCCGGCACCACCTGCTTGCCGGCCATGTGGCCGCACCGCTTGGGGAAGACCTGGTCCTCGATGAACAGGCCGGCCACGCCCGCCCGCTCGTAGGCGCGCACGGTGCGGGCGACATTGGTGACGTTGCCGAAGCCGGTGTCGCCGTCGGCGAAGAGCGGGATCGAGATGGCGTCGGCGATGCGGGCGTAGTGCTCGGCCATCTCGGTCATGCCGAGCTGGGAGGTGTCCGGCTGGCCGAGCAGGCCGGCGGTCGCCGCATAGCCGCCGCAGGTCACCGCCCGGGCACCGGCGCGCTCGGCGATCCTGGCCGTCAGCGCGTCGGCGATGCCCGGCATGATCAGAATCTCCGGTGCCTCGACGAGCTGGCGGAAACGCGATGTCATGCGCGTGGCCATGCGCCTCTTCCCCTTGTGCCGTCCCCGTTGGCGGGGCGCTGACGGATTTCAGGCGAGGATAGGGGCTCGCCTTCGGCGCAGAAAGACGATAAATCCGATCGATCCCATCTGTTTTCTAGATCGCAAACAGCATGCCCTTCGATCTCCGCCGCCTGCGCTACTTCGTCGCCATCGCCGAGGCGGGCAGCCTGTCCCGGGCCGCCGACCGGCTGTCCGTCGCCCAGTCGGCGCTGTCGCACCACGTGCGCGAGATGGAGGCGGAGATCGGCACCGCGCTGATCCGCCGGCAGCCGCGCGGCATCGATCTCACCGACGCCGGCGCCCGCCTGGTCGAGCACGCCCGCCTGATCCTCAAGACCGCCGCCAGCGCGCGCGAGGAGCTGCGCTCGATGGGGGCGGTGCCGTCGGGCGCGGTCGCCATCGGTCTCGCCCACACGGTCTCCTGGGTCGCCGGGGGACGTCTGCTGGTGGCCTTGCGCCGGGCGCTGCCGCGGGTGCGCCTGCGCCTGACCGAGGGGCTGAGCCCGGACGTCGCCGACCGCCTCGCCCGGGCCGAGCTCGACCTCGTGGTCAGCTACAACGTGCCCGACGCCGCCCTGTTCGAGACGCTGCCGCTGCTCGAGGAGGAAGTCTGCCTGATCGGACGCGCGGACGTGGTCGGCCCGGCGGAGCGGCCGATCGCCTTCGCCGAGGCAAGCCGCCTGCCGCTGATGCTGCCGGGTCCGCGATCGGCCATGAGCGGCATGATCGGCGAGCAGGCGCTGCTCAGCCAGCTCGACCTGCGGGTGCCCCTGCAGATCGATTCGCTGACCATGATGACGCAGGCGCTGGAAGCGGGGCTCGGCGGCATCTTCGTGTCCCGCGCCACGGTGGTCGACGCACTGGCGGCCGGGCGGCTGGTCGCCCGACCGATCGTCGAACCGGCGATCAGCCGCCGGCTGATGATCTCCATCGCGCTCGGCGCCACCGCCGATGTCAGCCTGAAGGCCGTGCACGGCCACGTGGTGGCCGTCCTGCACCGGGCCGTCGCCGACGGGCGCTGGCCGGGCGGCCGCTGGATCGGCGCGCCGCCGCCAACCCTGGACGACACGTCATAGCCAGCCCTTGCGCCGGAAGATCCACAAGGGTCCGAGCGCGGAGGCGAGGATCAGCACGATGGCCAGGGGATAGCCCCAGGGCCAGGAGAGCTCCGGCATGAAGGCGAAATTCATGCCGTAGATGCTGGCGATCAGCGTCGGCGGCAGGAAGATCGTGGCGATGATCGACAGCAGGCTGACAACGTCTGCCTGCTCGGTATTGATCAGTCCGAAGGTTGCGTCGAGCAGGAGCTGCACCTGGTCGTCATGGAAGGCGCTCTGCTGCTGCAGGGACTGGATGTCGCGCTGCAGCGTCTTGATCTGGTCCTTGCACGACTTGGCGACCGCCGGCTGGCGCGCGGTGATATAGGTCAGCGCCCGCTCGAAAGCCGACAGGCTGGTGCGGATCATCGACAGGAGGCGCCCGTCCTGGCCGATCTCGCGCACCGCCACGCGCAGCCGGGCGATGCGATGCCGGCGCAGCTCGCCCGAACGGTGCTGGGCGAAGACGATGTCGGAGATGCGGGCCAGCCGGGCGATGACCAGCTCCAGGATGTCGGCGAGCCGGTCGACGAAGGTGTCGAGCAGGCCGAAAAACAGCTCGCCCGGTGTCGGCCCGATCAGGCCCTGGCGCAATCGTTCCTCGTACATGCTGATCGGCTTGGGCTCGGTGAAACGCAGGGTGACGATGCGCTCGCGCCCCAGCACGAAGGTGACCGGGCTGATGCGCGGTTTCGGGGTATCCCCGGCGCTCATCACCGGAATGGTCATCACCAGCTGGCCCTGGTCCTCGTAGGACCGGCTGGAGGCCTCGATCTCCTCCATCTCATGCGCCGTCGGCAGCACCAGCCCAGTCGCCCGGGTGAAGGCCTCGCGCTCCTGCTCGCCGGGGCTGTCGAGATCGATCCAGGCGGCGTCGGCCCGGAAGCCGGCGAGATCCTCGACCGGTTCGGCCGTCCAGCGGCCGTCCACCTGGCGATGAACCGTGATCATCGGCGTGTCGTCCCCATGGTTGTGCCGGCAGGGTCGGAGAGGATGGATGCTATCAGTCGCGGGGCGTGGCCGCGAGACGGTAGAGCCGGTCGGGATCGCCCCGGACCGTCAGCGTCTTCAGCCGGCCGGTGGCGCCGCCGGTGATGGCGAAGGCGGATTTCGGCAGCCGCCAGGTCTTGGCCAGCACGGCGATCACGGCCTTGTTGGCGCGACCGCCCTCCGGCGCGGCGGTGACCCGCACGGCGAGGCGTTCGCGCCCGTCGCCCGCCGCAGCGGACGGGCCGATCGCGTCGGCGCCGGCGCCGGGGGTGACCTTCAGATGGACCCGCAGGCCGTCCGGCGCGCGCTCCAGCCAGCCGGGGCCGGCCATCGCCGCCTCAGGCGATGCCGATGTAGAGCCGGCCGACGAAATAGGCCAGGATCTGCAGCCCGATCAGCAGGATGATCGGCGAGATGTCGATGCCGCCGAGATTGGGCAGGAACTGGCGGATCGGCCGCAGCGCCGGCTCGGTCATCCGGTGCAGCGCATAGCCCACCTGGTAGACGAACTGGTTGCGCGGGTTGACCACCTGGAAGGCGACCAGCCAACTCATGATCGCCGACGCGATGATGATCACGGTATAGACGTCGATCACGAGCAGGATGGCGTAGAAGATCGTGTCGATGATGGCCATGGCGTCCGGTTCGTCTGTGGTGGTCGCTGCGTCGCCGAGGGGAGCAATCGATGGCTAGAAATGGGCGGGTGTCGCGCCCGGCGCAATGCCCTGCGCAATTCTGGGCGCTATACTGGACGGCAGTCATGACAGGCTTTGCCGCCCTTGTCACCCCGGCGCCGGGTCGTGCCCAGGCGGTGGGGGAGGAGGCCGCGGCGGCGCCCGAGGCGTCGGTCGCCATCCTCGGCACCTTCATCGTCGCGGTGCTGGCGCTGATCGGCATGGCCTGGCTGCGCCGCCGCTGGTCGCGCGAGCAGTTGCGCGCCGCCCACTTCCAGATGATGACGGCCAATCTCGAGGCGGCACTCGCCGCCGCCCCCCTGGCCTATGCCGGCTGGACCGCGACCGGCCAGCCGGTCGCCAGCCAGGGCTTCCTCGAACGGCTGGGGCTGGCGGAACTGCTCGACCTCGATCAGGTGCTCGACCGTCTGGCGCCGGCCGACCGGCCGCGCCTGGAGCGGGCCTTCGCCGCCCTGCGCGCGGATGGCGCGGCCTTCGACATCGAACTCGCGGACATGGATGGCGGCGCGCTGGCGCTGGCCGGGCGGCGCGGGCGTTCGGACTACGCCCTGCCCGACGGCAGCCCGGCGGTGCTCGACATGCTATGGCTGGTCAGGTGCTGACGCCAAGGGCTGGCCAAGGCGCGACACGCGCCGCGCGGCGGAGAAGACGCCCGGCCGGTCCCGGATCAGCGGCGCGTCACTTCGTGCCGCGCGGCATCCGGGACGACAATGACGATCCAAAGTGACAAGCTTGCCGTCGTTCCGCGCGAGAGCGCAGCGGAGATGCGGACCCTCGACCCCGTCTTCGCTCCAGTCCCAGCCCGGCCCCGACCTACCGGCCCGGCACGCCCTTGGTCGTCGAGTATTCGAAATGCAGCTCCTCGTCGGGGTGGACGAGGGGGTGGATGGCGTGCGCCGCCTGGGCCGCCTCGGCGAAGCCGGTGAGGATCAGCTTCAGCTTGCGGTCATAGGTGGCGATGTCGCCGACGGCGAAGATGCCGGGCTGGCTGGTGGCCGAGGTCGACTGGTCGACGGCGATGTGGTTGCGCTCCAGGTTCAGGCCCCAGTCGGCGATAGGGCCCAGGTTCATCGCCAGCCCGAAGAAGGGCAGCAGCACGTCGGCCCGCAGCTTGCGCGTCTCGCCCTTGAGGGTGGCGACGACGACATTGTCGATCAGCCCGTCATGGCCCTCGAGTCCGGCCAGCTGGTAGGGAATGACGAGCTCGACCTTGCCGGCCTCGACCAGGGCGTGCAGGCGGGCGACGCTCTCCGGTGCGCCGCGGAACTTGGGCCGGCGGTGCACCACCATCACCGTGTCGGCGATGTCGGCGAGCAGGATCGACCAGTCGAGCGCGCTGTCGCCGCCGCCGGCGATGACCACGCGCCGGCCGCGAAAGCGCTCCTTGTCGGTGATCTTGTAGAACACCGAGCGGCCCTCATAGGCCTCGATGCCGGTGATCGGCGGCCGGTTCGGCCCGAAGGCGCCGACCCCGGCGGCGATGATCACCGCCCGGGCAAGGATGACCGTGCCCCGGCTGGTGACGACGCGCCACTTCTCGCCCTCGCGGGACAGTGCCGAGACTTGCTGGTCGAGATGGTAGACAGGCTGGAAGGGCTCGGCCTGACGCTTCAACTGCTCGATCAGCGCCGCCGCCCCGATCTCCGGATAGCCCGGAATATCGTAGATCGGCTTCTCCGGATAGAGCGCGGCGCACTGGCCGCCGATCTCGTCCAGCGCGTCGATGACATGGGCTTGCATCTTCAGCATGCCGCATTCGAAGACCGCGAACAGGCCGACGGGGCCGGCGCCGATGATGGCCACATCCGTTGTGTGCTCTTGGGGCATCTGGCTGGGAGAACCTCGGGCGGGGACGCTGGAATCCGGGAGACGCGATGCCGGACGGCATAGACCGCCCGTGTGGCATTGTGAAGACCTCGCCGACCAGGTTCCGGCATCGGCGCTTGGCAGCCGGCCGGCGGGCTTCCACAATCGGCGGCGCGATGGCTGGCGATTCTCCGGAGACCACCCTGGCGAGATGCGTTCTCGCGCTCGCCGATCCGTCGGCGACGGACGCCGTGGCAGCGCGCCTCGCGGGGCTCTGGCGCGCCGGCGACGTGATCGCGCTGGAGGGCGCGCTGGGGGCCGGCAAGACCGCGCTGGCGCGCGCCGCGATCCGCGCCGCGGCGGGCGATCCGGCGCTGGAAGTGCCGAGCCCGACCTTCACCCTGGTGCAGAGCTATGCGGTGGCCGGCCTGGAGATCTGGCATTTCGACCTCTACCGGCTTTCCGGCGCCGACGAGGTGGTGGAACTGGGCTGGGACGAGGCACGCGCCGAAGGCGTGGTGCTGGTGGAGTGGCCCGACCGGCTCGACGGCCTGCTGCCGGCCGACCGTCTGACGCTGACCTTGACGCAGCCGCCCGGCGGCGGCACGCAGACGCGCCAGCTGATCGTCGACGCCGGACCGTCCTGGCGTGATCGGCTGGCCGAATTCGTTGCCGGCTTCGAACCCGGGGTGGAGGACGCATGACGGACGGCGTTTCGGACCGGCCGAACCTCTTCACGATCCAGGCCGGCCATCCCTTCCTCGACGCCCTCGCCCAGGGGCTGATGGCGGAGACCGACGGCGATCCGCTCTCCCTCGCCCGGGTGACCGTGCTGCTGCCGACAAGGCGCGCCTGCCGCTCCCTGCGCGAGGCCTTCCTGCGGGTCACCGGCGGCAGGGGCCTGCTGCTGCCCGCGATGCGGCCGATCGGCGACGTCGTCGAGGAGGCCGGCCTGGCCGGCGGCGAAGGCGAGGCCGCGCTCACCGGCCCGCCCGACCTGCCGCCTTCCATCGAGGGGCTGGAACGCCAGATGCAGCTGGCCCGCCTGGTGCTGGCGCGCGGCGATCTCGATCTGACCCCGGCCCAGGCCTTCCGCATGGCCGCCGACCTGGCCCGGCTGATCGACGAGGTGGCGACCGAAGGGCTCGACTACGGCGGCCTCGCCGGCATCGTGGCCGACAGCCTGGCCGAGCATTGGCAGGCGACACTCCACTTCCTGGAGATCGTCACCAGGGTCTGGCCGCAGTTTCTCGGCGAGGAGCGGCTCGACCCGGCGCGGCGCCGCGACCTGCTGCTGCGCTGGCAGGCGGCGCAATGGCGCCAGCGGCCGCCGGCCCACCCGGTGATCGCCGCCGGGTCGACCGGCTCGATCCCGGCCACCCGCGAGCTCCTGAGCGTCGTCGCCACCCTGCCCAATGGCCGTGTCGTGCTGCCCGGCCTCGACCGCGGCATGGATCAGGAGAGCTGGGAGCGGCTCGACGAGAGCCATCCGCAGACGGGCATGAAGCGCCTGCTCGACGCGCTCGACCGTCCGCGCGAGACCGTCGCCGACTGGCCCCTGCCCCATGCCGTGCCGCGTCCGCGCGACGTCCTGCTCCGCGAGATCATGCGCCCGGCGGCCCAGACCGAGCACTGGCGCGCCATCACCGGCCTGGCCCAGGCCGAGGTGGAAGGCCTGCGGCGCATCGAAGCCGAAAGCGACCGCCAGGAGGCGGAGGCGATCGCGCTGGCCATGCGCGAGGTGCTGGAGACGCCGGAACGCACCGCCATGCTGGTCACGCCGGACCGCCGCCTCGCCAGGCGCGTCGCCGCGGCGCTCGGCCGCTGGCAGATCGAGATCGACGATTCGGCCGGCGCGGCCCTCGCCAACACCGCCGTCGGCGCCTTTCTGCGCCATCTCGCCCGGGCGGCGGAGCCCGGCGCCGGCCCGGTACCGCTGCTGACCCTGCTGAAGCATCCGCTGGCCGCCGGCGGCTGTGACCCGGCGCGCTTCCGCGAGCGGGTACGCGACCTCGAACGCGCGATCCTGCGCGGCGTGCGGCCGGGGCCGGGGCTTGCCGGGCTGCGCGCGGCGTTGGCGACGAAGCCGGCGGAGGATCTGCCGGCCGACATCGACCGCGAGGCCCTGCTCGGCTGGTGGGACGGTCTCGCCGCCCGCCTCGCGCCCCTCTTCGAGGCGATGGCCGGCACGGCGAGCTTCGGGGCACTTCTCGAGGCCCATGCGCGCGCCGCGGAGGCGCTGGCCGACACCCACCGCGAGCCCGGACCGGCCCGGCTCTGGCGGCACGATGACGGCGAGGCGGCGGCGAGCCTGATCGCCGGCGCGGCCGAGGCGGCCGGACCGCTCGACGCCGCCGTCGGACCGGCGGATTTCGCCGCCCTGCTCGACGCGCTCCTCGACACGGTGTCCGTCAGGCCACGCTACGGCCGGCACCCGCGGCTGCAGATCCTGGGCCCGCTGGAGGCGCGGATGCAGAGCGCCGACCGCGTCATCCTGGCCGGGCTGAACGAGGATGTCTGGCCGGCCGATCCCGGCATCGACCCGTGGATGAGCCGGCCGATGCGCCAGGCCTTCGGCCTGCCGCCGCCGGAGCGCCGCATCGGCCTCGCGGCCCACGACGTGGTCCAGCTCATGGCCGCGCCCGAGGTCATCCTGTCGCGCGCGCGGCGGGTCGACGGCACGCCGACCGTGCCCTCGCGCTGGTGGCTGCGCCTCGGCGCCGTGCTGGACGCCGCCGGCATCGCGCTGCCGGTCGACCGGACGCTGGCCGGCCGGGCGGCCGGGATCGACCGCTGGGCGGGACCGGTCCAGCCCTGCGCCCAGCCGCGTCCCTGCCCGCCGCCCGACCGGCGGCCGCGGCGCATCTCCGCCACCCGAGTGGCGCGCTGGTTCGCCAACCCCTACGCCATCTTCGCCGAGCAGATCCTTCGCCTGCGGCCGCTCGACCCCATCGACCTGGCGCCGGGCGCGGCGGAGAAGGGTATGCTGATCCACGACGTGCTGGCCGACTTCCTGGCCGACTCCATCGAGGTGGGCCAGCTGGCGCCCCGCGACCGGCTGATCGAGCTGGGCCGCCGGCGCTTCGCCGAGGATCTTGGCGCCTACCCGGCCCTGACGGCCTTCTGGTGGCCGCGCTTCACGGTGATCGCCGACTGGTTCGTCGCCCGGCAGGCGGCACGGGGCGAGGCCCGGCCGATGGCCCTGGAGGCGCGCGGCCTGCTGGACTTCGCCGGACCTGGCGGCCCCTTCCGGCTGACCGCCCGCATCGACCGCATGGACCGGCTGGCCGACGGGTCCGCGGAGATCATCGACTACAAGACCGGCGGCGTGCCGTCCCGCCGCCAGGTGGCATACGGCCACGCGCCGCAACTGCCGCTGGAAGCCCTGATCGCAGAAGCGGGCGGCTACCAGGACGTCGCGCCGGCGACGGTCTCCAGGCTCGCCTACTGGCGGCTGACCGGCGACGGGGAAGGCGGCACGGTCGTCGATATCGTCGATCCCGCCAAGGGCCCGGACGCCGCCGCGCTGATCGCCGAGGCGCGGGCCGGCATGACCGCGCAGATCGAACGGTTCGACCGGCCGGAGACACCCTACGCCGCCAACATCGCCGAGGACCTCGATACGGGCGCGGTCTACGCCCATCTGGCCCGGGTGCTGGAATGGTCGGCCGGCGCCGGAGAGGCCGAATGACGCCGGACGCGCACGATCCGGTGGCCGAGGCCACCTTGCAGCAGCGCCTGGCGGCCGACCCCGCCGCCAGCGTCTGGGTCAACGCCTCGGCCGGCACCGGCAAGACCAAGGTGCTGGTCGACCGCATGCTCCGCCTGATGCTCGCCGGCACCGAGCCCGAACGCATCCTGGCGGTCACCTTCACCAAGGCGGCGGCCGCCAATATGGGCGAGCGGGTGAAGCAGGAGCTGGCCGGCTGGGCGACGAAGACCGACGAGATCCTGCTGGCGGAGCTCGGCAAGCTGCTCGGCGCCACGCCGAGCCAGCAGCAGATCGTGCGCGCCCGCCAGCTCTTCGCCCGCGTGCTCGACGCGCCGGGCGGGCTGAAGATCGAGACCATCCACGCCTTCTGCCAGTCCCTGTTGCACCGCTTCCCGGTGGAGGCGGGTCTGCCGCCGCATTTCGACCTGATCGACGACAACAGCGCCGCGGAGCTGATGACGACGCTGCGCGACCGCCTGCTCGGCCGGTTGGCCGAACGGCCGGAGAGCCCGGAGGGGCGCGACCTCGACCTGCTGGCCGCCACCGTCGGCCCGGAGGACTTCGCCGAGGCCATGGCCAATCTGGTCAACGGTCGCGGCCAGCTGATCCGGGCGCTCGACCAGTATGGCGGGGTGGAGCCCATGCTCGACGCGCTCGATCGCCTGCTGGGAGCCGCGCGGGCAGACGATCCGGCGGCGCTGCTGCTGGCCGGGCTGACCGATACCGCCCTCGACGCGGCGGCGCTGCGCCCCGTCGCCCGGGCGATGATCGAGGCCGGCGCGAAGGCCGATGCCGAGCGAGGGGCGGACCTGGCGGCGGTTCTGGCCATGGCGGAAGCGGAGCGGCCGCAGGCCGTGGAGCAGCTGCGCGGTGTCGTCCTGACCGCGGCGGGGACGCCGAGAGCCCGCCTCGCGGTGAAAGCCACGCTCGACCTCGCTGCCGACGCCGGCGAGATCCTGGCCCGGCTGCAGGCACACCTTCTCGACCTTGGCGAGCGGGTGGCCGCCGTGGCGCTGGCCCGGCTGAACGCCGCCCTCTTCCGCATCGGCGCGCGCTTCCTCGACGACTACGAGGCCGCCAAGCGCCGGCAGGGCGTGCTCGACTACGACGACCTGATCATGCGCGCCGCCGCGCTGCTGGAAACGCCGGGCCGGGCGGCCTGGGTGCTGTTCAAGCTCGATGGCGGGCTCGACCACGTGCTGATCGACGAGGCGCAAGACACCAATCAGGAGCAGTGGCAGCTGGTCAGCCAGCTGGTCGGCGACTTCTTCTCCGGTCAGGGCGCCAGCCAGGTGGAGCGCACGCTGTTCGTGGTCGGCGACGACAAGCAGTCGATCTTCTCCTTCCAGGGCGCCGATCCGGACGCCTTCCAGACCTATCGCCGGCGCTTCGCCGCGCGCATCGAGGCGGCGGCGCGGCAATGGCGCCCGCTGCCCATGCAGATCTCCTTCCGCTCCGCCCGCGCCGTGCTGGACGTGGTCGATGCCGTGCTGGCGCAACCCGAGGGTCGCATCGGCATGGCCGAGACGCCGCTGCCGCACCGCGAGTCGCGGCTGGGACAGGCCGGCCGGGTCGAGCTCTGGCCCCTGACCGATCCGGACCCCAAACCCGAGATCGTGCCCTGGGCACCGCCGGATCTGGGCGAGATGCCGGAGGGGGCGGAGCGCAAGCTCGCCGCGCGCATCGTCGACCAGGTAGACCGCTGGCTGAAGAGCGGGGAGCGGTTGCCGGCCCGCGACCGGGCCATGCGGGCGGGCGACATCCTGATCCTGGTGCGCAAGCGTGACGCCTTCTTCCGCGAGATCGTCCGCGCGCTCCGCCAGGCCGACATCCCGCTGGCTGGCGCCGACCGCATGGTCCTGACCGAGCAGCTGGCGGTCATGGACCTGCTGGCGCTGGCCAGTTTCCTGCTGCTGCCCGAGGACGACCTGACCCTGGCGACGCTCCTGAAGTCGCCGCTGATCGGCCTCGACGACGACGACCTGCTGGCCATCGGCCATGGCCGGCGCGGTTCCTTCTGGGCCGCGCTGGGAGCGGCGTCGGAGCGGGATCAGCGTTACCGGCAAGCCCGCGACTACCTGGTGGGCTGGCTCAACCTCACCGACTATCGCGGCCCCTTCGAGATCCTCTCCGGCGTGCTCGCCCGGCCCTGCCCGGCCGACCCGGTCAGCGGCCGGCGGGCGATCATGCGCCGGCTCGGCCGCGACGCCGAGGACCCGATCGACGAATTGCTGAACCAGGCGCTGCTGTTCGAGCAGGAGAACGCGCCCTCGCTGCAGCATTTCGTCCACTGGCTCGCCGCGGCGGAGCAGATCGTCAAGCGCGAGCAGGACTCCCAGGCCGGCGACACGGTGCGCATCATGACCGTGCACGGCGCCAAGGGGCTGCAGGCGCCCGTGGTCATCCTCGCCGATACCCAGCGCCGGCAGCCGCGGCCGGGCCGCATGATCTGGCCGCGCGACCTGGGCCCGCTCGACGAGCCGCGCCCGCCCTTGTGGGAGCCGCGAGCCCGCTTCCGCACCAGGGCGGTGGCCGATCTCAGGGATGCGGCGGATCAGAAGCGCCTGGCCGAGGACCGGCGCCTGCTCTACGTGGCGCTGACCCGGGCGGAGGACCGGCTCGTGGTCTGCGGCCTGGCCGGCGCCACGGCATCGGCGGGGCCGGCGCGCTGGCACGCCCTGGTGGCGCGTGCCCACGAGGCGCTGGGCGCGGTCGAGGAGAGGATGCCGGACGGCACGACCATCCAGGTCCACCAGCATGGGCAGGACGCGCCGCCGGATCACGACCGGCGAGAGGAGGAGCAGCCGGCGATCCCGCCGCTCGACCCGGCGCTGCTGCGCCTGCCGCCGGCCGAGCCGACGCCCGCCCGGCCGCTCGTCCCCTCCCGGCCCGCCAGCGATCCGGGACCGGTGCGCTCGCCCGTGGCCGAAGGCGACGGCGAAGCCCGTTTCCGCCGCGGTACGGCGATCCACGCGCTGCTGCAATGGCTGCCCGGCCTGCCCGCCGGCGATCGGGAGGATGCCGGGCTGACCTTGCTCCGGCGGCGCTATCCCGACGCCGCCGAGGAGGCCGTCACCGCCTGGGTCGGCGAGGCGCTGGCGGTGATGCGGGACCCGGAATTCGCGCCGCTATTCGGGCCGGACAGCCTGGCCGAGGTGCCGCTGACCGCGCTGGTCGGCGACCACGCCCTGTCGGGCCAGATCGACCGGCTGGTGGTCGACGCGGGCGGCGTCACCGTTCTCGATTTCAAGACCAACCGGCCGCCGCCGCGTGACCCGGTCGCCGTCGACCCGGCCTATCTCGCCCAGATGGCGGCCTATCGCGCGGCGCTGCGCTCGATCTATCCGGGAAGCCCGGTGCGCTGCGCGCTCGGCTGGACGGACGGGCCGCGCCTGATGTGGCTGCCGGACGGGCTGCTCGACGGGTACGACCCCTGACCTGCCGCAGGGCAGGGATGTGCCCGCCGCCTGCCCTCTTGCGTCTTGACCGGGTGGAAGGCGCACCCCCATATGCACCGTCGAGAGACTTGGAACGCGCGCCCCACTCTCCCCCCATCCAACGCCGGGGATGCGCCAAGACGCCGGGTTCAGGGACCATGGGTCCGCCCCGCCCGGCGCCAACGAGGGAAGATGCTTATGGGTAGTACCAAAGCCGTCACCGACTCCTCCTTCGAGACGGATGTCCTGCAGGCCCAGGGCCCCGTCCTCGTCGACTTCTGGGCCGAGTGGTGCGGCCCCTGCAAGATGATCGGGCCGGTGCTCGAGGAACTCGCCGGCGACAAGGCGGGCGAGCTGACCGTCGCGAAGGTCAACATCGACGAGAACCCGGTGACGCCCGGCAAATACGGCGTGCGCGGCATTCCGACGATGATCATGTTCAAGAACGGCCAGGCCGCCGCCATGAAGGTCGGCGCGCTGCCCAAGAGCGCCCTCTACAACTGGGTCGACAGCCTCCTCTGACGCCGGCCCCTCCGTCCCCGTCCCGACGGAAGCCCCGGCCGCACCGCCGGGGCTTTCTCTTTGCGTATGCCTTCACATGTTGGTCTTCTCCGGCTTGATCGGGGATCCAGGGGCCCGTATCGCTTGCGCCGCCGGTCTGGATTCCCGCTTTCGCGGGAATGACAAGGAGAATCAATGGTATACTTCACTGACTCCTCCGTCCCGTTGTCATCCCCGACTTGATCGGGGATCCAGGGAGCGGTGCCGCCTGCGCCGTCGGTCTGGATTCCCGCTTTCGCGGGAATGACAAGGAGAATCAATGGTATACTCCACTGACTCCTCAGTCCCGTTGTCATCCCCGACTTGATCGGGGATCCAGGGAACGGTGCCGCTTGCGCCGCCGGTCTGGATTCCCGCTTTCGCGGGAATGACAAGGAGAAGCGATGGTATACTCCATTGACTCCTCAGTCCCGTTGTCATCCCCGACTTGATCGGGGATCCAGGGAGCGGTGCCGCTTGCGCCGCCGGTCTGGATTCCCGCTTTCGCGGGAATGACAAGGAGAATCAATGGTATACTCCACTGACTCCTCCGTCCCGTTGTCATCCCCGACTTGATCGGGGATCCAGGGGCCCGTGCCGCTTGCGCCGCTGGTCTGGATTCCCGCTTTCGCGGGAATGACAAGGAGAAGCAATGGTTTATTGACTCGCCGCAAGGGGCCAGGCGGTCTCCTCCCACCCCTCACAGCGGCGGCGTGCCGTTTACCCGCAGAACATGGCCGGCGAGGTAGAGCGAGCCGGCGATCAGCAGCTTCGCGCCCGCCGGCACCAGGCCGACGGCGTCGCGGAGATTTTCGGCCTGGTCCGCCGCGATTCCCAGCCGGCGGGCGGTGGCGACCAGTTCGGCGGGCGGCACACAGGCCTCGTCCGGGATGGCGATCGCCTGCAGGCCGGCGACGCGACCGGCGAAGTGGCTGAGATAGCCGGCCGTGTCCTTGGCCGTCTTCATGCCGACGATGAGGTGCGCCGGCCGGCCCGGCGACGCCGTCTCGTCGAGCCAGCGGGCGATTACCGCGCCGCCATCCGGGTTGTGGCCGCCATCGAGCCAGATCTCCGCCGCCCGGCAGTTCTCCAGCAGCGCCCCGCGGTCAAGACGCTGCAGACGGGCCGGCCAGTCGACGCGGCCGCGCGCGGCCAGGGCGTGCCGGGCCGCGATCGGCATTCCGCCGGCTGCCAGCACCGATGCCGCGGTCAGGGCGACGGCGGCGTTCAGGCACTGATGGGCGCCGGTCAGGTAGCCGTCCGTCGCCAGTGGCCCCCAGGCCGGCAAGTCGAGCGGGCCATCGACCCGGCCGCGGTCGACCCAGACCGGGTCGACGCCGTGCGCCGCCGCCACCCGGGCGATGACCGCGGCCACCTCCGGCGGCTGCGGCGCCACCACCAGCGGGCTGTCGGGCTTGATGATGCCAGCCTTCTCCGCCGCGATCAGGGCCGACGAGACGCCGAGAAAGGCATGGTGGTCGAGGCTGACCCTCGAGATGAAGCAGGCCTCCCGCCGGTCGATCACGGTGGTGGCGTCGAGCCGGCCGCCCAGCCCCACCTCGAGGATCAGCAGGTCGGCGGGCACCTCGGCGAAGGCGAGGAAGGCGGCGGCCGTCGTCACCTCGAAATAGGTGATCGGCAGATCGCCATTGGCCCGTTCGGTACGGTCGAGCAGCTCGGCCAGATGCGCGTCGTCGATCAGGCGGCCGGCGAGGCGGATTCGCTCGTTGAAGCGCACCAGGTGCGGCGAGGTGTAGACGTGGGTCCGCAGACCCGCAGCCTCGGCGACGGCGCGCAGGATGGCGGTGACCGAGCCCTTGCCATTGGTGCCGGCGACATGCACCACCGGCGGCAGCCGCCGCTCCGGATGGCCCAGCGCCGCCAGGATGCGGTGCATGCGCTCCAGCGTCAGGTCGATCCGCTTGGGGTGCAGCCGGCCGAGCCGGTCGAGCGCGGCGGCGGCGCGGTCGGCGGGAAGAAGCGCGGAGGTCACGGACGGGCGGCGCCTGGGCTTGCTGTCTGAAATGGTCGCGAGGGTCCGGGATCCGCCAGGGAACCCGGGAGCGGCATCAGTCCGCCGCCCGGTCGACCGGTTCCAGCACTTCCGCCTCGATCACCTCCGCCCGGTCGCCGCCGATCGACAGCACCTGAGCCTGGTTGGGCCGGCGCAGGAGGGTGAGCAGGCGCACCAGCTTCTCGCGCAGCCGCGCCCGGTGGACGACGATGTCGACCATGCCGTGCTCCAGCAGGTACTCCGCCGTCTGGAATCCGGCGGGCAGGGATTCGCGGATGGTCTCCTGGATGACGCGGGTGCCGGCGAAGCCGATGGTGGCGCCCTGCTCGGCGATATGGATGTCGCCCAGCATCGCGAATGAGGCGGTGACGCCACCGGTGGTCGGATCGGTCAGCACGACCACATAGGGCAGTCCCGCCTCCTTCACCTTGCCCACGGCGATGGTCGTGCGGGCCATCTGCATCAGCGAGATGGTGCCTTCCTGCATGCGCGCCCCGCCCGAGGCGGTGACGGCGATCAGCGGCGCGTCCTGGATGATCGCCAGCTTGGCCGCCGCGTGCAGGCCCTCGCCGACGGCCGCGCCCATTGAGCCGCCCATGAAGGCGAAATCGAAGGCGGCGATCACCACCTTCACGCCGTCCATCTCGCCATGGGCGACGACGATGGCGTCCTGCCGGCCGGACTTGTTCTGGCTCTCGCGCAGCCGGTCGCTGTAGCGCTTGGAATCGCGGAACTTCAGCGGGTCGGTCACCGCCTTGGGCAGTTCGATGGTCTGGTACTCGCCCTCGTCGAACAGCAGCGACAGCCGCTTGTCGAGCGGCAGGCGCATATGGTGGCTGCAGTGCTGGCAGACATGGAGATTGGCCTCCATGTCGCGGTGGAAGATCATCGCCTCGCAATTGGGGCATTTGTGCCAGAGGTTCTCCGGCACGTCGGGCTTGGAGGAAACCAGGGCCCGGATCTTGGGGCGGACGAAGGTCGTCAACCAGTTCATGCGTGTTCTGCCTTCCGGCGGTTTGCCCGATTCGCGGCCTTCGGCCGGCGCCGATGGCGAGGAAAGCCCTTGCTAGGCCTTGATTTGGGCGCGCGCGTGGCGGACACCCCCGCTCAACGAGCGCACGAAGTCTAGCACACTCTCCACCGTTTCACCGCCCTCGGCGATGGCGCCGATGCGATCGACGATCGACGATCCGACGACGACCGCGTCGGCCGTGCGGGCGATCGCCGCCGCCTGTTCCGGCCCCTTGACGCCGAAACCGACGGCAACCGGCAGATCGGTATGGTGCCTGAGCCTTTCAACCGCCGCGGCGATCGTCCCCTCGCTGGCCGAGCCCGCACCGGTGATGCCGGTGATGGCGACGTAGTAGACGAAGCCGGCGGTGTTGCGCAGCACCACGGGCAGCCGGCGGTCGTCCGCCGTCGGCGGGATCAGGCGAATGAAGGGCAGCCCGCGGTCGAGCGCCGGACGGCACAGCTCGTTGTCTTCCTCCGCCGGCAGGTCGACGACGATCAGCCCGTCCACGCCGGCCTCGATCGCCTCGCCCAGGAAGCGGTCGACGCCATAGCTGTAGATCGGGTTGAAATAGCCCATGAGGACGATGGGCGTGTCCTGGTCGTGGGTGCGGAACGCGCGGGCCAGGGCCAGCGTGCCGGCGAGCGTCATGCCGGCCTTGATCGCCCGCATGCCGGCCCGCTGGATCGCCGGACCGTCGGCCATCGGATCGGTGAAGGGCATGCCGAGCTCGATGACGTCGGCCCCGGCCGCCGGCAGGCCCATCAGCACCTTGCGGCAGGTCTCGAGATCCGGGTCGCCGGCGGTGATGAAGGTGACGAGCGCGGCGCGGCCCTCGCGGGCCAGCGCCTCGAATCGGCCGGGCAGGCGGGAGTTGAGTCTGCTCACGGCTAGCCGATCTCCACGCCGAGGCGGTCGGCGACGGTGAAGATGTCCTTGTCGCCGCGGCCGCAGAGATTCATCACCATCAGGTGGTCAGCCGGCAGGTCCGGCGCGATCCGGGCCACATGCGCCAGGGCATGCGCGGGCTCCAGGGCCGGGATGATGCCTTCGCTGCGGGCGCAGAGCTGGAAGGCCGCCAGCGCCTCCTCATCCGTCGCCGAGACGTATTTCACCCGGCCCATGTCGTGCAGCCAGGAATGCTCCGGGCCGATGCCGGGATAGTCGAGGCCGGCCGAGATCGAGTGCGGCTCGATGATCTGGCCGTCATCGTCCTGCAGGAGATAGGTGCGGTTGCCGTGCAGCACGCCCGGCCGCCCGCCGGTCAGGCTGGCCGCGTGCTTGCCGGTCTCCACGCCGAGGCCGCCCGCCTCCACCGCCCAGATCGCCACGTCCTGGTCGTTGAGGAAGGGGTGGAACAGGCCCATGGCGTTCGAACCGCCGCCGACGCAGGCCACCAGGCTGTCGGGCAACCGGCCCTCGCGCTGCATCATCTGCTCGCGCACCTCGTTGCCGATCACCGACTGGAAGTCGCGCACCATCGCCGGATAGGGGTGCGGCCCGGCCACCGTGCCGATGATGTAGAAGGTGTCGGCGACATTGGTCACCCAGTCGCGCAGCGCCTCGTTCATGGCGTCCTTCAGGGTGCGGCTGCCCGAGGTGGCGGGCTTCACCTCCGCACCCAGAAGGCGCATGCGGAACACGTTCGGCTTCTGCCGCTCGATATCGACCTCGCCCATGTAGACGGTGCAGGGCAGGTCGAACAGGGCGCAGACCGTGGCCACCGCCACGCCGTGCTGGCCGGCGCCGGTCTCGGCGATGATGCGGGTCTTGCCCATGCGCTGGGCCAGCAGGATCTGGCCGATGCAGTTGTTGATCTTGTGGCTGCCGGTGTGGTTCAGCTCGTCGCGCTTGAAGTAGATCTTGGCGCCGCCGAGCTTGCGGGTCAGCCGCTCGGCGAAATACAGCGGCGACGGGCGGCCGATATAGTAGCTGTTGTAGTAGCGCAGCTCCGCCTTGAAGGCCGGGTCGTGGCGGGCGGCCTCGTAGGCCTTCTCCACCTCCAGGATCAGCGGCATCAGGGTCTCGGCGACGAAGCGGCCGCCGAAGATGCCGAAATGACCGTCGGCCGTGGGGCCGTCGCGATAGGAATTGGCGGCTGGCGCAGCGGTCAAGTCGGTTCCCCCTGTCGGAGCGTCCAAGGCGTGGAGCGCGTGATTGGTCGAATCGAGGCGCTCAGGTATATCCCGATCGTGGTCGCGCGGCACGGCCTGTACGAGCGCGCGTGCATCGCGCGTACCCGGCCCGCGAAATTGTCTCGGTACAACTCCCGGTCCCTGGCCGGACCGTAGCCATGCCGCCCGACGGTGTGAACCATCGGTGACACATAACAGCCTTGAGTTTGCCGTAACGTCGGCGGACCATTGAGTGAGCGCTTTCTTGCACGAGCGGCGGAGGGGGATCGAATGCCATCGCTCTACATGTTGAAATACCGCTTTCGCGGCGCGATCGGGCCCTTCATCCGGGCGCTGATCGGCGCCGGCGTCACCGCCAACATGGTGACCGTGGCGTCGCTCGCCCTCACCATCGCCTGGGGCGTGCTGCTCTGCCTCTGGCCGCGCGAGAGCTGGGTGCTCATCGGCCTGCTGCCGATCGTGCTGCTGCGCATGGCCTGCAACGTCATCGACGGCGCCATCGCCAGCGAGGCCGGCCGTCACTCGCGCTTCGGCGCCATCGTCAACGAGATGGACGTGATGGCCGACGCGCTGCTCTACACGCCGCTGGTGCTCACCCTGCCCGGCACGCCATGGCTCGGCCTTGCCGCGGTGCTGGTGGCGCTGGTGGCGGAGTATGCCGGCATGGTCGGCCTGCTGACCGGCGCCGGCCGGCGCTACGAGGGGCCGATGGCCAAACCCGACCGGGCGGTCGTCTTCGCCGCCATTGCCGTGCTGGCGGGCTTCGGCGTGCCGCTCGCCGGCTGGCTCGACTGGGTCTGGGCCGCGCTCGCGCTGCTCGGTGTGGCGACCGTGCTCAACCGGCTGATCGCCGCCTATCAGGAAGTGCCGCGCGGATCGGCCGGCACCGGTAGCGGGCCGGCCGGCCGCTTCTGAGGCGCCGCGCCGATGATCGATCCCCTGGCGCCGCCCGTCTGGTGGACCCTTGGCGGGCTGGTACTGCTGCTCGCCTGCGCCAGCGCGCTCACCGCCATGCTGCGCTGGCGCTACCCGGCGCGCGACTGGACCGAACTTTCCGACCGGATCAAGAGCTGGTGGGTGCTGTTCGGCGTCTTCGCCGGCGCCATCGCGCTCAGCCGGACCGCCAGCCTGGTCTTCCTCGGGCTGATGAGCTTCCTGGCGCTGAAGGAGTTCTTCTCTCTCATCCCGACCCGCCGGGTCGACCGCAAGGTGCTGCTCTGGGCCTATCTGGCGATCCCGGTGCAGTATTACTGGATCGCCACCGACTGGTACCAGATGTTCCTGATCTTCGTGCCGGTCTACCTGTTCCTGCTGCTGCCGGCGATCATGGTCGTGGCGGGCGAGACCAGGGGGTTCCTGCGCGCCGCCTCCTCGCTGCACTGGGGCGTGATGATCTGCGTCTTCCTGCTGGGCCACGCCGCCCAGCTGCGCGTCGTGCCCGATGCCGGCAACCCGGTGGCCGGGGCGGCCGGCTGGCTGCTCTTCCTGGTGATCACGACCGAGTTCAACGACGTCTTCCAGTATCTCTGGGGCAAGGCCATCGGCCGCACGCCGGCGGCGCCGGGCCTGAGTCCGAGGAAGACGGTGGAGGGCGCGCTCGGCGGCATCGCCACCACCATCGTCTTCGCCCTCGCGCTGGCCCAGCTGCTCACCCCGTTCTCCACTCCGGTGGCGCTGATGGCCGGCGCCCTGATCGGTTTCGCCGGCTTTTTCGGCGACCTTACCATCTCGGCCCTGAAACGGGATCTGGGCATCAAGGATTCGGGCGCGCTGATCCCCGGCCATGGCGGCGTGCTGGATCGGCTGGACAGCCTCGCCTTCACCGCGCCGCTGTTCTTCCACTTCACCATCTTCCTCCACTACTAGGTGGGGCTGGGATGCTGCAGCGCCTGGTCTTCGCCCTGCTTCTCCGGCCGCTGATCGCGCTCGCCGTCGGGCTGAACGTGCGCCATCGCGAGCGGCTGCCATCGGCGGGGCCGGCGATCATCGTCGCCAACCACAACAGCCATGTCGACACGCTGGGCCTGATGACGCTGTTCCGCTTGCGCGACCTGCCCAAGGTGCGGCCGGCCGCGGCGGCCGACCACTTCCTGGAGCGTCCGGGCCCGCTCGCCTTCATCGCCCGGCGGATCATGCGCATCGTGCCGCTCGACCGGCGGGCGCGGGAGAAGG
>JAVKFF010000097.1:0-4075 GCA_040226215.1 Azospirillaceae bacterium
AACCTGATCCTGATCTCGCTGTGGCACACGGTGTGGACCTTCTATCCGGTGGCGCCCGACTATATGGAGATCAACGCCTGGGCCCTGCTGCCGAAGAACGATTCGCCGGAGTTGCGGCAGAAGCGGTACGAGAATTTCATCTCCTTCCTGGGGCCGGCCGGCTTCGGGACGCCGGACGACGTGACCGGGCTGGAGGGCTGCCAGCGCGGCTTCGCCACGCAACAGGAATTCCCCTGGTCGGACATCTCCCGCGGCATGGGCGAGGCGGCGCCGACGACCACCGACGAATTGCAGATGCGCGCCTTCTGGCGGCGCTGGAACGCCCTGATGGAGGGGCGCAGCGGCCCGACCGACTGCCGGGACCGGCCGGAGCAGAGCGTGGCGGCGGAGTGAGGAGGCAGGCATGGCCGAGGCCCACGAGATGACCCCCGCTGCCGGGCAGGGCGCGATCGCCCTGGCGGAGGTCGAGCGCTTCCTGGTGGAGGAGGCGGCGTTGCTCGACGAATGGCGGCTGGAGGAGTGGCTGGAGCTGGTGGCCGAGGACGGCCGCTATCTGGTGCCCTCCCTGGACAGCCCGGACTCCGACCATCGCACGGCCCTGTTCCTGATCGCCGACGACCGCCGCAACCTCGCCTCGCGGGTGCGGCAGCTGCTGGGCAAGACCGCCTGGTCGGAGAATCCGCGCTCGCGCACCCGGCGGCTGGTGACCAATGTCCGCATCCTCGGCAGCGACGGCGATGCGGTGAAGGCGACCGCGAATTTCGCCGTCTGGCGGTTCCAGCATGGCGATACCGACGTCTATGTCGGCCGCTACATCCACCTGCTGGTGCGCGGTCCACAGGGCCTGCTGTTCCGCGAGCGCCGGACGGTGATGGACATGGAGGCGCTGCGGCCGCACGGCAAGCTGAGCTTCATCCTGTAGCGGGAGCGCGAGGACGGCCCTGGCCGTTTTTTCAAGTGTCGCTCGTTCTCAATCAAAGCAGGCGTTGCCTGCGCGATCTTGCACTGCTTGCAGCTTGTGAAGCAGTCGACCGGCATACCGAACGCCCTCTCATCGTCACCACCGGGCTTGTGCCACTGCTGTCCGGTTAAGTGCTGTTCTGCGGCCTCATGCGTTTTATAGCTTTGTCATGCGCGGGCTTGTCCCGGTCGCCGGGCGATGCCCGGCAACCCATCGCGCCGCAGCTCAATAAGATCAGGCCATTATTGAACCTGGCGGCACCATGGACCACCGCGACGAGCGCGGTTGTGACGATTGGGGGAACGCAAGGACATCCGTGTCCAGCGTCAACGCTTGACCCCGCAAGCCCGGTAAAGTCGCGGCCGTGAGCGAATGCCGGCCATGCTCATCCGGACAGCCGTGGGCGCGACCCGCGGGCGACGAGGGGGCGCGGACGGGTCTCGGGCGCGCCTCGCTTCGGGATGGGCTGTCGCGTCGAGCGCGGCAGGACGAGTTGATTGCGGTCGCTCGCGGCTGGACGGCACCGCCGCCGCCCTCAGCCGGCGCCGATAGCCTTCGCCCGGCGCGGGGCGGCGCGGCTGCGCCCGGCGGCCGGCTTGCGCCCGCCGGCATTGTCGAACTCCTGCAGCAGCTTCTGCACATTGTCGCTGGTGCGGGTCATATGCTCGTTCAGCAGCGAGATGGCCATCTGGGTGCGCCGGCGGATCACCGCTTCCATGATCGCCTCGTGCTCGGCAGGGACGTCGCGCTCCACCCTCGCGGCCGCGGACAGATGGCGGTAGCGGTCGGCGCAGTCGGACAGCACCTCCGCGAAGCGCAGCATCCATTTTGAGCCGCAGGCGGCGATCAGCGACCGGTGGAAGGCGAGATGCAGCCGCTCCCACTCCGGGTTGATCTCGCCGGACTCGTCGGGCAGCCGGCCCGGCACCTTGGACAGCCGGTGATAGGCGATCAGCACGGATTCCTCCCACTCCTGGTCGCCGCGGCCGATCGATTCGCGGAGCGCCACCTCGTTGATCCAGCAGCGGGTGCGGTTCAGCTCCAGCAGGTCGGCAAGGCTGACCGGCGCGATGCGAAAGCCCTTCTGGTCCTCATGGTCGACCAGGCCCTCGGCGGACAGGCGGTTCAGCGCCTCGCGCACCGGGCTGGCGCCGACATTGTAGCGTTCGCTCAGGGCCTCGATGCGCAGTTTCGCGCCCGGCTTCAGGCCGGTCGTCACGATCTCGCGCCGCAACCTCTGGTAGACGGTGGAGGCCAGGGTGCCGCCGGCGACCATGTCCGATGCGGGAGCGGCCTCCGCGACCCGTTTCTGTCTTGCCATCCGATATCCATTCCTGCGAACTCTGTCGCGCCGGTGCCGGTGCCAGACTATCGAGATTCCCGGAAAATGTCGCGGGGGTACGGAATCCGGGCAGGAAAAGTCAAAAACCGGCTTTTCTAAAGGAAAATCGATTTTGCATTGACCTGGGGACGGGTTTCCCGTTCCTCTGCCGGTGCGGAATGCGCCCGGCAGTCCCGGGCCTGATTGGGGGAGGACGAGATGAGCGTGCAGGGCAAGGTTGCGATCGTCACCGGCGGGGCGACGGGGCTGGGGGCGGCGGTCGCCGCACGGCTGGCCGCTGAGGGCGCCCGGGTGGTGGTGAACTATTCCAGGAGCGTCGCGGAGGCGGAGGCTACCTGCGAGGCGATCCAGGCCGCCGGCGGAGAGGCGATCCTGGGCCAGGCCGATGTCTCGTCGGACGAGGATTGCCGGCGCCTGGCGGCGCTCGCCCGGGAGACCTGGGGCCGCATCGACATCCTGGTCAACAATGCGGGCCGCACCAAGTTTGCCGACCAGGCCGATCTCGATGCACTGGATGCCGAGGATTTCCTGGCGATCTACAAGGTCAACGTGGTGGGCACCTACCAGATGGTCCGCGCCTGTGCGCCGGCCATGCGGGAGGCCGGCAAGGGCGCGGTGGTGAATGTCTCGTCGATCGCGGCGGTCACCGGCATCGGCTCCAGCATGGCCTATGCGGCCTCCAAGGGCGCGCTGAATACCATGACCCTGTCGATGGCGCGCTCGCTGGCACCGCTGATCCGGGTGAATGCGGTCTGCCCGGGCTTCATCGGCACGCGCTGGTTCTCCGACGAGCTGGGCCCCGAGCGCTACGAGGCGTTGGTGAAGAACCAGGCGGAGACGACCCTGCTGCGCCGCGCCGGCACGCCGGAGGATATGGCCGTGCCGGTGGTATTCTTCTGCGGCGAGGGCAGCGACCATATCACCGGCGAGACCCTGATGCCCGATGCCGGCCTGCATCTGGGCTTCGCCCCGATCGTGGCGCGCTGACCGGCGGCGGCGCCATCGGCGGCCGGGGCAGGAAAGGAAGCGAGGAAAAGGACATGTCGGACGAAAGCAGGGATGCGGCATTCGAGGGGCTGTTCGAGGCACCGTCGCCGCTGGAGGCGCCCGATGTCGGCCAGTTCGAGCCGCTCCCCGACATGCTGCACCACTGGGCGCAGGTGCAGCCGGAGCGGCCCGCGCTGATCTGCGAGGGCGAGACGGTGAGCTGGCGCGACTTCGACCGCGATGTCAGCCGGATCGCCAATGCGCTGATCGGCATGGGCTTCGGCCATGGCGACAAGGCGGCAGTGCTGGCCTCCCCCTCGATCCCCTATGCCGAGCTGTTCTTCGGCATCCTGCGGGCCGGCGGCTGCGTCGTGCCGCTGTCGACGATGGCCAATGCCGCGCAGCTGGAAGGCATGATCGCCGATGCCGACAGCCGGGTGCTGTTCCTGTCCGCGGGCATGCGCGACCTCGCCGCGCCGTTCCTCGACCGGCTGGACTTCCTGCTGCCCGGCGGGCGCATCGCCTTCGACTTCGAGGCACTGGGCTGGCAGGGCTTCGCGGCCTGGCGCGACGCGGCATCGCCGGAGCATCCGCATGTCCCGATCGCGCCGGAGGACCATTTCAACATCATCTATTCCTCCGGCACGACCGGCGTGCCGAAGGGCATCCTGCACAGCCATGCGCTGCGCTGGTTCCTGATCCGGCGCTTCGAGGCGATGGGCTATGCGCCCGACGCGGTGTCCCTGGTTTCCACGCCGCTCTATTCCAACACCACCCTGGTCGCG
>JAVKFF010000098.1:0-9471 GCA_040226215.1 Azospirillaceae bacterium
TTCGGTGCCGCGCACCGAGGCGACGGCCGCCTGGCCCTGGATGGCGAAGCTGTCGGCGGGGCCGGGCGCCACGACCGCCCGCACCACGCCCTCCACCAGGGTGACGGCACCGTGTTCACGGCTGCCGTCGGCGGCCAGCAGATAGTCCTCGAGCTTGACCTCCGCCTCCGGCCCGACGACCAGAGTGGTGCCGTCGGCGAAGAGGAGTTCCGCCCGGGCGCCGGCCGCGGTCTCGAGCGAGTCGCCAGCCAGCAGGTGCAGGCCGGGCGAGGCCGCGACGTCGCCCGCCTCGCGCACCACCGTGACGACGCCGCTCAGCACCTCGATCCTGGCCACCTCGCCGCTCTCCTGCGCCAGGGCCGGCCCTGCGGCGAGCGAGGCGACGGCGATGGCCGGAACCAGCAGGCGGGCGAGAACGCTCCGGGCAGTAGGGCGGGCGGTAGTCGACAGGCCGATGGGCGAAAGGCCGGAGGTAGAATGGCCGGTGGTAGAAAACGCGGTCATGGGTCGTCTCGACAGGGGTGCGGGGCCGGACGGGGGCCGTCCGGCGCGTGAACTCACTCCCGCCTTTTACACGCCCCGGGAGGGTTTGTGCAGCGTCGGACGGTGGCAGCGCCACGCCTCCCGCGGTCTCAGCCGACCGGTCGCCGTGTCAGTGCCAGCACCTGGTCGATGCGGGCCTGGCCCCAGCGGTTGACCGGCGGCGGCTCTTCCGTCTCGCCCGGCGGCGGTTCGTGCGGCACGTCGACGCCGTCGCCGGATCCGAGCGTGACCGTCCAGCCGGCATCGGGGTCGAGAACCGCGACCTCGCCATCGAGCACCAGAACGCTGGTCCGGTTCTCCTCCTCGATCACCGCGTATTCGGTGCCGCGCACCGAGGCTACGGCGGACTGGCCGCGGATGGTGAAATTCTCGCCGAGGCCAGGCTCGACCACGGCGCGCACCGCACCGTTCATGATGGTGATGGCGCCGTTCTCGCGCTGACCGCTGCCGCCATCGATCTCGAAGGCGTCGAGGGACAGCCGCGCCTCGGGCCCGATGATCACGGTCGAGCCGTCGACGAAGAGCAGTTCGAGGCGCGAGGCGCCGGCGGTGATGATGACGTCGAGCAGGGTGAGCGGCAGGCCCGGCACCGCGTCGATCCTGAGCTCGCCACGGATCACCGCGGCGCTGCCGTCCATCGACTGGATGCGGGCGACCACGGCCTCCTCCGCCCGCGCCGGGGGCAGGGACCGGGCGAGCAGCGGGCCGAGGGCGAGCGCCGGCACCGCGCCGAGAAGAAGCCGCCGGGTGAGGGGATGGTGCGTGGGATTACCGTGATGTCTCATGGTGTCGCTCCATCTTGGGGTTGGGCCGGTCGACGCCACCTTACGCCAGGGCGCACCGCGGCGAGAGGCCGACCAAAGTGCTATCGCGGCAGGCGCGAGGAATGCCCCATTTCCGCTACCCCGGTCAGTGGGATCGCCCACATCCGACCCGGGGCGGCAATCCGCTTCGCCCAGCCGGCCGCGTGGGCCAACGGGCCCTGCCGGTCAGCCGAGCCGGCCCAGCCGGTCCTCAACCACCAGAAGGCCGTCGTCGCGCACCAGGCAGACGAGGCTGAGGCCGGCCTGCCGCGCGTTGCGGACCGCCAGGTCGGTCGGCAGCGATACCGTCGCCAGCACCGGGCAGCCGATGCGCGCGGCCTTGTTGACGAGTTCGACCGAGCAGCGGCTGGTCATCAGGATCGCGCCTTGCGTGGGATTGCCGCCGCCGCGCACGAGATGGCCGATCAGCTTGTCGAGGGCGTTGTGACGGCCGACATCCTCGCGCACGGCCTGGATGGCGCCGTCCGGGTCGATGAAGGCGGCGGCGTGCACGGCATGGCTTTCGCGATTCAGGCGCTGGTGGCGCGGCAGGTCGCGCGCGGCCGCGTGCAGCGCCGGCAGGGATGGGGCACGGCCCATCCCGACCAGGGCAGGGGGCGCCATCACGGCGTCGATCTCCCGGACGCCGCAGAGGCCGCAGCCGCCATAGCCGGCGGTCGCGCGCTCGCGGCCGGCCAGTCGGTGGGCGCGCTTTTCCGGCACCGTCAGGCGGCAGAGCCAGGCCTCGCCCGCCGCCTCCTCGGCGACGTCGAGCAGTTCGGCCGGCGTGTCGACGATCCCTTCGGTCAGCGCGAAGCCGAGCGCGAAATCGGCGAGATCGCGCGGCGTGGCCAGCATCACGGCATGCACCTGGCCGTTGACCAGCAGCGCCACCGGCGCCTCCTCGGCCAGCGGCCGTGCCTCGGCGCCGTGTGTGCCGGCCTCAGGCGTCCAGTGCCGCATCCGGGCCCTGGCATTCGACGATTCGTCTGGCGTGCGCGAGGTCATCGGGCGTGTTGACGTTGAACAGGGGATCGGGCTCACCGGCGACCGTCACCTCGACGACGCGGAATGACAAGAGCAGATCGTGCATCGAGCCGCCCGGCCGCTCGGCGAGGAAGCGGGCGATACCGGGCGCGGCGTGCCGGCGCCAGAGGGCGCAGACCGGGTGGCGCCGCCCCTTGGTCAGCGCGATGGCGACTTCCGCATCCGGGGTCAGCGCGGCCGCCAGCCGGTCCGCCAGATCGGCCGGCAGGAAGGGTGTGTCGCAGGGCAGGCTGAGGAGGCTGGTTGCTGCGTGCATCCGGTCATCGAGCCAGCCGAAGGCGGCGTCCACTCCGGCCGCCGGCCCCGGCCGGCCGGGCAGGCGATCGGGCACGCAAGGCAGGTCGGGCGCCAGATGGGCCAGGTCCGGCGGTGCGTTGAGAAGGAGCGGGTCGGCGCCGGCCGCGGCGTCGCGCACCCGGTCGATCAGCCGCCGCCCATCGATCACGAGCGCCGCCTTGGCCTGGCCGCCCAGCCGGCTTGCCGCGCCGCCGGCGAGGATGACGGCGGCCATGCCGGCGCCCGGATGCGGCGCGATCGTCACACGTAGAGCACGCCGTCGACCGCCTTGGCGATGACGTCGTCCGTGCTCTTGGTCAGGTCCTTGGGGATGTCCGCGACCAGCTTGTCGGCGACCAGGTGGTTGAACTGCTGGCGCAGATCGCCCAGTACCTTGGGCGGGGCGATGACCACCAACCGGTCGAAGGCGCCTTTCTGGAGGTGCTTCTCCATCGTCTTGGCGACCTGGCCGGCGAAGCGCGTCTTGGCGATCTCGTGCCAGTCGGTCTCCTGAACGGCGCTGCGCCCGACGCCGGCATCGTCCAATCGGCCCGGCCGATCCGTGCCCTGCTCGCGGTCCGGCGGGTTGTCGTTCTCGAACACGAGGCCGGGCACCGGGCTCAGGCCCTGACCGGCGGCGGTATGCCGCATGACCTTGGCGCGTCCGCCATCAGCGATGAGGATCCAGGTCGTCGGCGCCTTCATGGTGGTCTCCCTTGCAGATGATGAAAGACTGGCGGTGGAATTCCGGCGTCGGAGCGCTAGGATCGCGGTACGAGTCCTCGCTTGCGGCCGTCCGGCCGCTGTCTCCCGCTGGCCGCGCGCTCCGATCGACTGTCACATGGCCATCGCCTTTGTCACCTACAACATCCACTCCTGCCTCGGGGTGGACCAGCAGTGGCTGCCCTCCCGGATCGCCAGCCTGATCCACGGATTCCGGGCCGATGTGGTGGCGCTGCAGGAGGTCGGCTGGCATCTCAGGGGCCGCAAGTTCTTCGACCAGTTCCAGTACTTCGCCGAGCATTCCGGCTTCCACGTCACCGAAGGCCCGGTCAAGCAGAGGGTCGACGCCCATTTCGGCAACGCCACCCTGACCCGCGCGCCGCCGCTGGCGTCCAGGCTGATCGACCTGACCATGAGCAACCACACGCCGCGCGGCGCCGTCGAGGTCGATGTCGACGTGCGCGGCGAGCGCATCCGCGTGGTGAACCTGCATCTCGGCCTCACCCCCTGGGAGCGGCGGGTGCAGATCCACCGGGTGATCGAGGAACTGGAGAGCGATCCCGACATGCCGACGGTGGTGATGGGCGACTTCAACCACTGGCGGCCGGCATCGGACAGCATGGACAAGCTCTCCCGCCTGCTGCCGCTGGTGGTGCAGGGGGAGACCTGGCCGACGCGCATGCCCATCGCCCCCTTCGACCGCATCTGCGCCAGCCCGCATTTCCGCCTGGTCGACCAGAAGGTCATCCGCAACGAGGAGACCCGGCAGGCCTCCGACCACTACCCGCTGATGGCCCGCCTGGCGCTGGTCTGAGCGTCCGACCCCTGGACCAGGACGCCCCGGCATGCCACATGGAGGGGCGAGAGGAGCGACCCTTCGACAATGCCGATCACACCGGAAACCCTGATCCGCGCGCCCGAACTGCCGATCGACGAGGCGACGGCCGAGATCGTGGACGAGTTCGCCTTCTTCGACGACTGGATGGACCGCTATCAGCACATCATCGAACTCGGCCGCACGCTGGACGACCTGCCCCAGGACTGGAAGGTGGAGGAGAACAAGCTGCAGGGCTGCCAGAGCCAGGTCTGGCTGGTCGGCCGCTGGGTGGACGGCCGGCTGCACATGGCGGCGATCAGCGACGCGGCCATCGTCTCCGGCCTGATCGCCATCGTGATGCGCATCTACAATCACCGCACGGCCGAGGAGATCAAGGCGACGCCGCCGGGTTTCATCGCCGCCATCGGCCTCGATTCGCATCTCAGCCCGACCCGGTCGAACGGCCTCAACGCCATGCTGAAGGCGGTGTTCGCCATGGCCGAGACGCAGGCCGGCCGGGGAGCGATCGCGGCGTGACGGCGCTGCCCTATCCGCTGGCGATCCTGCGCCTGGCCGCCGCCTCGGGCGACCACCCGGCGCTGGCGAATGCCGGCGCCACGGCGACGCGCGACAGCCAGACCTGCGGCAGCGATATCACGGTCACGCTGGACATCGAGGCCGGCCGCATCGCCCGCTTCGGCCACCGGGTCCGGGCCTGCGCCATCGGCCAGGCGGCCGCCACGGTGCTGGCGGAACGGGCGGTAGGGCTCGATGTCGATGCCGTGACGGCGGCCCGGACGGCGCTGGCCGACATCCTCGCCGGCCGGTCCGACACGGCGCCCGGCGACTGGCCCGATCTCGACCACTTCAGGGGTGTGCGTGAGTTCAAGGCCCGCCACGAGGCCGCCCTCCTGCCCTTCGACGCCACCCTGGCGGCGCTGCGGGGGGATGTGGCCACATAGGCTCACACATCGGCGAGGACAGGCTCGAGGTTCCGCATCTCCGCTCGCGCTCCGTGCGGAACGACGGAACTTGTTTTCGCACTCAAACCACCACCGTCGTTCCGGCCGACCGCAGGGAGAGCCGGAACCTCGCACGGCCGGGCTGCGGCGTGGAGAAGACGGGCTCGGGGTTCCGCATCTCCGCTCCGCTTCGTGCGGAACGACGGTGGGTGTTTCACACTGAACCCAAACCCGTCGTTCCGGCCGACCGGAGGGAGAGCCGGAACCTCGCGCGGCCGGGCTGCGGCGTCGAGAAGACGGGCTCGGGGTCCCGCATCTCCGGCTTTCGCCTCCGTGCGGAACGACAAGATCAACTATGCCACCCGAACCAACCTCGCCGATCAGCCCTGCTTGGTGAACAACCGGATCAGGGCGGAATGATCGAGGACGCCGTCGCCCTTTGCGATCAGGCGGTCGTAGAGGTCGCGGTTGAGCGCCAGGGCGGGCAGGTCGAGGCCGAGGGCCGCGGCGAGGTCGGCGGCCTGGTGCATGTCCTTGGCCTGGGTCGTCACCTTGCCGCCGGGCGTGAAGGCGCGCTCGACCATGCGCTTGCCGTGCAGTTCCAGGATGCGGCTGTCGGCGAAGCCGCCCATCAACGCCTCGCGCACCTTGGCCGAGGAGACGCCGGCCGCCTCCGCCAGGGTCAGGGCCTCGGCCACCGCGCCGATGGTGAGCCCCACCACCATCTGGTTGGCGGTCTTGGCGACCTGGCCCGCGCCGACCGGGCCGACATGGGTGATCCGCCGGCCCATGGCCTGGAACAGCGGCATGGCCTCGGCGACGTCGGCCTCGGCGCCGCCGACCATGATGGACAGCGTCTTCTCCTCTGCGCCGACCTGGCCGCCGGAGACCGGCGCGTCGACATAGCGGCCACCCCTGTCGGCGATGCGGCGGGCGAAGTCGCGGGTCGCCATGACGGCCGTGGTGCCCATGTCGATGACGAGCGCGCCCGGCTTCAGGGTCTCCGCCACGCCGGCCGGACCGAACAACGCCGCCTCGACCGACGGCGTGTCGCTGACCATGACGATGACGATGTCCGCGCCATTGGCGGCGTCGGCCGGGCTGGCGGCGAAGACCGCGCCGTCGGCGACCAGAGCCTCGGCCTTGGCGGCGGTGCGGTTCTGGACCCGGACGGTGTAGCCGGCCGCCAGCAGGTGCCGCGCCATCGGCCGGCCCATCAGGCCGATGCCGATGACGGCGACAACGGGCAGCGTCGCGGCCTGCTGGGTCCCGGTCACGAGCGGGCCGTCGTTCAGAGCGTCATGTGGCGGGCCCTGGCGCCGCGCTCGATCGCCGCGGCCGCCAGGCGGTCGACGCCGATCTTGTGGCGCAGCAATTCCAGCAGGCGCAGTTCCTCCTGGCTCGCCTCGCCGTCGGCGGCGACCACGTCGCAGGCCACCGCATAGGCCGTCTCCCGCAGGAAATCCGGCAGGGCGTCGCGGATCTGCTCCAGCGCCTTGTCGAGCCCGTCATCGGCCTGCAGCCAGGAGACGCATTCCTGCGCCACCTCGGCGAAGCGGGCGATATCGAAGCCCCGGAAGACCGGCAGGATACGGACCATGTCGCCGATCCGGTCGAATTCCTTGTCGGACAGTTCGCCATCCGAGGAGGCCGCGAGGACCATGGTCTGGATCAACGCGGCTTGCGCATCTGACATCGTTTCTCTCTCAACGCGACGGACGAGGAAGGCCGTGCCGGACGAGGCCGGTGGCCGGGTATGGGTCTGCGGCCCGATATGAGGGCGGCGGGGGGCCGGCGTCAAGGAAGAGCGGGAGCGTCATGTCCACGGCCGGCACCGGCGCAGGGTCGGCATGCCGCGGGCGCGCCTCGACAGCCGGAGTGGAGCATGGCATCACGCCCGGCCATGTCCGCCGTCATCAACGTCGCCCTTCCCGTCTTCGCCATCATCCTGATCGGCTTCGTCGCCGGCAAGGTGCGGCTGCTCGGTGCAACCTCGTCGGAGGCGCTCAACAAGTTCGTCTACTGGATCGCCCTGCCGCCGCTGCTGTTCCTGGTCATGGCGCGTTCGCCGATCGAGGAGATCGCCTACTGGCCCTTCATCAAGGTCTATCTCGGCTCGATTATCATCGTCTGGATCCTGACGGCCATCCTCGGCCGCGTCGTGCACGGGGCGAGCGCGGGGGAGATGACCATGCAGGGCATGAACGCCAGCTTCTCGAACACGGGCTATATGGGCATCCCGCTCTTCGTCGCCGCCTTCGGGGAGGCCGGGCTGCCACCCGCCTCGCTGGCCACGGTGATGACGGGCGCGGTGTCGATCGCCATCGCGGTCATCTCGCTGGAGCTGTTCGGCACCGGCAGCAAGGGCATCGTCCGGGCGCTGCGCGACGTCGGCCTGGCGCTCGTCCGCAATCCGCTCGTCGTCTCCTCCGCGCTCGGCGTCTTCGTCTCCGCCATGCACTGGACCGTGCCGCTGCCGATCGAAACGCTGTTCCAGCTGCTCGGCGCCTCGGCCAGCCCCTGCGCGCTCTTCGCCATCGGCCTGTTCATGGCCGGCCAGGCGGTGCGCCGCGACCTCGTGGAGGTGGGCTGGATCAGCATCGTCAAGCTGTTCTGGCAGCCGCTGATCTGCTGGTTCCTCGCCGCCGCCTTCTTCCCGATGGACCCGTTCTGGCTGGCCAGCGCGATTATCCTAGCCGCCCTGCCGACCGGCGCGCTGACCTTCGTGGTGGCGCAGAACTACAACATCTACGTCCAGCGCACCTCGGCCATCATCCTGGTCTCCACCGTGGCCTCGGTGCCGCTCTTGTCGGTGCTGCTGGCAATCTACCAGCCGCAATTCGGCTGACGCATCGCGGGCCGGCGCGGCCGATCGCCTGTGTACCTGTCACTGGCGCACGTTATAGTTGGCCGGCGAACCGGCGGCGTAAGCTGGCACCATCGAGACAGGGAAGGACGTTGGAGATGGCAACGGAACTGAGCCCCTCCCAGATATCCAAGCGCATGGTCTCCCTGGTGCTGGCGGGTGGGCGGGGCAGCCGGCTGATGCAGCTGACCGACCGCCGGGCCAAGCCGGCGGTGCCGTTCGGC
This sequence comes from Azospirillaceae bacterium, assembly GCA_040226215.1. Classification (GTDB taxonomy): domain Bacteria; phylum Pseudomonadota; class Alphaproteobacteria; order DSM-16000; family Inquilinaceae; genus JAVKFF01. The sequence continues at coordinate 8,262 of JAVKFF010000098.1, forward strand.
GGCAAGTACCGGATCATCGATTTCGCGCTGTCGAACTGCATCAATTCGGGCATCCGGCGCATCTACGTGCTGACCCAGTACAAGTCGCACAGCCTGCTGCGCCACCTGCAGCGGGGCTGGGGCTATCTGAAGGGCGAGTTCGGGGAGTTCGTCGACCTGCTGCCGGCCCAGCAGCGCGTCGACGAGGCAATGTGGTATCGCGGCACGGCCGACGCGGTCTACCAGAACGTCGATATCCTCGAGGCCGAGGGTCCGGAATACGTGCTGATCCTGGCCGGCGACCACATCTACAAGCAGGATTACGGCCAGATGCTGGCCGACCACATCGCCAGCGGCGCCGACGTGACGCTGGGCTGCGTCGAGGTGCCGCGCATGGAGGCGACGGGCTTCGGCGTGCTGGCGGTGGACGAGCGCGAGCGGGTGACGAGCTTCGTGGAGAAGCCGGCCGATCCGCCGGCCATGCCGGGCAAGCCGGACGTGGCGCTGGCCTCGATGGGCATCTACCTGTTCAACGCCAAATTCCTCTACCGCGTGCTGCGGCGCGAGGCGACGCGCGAGACCACCAGCCACGATTTCGGCCGCGACATCATCCCGGAACTGGTCGGCGGCAAGGCCGACGTGAAGGCGCACCGCCTGCAGGTCAGCGCCATCTACACCGAGGGACAGCCGGAGGCATACTGGCGCGACGTCGGCACCATCGACGCCTATTGGGAAGCCAATCTCGATCTCACCGCGGTGACCCCGCAGCTCGACCTCTACGACGATTTCTGGCCGATCTTCACCTATCAGCGCCAGCTGCCGCCGGCCAAGTTCGTGCACGACCAGGGCGACCGCATCGGCCGGGCGACGAACTCGCTGGTCTCCGGCGGCTGCGTGATTTCCGGTGGTGCGGTCAGCCAGTCGCTGCTGTTCAGCGGCGTGCGGGTGAATTCCTACGCCAAGCTACGCGGCGCGGTGGTGCTGGACGATGTCGACATCGGCCGCCATGCCAGGCTCGCCAACGTCGTCATCGACAGCCGGGTGCGCATTCCCGAGGGCCTGGTGGTCGGCGAGGACGTGGAGGAGGACGCGCGGCGCTTCTACCGCACTCAGCAGGGCATCGTGCTGATCACCAAGCCGATGATCGACGCGCTGGAGTAGGGGGAGTCTCGGCCTATGGCGAAGCGTGGATCTCGGCGCGCGGCGGCCGGTCCCGGGTCTGCGGCGCATC
>JAVKFF010000099.1:0-3117 GCA_040226215.1 Azospirillaceae bacterium
GGGCGAATCCGGACCTCATGTCTGCCCTCACCCGGGATGTAGGCGACCGGCGCCCGCTGATCGAACAGCCGGCCCCTCCACTGGCATCCCAGGATGTAAGGCGTGGGACCTGGCTGGAACTGCGTCCAAGGAGCCCGGACCGGCTCTCGGAGGCGTCCTGGCGGTCGGATTCCCTGCACCGGGCCTTTCCCCCTGCCCCGCTCCGCGATGCGCTGCGATCGCGGCCACCCCGGAGGTAGTTTCCGGGCGCCCCGGATGTAGCGCCAGCCCACCCGATCGGTAGGCGAAGTCACCCGCCAGGTAAGCGCAAAGCATCTAACAGATTGATATCTCGTGAGATTTTCCGGCGAACATGGAATCATCGAATAGCAGAACAACAGGGTTGGCCAATGCCTTGCCCCATTTCCGGTTCCGCGGCAGGCCCCTGCCCTGCCCGTCCGTGCGCGAATCACTTACGTTTCGGGATGGCGCGGCGGCCTGGTCAGATGGTCTCCAGGGGATATCGGGACTTCGCGCCGTTCTGATCTGAGTTCCGGTTTTTTGGTGTGCAGGTCCAAAAAACGGGAACTGCGTCGCGACACTGCAGAATCGCGATGGTACAAAGAGAGATCCGATACTGCCGGAGGATGTCTCCTTGGATCTCGACGCCCCTTCCCCTCTCCCGCCGGTCGGCCTCGACGAGCTGACCCTGATGGCCGACCGCGCCGCGACCGTCGTGGAGCGGCTGCGCGAGAAAGTCTTCTCGCCGGACGCCCGCAAGACCCTGGAGCTCAGCTTCTCCGTCCGGGCCGCGTCCGAGATGGTCGGACGCTCCGAGAAACTGATCCGCGACGCCGAGGCCGACGGCCGCCTGCCGGAGCCGGTCAAGGACCCGCAGACCGGGCGGCGCACCGGCTATTCCCTGGTCGACGTGAACCGGATGCGGCAGGTCTTCGGCACGCGCCCCTGGCGGGCGGACACGGACGTGCCCCTGGTCCTGGCGGTGCAGAACTTCAAGGGCGGCGTGGGCAAGTCCACCGTCGTCTGCCATCTGGCCCAGTATCTCGCCCTGCAGGGCTATCGGGTCTGCGTCATCGACTGCGACAGTCAGGCGAGCAGCACCTCGATCTTCGGGCTCAATCCGGATGTCGACGTCAACGAGGAGGAAGAGACCCTCTATCCCTTCTTTCGCAGCGACGGGCCGAACAGCCTCGTCTACACCCTGCGCGCCACCTACTGGGACGGCATTGCTCTGATCCCGGCCAATCTCGGGCTCTACGACGCCGAGTACGAGTTCGCCGCCCGGCTGGTCCGCGAGGATGCCCATGTGCTCGACCGCCTGCGCATGGGGATCGAGAGCATTCAGGACCGGTTCGACATTGTGCTGCTCGACCCGCCGCCAGCGCTCGGCATGATCTCGCTCTCGGTGCTGCGGGCGGCCAATGCGCTGATCGTCCCAGCCCCGCCGAACAACATCGACTTCGGCTCGACGGTGCATTTCCTGCGCATGATGGTCTCCACCCTGCAGTCGATCAGCGAGCAGCAGGGTGCCCTCCCCGCCTACAAGTTCGTGCGGATCCTGGCGACCAAGCTGCACGAGACGAAGAGCGCCCAGACCGCCATCAAGCGGATGATGGATCATGTCTTCCCGCAGGACATGCTTTCCACGACCCTCAAGGATTCCGCGGAGATCGACAATGCGACCGCCAACCTGCGGACCGTCTATGAGATCACCGGGCCTGCCACCCGCAGCGATACCCACAAGCGCTGCCGCGCCTATCTCGACCAGGTCGGGCGTGAGGTCGAGATCCTGATGCGCAAGACCTGGCCCAGCCATTACGACGCGCTGCGGCGCGAAGGCCTCCTCTGAAGGGGATCCGACCATGACCAAACGCCATGACGCGCTGTTCGACGATGTCCTGAAGGACCTGCCGGCCGAGGCGCCGCGCCCGGAGCAGGCCCGGGGCGAGGCGCCGAACCGCGGCGGACAGCGCTTCCTCAAACGCAGCAACGCGATTGCCGAGCGCGCAAGCGGCGAGGTGGTCGACCAGGTCCTGCGCTGGGTGGCGCCGGATCGCTGCAGGATGTGGCCGCGCCACAACCGGCGCTACGAGCTGCTGAACGACCGACGCTGCGCCGATCTGATCGAGGGCTTCAAGGCGCAGGGGCGGCAGGAGTTCCCGGCCGTGGTACGGCGCCTGAAGGACGATCCCGACCACGATTTCGAGGTGATCTGCGGCGCACGCCGGCATTGGACCGTCAGCTGGCTGCGCGCCCACAACTATCCGCAGTTCCGCTTCCTGATCGAGGTCCGCGAGCTGACCGACGAAGAGGCGTTCCGGCTCAGCGACATCGAGAACCGCGACCGCGAGGATATCAGCGACTATGAGCGCGCGACCGACTATGCCGATGCGCTCGGCCGCTACTATGAGGGACGGCAGAAGGCGATGGCCGAGCGGCTGGAGGTCTCCGAAGCCTGGTTGAGCCGCTTCCTGCTTCTGGCGAAGCTGCCGAAGGCGATCATCGACGCCTATGCCGATGTCACGGAGCTGCGGGAGCATCACGCGCGGGAGCTCCGCCCGCTGCTCGGCGATGCGCGGCAGAGGGAGAGGGTGCTCGAGGCGGCCCGTGCGATTGCCGCGGAGCAGAAGCAGGCGGCGGCCGGCGGCCAGCCGCTGCTGCCGGGCCCGGAGGTCCTGAAGAAGTTGAAGGCGGCGGCCCAGAAGCCGCAGAAGACGCGGAGCACCATTCTCGGCGAGTACCGGTCGCAGGACGGCAAGGTCGCTCTGACAGCGCGGCGGTAGGGCAGTGGGGTCCAGCTGGACATCGCGTCGGGCGCGGAACTGGACGAACTGCTGGCGCTCTGCCGGCAGGCCCTGGAGGCGCATCTGCCACGGAAGCGCTGAGATTGCCAATTGGCAATTCCGGGACAAGCTATTGTTTTGATTAGATAAATGGCGGCGGCAACGCGGTTTGCGAAGCGCGGCTGAGCGGGTCCCGATCGGGCCGTCGGAGGAGCGATTGCCAATTGGCGATTTTGGCGCAAGATACTGAATTCATACGAGTTTACGACGGTTCAGCCGGGGTTTGACGCTCTTCCCGAGGAAGAGAGGCGCGGGGCAGGGGCCCGGCGGCGGG
>JAVKFF010000100.1:0-7159 GCA_040226215.1 Azospirillaceae bacterium
GGCTACAGCGACAAGATCAGCGCCCGCCCCGGCGAGCGGATCGCCTTCAGGGTGTCGAGCCTGGAGGAACAGGCCTATGAGGCCTCGATCGTCCGCATCGTGCATGGCGACAGCAATCCTGCCCGCCCCGGCTGCCGGTTCGAGCCGGTCGCCACGGAGATCGACGGGCAGTATCCGGGCCGCCGGCAGGAGGCGCTGGCCGGCTCCTATGCCCTGGTGCCCGACCACCCGCTGTTCGCCGCGCTGGAGAGTTTCACCCTGCAGGCGATGATCTGGCCGACCCTGCCGGGGCAGGGCGCGCAGTCGCTGATCGCCCGCTGGGACGAAGGCCGGAAGGCCGGCTTCATCCTGGGCCTGGATCGGGACGGCTGCGTCGCCCTGACCCTCGGCGATGGCAGCGGCAAGGTGGCGACGGTCGGCAGCGGCAGGCCGGTGGTCGCGCGCGAATGGTATCTCGCCGCCGCCAGCTTCGATGCCGCGACCGGCGAGGTGGTGATCCACCAGGTGCCGCAGACGGCCTATGCGCGGACCGACGATGCGGCCCGGGTGACGGCCCGTGCTGCGGTCGCCCCGGCCGATGCCGCGCAGCCCCTGCTGTTCGCGGCGCACCGGGTCGGAACAGTGGGCGACCGCCTGCGCACGGCCGGGCACTATAACGGGAAGATCGACAGTCCTGCCGTATCGAGGGGGGTGCTGGACGCCCTGGGGCTGGAGCGGGTCCTGACCGGACGGCTTCCTGCGGCGGCGCAGCCGGCGCTGGTCGCGCGCTGGGATTTCGGCCAGGGGATCGGCGGCGAGACGGTCACCGACATCTCGCCCAACGGGCTGCATGGCGAGACCGTGAACCTGCCGGTCCGTGCCATGAAGGGCCATAACTGGACCGGCCGGGAGATGAACTGGCAGCGGGCGCCCGACGAATATGGCGCGATCCATTTCCACGACGACGACCTCTACGATTGCGGCTGGGAGACCGACTTCACCCTGACCGTGCCGGCCGGGCTGACATCGGGCCTCTACGCCGCCCGGGTGCGCATCGCGGAGGGGCAGGAGGATTTCATGCCCTTCGTGGTCCGCGCCCCCAGGGGCAAAGCGGGCGCCAAGGCCGTCTTCCTGGTGCCGACCGCCAGCTACATGGCCTAAGCCAACGAGCTTATGGCGATCGACGGCGCGAAGGCGGAAGTGCTGGCCGGGCGGCTCCCGATCCTGTCGCCCAACGATGTCTTCCTGGCGGAGAACCGCAATTTCGGCGGCTCCTGCTACGACACCCATTCCGACGGCAGCGGCATCTGCTACAGCTCCCGCCTGCGGCCGATCCTGAACATGCGCCCCGACTACCAGTCCTGGGTGGGCGGCATCGGGTCGGCGCTGTGGCAGTTCAACGCCGACACGCATATCACCGACTGGCTGGAGGCGCAGGGCTTCGCCTTCGACTGCATCACCGACGAGGACCTGCATCACGACGGGCTGGCCGCGCTGGACGGCTATGACGTGGTGATGACCGGCACCCATCCGGAATACCACTCGACGGCGATGTGGGATGCCATGGACGCGTTCAAGAAGCGCGGTGGCCGCCTGATGTATCTCGGCGCCAATGGCTGGTACTGGCGGATCGCCTACCACCCGTCGAAGCCCGGCGTGATGGAGGTCCGCCGCAACGAGGACGGCATCCGCGCCTGGGCGGCCGAACCGGGCGAGTACTATCATGCCTTCACCGGCGAATATGGCGGGCTCTGGCGGCGCCAGGGGCGCCCGCCGCAGATCATGGCAGGGACCGGGTTCTCCGCGCAGGGCTTCGACATCTCCTCCCACTATCGCCGCCAGCCCGGCGCGGACGACCCGCGCGCGGCCTTCGTCTTCGACGGCGTGCCGGACCAGATCATCGGCGATTTCGGGCTGATCGGCGGCGGCGCCGCCGGGCTGGAACTGGACCGCGCCGACCGCCTGCTCGGCACTCCGCCCAACGCGCTGGTGCTGGCCTCCTCGGAGAACCATACCGACATCTACCTGGTGGTCTGCGAGGAGATCCTGATCAACTATCCCGGCCAGGGCGGCCAGGAAGATCCCCTGGTGCGCGCCGACATGGTGTTCTTCGAGACGCCGGCCGGCGGCGCGGTGTTCTCCACCAGCTCGATCGCCTGGGCCGGCAGCCTCTCCCACAACGGCTACGACAACAATGTCTCGCGCATCACCGGGAATGTCCTGCGGCGCTTCCTGGACCCGACACCGTTCTGAGAACGGCAGGATCGACGGCGCCATGGCTCCCGGCTCGGCGGCCGGGACGACGGCATTGTAGGGGCCTCGCGGCGTCCCCGCCCTTCGCCGTCATCCCGGCCCCCCGAGCCGGGATCCTGGCTGGAAGGCGCCCTCTGCGACACCGATGTCTCGCGCATCACTGACGCCTCATAGCGCTGCCGCGATCGCCCGGAGCCGCTCGCGCAGCCAGCGATGCCCCGGATCGGCGGTATGGCGCGGGTGCCAGTACATTGCCTCGTGGATGTCGGGCAGGGCCATCGGCGGTTCCAGCAGGCGGACATTGGTGTTCGCGGCAAGCCGCCGGGCCGCCCGTTCCAGCATGACGCTGACCATCGGCGTGCCCTGCAGCAGGAACGGCACCAGCAGGAAGCTCTCCAGGGTGACCTCGATGCGGCGCTGCACGCCCATCTGGCCGATATGCCGGTCGGCAAGGTTGAGCTGCCGGTCCATGCCGATGCCGTAGACCATGTGCGGCATCTGCAGGTACTGCGCCATGGTGAGCGCCGGCGCGGCGGCATGCGGGTTGCCGGCGTCGACGGCGCATAGCCAACGGTCCGCGAACAGCGGCTGGGACGGAAAGCTGGCGGTGCCGAACAGCTCGCGCGGCTCCACGACGATATCCGCCTGGTCCGCCTTCAGGACATGCTCCACGTCCCGGAAGCGCGGCAGCAGGTGGATCGTGATCCCCGGGGCCGCGATGGCCAGGCTGCGGACCAGGGGGGCAAGCAGCACCAGGGTGGCATAGTCCGAGGCGCTGATCGTGAAGGTGCGCCTGTCGGCCTGCGGGTCGAAGGCCGGGCGCGCGACCAGCGCCTGCTCGATCTGGCCGAGGATGTCGCGGAGCGGGGCGACCAGGCTCTCGGCCGCCGGAGTCAGGGCGAGGGAACGGCCGGCACGGACCAGGAGCGGGTCGCCGAACAGTCCGCGAAGACGGCCGAGTGCGGCACTCGTCGCCGACTGGCTGAGCCCCAGCCTCTGCCCGGCGCGGCTGACATTGCGCTCGGCCAGCAGGGCATCCAGCACGACAAGCAGGTTCAGGTCGACGCTCCGGAGGTTCATGCTGCGGCCCTCATATATCCATCAGATCAATACTTGGAATACGAATTATCGATTGGACGGCTATTCGTGCAAGCCATAGCCTTTTCCTGCCGGCACCCCTCCGATCGAAGGTGACCCAGATGGACCCCGATACGCGCATGGATACCGAAGCGGCCGGTCCGCCCGGCATTCCGTCATGGGACGTCGCGGGCAGCGCCGCGCCGGATGCCTTCCGGCGGATGATGCGGCGGGTGGTCGGCGGCGTTTCGGTGGTGGCGACCCGCAACGATGGCCGCGGCTGGGGAATGACCGTCAACGCCTTCACCGCCGTGAGCATGGACCCGCCGACCCTGCTCGTCTGCATCAACGCACGCACCGTGACCGCCGCCGATATCGTTCGCGATCGGCGATTCTCGCTGAACCTCCTGAGCCAGGACCAGCTGCATCTCTGCCGGTTCTGCGCCCGCCCGGGCGAAGCGAAGCATCTCGACGGCTACGAGGTCCCCGCAGCCGGCCTGCCGGACGGTATCGTCATGCCGGTGCTGCCCGGCTCGCTCGCGACATTCGACTGCAGCCTTGTCGAAGCTCGGCCCGTTGCGTCGCATTTCGTCGTGATCGGAACCGTGGAAGCCATCGTGGCACCGCCGCCGCGACCTCCCCTGCTGTACGGCGAAGGCCGTTACCAGTACGGCGTGGCGCTCGAGGATTCGCCGGCCATGGCAGGAGCGCAGCGATGGCTCTGAGCGACCTGCCGGGCCGGCTCTACGCAGCCTATAACCGCCACGACCCGGGTGCCGTGGCGGAGCTCTACGACATCGATGCGGTGCACCGGGAGATCGCGCAGGACCGCGCCCGGACCGGCCGCGAGGCCATCGCCGACGGCCTGGCGCGGTTCTTCGAATGGTTTCCCGACGCCCATTGGGCCGGGCGCGCGGCCGTCGATGACGGCCGGGGCGGCATCGCGATCCCCTACCTGCTCACGGCGACCCTGCAGCGGCAGATGGGGCCCTTCGCGCCGCAAGGACAGGCGGTGGCCCTCAAGGGGCTGCACCTGCTTCGGGTGGAGCGGGGCGTCATCCAGTGCAGCGAGGACTACTGGGACGCCGCCACCTTCCAACGTCAACTCGCAACCACCAACGGAAAGAACGGGGAAACGTCATGAGGACAGGCAAGGAATATCTGCAGTCCCTGCGGGACGGCCGCAAGGTCTATGTCGGCGGCGAGCAGATCGACGACCTCACCACCCATCCGGCGACCCGGGGATATGCCCAGGCGATCGCTGAGTATTACGACCTGCATCTGGATCCGGCGAACCAGGATATCGCCACCTTCGTCGACGAAAGCGGGCAGCGCCAGTCGATGCACTGGTTCCTGCCGCGGACGAAGGAGGATGCCGCGCGCCGCCGCCGCTACACCGATTTCCTGTTCCGGCATTTCAAGGGTGGCATCTTCACGCGGCCGCCGGCCGGCATGAATGTCGTCATGTTCACGCAGGTCGACGACCCGAAGCCCTGGTCGGAGAATTCGCGCTTCAAGAACGGACATCGCGACCTGTCGGGCAACATCCAGCGCCAGTGGGACGAGATCACGTCACGGGACCTGGCAATCTCGCCCATGTTCCTGGACGTGCAGTACGACCGCGGCCGCGACGACGCGATGGCGGAGACGCCGATGCTCAAGATCGTCGAGGAGCGGGAGGATGGCATCCTCGTCCGCGGCTGGAAGGCGATCGGCACCTCGGTCCCGTTCGCGAACCATCTGCTGATCGGCAATCTGTGGCGGCCCGGTCAGACCCCGGAGCAGACCATCTATGCCCTGGTGCCGATCGCTACCCCGGGAATCTGCGTCGTCGCCCGCAAGTCGAACGCCGAGCCCGACGCCGATCCCTATGACCGGCCGCTGGCCTCGATCGGCGACGAACTCGACGCCATGGTCTATTTCGATGACGTTCTCATCCCCTGGGCGCAGGTGCAGCATATCGGCAATCCCGATCATGCGAAGTGGTACCCGCAGCGCCAGTTCGACTGGGTGCATCTGGAGACCCAGATCCGCCATTGCGTCCATGCCGAGCTGATGGTCGGCATCGCCCTGCTGCTCACCCAGTCGCTGGGCACCGGCGGCAACCCGATGGTGCAGTCGCAGCTGGCCGAGCTGATCCGCTTCCGCGAGACCTGCCGCGCCTTCATGATCGCCGCGGAAGAGACCGGCTTCGCGACGCCGGGCGGATTGTTCAAGCCGAACAACATCTATGTCGATTTCGGCCGCGCCCACTATCTGGAGAACCAGCACAGGATGGTGAACATCCTGATCGACTTCTGCGGGCGCGGCGTCGTGATCCAGCCGACGAAGCGGGAGCTGGACGATCCCTATATCGGCCCGAAGCTGGCGGACGCCTTGCGTGGCTCGGAAATCAGCGCGCATGACCGGATCAAGATCTTCCGGCAGATCAGCGAACGCTTCCTCACCGAATGGGGCAGCCGCCATGAGATGTTCGAGAAGTTCAACGGCACGCCGCTCTACCTGATCAACCTCCTGACCATGCAGCGGACCGAGTACCAGGTCGACGGCCCGCTCACGGAACTGGCCCGCGAGGTGCTGGGCTTCGGCGATACGGCGGAACTGGGCAAGCGGGCAGCGGAGGCGGAAAAGGCGTCGCACTACGCGAGCGTGCGCTACCAGCCGGACTATGCCCGGGCGCAAGACGTCCACGACGGCTATATCGCCGGCGCGGCCGGCCGGTAGGGCGCCGCTGCGGCCCGCCCGGCAACACATGCCTGCCTGACGCGCCCGGACCACCTCCCGTCATCCTCGGCTCGGGGGCTGAGGATGACGATGGGTGGTGGGCCGCGGCCCCGCCTCACCCGCCCGCCGGCCGCACCATGTCGTCCTCGACGAAGGCGCGGATCACCGCCTCCATCGACTCGTCCGGGGCGAAGCCCAGCGCGCGGGCCTTCTCCCAGCCGAATTCGGCCGGCCAGCCGGCGACGATCTTCTGCACCGCGGGGTCGGGTTCCCAGCGGATGCGCGCGACCGCGTCCTCGCCGCCTACGGCGCGCAGGGCGGCCACCATCTCGGCCACGCTGTAGGTCTCGCCGGGGAAGTTCAGCGAGCGCCACGGCCCCAGCGCCCCGTCCGGCAGCTCGTGCAGCTTCACCAGGCCGGCCACCGCCAGGCGCGGCGAGAGCACCACCATGCGGGCATCCCCGGTCACCGGGCAGATCGTCTCCTCGCCCTGCAGCGGCTCGCGGATGATCGAGGAAACCCAGGTCGAGGCCGCCTTGTTCGGCCGGCCCGGGCGGATCGCGATGGTCGGCAGGCGCACCGAGCGGGCATCGACGAAGCCCTTGCGGGAATAGTCGTTGGCCAGCAGTTCGCCGATCGCCTTCTGCGTGCCGTAGGAGGTCTGCGGCGTCTGCGGCGTGTCGTCGTCCACCGCCGTGTCCCACTTGCCGCCGAAGGTGGCGAGCGAGGAGGTGAAGACGATGCGGGTGCGGTGGTCGGTTGCGCGCGCGGCCTCCAGCACCGCCAGCATGCCATCCAGGTTGGTGCGGTAGCCCAGGTCGAAATCCTCCTCCGCCCCGGCGCTGACGACGGAGGCGAAGTGGAACAGGCTCTGGGTGTCGCTGCCCACCAGGCCGGCGACCAGCTTGCGGTCGGCGATATCGCCCTTGTGCAGGCTGACCCGGTTGTCCCCGGGCCGCGGCGAGGCGGGCTCGACATGGTCGAACAGGACCAGCTCGTCGACCGGCTGCTCCGTGCCGTCGGCGCCGGTCAGGCGGCCGCGCTCGAGAACGGCGGCGGCCAGCTTGCGCCCCAGGAAACCGGCCGCGCCGGTGATGACAACCTTCATGTTGCGTCCTTCCGCTTG
>JAVKFF010000101.1:0-2596 GCA_040226215.1 Azospirillaceae bacterium
CGCCGCCGCACCGAGAGCGGCCGCCACGGCCAGTCCCCCCAGGCGTGACGCCAGTCCTGTTCCTGTCATTAAGTTTCTCCGTCCCAATGCTTCTTTGGCGTGCTCCCGCTCGCCCTGCCGCAATGCAGCAAGGTGCGTGCCAGGACGGATTGCAACGAAAATGACCAGAAACTCAGGCTTCCTTGCCTTGTCTCGGTAGTTTGATGCTCAAAAATGCGACTATCGAACAAAAATGCGGCAATACAAAGGTATTATCGTCTGCATACATATTCACAAGCGCGACGTTCCACTTCCCGGAAGCCGGCCGGGCCGGGTGTCATGTTGCGGCGCAGCAGGCTGGCGAGTCGCTGGCACGGATGGCGCATACGCGACTACTCTAAGGCGGCGGCGGCCGGAACAACCGGCGCCTTTGCGGTCACAGGAGGGGCGGGATGAGTGAGATCAATCGCATGACGGCTGTGGAGATCGCAGCCAGGGTCAAATCCGGCGACCTGTCGCCGACCGAGGTGGTCGAGGCCTCGCTGCGCCGGATGGAGGCGACGGAACCGCATATTCATGCCTTCTGCACCCCGGCGCCGGACCTGGCGCGCCGGACCGCGAAGGCGCTGGAGGCGAAGCTCGCGGCCGGCGAGGCGGTCGGCCCGCTGGCCGGCGTGCCGGTGGGGATCAAGGACCTGGTGGCGACCAAGGACCTGCTGACCGTCAACGGCTCGATGGTCTACAAGGACTTCACGCCGGAGGAGGACGATATCTGCGTGGAGCGGCTGATCGCCGCCGATGCGATCATCGTCGGCAAGACCAACGTGCCGGAATTCGGCTATAGCGGCGTCGGCCACAACCCGGTGTTCGAGACCACGCGCAATCCCTGGAACCTGGAGCGGACCCCCGGCGGCTCCTCCGCCGGTTCCGGCGCCTCGGTGGCTGCCGGGGTGACCCCTTTCGCCATCGGCTCCGACGGCGGCGGATCGGTGCGCATCCCTTCCGCCCATTGCGGCCTGGTCGGCGTGAAGGCCTCGCTGGGCCGGGTGCCGCTCTATCCCGGCTGCCGGGACGAGCGCTATCCCGGGATCTCCAGTTGGGAATCGATCGAGCATATCGGCCCCATGTCGCGCACGGTGGAGGATTCCGCGGCCATGCTGGCGGTGATCACCGGGCCGGACATGCGCGACCGGCATTCCATCCCCTGCGGCGATGTGGACTGGCTGGCCGCCGCCCGCGACGGCAGCATCAAGGGGCTGAAGGTCGCCTACAGCGCGGACTGGGGCTATGCCCGGGTGGATCCGGAGGTGCGCCGCATCGTCGGCGAGGCGGCGAAGGTCTTCCAGAGTGACCTGGGCTGCACGGTGGACGAGGTCGATCCCGGCTGGGCGGATCCCTACAACGATTTCTGGGCGCTTGTGGCTTCGAACTCCGACCTGGAGGGGATGCGCAAGTGGCTGCCCGACCATGCCCATCACATGTCGCCGCATCTGGTGGCTTTCCTGCTGCGGCCCTGGACCGCCGAGGACTTCACCAACGCCAACCGCACCCGCCAGGCGGTGTGCAACAAGATGTGGCGGATGATGCAGAACTACGACCTGCTGCTGACCCCGACCCTGGCGGTTCCGCCCTTCCCGTTGCTGACCCAGGGGCCGGAGAAGATCGACGGGCAGATCGTCCATCCGGTGAAGTGGCTTGCCTTCACCTTCATCATGAACTTCACCGGCCAGCCTGCCGCCACTGTCCCCGCCGGCTGGACGGAAGGTGGCGATTTCGGCCCCGGCCTGCCGGTGGGGCTGCAGATCGCCGGCCGCCATCTGGGCGACGAGACGGTGCTGCGGGCCGCCGCGGCCTTCGAGGCCGCGCGCCCCTGGGCAGACCGCTGGCCGGCTTTGCTGGACAGCCTCTGACCCCCGGTCCTTGCCGGGGCCGGAACGCGACAACCCGGCCAGGGTACGGCCCTGGCCGGGCAGCGCGTGCGTTGCGCGTTGCGGAACGGTGCCGGGGCGATCAGCCGGCGATGGCGTCGACCAGGACGGTGCTTTCGCTCTTCACATGGCCGTCGAGGACCTGGCTGGCCGTGACGTTCTGCCGGTAATAGGCGTTGTTCGCCTCGGCGTCCCAGTTGACGTCGGACAGGCTGCCGCCGGCTCCGACGAAGGCACCCTCGGTATCGGACCAGACGACCACGTCGCTCTTGTCCGTGCTGAGCTTGAACTGCTTCGAGAAGTCGACGACGGTCATCTCGGCATTCGCGCTCATCGAGAAGGTGTCTTCGGTGCGGAAGGCATCGACCGCCCGGTCGGTCATCAGCAGGAAGGCCATGGTGCCGGAGGTGAAGCCGATCTCGGCACCGGCGGTGACGGCGCCGACATCGTAGAAGGCCGGCCCGGCCCAGGCGGATCCCTGATGGCTCAGCAGCACGCCTTCGCCGCCCCAGCCGCCGATGATCAGCGCGCCCTTGGTGAACTCGGGCACGATCAGGATGCCCTTCGCACGCTGCAGCGCGCCGGCGAGCTCGGCGTTCTTCTTCATTTCCGCGATCGCGGCGGTGGCGCCGCGCACGGTCTCCCGCGCATCGTCCAGCTCCTCCACGATCGCCGCGCCGGTCGTGGCC
>JAVKFF010000102.1:0-13357 GCA_040226215.1 Azospirillaceae bacterium
CTCGGGCGGACGCCGACTGGGATCCGGCCGGCGCGCCCCGAACCGGACGCCGGTCAGGCGCCTGACGGGCATCGATCAGACAGACGCCCGTCAGACAAAGGAAATCAGCAGCGCGATGAAGATCACCGCGATGGCCGCCACGGAAGCGGCGAGCACCCAGCGCATGCGGTGCAGCTCGATGCCCTGCTTCGCCTGACGCGGCGGCACCTCCGGGCCTTCCTGGTCGTCATGCCTGGTCTTCTCGTAATCGTCCGATCGTGCGTTCATCGATCCTGCCCTCCTCGGGCTCCGTGTGGGTTCTTCAACGGGATGTCCGCGGCAACGTTCCGCCGCGTGTGACGTTGTTGCCGAAACGATGCCCCGGAAATGTCCGGCCCGTGTCGCTCGGCCCGTGTCGCTCGGCCCGCGCCGCTCGGCCCGTGTCGCTCGGCCCCGGGAGAAGCTGAGCCGGGGAAGCAGACCCGGGACGATCAGGCCGGACGATCTGGCGGGACGATCAGCCGGGACGATCAGGCGGGCCGTCTCGTCCTGCCGCGCCGGTCGCCGGGGCTGCCGGCGCCGGCTGACACCCTCGGCCGGGCACCCGCGCCTCCCGGCCGCTGGCCGGCCCGATCCCCTCTCGGCCCAGAGCTGGCACCAACTTCTCTAGGCCAAGGGCCGGCCCGAAACCGGTGAAGAGGCGGGCGATGCGGTCGCACGACGGCGATCCGGGTGCTGAAGGCGACTGACGCCCCACCGCCCCGCCATGCTCTACCTCGGTCGTCAGCGGGTGATGTCAACCCTGACCGCGGGCCGGCGCCGGCGGTGTGCCGCGGACCGGGCCCGCCATCCGAACCACCAGACGCCTGACGCCCCAAGAGCGATTGACCCCCTCCCCCGGCTCGGGTAGTTTCCGCGCCGCCTCGGGCCCGACGCCGCCGCAAGAGCCAGCGTCCGGCCCGCACATGCCGGCGTAGCTCAGGGGTAGAGCAACTGATTCGTAATCAGTAGGTCCGCGGTTCAAATCCGCGCGCCGGCACCATTTGGGCCGGCGGCCAGTCAACGATCCGGCGGTTGGCGGGCCGGTCGGCTGTGCGCGCCGGCACTGCATGCCGCCCGCCGGCGATGCCATCCTTCGTTCCATCTCCCCGACCCGGCCGGCCGCGGCGACGCCCGTGGCCGGGTTGCCTGACCCCGGGATGCGTGAGCCGGCGGCGATGCCGGCACCGCGTGCCCCGACACAGATCAAGGAGATGCATCATGACCAGGAAAACAGGACGGCTCACGCTGCCGGCAGCGGCCTTCATGGCCGCGGCGCTGGCGGTCCCGGCAGCCCCTGCGGCGTTCGGGATCTCGGCGGACAACCTCGCCGGGCAACCGGTGGAGCTGCGCGGGATCTCGGTGCCGCTGCCGCCGCCATCGATCTTCTGGATGCCTTGAATTGACCCCCGGAGGTGCGCTTCGGCGCACCTCCACCGAAATCCCGGTGCGCTTCGGCGCACCTCCACCGAAAATCCCGGTGCGCTTCGGCGCACCTCCGCCGAAATCCCGATGCGCTTCGGCGCACCTCCACCGAGCATCCCGGTGCGTCTCGGCGCATCGCGGCAGGCGCTGTGGCGGCCGGACCGGGGTACCGCGCCGCCGGCCGGGCGTGCCGGACTACCCTGGCCATCCCGCGGTCCGGGTCGAGAGAATCCTGTTACCGGCGGGCCCCTTAACCTATTTTGGTCTGGTGCGCCCGGTGGCGGTGATAGGCAGTGACGCAGTCGTGCGGGCATTGCCGGATGGGCGCCGCCATGCGGCCCGACCCCGCGCACCACGGCCGCCGGAGAGCGTGCGGCGCGGCGGTGCGGAACGCGATCGCCGAGACGAGTGCCGCAACGGGCTCAGGGTGCGGGCGTATGGAAACGGGACGTGAGGGAGTGAAGCACGAACGGACCTCGGCGTCTGACGCCGCGATGCAGGAATTGGGGCTGCGGCGCCTCAGCCACGCCATGGGGCTGGACGGGGACGAGGCCGAGGCCATCGCCGCCGCCTTCGGACCGGTGCGCCACTACCCGCGACAGACGCCGATTTTCGAGGCCGACCATCCCTGCGGATCCCTGTCGCTGCTGCTGGACGGCTGGGCGCAGAAATACGCGGTGCTGAGCGATGGCCGGAAGCAGATCTTCAGCTTCGAGCTGCCGGGCGAGCTGGTCGGCCTGAGCCATCTTCACACCCAGCTGGCGCGCTACACCTGTGAGGCCGTTACCGACTGCGTGGTGCTGCCGACGACGATCGACCACTTCATGGCGGTCGTCGACCGGCATCCGAGCATCGCGCCGAAGCTGCTGCTGGTCGAGGAGCGCAAGTCGCGCATACTGCATGCCCACATGGTGAACATGGGCCGGCGGACGGCGCAGGAATCCCTGGCCCATCTGGTGCTGGAGCTGGAAGCCCGGCTGCGCAAGCTGGGCGCGGTCGAGGGTGGGAGCTACGCGCTGCCGCTGACCCAGAGCCACCTGGCCGACGCGCTCGGCATCACCGAGGTGCACGTCAACCGCTCGATCCGCGCCCTGCGCAAGCTGGGGATGATCGATGTCGGTCGCGGCCGGGTGATCATCCGCAGCCAGGACGGGGTGCGCGACTTCGCCCATTTCGACGCGGACTACCTCGATACCGACCGTCGCGACGTCGGCGGCGGCTCGACGGGCGACGGGCACGGCGCCTGAACACTGCCGGCGCGCTGCAAGCACGCGCGGCAGGCGCGCGGAACGCGTGCCGGGCCGCCGGCCATGACCGCGTCATCTTCCGGCCTATCTTCCCTGCCACAGTCGGGAACTGACAGGCCAGCGGCGGCCGCCCCAGGAGGACCGCCGCGCCAATGGAGGAAAGGAGGCCCTGCCATGCCTCGAGCGAAACCGCTTGCCCCAGCGCTGACCGCAGCGTCGCTTCTCGCGGCCGTGGCGCTCGCCACCACGCCGGCGGCCGGCCAGGACATGGAGGACGTAGTCACCGGCATCGTCGGCGGCATCATCAACGAGACGCTGTTCGGCCGGCCGAACACGCCGCTTGGACCGCTGGTGCCCGGCAATCCGGGGTTTCCGGGAAATTCGGGCTTTCCGGGCAATCAGGGCAACCAGGGCTGGCCGGGCCAGCCGAGCTATCCCAACTATCCCAACGGCCCAGGCTATCAGGGCAACCCGTTCTGGCAGCCCGCACCGCCCTATCCCGGCGGCTATGTTACGGGGCCGCCGACGCAGATCGTGCCGGTCAACCCGGCCGCCGCCGCGGAACCGGCGATCAACGCCACGCAATGGCTGGCGATCCAGCAGCGGCTGACGGCGCTGGGCCACCAGCCGGGGCCGATCGACGGCATTCCGGGCGGGCGCACGCGCGAGGCGGTCGAGCGCTTCCAGGCGGCGCGGGGCGAGGCGGTGACCGGCTATCTGACGGCCGCGCAACAGGCGGCCCTGCTGGCACCGCCCGAGCCCGCCGGGGAGGCGCCGACGACGACGCCGGGCGCGCCCGTGCCCGGCAAGAACCCCGCCACGCCGACGCTGCCGGGCATGGAACCCGACTACTACCAGGCGCTCTATGCCGAGTTCCGCGCCTATGACTGCGCCCTGCGCGAGGAGGAGATCGGCGAGTTCATCACCAAGCGCGGCGGCGACCAGGGCGAGGTGCAGGCCTTCATCGCCGACCTGGAGCGCGGTGGCCATCTCCGGCCGGGCGCCGGGGAGACGCTGGTGCTCTCCGGCCTCGGCGGCTGCGGCGAGACCGCGGCGGCACCCGCCGGCTGGCGCGCGGACATTCAGCCCAATGGCCAGGGCAGCGCCTTGGTTGAGACCGCGGCCGGCAGTTTCCGGCTGGATTGCGGCAATGCCGGGCTGTTCTCCCCGGCGATCGACGTGCCGGTGGCGACGCCGCCCCAGGCGGTGGTCGAGATCCGGGTGGACGGCCGCCCGGTGGGCAGCCTGCCGGTCGCCTGCGGCAATGGCGGCTGCGCCGGCGGGGTGATCGAGGATGGCGGCGTGATCGCCGCCCTGCGCGGCGGCGGCACGGTCAGCATCGGCGGCCTGTCCCCGGAGCCGGTCGCCTTCCCCCTCGCCGGCTCGAACGACGCCATCGCCACGCTGGCCTGCGCCCACTTCTACTGAGCGGCGGGTGAGCGGCGGGGCCGACCGCCAACGATGCTGACAGGCGGCTGGCGCGGCCGTATAGTTGCCGGTGTCAACTGAATGCATTGCGACCGGCAAGCGATACCATGCCCAGCGACACCATGCCCGGCGACACCATGCCCGGCGACCCGCCCCAGATCGATCCCGGCCAGAAGGTTTCCGGCCAGCAGGTTTCCGGCCAGCAGGTTTCCGGCCAGATCGCGGCCGTGCGCGCCTTCAACCGCTTCTACACGCGCCAGATCGGGCTGCTGAACCGGGGCCTGCACAGGACGAGCTATCCGCTGACCCAGGCGCGGGTGCTTTGGGAACTGGCGCATCGCGACGGGCTGGCGGCGGGCGGCCTGGCGGCGGAGCTGGGCATCGACCCCGCCCATCTGAGCCGCATTCTCAAGCGCTTCGTCGACAACGGGCTGGTCGCGCGCGCGCCGGCGGCGGAGGACGCGCGCAAGAACGTGCTGGCGCTGACCGGCCGGGGACGGGCGGAATACGCGATGCTGCGGCAGGCGGCGATCGCCGAGGCCGACGCGCTGCTCGCACCCCTGCGGCCGGCGGACCGGGACCGGCTGGTCGGCGCCATGGACACCGTCAGAAGCATCCTGAGCGCCGCGCCGGAAGAACGGCGGGAGGCCTATCTGCTGCGGCCGCTCAGGGTCGGCGATCTCGGCTGGATCGCCCACCGCCAGGGCGTGCTCTATGCCGAGGAGCATGGCTGGGACCAGACCTTCGAGGCACTGGTGGCGGAGATCCTGGCCGGTTTCGTGAAGAATTTCGATGCGGCCGGCGAGCGTGCCTGGATCGCCGAGCGTGACGGCCGGATCGTCGGCAGCGTCTTCGTCGTCAGGGCCAGCGACGAGGTCGCCAAGCTGCGCCTGCTCTACGTGGAGCCCGCGGCGCGGGGGCTGGGCATCGGCGGCCGGCTGGTGGCGGAGTGCATCCGCTTCGCCCGCGCCAAGGGTTACCGGACCCTGACCCTGTGGACCAATGACGTGCTGACCGCCGCCCGGCGCCTCTACGAAGCCGCGGGCTTCCGCCTGGTCGACCAGGCGCCGCACCACGCCTTCGGCAAGGACCTGGTGGGGCAGAACTGGGCGCTGGACCTGTGAGTGGCCAGGGCTGAGCCGGTGATCGCGGGCGCCGAGCGGCTGGGGCTGGCCGCGGCCGCCGCCACCGGCTTCCAGGTCGGCGCCGCCCTGGTGGCGACCCGCTTCATCGGCGGCGAGCTTGGGCCGATCACGATCGCGCTGCTGCGCTATGGCATCGGTGTCCTGTGCCTTGTGCCCTTCGCGGCATCGCTCCGGCGCCTCGACATGCCGGCCCGCGACCTGGCGGCGATCCTGGCGCTGGGTATCGCCCAGTTCGGCGTGCTGGTGGCGCTGCTCAATTTCGGTCTCATCCACATCCATGCCAGCCGGGCCGCCCTGCTGTTCGCGACCTTCCCGATGCTGACCATGCTGCTGGCCTGGGCGCTCGGCCGCGAGGCGCTGACACGCGCGAAGACAATGGGCGTGACGCTGACCCTGGCGGGCGTGGCGATCACCCTGGGCGAGGGCGTGTTGCAGTGGCGCGGCGGCGCGGAATGGCTCGGTGCCGCCGCGGTCCTGGGCGCGGCGCTCAGCGGCGCGGTCTGCGCGGTGTTCTACCGGCCCTATCTGGAACGCTACCCGACCCTGCCGATCGGCCTGCTGGCCATGCTGGGTGCGGTGGTCTTCCTCGCTCTCCTCTCCCTCGGCGAGAGCCCGGTGGCGCTGACCCTGGCACTGGACTGGCCGGGCTGGCTGGCGGTGATCTTCATCGGCCTGTCCAGCGGAACCGGATACCTCCTCTGGCTGTTTGCACTGAAGCACGCCTCGCCGACCCGGGTGACCGTGTTCCTGGCGCTCAGCCCGCCCACGGCAGCGCTGGGCGAGGCGGCGCTGCTTGGCGAGGTTCCGGGCTGGGGCACGCTGGCCGGCATGGTGGCCGTCGCCGCCGGTATCCGGATCGCCACCAGGGCGCAGCGGCTGCCGGTTGCCGTCCCGCCATAGGCGCGGCGCGGTCATCGACCGCGACCCGGGCCGGTCGGACAATGACGGGCGAACGATGAACGACCCCTCTGGGCTGGAGATGCGCCGCCGATGATCGAGACGAGCTTCACCCTATTGGAGATTTCCCTGCGGCTGGGCGCGGCCAGCCTCGCCGGGTTCATCATCGGCCTCGACCGCGAGATGACCGACCGGCCGGCCGGCCTGCGCACGCACATGCTGGTCTCGGTCGCCGCGGCGATGTTCACGCTGATCTCCTTCGAGATCGTCCTGACCGCGCAGGAACTGGACGGATCCACCAATTCCGATCCGGTCCGCGTGGTCGAGGCCGTGCTGACGGGTGTCGCCTTCCTCGGCGCCGGCACCATCATCCGGGCGGGACGGAAGGTGCAGGGCGTCACCACCGGGGCCAGCATCTGGCTGGTCGGCGCGCTGGGCGTCGCCTGCGGCGGCGGCTATTACCTGATCGCGCTCGCCGGAGGCGTGCTGGCTTTCCTCATTCTCACCGTGCTCGGCTTCGTCGAACGCAAGCTCGCGGAGTCGAGCAAGGACGGCTGAGGGTCAGGTGAACAGGTCGAAGGCGTGGCGCGACGGCACGGCATCCGCCGCCTCCTCGGGCACACCTGCCGGCGGGGTCGGGACCAGGTCGTAGTCGCCCGGCCGCTCCAGCGCCCGCCGGCAGGGCGGGATCCAGGCCAGCGGGTAGGCCGGCTCGCCCGCCATCCAGACGAACCAGGCATAGGCGGTGGCGGTCGAACCCTTGCCGGCGAGGCGGCCGCGGAAGATCGGCACGCGCTCGGTGAACTGGGCCACCACCGTCGGCGGATGCGGCTTGAAGATGCGCCGGTAGCGGGCGACGCCCTCGATCAGCGCGGTGCGGGCGAACATGGCGACGCCGACCCGGGCGATGGCCAGCGACCGCACGATGAAGTCCTCGGCCAGGCGGAAGGGCGGGTTGGTGATCACCCAGTCGAAACTGCCGGGCGCATAGGGCGTGGTCAGGAAATCGCTGACCTTGCCGTAGCCGTAGTCGTGGATGTCCGCGGCCTTGACCACGGCGAAATGCTCGCGCAGCACGCGCGCCATGTGGCCGGCGCCGCAGGACGGCTCCAGGCAGGTCTGGCGCGACCAGACCTGCGGCGGCAGGACATGGGCGAACAGGGCGCGGGTGGCCCAGGGCGGCGTCGGGAAGTCGTCGAGGCTGTCATGCGGCTCGGCGCGCTGCGCCATCACCGCATGGCTGCGATTGGGAGGTGTGCGCTTCATGTGCCGTCCCCGATCTCCCGCCCCTGCTGCCGGCCGAATCACCGGCATGATAGCGCCGGGACTCCGACAGGCGAGCGTATTCGTGGGCGTCCGATCAACTTGTGGGCGCAAGCCCGCCGGTATCGGACAGGGCGCTTGACGGGCGGCCGGGTTTCGCCGAAGCATCCCGGCGCGACAGGCGGGCGGTTCCCGCCGGACAATCGAGCACGAGGTCGGGATGACGGTACGGTTTGCCCTGCTCGGCGCGGGGCGCATCGGCAAGGTGCATGCGCGCGCCATCGCCAGCCAGCCGGCGGCGCGGCTGGCGGCGGTCTTCGATCCGGTGTCGGCCGCCGCGGCGGCGATCGCCGGGCAGTATGGCTGTCAGGTGCGCGACCTGGCGGAGGTCGAGGCGGCGGACGATATCGACGCCGTGGTCATCGCCACGCCGACCAACACCCATGCCGAGCTGATCGAGCGCTTCGCGCGCGCCGGCAAGGCGATCTTCTGCGAGAAGCCGATCGATCTCGGCCTGGAGCGCGTGCGCGCCTGCCTCGCGGTCGTGGAGGAGACCGGCGCCCGCCTGATGATCGGCTTCAACCGGCGCTTCGACCCGCACTTCCTGGCGCTGAAGGCGGCCATCGACGAAGGCCGGGTCGGCGATGTGGAGCAGATCGTGATCACCTCGCGCGACCCGGCGCCGCCGCCGCCGGACTACATCGCCGGTTCGGGCGGCATGTTCCGCGACATGTCCATCCACGATTTCGACATGGCGCGCTTCCTCTTGGGCGAGGAGCCGGTCGAGGTGGCGGCCCAGGCGGCGGCCCTGGTGGACAGCCGCATCGGCGACGCGGGCGACGTCGACACCGCCTCGATCCTGCTGCGGACGGCTGGCGGCCGGCAGTGCCTGATCGCCAACTCCCGCCGCGCCACCTATGGCTACGACCAGCGCATCGAGGTGCTGGGCTCCAAGGGCATGGTGCGGGCGGAAAACCAGCGGCCGGTCTCCATCGAACTGGCCAATGCCGACGGCTTCACCCGGCCGCCGCTCCACGACTTCTTCATGACCCGTTACGTCGCCGCCTATGCGGCGGAGATCGCCGCCTTCGTCGAGGCGCTGACCGCTGGCGGTGCGCTGACGCCGACCGGCGAGGACGGCCTCAAGGCGCTGGAGATCGCCGAGGCGGCACTGGCCGCCGCGACCGACGGCCGGATCGTCCGGCTCTGACCGCCTCTCCCCAACTCGACCTTCCCCGATACCGAACCAGGAAGACGGACCATGGCGCATGCGGAGTTCGTGCTGACCCTGTCCTGCCAGGACCGCCCCGGCATCGTCGCCGCGGTGACGACGGAGCTGGCGGCGCTGGGCGCCAACATCGCCGCCTCCAACCAGTTCTGGGACCGGCAGACCGACCGCTTCTTCATGCGCATCGCCTTCACCGCGCCCCGGGACACGGCGCGCGAGGACGTGGATCGCGCGCTGGCCCCGGCCATCGAGCGCTTCGGGATGAAGGCGGCGGTGAGCGACGTCGCGCGGCGGCCGCGCCTGGTGATCATGGTCTCGAAATTCGACCACGCCATGGAGCACCTGCTCTACCAGATCCGGGTCGGCTGGCTGGCGGCGGACGTGGCGGCGATCGTCTCCAACCACACCGACAGCCGGGCGTCGGCGGAGGCCCAGGGCATCGCGTTTCACCACTGGCCGGTGACCAGGGACAACAAGGACGAGCAGGAGGCCCGGCTGCTGGACCTGGTGCACGGGAGCGGCGCCGACCTGGTGGTGCTGGCGCGCTACATGCAGGTGCTGTCGGACCGGCTGTCGACCCGGCTCTACGGCCGCATCATCAACATCCACCACAGCTTCCTGCCCAGCTTCAAGGGCGCCAGGCCCTACCACCAGGCGCATGAGCGCGGGGTCAAGCTGATCGGCGCCACGGCGCACTACGTGACGCCCGATCTGGACGAGGGGCCGATCATCGAGCAGGAGACCGAACGGGTGACCCACGCCATGACGGCGGAGGATTTCGTCGCCACGGGCCGCGACATCGAGTCCCGCGTGCTGGCCCGCGCGGTGAAGCTGCACCTGGAGCACCGGGTGATGCTGAACGGCCACAAGACCGTGGTGTTCGCCAACAGCTGAGGTGGGAGCGCCATGAGCATACGCGACGAAGCGCCGGCCGACCGGGCCGTCATCCGCCAGATCATCGAGGCCGCCTTCGCGGGAACACCCCATGGATCCGGCACCGAAGGGGCGATCGTCGACGCGTTGCGCGAGACCGGGACCTTGACCGTGTCGCTGGTCGCCGAGGCCGATGGCCAGATCGTCGGCCATGTGGCTCTCTCGCCCGTCACCGTCGCGGGTGAGGATGTCGGCTGGTTCGGCCTCGGCCCGGTCTCGGTCCGGCCCGAGCGCCAGGGGCAGGGCATTGGCGGTGCGCTTGTCCGCGCGGGCCTGACGCGGCTGCGCGCGCAGGGCGCCCGGGGCTGCGTGGTCCTCGGCGATCCCGGCTACTACCGGCGCTTCGGCTTCACGCACGATCCCGCCCTGCGGTTCGCGGGGGCGCCGCCCGAATACTTCCTGCGCCTGTCGTTCTCGGGGACGCCGCCGGCCGGAGAGGTGATCTACCAGCCCGCGTTCCACGACGCCTGAGCGCGGCCTTCCCTCAGAGCGCGACGCGCCGGCCGCCCTCGGCGGCGGAGCGGGCGATGGCGTGGATCACCCGCTCGATCTGGAGCGCGGCGGCGAAGTCGGGGTGCGGTGTCTCGCGCCCGGCGACGGCGCGCAGCAGATGCGCCACCTCCACCGTCTTCTGGTCGTTGAAGCCGAGGCCGTGGCCGGGGGCGGGCAGGAAGGCGTCATAGGGCGGGTGGGCCGGACCGCTGAGGATGGTCTTGAAGCCATGCAGCGCCTTGTCGGGCCCGGCCTGGAAGAGCCGCAGCTCGTTCATGCGCTCCTGGTCGAAGGCCAGCATGCCGGCGTCGCCGTGCAGTTCCCAGGCGAGCCGGCCCTTGCGACCCCAGGCGACGCGCGAGGTGGTGATCATGCCGGAGATGCCCGAACGGAAGCGCACCAGCGCGGTGGCGATGTCGTCATTGTCGACCGATCCGGCGACGCCGCTCCCTGCTGTCCCGGGCGGCACCGTCCGTTCGGCGTGCACGGTCTCCACGTCGGCGACCAGCGAGGCGATGGGGCCGGCCAGGTGGGTGGCGACGCTGACCAGGTGGCAGCCCATGTCGCCGAGCGCGCCGAGCCCGGCCTCCGCCCGGCGGCAGCGCCACGACCAGGGCAGGCCGGGATCGGCCATGTAGTCCTCGTCGACGATGCCGCGGAAATGGATCGGCCGGCCGATGGCGCCATCGCCGACCAGGCGGGCGGCGTGGATCAGCGCCGGGTTGCGCAGGTAGTTGTAGCCCACCAGGGTGACGGTGCCGGCGGTGGCGGCCGCCGCCGCCATCTCCTCCGCCTCCTCCAGCGTCAGCGACAGCGGCTTCTCGCAGTAGACGTGCTTGCCGGCGGCGAGCGCGGCCAGCGCCATCTCCCGATGCAGGCTGTTTGGCGTGGTGATGGCCACCACGTCGACGGCGGGGTCGGCGACCAGGGCGCGCCAGTCGTCGACGGCGCGGGCGAAGCCGAACTGGCGCGCGGCCGCCTCGGCCCGGGAGGCCGGCACGTCGCAGAGCACGGCGAGACGCGGCGCGGGCACGTCGGCGAAGACGGCGGAGACGGCGCGGTAGGCCAGCGCGTGGCACTTGCCCATGAAGCCGGTGCCGATCAGGCCGATGCCGATGCCGTCCATGCCGTGCCCCCACAAAATGGAACAAATGTTCCACGAATGCTTGCGCCCTTCCGCCGCCGGCTGTCAAGATCGTCCCCGCCTGCAGGCGGGAGCGTCGGCGGGCAAGCGGGAGGGGATACCGGATCGGGCATGACGACGGACGCGACGCCACAGGATTACGAACGGCTGCAGAGCCGGCTGACCGAACTGCACGCCACGCTGCCCAAGCGGCTGCGGCAATGCGCGGAGTACGTCCTGCGCGACCCCGACCGGGTGGCCTTCGACACCGTGGCGCAGGCAGCGGCCGCGGCGGAGGTGCAGCCCTCGGCGATGATCCGCTTCTCCAAGCTGCTCGGCTATTCCGGCTTCTCGGAGATGCAGCAGGTTTTCCGCATGCGCCTGTCGGGCATCTGGCCCGACTACCCGACCCGGCTGGAGCGGCTGCGCGCGGCGGGCGCGGAGTCGCCGGAGGGCCTGCTGGCCGAGTTCGCCGAGGTCTCGCGCCTGTCGCTGGAGCGGCTGACCGCCCGCATCGCCCCGGAAACCCTGCGTCTCGCCGTCGACCGGCTGACCGGGGCGCGGCTGATCCACGTGGTCGGCCTGCGCCGCGCCTACGCCGTGGCGACCTATCTCGCCTACGCCCTGCAGCGGGTCGGCCGGCCGACCGTGCTGCACGAGACCGGCGGCGCGCTGGAGCAGACGGCCCTGTTCAACCCCGGCGACGCGATGCTGGCGATCTCCTTCCAGCCCTATACCGGGCAGACCATCGCGCTGGCGGAGACGGCGCGGGCCGGCGGCGTGGCCGTGGTGGCGATCACCGACAGCGCCGTCAGCCCGCTGGCCAAGCATGCCGACGTGGTGCTGGAGGTCGAGGAGCCCGATGTCGGCGCCTTCCGCTCGCTGTCGGCCACCTTCTGCCTGGCGACCACGCTGGCGGTCGCCACAGGGGCGCGGCAGGCCGCGGGCTGAGACCGTCGCCCGCTTGGAACGCCCGTTCCGAATTCGGAACTTTCGAATTGCCCGAATTGGTTTTGGAATGTACATTCCATGAGCCCTCAAAGGGCGCTGCTTTCGACGAAGCCTTCGGCGGCGTAACCCCGGTGCGCCGTCCAGCCGGAAAACCCGGGGGACAATGGGAGGAACACCAATGAAGCGCACTTTCGCAGCGATCGGACTCGCCACCGTGGCCACGGCCGCCCTGGCGGCGCCGCTCGCCACGCCGGCCCAGGCCCAGGACGAGCGCTTCGTCCTGATCAGCCATGCGCCGGACTCCGACAGCTGGTGGAACACCATCCGCAACGCCATCGCCGTGGCGGCCGAGCAGATGGATGTCACCGTCGAATACCGCAACCCGCCGACCGGCGATCTCGCCGACATGGCGCGCATCGTCGAGCAGGCGGCGGCCTCCGACCCCGACGGCATCATCGTCACCATCGCCGATTTCGATGTTCTGGAAGGCCCGGTGACCTCCGCCGTCGACCGCGGCATCCCCGTGATCACCATCAATTCCGGCACGCACGCGCAGTCCGAGGCGCTGGGCGCGCTGATGCATGTCGGCCAGCCGGAATACGACGCGGGCTACGGTGCCGGCCAGCGCGCCGCGGCCGAGGGCGTGACCGGCTTCCTGTGCGTCAACCACTACATCACCAATCCGGCCTCGGTGGAGCGCTGCCAGGGCTTCGCCGACGCGCTGGGCGTGGAGCTGGGCAACCAGATGATCGACGCCGGCCAGGACCCGCAGGAGATCCGCAACCGCGTGATGGCCTATCTCAACAACAACGAGGACGCCAACGGCGTGCTGACGCTGGGTCCGACCTCGGCGCACCCGACCATCTCGGCGCTCGAGGAGATGGGCCTGGCCGGCGAGCTGTTCTTCGGCACCTTCGACCTGTCGGGCGAGATCGCCGAGGCCATCGAGGACGGCACCATCGCCTTCGCCATCGACCAGCAGCCCTATCTGCAGGGCTATCTGCCGGTGGTCATCCTGACCAACCACGCCCGCTTTGGCGTGCTGCCCTCCGGCCACATCAATTCCGGCCCGGGCTTCATCACCACCGAGAACCTGTCGCTGGTCCAGGAACTGGCGGGCGAGTACCGCTGAGCCGACAAGACCCGGTGGGCGCCGCCGGAGCCGTTGCGTCCGGCGGCGCCCCTTCTTCCCCCTGAGATCCAGGGA
>JAVKFF010000103.1:0-6004 GCA_040226215.1 Azospirillaceae bacterium
AGTACCGCTTCGCAGACCCGGGACCTCCTACCCGTCTTCTCCAGCCCCTTGACGCCATGCAGATCATGTAACATTTTAAATTACATGAAACGCGACAGCCGCCTCTCCGCCACCCTGCATGCCCTGCTCCACATGGCCGAGCGGGACCGCCCGGTCACCTCGGCCGAGCTGGCGGTCTGCATGCGCACCAACCCCGTCGTCGTCCGCCGCACCATGGCCGGTCTGCGCGAGGCCGGCTTCGTGCGCTCCGAAAAGGGCCATGGCGGCGGCTGGGTGATCGCCCGGGACCTCAGCACCTTCACCTTGCGCGACGTCTACGACGCGCTCGGCCAGCCGACGGTGCTGGCCATGCGGCTGGAGGTCGAGAACCCTTCCTGCCTGGTCGAGCGCGTGGTCAACGCCGCCCTCGACGACGCCTTCCGCGAGGCCGAGGCGCTGCTCATCGACCGCCTCGGCGGCGTGACGCTGGCCCGGCTCGCCACCGACTTCCGTCAACGCCTTCCCCTGGCGCAGCACAAGGATCCGACCGCCAATGCCTCCTGACACCTCCCTTCACCACGACGCTGTCGTCATCGGCGGCAGCTATGCCGGACTGTCCGCCGCCCTGCAGCTGGCCCGCGCCCGTCGACGGGTGGCGGTCGTCGACGCCGGCCGCCGGCGCAATCGCGCGGCCGCGCACGCCCACGGTTTCCTTGGCCAGGACGGCCGGGAGCCCGGCGCCATCGTCGCCGAGGCGCGCGACCAGCTCCTCGCCTATCCCACGGTGGCGTGGATCGAGGGCGAGGCGGCGGCGGCCCGAAAGGCCGGGACGGGCTTCGAGATCGAGACCGGCGACGGGCGCCGCCTGCGCAGCCGCCGCCTGGTGCTGGCGACCGGCGTGGTCGACGAGCTGCCCGACATCCCGGGCCTGGCGGAGCGCTGGGGCCGCAGCGTGGCGCATTGTCCCTACTGCCACGGCTACGAGATGGGCGACGGACCGATCGGCGTCCTCGCTTCCTCGGAACTCTCGATGCATCACGCCCTGATGCTGCCCGACTGGGGCGAGACGGTCCTGTTCACCAATGACGTCTTCACACCGGATGGCGAACAATCCGCGGCGCTGGCGCGGCGCGGGGTGCGCGTCGAAAGCCAGCGTGTCATGCGGATCAGCGGGGAGCGGGCGGACATGGAACTGGCCGACGGTCGCACCGTGCGCCTGACCGGGCTGATGACCCTGACCCGCACGCGCATGGCCACCCCCCTGGCCGGACAGCTCGGCTGCGCCCTCGCCGACGGCCCGACGGGTGCCTTCGTCGAGACCGGGATGACGAAGGAGACCAGCGTTCCCGGCGTGTTCGCCTGCGGCGACCTGGCGCGGGCCGCCGGCAGCGTCGCCCTGGCGGTCGGCGACGGCGCGATGGCCGGCGCCGGGGCGCATCAGTCGATGATCTTTCGCCCCGACTGATCGTCGCATGCCGCCATCGCGGACCCTGCGCGGAGGCGCGCGGGGGCCGCGACCGGACGTCGCCTTGCGATGGCATATGATCGTTGGAGTACCCGCACATGGGGGTTGACCGGGCCATGAATTGAGAGGAAAGAGGGCATGTTCATGCAAGATTGTTTGCCCTTCCCCCCGGGCTTCTGATGCACCCTTGTTTCGACAAGCCCGCGGTTGAAATTTCATGCCCGACGCCGACACGCGCGGTACGCCCCTGCTGATGCTGGTGGGGGTGACGGCCCTCGGGCCGCTCGCGCTCAACATCTTCCTGCCGTCGATGCCCCGCATGGAAGCGGTGTTCGACACCAGCTATGGCGTCATCCACCTCACGCTCAGCCTCTATCTCGCCGCGCTGGCCTGCTCGCAGCTGGTCTATGGTCCGCTGTCGGACCGATTCGGCCGGCGACCGGTCCTGCTGTCCGGCCTGGCGCTGTATATCGCCGGCGCGCTGATCTGCCTCGCCGCCGGTTCAGTGACGATGCTGATCGTCGGTCGCGTCGTCCAGGCGGTGGGCGGTTGCGCCGGTCTGGTGATCGGCCGCGCCATGGTGCGCGACCAGTTCGGCCGCGACGAAGCGGCCTCGAAGATCGCCACGATCACCATGGTCATGGTGCTGGCGCCCATGGTCGCCCCGCTGATCGGCGGCCAGCTCGACATCATGGCGGGCTGGCGGTCCGTGTTCGGCTTCGTGCTGGCGGTGGGCGTGCTGGTCGCCGGGCTCGCCTTCGTGTTCGTGCGCGAGACCATCCGGGTGCGCCAGCCCTTCGTCTCGCCGACCGGCCTGGTTCCGGTCTATGCCCGCCTGCTGGGCAACCGCGCCTATCGCGGTTACGCCTTCCAGACCATGTTCACCGCGGCGACCTTCTACACCTTCGTCGGCGGCGCCCCCTACCTGCTGCAAACGGTGATGGGGCTGAACCCGATGGGCTATGCGTTCTGGTTCATCGGCGCGGCGGCCTGCTACATGGCCGGCAATTTCACCTCTGCCCGGCTGGCGCGCGCCTGGGGGGTGGACCGGCTGATCGCGCTCGGCACGGCGATCCTCGTCCTCGGCGCCCTCGCCCATGTCGCCTTCGCGCTGGCCGGGGTGCTGACGCCGCTGGCCTTCATGGTGCCGATGTACGTCATGACCTATGCAAACGGGCTGTGCATCCCGACGGGCACTGCCGCCTCGATCAGCGTCGACCCCACGCGGGCCGGCGCGGCCAGCGGACTTTCCGGCTTCCTGCAGATGGGCTTCGGCGCGCTCGCCTCCTTCGTCGTCGGCCACCTCCTGCAGGACGACCAATGGCCCTTCGTCGTCATGCTGGTGATCTGCTCCCTCCTCGCGACCGCCGCGCACTGGTACGGCCAGCGCGGCGCCAAAGTTGCCGAACGTATTGACGAGGCACCGACGATCGCGGAATAAGCAGCCCGCGCGGGTCCGGTCACACCCGCCAGCGCAACCGGTGTGAGGAGACGGCCAGATGGCGCGGCGCAGCAGTTTCGGTTTCCTGGACTTCTTCGCGCGGCTGGTGGGCGCCTTCGTGCTTGTCATCGCCACCTTCAATCCGACCGAATACTCGTTCTATCACTGGGTGGCCGGCGGCACGGACGCGAACCTCCCCCTGAAGATCGTCGCCGGTCTGGTGCTGCTGATCGGCTACATCATCTATCTGCGCGCGACCTGGCGCTCGATCGGGATCATCGGTGTCGTGCTCGTGGTCGCCCTGCTCGCCGCCTTCACCTGGCTGCTTGTGGATGCCGGCTGGATCTCGCTCTCCAACCCCGGAACCGTTGCCTGGCTGGTGATCATCGTGCTGGCTGTCGTCATGGCGGTCGGCATGTCCTGGTCCCATGTCCGGCGCCGGCTGAGCGGCCAGTACGACGTTGACGAGGCGGATCTTTGAGGCGCGGCGCGATGCCATGCCGGGCGCTTATGGCGGCTCTGGCCGCCTGCTGCGCGGTAGCCGCCTCACCTGCGGCGGCGGAGACGCTGACCGTCTGGAGCGCGGCGGAAGGGGACAGCTTTCTCGACGCCGGCCGGACGGACGGCATCGGCGACCTGATCCTCTGGCATTCCGACCTCGAGGCCGAGGATGGCACGGCTATCGGCCGCAACGCCGGCACCTGCACCCGCCTCGACGCCGATGGCAGCCATTTCTGCAGCATCGTGCTCTACCATGACGGCGCCGGCGCGCTCAGCGTCCAGGGCGTGCAGCTACCGGAACCCGCACCCTCACGCTATGTCATCACCGGCGGCACGGGCAGCTATGCCGGGGCCGTCGGCGTGCTGGAGGCGACACCGGTGGAGCATCGGGCGCGGTTCCGCTACGACATCATGATCGAGACTCCCGTCCGCTGAGCGGTGGCGCCCTCACCGTCGGCGATCGGATCGTCGGCGCCCTGGACGAACGCATCGGGGAACGCCACCTGTTGATGCGTGGCCAGCCGCGGCCGCCATTCACCGCCTGTTCCCGCAACCGAGACGTCTGACCGCATGCCTGATTCCCAGAACGATCCGCTCGCCCTGCTCGACGACCTGCTGACGCGCGCCCGACGGGCCGGCGCCGATGCCGCCGATGCCGTGCTCGTCGAAGGCCGGTCGATCTCGCTCGCCCAACGCCTCGGCAAGCCCGAAGCGGTGACACGCAGCGAGGGTGGCGATCTCGGCCTGCGGGTCTTCTTCGGCCGCCAGGTCGCTGCGGTGTCTTCCTCCGACCTGCGCCTGGACAGCCTCGACGGCCTGGTCGAGCGGGCGGTGGCGATGGCCAGGGCCGTGCCGGAGGATCCGTTCGTCGGCCTGGCGGATGCGGAACTGCTGGCCCGCGACTGGCCCGACCTGGACATGGTCGACCCGGACGAGCCCAGCGCGGACCGCCTGATCGAACTGGCCAGGGTGGCGGAGGAGGCGGCGCTGGCGGTGGCGGGGGTGACCAATTCCGACGGCGCGGAAGCCTCCTGGGGCAGCCATTCGATCTACCTCGCCACCTCGAACGGCTTCGCCGGCGGCTATGCCCGCACCGGCGCCAGCCTGGCGGTCCGGCCGATCGCCGGCGAGGGCACCGGGATGGAAGGAGACTACGACTTTACCGCCGCGGTCTATTTCGGCGATCTGCGTGATCCCTCGGAGATCGGGCGCAGCGCCGGGGAGAAGGCGGTCGCCCGCCTCAACGCCCGGCCGGCCAGAACCGGCGCCTATCCGGTGGTCTTCGACCCCCGCGTGGCGCGCTCGGTGCTGGGCCACCTTACCGGCGCGATCAATGGCGCCGCCATCGCGCGCGGTACCAGCTTCCTGAAGGAGGCGATGGGCGAGGCGGTGATGCCCGCGGGCGTGCACGTGGTGGACGAGCCGCTGCTGCCACGCGGCCTGCGCTCCAAGCCCTTCGATGCGGAGGGCCTGCCGACAAGCGCCACGCGCTTCGTCGACGACGGCGTGCTCACCAGCTGGATCCTCGACCTGCGCTCGGCCCGCCAGCTTGGGCTCGCGCCAACGGGCCACGCGGCGCGCGGGGTCGGATCGCCGCCGCATCCCTCAACCACCAATCTCTCCCTCTCGCCCGGCGACATGAGTCCCGAGGCGATGATCGGCACGATCGACCAGGGGCTCTACGTCACCTCGCTGATGGGCCAGGGCGTCAACCTGGTGACGGGCGACTATTCGCGCGGCGCCAGCGGCTTCTGGATCGAGAAGGGCGAATTCGCGCACCCGGTCAACGAGTGCACCATCGCCGGCCATCTGAAGGCGATGTTCCGGGCGCTCACCCCGGCCAACGACCTGGTGCGGCGCTATGGTACGGACGCGCCGACGCTACGCATCGACGGCATGACCGTGGCCGGCCGCTGAGCGCCGGCCTGGACGAGAACCAAACGGGGAGGAAGAACCATGGCGACCTACGTCCTGGTACACGGCGCCTGGCACACGGGCGATCTGATGGCCAACACCACGGCCCCGATCGGCGGCGCCGGCCATACGGTCCACACGCCGACCCTGGCGGGCAACCGGCCGGGGGACTCCAAGCGCACCACCCTGGACGAGGCGATCGACTCCCTGGTCGACTACATCCAGGAGAACCGTATCAGTGACGCCGTCCTTGCCGGCCACAGCTATGGCGGCATGGTCATCACCGGCGCCTTCGACCGCCTGCCGGCAGGCACCATCCGCCGCCTGGTCTACATCAACGCCTTCGTGCCCAATGACGGGGAGAGCCTGGCCTCCATGGCGCCGCCGCCGGTGGCGCAGCTCTTCAACGACATCGCCGCGGACGATGGCGGCGTGATGCTGCCCTGGCCGATCTGGCGGGAACTCTTCATCAACGATGCCGACGAGGCGGAGGCCAGACGCGCCTACGAGCAGTTGAACCCGCAGCCGCTGGCCACCTTCAACGACCCGATCCGCCTCAGCCGCAACCCGGCGGCGATGGAGGTGGGCAAGTCGTACATCAATTGCACAGAGGACACCGCCATGCCGGCGAGCCTGCCCTGGCATCCGCGGCTGTCGGAAAAGCTCGGCCTGTTCCGCCTGGTGCAGTTTGCCGGCAGCCACGA
>JAVKFF010000104.1:0-27160 GCA_040226215.1 Azospirillaceae bacterium
CGGTCGATGGCCTGGCCGCGCTGCCGGCGGAGGCCGACGGCGGGGCGCTGCTGGCGACGCTTGGCGCCATCGCCCATCACCGCGCCCGCTGCACCGCGCCCCGCTGGCATGCCGGCGGCATGACGCGACGGGCGAACAGGCGGCGCTGGGACCGCTACCAGCCCTTCCTGACCGACCTGGTCCGGAGGGGACTGGCCGCCAATTTCGCCCGCTCGCTGGAGCTGCGCGCCCGGGCCGCGAGACTGCCGGCGGACTGGGCCGGCTGCGAGGTGACCGAGCGGCGGCTGGCCCGACAGCTGCCCGAGGGGGCGCAGGTCGCCATCACCGCCAGCCCGCCGCGGCCGGGCGGTCAGGCGGCGCTGGCGGAGGCCACCACCCTGGCTCTGGCGGCGATCGGGCAGGCCCTGCGCGGCCACCAGCCCTGCCTGGTCGAGCTGGTCCGCGACCCGGCGCGCCCGCTGGCGGCCAGCGAACTCGCCATCGTCTATGCCATGGCCGGCGTCGACCCCGGCGCTGCCCGCCTGATGTGCTGCCGGGCCGACACGCCGGAGACGGGTCGCCTGCTGTCGGTCGCGTATGCCGACGGTCGCGTCGAGGTGCGCGAGCAGCCGCGGACCGAGGATACGCCGTCGATCAAGGGCCTGCTCGCCTGGCAGTTGCCTGATGCCCGGCCGCCGCTCTACGGCCTGCGGCGCGTGACGTGGTGGCTGCTGCCCTGGCGATCGCTGTGGCTGCTGGGGCGCGCCCTTCGCCTGACCGGGGCGGACGAGATCACGGGGCTGTGAGGGGCATTGGCCGTGGTTTCGCCTATATTGCATCGCATCACGACCTGGTCTCTCACCCTGATGTAGTTTCGCGTCCATGACAGGACCGCTTTCCGGCATCCGCGTCCTCGACCTCAGCCGCATCCTGGCCGGACCGACGGCGACCCAGCTGCTGGGCGATCTCGGCGCCGATGTCATCAAGGTCGAGCGGCCAGGCGCCGGCGACGACACGCGCGGCTGGGGACCGCCCTTCCTGCCGTCCGGCGATGGCGGGGACAGCCGGGAGAGCGCCTACTACCTCGCCGCCAACCGGTCCAAGCGCTCGGTCGCCATCGACATGGCCGAGCCGCGCGGCGCGGCGCTGCTGCGCGACATCGCGGCCAGGTCCGACGTGGTGATCGAGAACTTCAAGACCGGCGACCTCGAGCGGCGCGGCCTCGGCTACGAGGACCTCAAGGAGGTCAATCCGGGTCTCGTCTACTGTTCGATCTCCGGCTTCGGGCGCACCGGCGCGCGCGCGGCCAAGGCGGGCTACGACTTCCTGATCCAGGGCATGGGCGGCATCATGTCGATCACCGGCCCGGTGGAGGGGCCACCCTACAAGGCCGGCGTGGGCATCGCCGACGTGATGTGCGGCATGTACGCCGCCACCGGCA
This sequence comes from Azospirillaceae bacterium, assembly GCA_040226215.1. Taxonomy (GTDB): domain Bacteria; phylum Pseudomonadota; class Alphaproteobacteria; order DSM-16000; family Inquilinaceae; genus JAVKFF01. Next base: position 1,421 of record JAVKFF010000104.1, read on the forward strand.
TCCTGGCGGCCCTGCGCCACCGCGACCGCAGTGGCGAGGGCCAGTATATCGACCTCGCCCTGCACGACAGCCAGATCGCCTGGCTGATCAACGCCGGCACCTACTACCTGACGAGCGGCGCGGCACCGCCGCGGCTCGGCAACGGCCATCCCAATATCGTGCCCTACCAGGTCTTCCCCTCGGCCGACGGCCACTTCATCCTGGCGGTCGGCAACGACGCGCAGTTCCGGCGCTTCTGCGCCCTGGCCGGGGCGCCGGAGCTGGCGGACGATCCGCGCTTCGCCCGCAATGCCGAGCGGGTGCGCAACCGCACGACGCTGGTGGCGTTGATCGAGGCACTGACCGTCACCCGCACCACCGGAGAGTGGATCGCGCTGCTCGACCCCGCCGGCGTACCCTGCGGGCCGGTGCGCGGCATTCCGGAGGTCTTCGAGGACCCCGAGACGCGCGGCCGCGGCATGCGGGTGACCATGGATCACCCGCTGTCCGGGTCGGTGGACCTGATCGGCAATCCGCTCCATTTCTCCGCCACACCGGTCACCTACGACCGGCCGCCGCCGCTGCTGGGGCAACATACCGAAGAGGTGCTGAAGGACATGCTGGGCCTGGTGGAGACGGAGATCGGCACGCTCGCCCGCGACGGCGTCGTGGCCCTGGGGACCGTCCGATGAGCGCCGACGGCGGACAGGCGCGGACGGAAGCGACCGGCGCCGACCTGATCGCCCGGCGCCTGGCCAAGGCCGGCTGCCGTTTCGCCTTCGGCATTCCCGGCGGCGAGGTGTTGGCGCTGATGGACGCGCTCAACCGCGCCGGCATCGACTTCGTGCTCGCCAAGCACGAGAACAATGCCGGCTTCATGGCCGAGGGCGCCTGGCACCGCGACGGCGCGCCGGGGGTGCTGCTGGCAACCCTGGGGCCGGGCGTCGCCAACGCCGTCAACGTCGTCGCCAACGCCTGGCAGGACCGGGTGCCGCTGATCTTCCTCACCGGCTGCGTCGACGATGCCGAGGCGCTGAGCTACACCCACCAGGTGTTCGACCACCGGGCGCTGCTGGCGCCGATCACCAAGGCCAGTCTCAGGGCCGTCTCCGGCGCCGTCGACACGGTGATCGACAAGGCCCTGACGATCGCGCTCGACGGCCAGCCGGGGCCGGTCCACGTGGACGTGCCGATCGGCGTGGCGGAGGGCCAGGAGGTGCCGTCGGGACGGGCCGGCCGGGTCCGGCCGCTGCCCACCGCGCCAACGCCTGGGCCGGAGCTGGACGCCGCCCGCGACCGCCTCGCCCATGCCCAGCGGCCGCTGGTGATCGCCGGCCTCGACGCCTTGACCCCCGGCGCCGCCGAGGCGGTAGGTGGACTGGTGGCGCATCACGGCATCCCCCTCGTCACCACCTACAAGGCCAAGGGGCTGGTCCCGGAGGACCATCCGCTGGTGCTGGGCGGCGCCGGGCTGTCGCCCAAGGCCGACGCCCTGCTGCTGCCGCTGGTCCGCGCCAGCGACTGCCTGGTGCTGGCCGGCTACGACCCGATCGAGATGCGCATCGGCTGGCGCGACCCGTGGCCGGCGGACGCCCCGGTGATCGAGTTCTCGGCCGTACCCAACACCCACTACATGCATTTCGCGCGCAGCCAGTTCGTCGGCGATATCGGTGCCGGCCTCGATGTGCTGGCGGCAGGTTTGGCGCCCACGGCGCGCTGGCCCGGCGGCGAGATCGCCGCCGCCCGCGCCGCGCTGGCCGAGGCTTTCGGTCCCGGTGAGGCCGACTGGTCGCCGGCCGCCATGATCCACGCCGCGCGCCGCGTCGCCCCGCGCGACACGCTCGCCACGGTGGACAGCGGCGCCCACCGCATCCTCCTCAGCCAGGCCTGGCAGGTCTACGAACCGCGTGGGCTGATGCAGTCGACGGCGCTGTGCACCATGGGCTGCGCCGTGCCGCTGGCCGCCGGGGCCAAGCTGGCGAGCCCGGAGCGGCCGGTGATCGCCTTCATCGGCGACGCCGGGCTGGAGATGGGGCTGGGCGAGCTTGCCACCCTGCGCGACCGCCGGTTGCCGGTGGTGGTCGTCGTCTTCGTCGACCGCTCGCTGGCGCTGATCGAACTGAAGCAGCGGCGCCAGGGCCTGCAATCGGTCGGCGTGGATTTCGAGCATACCGACTTCGCCGCCGTCGCCCGGGCGCTGGGCGGGCACGGCGTCAGCGTCGTCGACACCGCCGCCTTCGAGGCGGCCCTGGTGGAGGCGCTCGCCGCCGACCGTTTCACGGTGATCGCCTGCGAATTCGCCCGGCGCGCCTATGATGGCGCCTTCTGAGCCCATGAGCGCACCCTCTACCGATGCCGGCGGTCCGGTCGCGGGTCTTCGCGGCCGCGACCCGCGCGTCGATTTCTTCCGCGGGCTCGCCTTCATCATCATCCTGATCGCGCATATCCCGTCGAACTGGGTGGCGCAGTGGATCCCGGCGCGCTTCGGCTTGTCGGACGCCACGGAGATGTTCGTCTTCATGTCGGGCTACGCCGCCGGCATCGCCTTCGGCGGCACCTTCCTGCGGCACGGCTTCACGCTGGGCACCGCCCGGGTGGCCCAGCGGGTCTGGCAGGTCTATCTCGGCCACCTGCTGCTGTTCTTCTTCGTCGCCATGTCGATGGCCGCGGCCAACCAGCTGTTCGAGACCCGCGACTACATCGCCCAGCTCAATCTCTGGTTCTTCTTCAACGAGACGGCGGCGGCGCTGGTCGGCTTCTTCACGCTAAGCTACGTGCCGAACTATTTCGACATCCTGCCGATGTACATCGTCATTCTCTTGATGATGCCGGCGGTCTTCGCGCTCGCCCGCCTGCATCCGCTGGCAGCCATCGCCGCCTGCATCGGCATCTACCTCGCCAACTGGTTCGTCGGCTTCGACCTGCCGGCGGAGGTGCGGCCGGGTTCCGACCGTGCCTGGTTCTTCAACCCGTTCGGCTGGCAGCTGATCTTCTTCACCGGCCTGGCGCTCTCCATGGGCTGGCTCAGGCCGCCGCCGGTCTCGCGCCTGCTGATCGGCCTGGCAGTTCTCGTGCTCGTCGCCGGACTGCTGCTCGGCCACTGGCCGCTCTGGCGCTCCTCGGAGCTGCTGACGACGCTGCGCGAGGCGATCTCGCCCTGGCTGAACAAGACCGATTTCGGCATCCTGCGCTACGTCCACTTCCTGGCCGCCGCCTATCTCGTGGTGGTGCTGCTGAAGGGGCGAGAGCACTGGCTCTCCTCCCGCTTCGGGCGACCGGTGATGCAGTGCGGCAAGCAGTCCCTGCCCGTCTTCCTGTTCGCCATGGCGATCTCGCGCTATGCCGGTATCGTGCTCGACCACACGGACCGGGAGCCCTGGCAGGCGATCCTGGTCAATGCCGGCGCCATCGCCGTCCTGATCTCCATCGCCTACCTGATCGGCTTCCTGAAGAAGGAGCCCTGGCGTCAGCGCAAGCAGCCGGCGGGCGGGTCCGCGACGACCGGAACGGTGTCCCCGCGGTCCCCTGGCGGACGGGCGCAGCCGGCGGAATAGGCGCCGCTCAGGGCGCGGCGGCCTCCAGACCCGTGGCGTCGACGGTTAGGTCGGCACGGCGCGCGAGGCGGCTGCCGAAGAGGTCCGCGCCGCGCCGCTTGTAGCGGGCACGCAACAGCTGGCGACAGAGTCCCTGCTTGCCCGCCCGCGCCGCCGACCCGGCCAGCACGATGTCGAACACGTCGCGCTGCACGTTGGAGCCGCCGAGGCGCTGCAACTGGTCGCCGATCGCCTGGGCCGCCCGCGCCACCCGGTCGTCGTCGCCGGCACCATAGGCGACGATGGCGTCGGCAACGTGCCGGCCGACAAGGCGCCAGATCCGCGCCTGATCACCGTGGCCGCTAATGGCGGCGGCCTCGGCGGAGGCGCAGAAGCGTTCGGCCGCCGCGTGGCGCTGGTCACCCACCAGCGCCAGCAGGTAGTGGGCGTCGGCGAAGCCGTAGGCGTGGTCGCCGATATGGGCTTCCGCCAGATCGGCCAGTTCCCGCCAGCGCTCGCCCACCTCGACGCCCAGCGCCTGCAGGCGCCAGAGCAGGGAGGCGGCATTGGCGATGTCGCGGAAATCGTCGGTACGCTCGGCCCGGATATGGTCGTCGTACAGCGCCAGCACCCGCGCCGTCTCGCCCAGCGACAGATGGAAAAGCGCGCGGTGCCAGAAGACGTGGAAGGCGAAGTTGTTGGCGCGACCCAACGCCGGTTCGTGGCGCTCGAGCCAGCGCACGCCCTCCTCCGGCCGGCCGGTCACCTCCATGACATGGGCGACGGCGTGGAAACCCCAGGCATCCTCCGGCTCCATCTCCACCGCCCGACGGCCCGTACGCTCGGCCGCCTCGACATCGCCGGTCTCCTCCAGGCCGAAGGCGTGGCAGCCCAGCAGATAGCCGTAATCGGGCATGTCTTCCCGCCAGGCCAGCAGCGCGCGCGCCGTCGACTGGCGCATGCCCTGGCGGTCGCCCAGCATGAACCGCATGATGTGGATGGTCTTGAGCGTCAGGGGGTCGTGCGGGTGCGTGCCCGCGCTCTCCTCCAGGGCGACGATCGCACCGGTGAAATCGTCCTCGACCGCGCGGTCGAGGGCACTCAGCAGCCAGGCCTCCCGCGCCGTGGTGCCGCGCGCGATGGCGCAGACCCGGGCCCGATCGAGGCAGCGGCGTGCCCCGGCAAGGGCCGCGCGCCGTCCCAGCAGGGTCTGCCAGAGACCGCGCGCGACATGGCCCAGAAGCAGGTCGGGGTCGTGCGCCAGTGCCGCGTCGATACGCGCCACGCCGTCCCGCCCGTGGCGCAGGAAGGCACGCACCGCCTCGTCCATCGCCGTGACGGCCTCGGCGCTCTCGCTGGTCACGCCCAATCCGCGGCAGTCCATTCGCATGTCGTTCCGTCCTTTCCGGTCCGTAAGCGCGCTTCCTGGTCGGGCGATCCCCGGATCGGCTCTTCGCGGCCTTGGGGCCATCCCCCGGGGACGACCCCGGGCATCAAGGCCCATGCGAGATGGCTGTGGCGGCGCCCAGCCTGTGTCGGCTGACGCCGCGCTGACGACGTCGTGTCGCCTGCTTAGATAGGGGCGGAGAATGCCGCCTGCCGCTCCGATCACCAGTATTTTACCGAAGCGTGATCGCCGGTCGTTCCAACTCTGCCCATCTCAGCCACGGGACGTCGGCGCGGCGGCGATCGCGGCATGCCGGTCCGGCAGGTTCAGGTGATGGTGGAACCGATGCGCGCGACGACGGAACAGGAGAGGATCGGCGCCGACGATACCGGCTCAGACAAGGGCGGCATGCCCGGGTCCGCCGGGGGCGGCATGCCCGAATCCGCCGGGGGCGGCGTGTCTGTGAATCCGGTGCCCCTGATCGCCGCCGGCCTGGTCCTGGGTGCGCTCGCGCTCGATGCAGGTCTCGGCGACGGCTGGCGCCGGGCGGCGCTGGTCGGCGTCGGCGGCCTGCTCGGCATCACGCTTTACCACGCCTCCTTCGGCTTCACCGCCGCCTGGCGCGTCTTCGTGTTCGAGCGGCGCGGTGCCGGCCTGCGGGCGCAGCTGGTCATGCTGGCGATCGCGGTCAGCCTGTTCTTCCCGCTGCTGGCCGCGGGCGAGGCGTTCGGCCAGCGCCTCGGCGGCTTCGTCGCGCCAGTCGGCGTCTCCGTCGCGGTCGGTGCCTTCCTTTTCGGCATTGGCATGCAGCTCGGCGGCGGCTGCGCCAGCGGCACGCTCTACACCGCCGGCGGCGGCAACACGCGGATGATCGTTACGCTGGCCGCCTTCATCGCCGGCTCCTTCATCGGCAGCCTGCACCTCCCCTGGTGGCTGGATCTGCCCAATGTCGGCGCCGTCTCGCTGCTCGCCACTCTGGGCTGGCTGCCGGCACTGGCGGCGAACCTGGGCGTCTTCGCAGCGCTCTGGTGGCTCGTCGGGCACCTGTCGCGGGGCGAGTCGGCGGCCGGCGAAAGTGCTGGCCCGGCCGGCTGGCGGCGGGTCGTGCGCGGCCCCTGGCCCCTGCTCTGGGGCGCTGTCGGGCTCACCCTGCTCAACGCCGCGACCCTGCTGCTGGCGGGCCACCCCTGGGGCATCACCTCGGGCTTCGCGCTGTGGGGCGGCCAGATCGCCCAGGCGCTGGGCGCCGAGCTGGGCGCCTTCCCCTACTGGGCGGCGCGGCAGGGCGCGCTCGCGGCCTCTCCGCTCGCCGACACGGTCAGCCTGATGAACGTCGCCATCATCGCCGGCGCCATGGTCGCCGCCAGTCTCGCCGGACGCTTCCGGCCCGAATGGCGCCTGCCCTGGCGCGCCCTGGCGACGGCCGTCCTCGGCGGCCTGCTGATGGGCTACGGCGCCAGGCTGGCCTTCGGCTGCAATATCGGCGCCTTCTTCAGTGGCGTGGCCTCGGGCAGCCTGCATGGCTGGCTCTGGCTCGCCTGCGGCTTCACCGGATCGATATTGGGCACGCGACTGCGTCGCCTGATGCGGGACGGACCCTATGCCAGGGGTCTGCCCCAACCCGCCTGAGCGGCCACAACCGGCACCCAGGCATCCATCAACCCCCGAAGGAGTTGTGTCTTCCCATGTTCCGCAGTCTGAGCAGACTCACCACCAGGATGGCCGGGACCGCTGCGCTCGGTCTCGCCCTCGCCGCTCCGGCCTGGGCCGGCGAGCAGTATGTCGACCCCTCGGGCTTCGCCATCAGCGGCTACGACGTGGTCTCCTACTTCGATCTCGAGCAGGCGCCGGTCGGCAGTCCGCAGCCGGCTCCCCTGGTCGGCGACGCCGACATCACGGCAGAGTACAACGGCGCCGTCTGGGCCTTCGCCAGCGAGGCGAACCGCGAGCGCTTCCTCGCCGATCCGGAGGCCTTCGTGCCCGCCTATGACGGCCATTGCGCCTATGGCGTGGCGCTCGACGGCAAGGTGCCGGGCAACCCGCTGCTCTGGCGCATCGTCAATGGCGAGCTCTACCTCAACATCACGCCCACGGTGGTCGGCTTCTGGGAAGCCGACATTCCCGGCTATATCGAGCAGTCGGAGATCAACTGGGACGATCTCGATGCCGCGCCGGCCAGTGACAATCCCGTTCCGAACCTGGACGTGAGCCTGGCCCCCGCCCGCTGACGCCGTCCACCTGATCCCGGCAGGCAAGCGCCCGCATCGCGACGATGCGGGCGTTTTGCCATGCGCGGACGCATGAGGAGAATGGCGCCGCTCAGGCGACCAGCGATGTCTCGGCGGAGTGTGGGCCGCCCGTGGCTGCCGGCGCGGCGGCACGGTGATTGGCAATCAGCCCCGGCTCCAGCCGGGTGACGTGGTAGGGAACCCGCTCCTCGGCGACGCGCAGCAGGCCGAGCCGGGTGAGCACCAAACCCGCGCCCTCGCGCGAGGTCCAGCAGGCGAGCAGCGGCGAGACCAGCAGGCCGGCCAGCACGGGTGCGAACCAGGGCAGGGCGGCGGGCGAGACGGCAAGGATCGCCGCGGTGACCGCGATGCCGACCGCCAGCGGCGCCGCCTGCGACCGCAGCGCCGCCAGGAAGCCCAGGGCCTGGCCGTCGCGGTTCTGCGGTTCCCAGCGGCAGGCGCGGCCGAGCAGGATGGTCAGGATGTCGAGCGTGCGGGTGACCATCATGATCGGTGCCAGCAGCGCAGTGAACAGGATCTCCGCCAGCATGCCGAGGATGACCATGGCCGAGCCGCCCATGGCCCGCCGCTCATGCGGCACCGCCAGCACGATGGCGGCCCCGAAGAAGCGTGGCGCCAGCAGCATCACGGCCACGGCGGCGATCAGGTAGAGGTGCAGCTCGATCGCATCCTTGGCGGCAATCAGCGCAGCGTCCGGCACGCCGCCCGGCACCCAGTCATAGGGATGGGCAAGGCGCCAGACCGCCGCCAGCACCAGGAACAGCCAGAGCGGACCGGCCAGATAGGTGACGATGCCCACCGCCATGTGCGAGCGGCTGACCGCGTGCAGGCCACGGCCGCCCAACACCGCGCCGTGCTGCAGATTGCCGTTGCACCAGCGCCGGTCGCGCTTGAGGAAGCGCGGCAGGTCGGGCGGCACCTCCTCGTAGCTGCCGGCGGGCGTGGGCAACAGCCAGACTTCCAGGCCGGCACGGCGCAGAAAGGCCGCTTCGACGAAGTCGTGGCTCAGGATCTCGCCGTTCAGATGGCCGCAGCGGCGGATCCGCGGCAGCCGGCAATGCGCCTTGAACGGGGCAACGCGGATGATGGCGTTGTGGCCGTAATAGTTCGACTCCGCGCCGAACCAGTAGGCCATGCCGACGGCGAGCGGCCGGAGCGCGATGCGGGTACCGAACTGCATGAAGCGGGCGAACAGCGTGCCGGCCCGGGTGATCATCGGCGTCGTCTGGATCAGGCCGACCTGCGGGTTGGCGTCCATCAGCCGGGCCAGCCGGGTGACCACGGCGCCGTCCATGATGCTGTCCGCGTCCAGCAGCAGCATGTAGTCGTAGGCGTCGCCATGGCTCTCGCAGAAGGCCATGACATTGCCGGCCTTGCGCCCGCTGTTGGTCTCGCGCCGTCGGTAGTGGACGGCGACATCTTCGGGCAGCCCGGTGCGCCAGGCGGCCACCGCCGCGGCCTCTGCCTCGGCGTCGGCGCCGTCGCGGGTATCGGACAGGATGAAGTAGTCGAAGCGCTCGCCCATGCCGGTCAGGCGGATGGAGGTCATCGTCGCTTCCAGGCCGGCGAGGAAACGGGCCGGATCCTCGTGGAAGACCGGCATCGCCACCGCCGTGCGGCCGGTCGGGCGGGCCTGGGCGCCGCCGTCGTCCAGCGGCATCACCACAGGGCTGTCCGCGCCCCGGAACAGGTAGATGAAGAAGCCGATCACCGCGCTCCAGAACGACAGCGCGATCACCGTCCAGGGAATGGCGATGGCGATCAGCACCGCAACGCCCAGCCAGGTGATCCCGACCGGGAACAACACCGCGGCCGTGAGCCAGAGGAAGCTGGTTACGGTGATGATGATGAGGAGCGAGAGCAGGAGCCGGCGGTGGCGCGACCGCCGCCTGAGACGGATCGGATCTGACTCGCGGCGCGCCGGGGGCATCGCCTGCCGACCGGCACCAGAAGGCGCGGAGGCGCCGACCTGTTCCTGTGCCATGAGGGGGAGCGGACACTCTTTGAGCTGCATGAACCTGGTCAACCCGAGATATGCCCGCGGTGGGCGAAACTGTGGCGCCGCGACGCCGGCTGGATGGTCAAGGTGGGATCAATTGTGTCGGCCGCCCAGGCCCACTCCCCGCCTCCGCCCAAGCCAAGCGTATGAACTGTTGACGTTCACGTGCTTGTTCAAGTCGAACAGCAACTTCGGCAAGTGTCCGGCCGTTCACAAAGGCGCGAGCGGCATGTGACCGGAAGCCGAAGTCAGCGCGGTTCCAGCGCCAGCGACAGGGACATCGCCATGCCTTCGCCCGGAGCCAGCATGGCAATCCCCTCAAGGCCGGGATCGGCGGCGTTGAACGCATCGGTTCGGTGCGTCACCGGCTCGACGCAGAAGAAGGCCTCGCCCGGCGGCACATAGACCACGAGGTGCCGGCAGTTGGCCGAGGCGGAAAGGCGAAGGTCATAGCCCAGCGCCGGCTGTTCGATCAGCGCGGTGCCGGCGAAGCCCTGGAAGCCGGCGTCGAGCACCAGATCGGCCACGCGCCGCCGGTCGAAGACGACGTCCTCGGGCACCGGTACCGCATCGTGCGGAATCAGCGTCTCGTCGGTCAGGTCCATGGTCTCCACCGGCGCGCTGAGCAGGGTGTCAGGCCGGCGCGGGAAATAGGGATGCAGGCCGAGGCCGAAGGGCATGGTCCGGTCGCCCCGGTTGATCACCTCCAGCCGGTGGTCGAGGCGGTCGGGGGCGAGCGCGATCGACTGCCAGGCCTCGTAGACATGCGGCCAGTCGGGCGCCCGGCAATCGTGGCGGAGGGTAATGTCGGCCGGCCCCTGCTCCACCACCCGCCAGGCGGCCTGCCAGCCATCGCCGTGCAGGGTGTGCGGCACGGGTGGCGCGTTGATGGGCATGGCGTGGACCACGCCGTCGATGGTGAAGCGGCCGCCGGCCACGCGGTTGGAGAAGGGGACCAGCGGGAAATTCGCCATCGCCGCCGCATGGCCCGACAGCGGTACGACGGTCGGCGCCATCAGCGGCACCCAGTCGTCGCCCGCCCGCCAGTCGAAGGCGACGACGCTGCCGCCGATGGCCGGCGCGATGAGGCAGCGCAGATCGCCGTTCAGAAGCTCGATCGTCTCGCTCGACATGCGGTCCCGCTCCTGTTGCCGCGGCAGGCGCCCGCCCTGAAAGGCCTTTCCCGTTACCGGGATCAGCGTCGCGGCGAAGGCGTGTTGGAGTCAACAGCGCCGGCCGGTTGCCGTTCCGGCCGTTGGCGTTCGCGCCTGGTCGCCTCGGCATGCGGGTCGTCCGCATCGTCGAACAGGATGCGGTGGGCGGCACCGTCGAGGTCGTCGAACTGGCCCGAGCGCAGCGACCAGAGGAAGGCGCCGAGCCCGATCAGACCGAGCAGAAGCGCGATCGGGATCAGGTAGATGATGATGTCCATCAGCCGCGCCCCCGCGCCAGGCGGAGGGCGTTCAGCACCACCACGATGGAGGAGGCGGACATCGCCGCGGCGGCGATCAGCGGCGTGACGAGGCCGGCGACGGCCAGGGGCACGGTGACGGCGTTGTAGCCGATGGCGAGGACCAGGTTCTGGGTGATCAGCCGGCGAGCCCGACGGGCGGTGTCGACGACCGTGAGAACGGGCGAGAGCCTTTCGCCCTGGAAGACGATGTCGGCGGCATTCTGCGAGATGTCGGCGGCGCTGGTGGGCGACAGGGAGACCGCGGCGGCGGCAAGCGCCGGTGCGTCGTTGAGGCCGTCGCCCACCATCATCACCCGCCCCCCGGCGGCGGCCAGGGCCTCCAGGTGGCGAACCTTTTCGTCCGGCCGGCAGTCGGCGTGCCACTCGGCGATGCCAAGGCGGTCGGCCATGTCGGCGACCGTGGCCCGGCGATCGCCGGACAGCAGGATGACCCGGCAGCCACGTTGCCGCAGGCCCGTGACCACCGCCTGCGCGTCCGGCCGCTCGGTGTCGGCGAAACCGAATCGCGATGGTGCGGCGCCCGGACGTGTCAACCAGAGTTCTGGCCCGGCCGGCGCCGCCGGATCCTCCGCGACGCCGCAGAAGGCGCGGCTGCCGAGACGGATCTCGCCGCCGGATACGGGCCGTCGCAGGCCCCGGCCCGGCACCTCCTCGACACCGTCCGCCGGCAGCACCGGGCCGGCCTTGGCCACCAGCGCCTGGGCCAGCGGATGCCGGCTGTTGGCCGCCAGCCCGGCGGCCAGCCGCAGCGCGGCACGGTTCCCGCCGCCCTCGACCAGACGGGGCCGTCCGAGCGTCAGGGTGCCGGTCTTGTCGAAGACCACGGTATCCGCGGCCGCCGCCTGTTCCAGCGCCGTGCCGGACTTCACCAGCACGCCCTGGCGCACCAGGCGCGAGGAGGCGATCACCTGCACCGCCGGAACCGCCAGCCCCAGCGCGCAGGGGCAGGTGATGATCAGCACCGAGACGGCGATCAGCAGGGCCGGCTGCCAGGCGAGGCCGAGGACCAGCCACCAGGCGAGGAAGGTAGCCGCCGCCAGCACGTGGACGACCGGCGCGTAGAGCCGGGCCACCCGGTCGGCCAGGGCGACGAAGCGCGCCTTCTTCGCCTCCGCCGCCTCCATCAGGCGCACGATCCCGGCCAGCAGCGTGCCGTCGCCGGCGGCGCTGACGCGGATCTTCAGGGGCGCCGTCAGGTTGATCGCGCCGGCGTGGACCTGCGCGCCGACGCCGGTGGAGAGGGGCAGGCTTTCGCCGGTGATGATTCCGGCGTCGAGGTCTGACGCGCCCTCGATCACCGTGCCGTCGACGCCGATCTTCTCGCCGGCGGCGACCAGGGCGACCATGCCGGGGAGCACACGGTCGGCGGGCAGCACGACATGGCCCGTCTCGCCGATGACCGTCACCGCCTGAGCCGACAGCGCCAACAGCCTTTCCGCCGAGGAGCGTGCCTGCCGTCTCGCCCGCCGGTCGAGATAGCGCCCGATCAGCAGGAAGAACACCAGCATGATGGCGCTCTCGAAATAGGCGTGAGCGCCGCCCCGCACGGTCTCGAACAGGCTGATGCCGGCGGCCAGGACGACGCCGATGGTGATCGGCACATCCATATGCGTGCGGCCGTGGCGCAGCGCCTGGAAGGCCGACGCGAAGAAGGGCCGGCCGGCATAGGCGATCGCCGGCAGCACCACCAGGGCGGAAAACCAGTGCAGCAGATCGCGCGTTGCCTCGGCCATGCCCTGGGCATGGCCGGCCCAGATCGAGACCGAGAGCAGCATGACGTTGGCCGCCGCGAAGCCGGCCACGGCCATGGCGCGCAGCAGCGCCTTCTCCTCCGCTTCGTCGCTGCCGCGAAGCCGAGCCGGGTCGTAAGGGACGGCGCGATAGCCGAGGCCCGACAGTCGCCCGACGAGTTCGCCCGCCATGGCCGTCGGCCCGCGCCAGCCGAGGGACATCCGTCGCGTCGTCATGTTGACGCGCGCCTCCACCATGCCGGGAATGGACCGCGCGGTGCGCTCGATGGTGGCGACGCAGCCGCCGCAATGGATGCCCTCGATCATCAGGTCGAGCCGGTGCAGGCCATTCTCCTCGCGCACATAGGCGTCGACATCGACCGCGCGCGCGGTCTCCGCGACCGGTCGGACGAACTCCGGCTGGGTCGCGGGCAGTGCCAGCGCCACCGGCACGCCGCAGCACGAGGTGGCGACCGAGCGGCTGCCGGGCATCGCCCCCGCTGCCGACCCGTCCTGCTGGCGCTCGCCGCTCACGGCCGGACCCAGATGCGCCGGTCGACGCGGTAGTCGCCGTCGGCATGCGCGATGGTCACGCGCAGGTCCCACTGCCCGGGCGCTGGAAAGTCGAGCGTGGCGGCATAGCCCTCGCCCGGCGACGCCGGCAGCGACAGCGTGAAGTCCCGGCCCTCATTGGTCGGCCGGCGCACCAGCACCGTCACCGCGGCATGGTCGATGACATGTCCGCCGGGGCCCACCGCCGTGACGGCAAGCCGGCCGGCGAGCGGGCCGGCCTGAACGAAGTCGAGCCCGACCTCCCAGCCCAGCGCCGCCTGTGCGGCCTCGGCGGCCAGCGCCTCGTTGTAGGCGAGGCCGCGGTCGTAGGCGCCGTCGGTCGACAGGCCGTTGAATGTGCTGAGCGCCATGTAGAGCATGACGCCGTTGACCGCCAGGATGACGCCGAACATGGCGAAGAAGCTGTAGGGGATCCAGCGGCTGCTGCGTTCCGGCGGCGCGGTCATGTCGTGGAGGTCGATGCTCATCAGGGCCCTCGAAAGACTTCATTCTGGCCGTCCGTCTCGCCGGTGGCGAGGTCTTCGATGACGAAGCGGACATCGGTCTGCGGCTGGGTGATCCGGTCGCGCGGAACGGTGACGTAGACCTGATAGGCGGCGACACCGTCGGCCGGTGCGGTGAGGACCAGATCGTCGACGAACGCCTCGGTCACGCCGATCGCCATGAAGCGCGCGTCCTGCAGACCCTCCACGGCGAGCGCGTAGTCCCGGTCCTCGCGCGTCTTGTTGAGAATGCGCACCTCGTAGCCATTGCGGATCGCGCCATCGGACAGGGTGACGAAGAGCGGATTGCGGTCGTGCGTGACGTTGACGTCGAGGTTCGAGCGGCCGGCGAGGCCGATGCCGGTGATGCCGGCGATCACCAGCAGCACCGCGACATAGGCGAGCGTACGCGGGCGGATCAGCCGCAACCGGGTCGGCCGGCCCTCGGCCCGCGCCTTCTGGTTGTTCTCGCTGTCCCAGGTGATCAGGTTGCGCGGCCGTCCGATCTTCTCCATGACCGAGTTGCAGGCGTCGATGCACAGACCGCAGCCGATGCACTCGAGCTGGATGCCGTCGCGGATGTCGATGCCCGTGGGGCAGACCGCCACGCATTTCCTGCAGTCGATGCAGTCGCCCCGCGCCGACCAGTCCGGGTTCTTCTTCAGCTTGCCGCGCGGCTCGCCCCGCCACCCCTCATAGGTCACGACGAGACTGTCCTCGTCGAGCAGCGCGGCCTGGAAACGCGGCCAGGGGCACATATAGGTGCAGACCTGCTCCCGCGCCCAGCCGGCAAGCAGATAGGTGGTGGCGGTGAACAGGCCGACGAAGAAATAGACGCCGGCGCCGGACTGGCCGGTGAAGAAGTTCACGACGAAGCTGGGCGCGTCCTGGAAATACATGATCCAGGCACCGCCGGTGAGAAGCGCGATCAGGAGCCAGATGCCGTGCTTCACCCCCCGCCTGGTGACCTTCTCCAGGCTGATCGGCGCGCGGTCGAGCTTCATGCGCTGATTGCGGTCGCCCTCGACCAGGCGCTCCACCCACATGAACAGGTCAGTCCACACCGTCTGCGGACAGGTGAAGCCACACCAGATGCGTCCGAACAGCGCCGTGGCCAGGAACAGGCCGAGCGCCCCGAGCACCAGAAGCGCGGTTAGGAAATAGATCTCCTGCGGCCAGATCTCGATGAAGAAGAAGTAGAGCCGCCGGCCGGGGAGATCGACCAGGATCGCCTGGTCGGGCGCGCCCGGCCCCCGGTCCCAGCGGAGCCAGGGCGCGAGGTAGTAGACGGCGAGCAGGACCACCAGCGTCGCCCATTTCCAGCGCCGCACCGCGCCCTTGATCTTCTGTGGATGGACCTTGACCCGACCGGCGAAGAGCGACTGCGACTTCTGCTCCGACCGGGAGAGAACGTCCACCGTCTCCACCTGCGCGGACTGCACCGTGCGTTCGAGATTGCTGTCGGGCATGTCGTGGTGCTCACAACCCGCGCGAGGGCGGACCCCCGCGCGGGCGTCGGTTCAGTTCGGGCTCACTCGCCGCCGCCGCGGGTGTGGACGTAGACGGTGAGCATGTCGATCATCGTGTCGTCGAGACGCGGTGCCCAGGCCGGCATGGCGCCCTGTTGCGGCTGGGAGATCTGCGCCACGATCTCGGGCAGCGTGCCGCCATAGAGCCAGATCTGGTCGTTCAGCGCGGGCGCGCCGAGATCGGTCATGCCGCCGCCGTCGGCGCCGTGACAGACGCTGCACTGCGCCTCGTAGATCGCCGCCCCGCGATCCGCGGCCGCCGCGTCTGGCGGCTCGCCCCCGGACAGGGTGAGGACATGATTCGCCACGTCGACGATCTCCTCGCGGGCGAGGATGTTCATGGCGCCGTAGGCGGGCATCTCCGAGAAGCGGGACTGGGGATGCTCGTTGCGGATGCCGTAGGCGATTGTCTGGCGGATGGCGTCCAGCGAGCCGCCCCAGATCCAGTCGTCGTCGGCCAGCACCGGATACTGAGCCTGCCCCGCGCCGCCAAGGCCGTGGCAGGGCGCGCAGTTGTCGGCGAAGGCCGCCTCGCCGCCGGCCAGCGCGAAGGTCAGCAGCTGCGGTTCCTCCAGGATCTCCGCCGGGCTGGCGGCGGCGACGGCGTCCAGATACTGGGCCTGCGCCGCCTGGGCCTGGGCCATGCGACTGTCGAACACCTGGCGCTCCTGGCGGCCGAGCACGCCCTCGAAATAGCCGTCGATCCACGGCCAGGAGGGGTAGAGCACGAACCACACCAGCGACCAGGCGATGGTGGCGTAGAAGACGTAGAGCCACCAGCGCGGCAGCGGGTTGTTGAGCTCCTTGATCCCGTCCCACTCGTGGCCCGTGGTCTCGCGCCCGGTGAGGCTGTCCTTCTCGATCTTCGTCGGCATCACTCGGATCCTTTGCCGGGCCGGTCGCGGAACGGGATGTCCGCATGGTCCCGCATGTCGCGCTTGCGCTTCTTCGTCGGCCAGTAGGCCCAGGTGACGATGCCGATGAACAGCAGCATCAGCCAGACCACCCAGAGCTGGCGGAAGAACTCGTAGAAACCGTCCATGGCCGCCCCCTACTGGATCAGGTCTTCGGTGGAGTAGTCGGCGAAGTCGACCATGGTGCCGAGCACCTGCAGATAGGCGACCAGCGCGTCCATCTCGGTTATCCGCGTGGGATCGCCGTCGAGATCGCCGACCACCGCACCCGGGTAGCGCTCCAGCAAGCCCGAGGTATCGGCGTCCGGGTCGGCCTGCGCCACCAGGTCCGCCGCGGCGTTCTCCAGGAAGGGCTCGTCGTAGGGAACGCCGACCGCCGCCAGGGCGGCCAGATGGTCCTCGATCCCCGCGACGCGGATCTCCCGGTCAGCCAGGAATCCGTAGGGCGGCATGATCGATTCCGGCACCACCGAGCGCGGATCGGCGAGATGGGCGACATGCCATTCGTTGGAGTACTTGCCGCCGACCCGCGCCAGATCCGGCCCGGTGCGCTTGGAGCCCCACTGGAACGGGTGGTCGTACATGCTCTCCGCCGCCAGGCTGTAGTGGCCATAGCGCTCCGCCTCGTCGCGGAACGGGCGCACCATCTGCGAGTGGCAGGTGTAGCAGCCCTCGCGGACATAGATGTTGCGGCCCATCTGCTCGAGCGGGGAGTAGGGCCGGACCCCGTCCACCGGCTCGATTGTCGAGGCGATTGTGTGCAGCGGCACGATCTCGACGATGCCGCCGATCGAGACCGTGATCAGAGTCAGCACGGTCAGGAGAACGACGTTTCTTTCGGCTTTGGTATGCAGGCTCATGATCGCCTCACTGGGCCGGCGCCGCGGCGGCCGCGACCAGGGCACGGCGCTGGCGTTCCTCGGCGCGCACGTCGCCGCGGATCGTCCGCCACAGGTTGTAGACCATGATCAGCGCGCCCAGCAGGAACAGGATCCCGCCCAGCGCCCGGATCACATAGAACGGGTGCATCGCCGACACGGTGTCGATGAAGGGATATTCGAGGAAGCCGAGCTCGTCGTAGGAGCGCCACATCAGCCCCTGCATGATGCCCGACACCCACATCGAGGAGATGTAGAAGACGATGCCGATGGTGGCGATCCAGAAGTGGTAGCTGACCAGCTTCAGCGAGTAGAGGCCGGCCCGGTTCCAGAGCACCGGCACCAGGTAGTAGATCGCCCCGAAGGAGATGAAGGCGACCCAGCCCAGAGCGCCGGAATGCACGTGGCCGATGGTCCAGTCGGTGTAGTGGGACAGCGCGTTCACCTCGCGCACGCTCATCAGCGGACCCTCGAAGGTGCTCATGCCGTAGAAGGCGACCGAGACCACCAGCATGCGCAGGACCGGGTCGGTCCGGAGTTTGTCCCAGGCGCCCGACAGCGTCATGATGCCGTTGATCATGCCGCCCCAAGAGGGCATCCACAGCATGACGGAGAAGGTCATGCCCAGGGTCTGCGCCCAGTCCGGCAGGGCGGTGTAGTGCAGGTGGTGCGGACCGGCCCAGATATAGAGAAAGATCAGCGACCAGAAGTGCACGATCGACAGCCGGTAGGAGTAGACCGGCCGTTCCGCGCGCTTGGGCACGATATAGTACATGATGCCCAGGAAGCCGGCGGTCAGGAAGAAGCCGACCTCGTTGTGGCCGTACCACCACTGGGTCAGCGCGTCCTGCACGCCGGCGAACAGCGAATAGCTCTGGGTTCCGAACAGGCTGACCGGCATCGCCAGGTTGTTGACGATGTGCAGCATCGCGATGGTGACGATGAAGGCGAGGTAGAACCAGTTGGCCACGTAGATGTGCGGCTCCTCGCGCTTCATCAGCGTGCCGACGAAGACCAGGAGGTAGCAGACCCAGACGATGGTCAGCCAGAGGTCGACATACCATTCCGGCTCGGCATATTCGCGGCCCTGGGTGATGCCCATGACGTAGCCGAGCGCGGCCATGACGATGAACAGCTGGTAGCCCCAGAAGATGAACATCGCCAGGTTGTCGCCGCCCCAAAGCCGCGCCCTGGTGGTGCGCTGCACGACGAACAGCGAGGTGGCGAAGAGCGCATTGCCGCCGAAGGCGAAGATCGCCGCCGAGGTATGCACGGGCCTGAGCCGGCCGAAGGTCGTCCACTCCAGATCCAGGTTGAGCAGCGGGAAGGCGAGCTGCAGTGCGATCACCACCCCGACTAGGAAGGCGACCACGCCCCAGAAGACCGACGCCAGGGTGAAGTACCTGACGACCGTCTCGTTATAGGGCACCGCCTCCGCCCGGCTCGCCCCCTCGACCGCGCCACCGGCGGCGGCCGCCGCGTCAGCCGTCATGACGGCCTCCTGTTCCTGACCATAACGATTGTCTCCCAAGACCCCGGACGGGAGGGCGCGGCCGTCCCACCGGAACCGCGCCGTGCCCCGCCTGGGGAGCGCTTTACGACGTCGGGGAGCGCGCGGCTTTGATTTGCATCAACAACCGCCAGGGCGGCGCACGCTATGGTGGGCCCGCGTCGAGGCTCGGCCGGTGCGGCATGCCCCCTCACGGGGAGGCGTGCCCGCGGCCGTGACCGAGACCGGGAACTGGCGGCATCCGGCGGGAGCGAAAGGCGATGGCCGAAACCACGACACATCAGACGGTCGAGCCGCGCGCGGCGCGGCCGGTGATCCGCACGATCTATCGCGACCGGCCCTGGTCCTGGCTGGCGCAGGGCTGGAACGACTTCCGCCGGGCGCCGCTGCCGGGCCTGGTCTTCGGCCTGGTCTTCGCCATCGCCGGCTGGATCGTCCTGATCGCCACCTGGACCTACCAGATATACTATCTCACCTTCCCGCTTGCCGCCGGCTTCCTGCTCGCCGGACCGATCCTCGCGGTCGGGCTCTACGAGGTCTCGCGCCGGCTGCACGCCGGCGAGACGGCGGGCTTCGGCGACGCGCTGCGCGCCTTCTCCAGCAACCCGACCCAGGTCGCCTTCTTCGGCGTCATCCTGCTGCTGATCTTCATCGCCTGGATCCGGCTCGCCTCGCTGCTGTTCATGCTGCACTTCTTCGACCAGCCGCCGGGCATCGATCCCTGGGATTTCGCCCAGACCATCCTGACGGTCGACGCCATCCCGTTCCTCATCCTGGGCAACGCCATCGGCGCGGTCCTCGCCTTCGTCACCTTCGCGGCCTCGGCGATCGCCATCCCGCTGCTGCTCGACCGGCCGGAGGCCAATGTGATCACCGCCGTGGCGACCAGCTGGCAGGCGGTCACCCGCAACTTCTGGACGATGCTGCTCTGGGCCTGGCTGATCGTCATCTTCATCGGGGTCGGCATCGTCACCGGCTTCCTCGGCCTCATCATCACCCTGCCGCTGATCGGCCACGCCAGCTGGGCGGCCTATCGCGATCTCGTCGAGTGGAAGGACTAGCCACCCATGGGCAATTTCGTCTTCGGCGCCATCATGGCGGTGCTCGCGATCCTCGGGCTGAACATGGCGGCGCACGCCCGCGACCCGATGATCGAGATCGTCGGCTTCCTGCTGTTCTTCTTCGGCGTCGCCTTCTGCTTCGGCCTGATCGCCCGGGCGACGGCGCCACGCGCCGATCTCCGCCAGGAGGAGTAGGCCGCCCCGGACTTCCGTCCGCCAGCGGTCTCAGGGCTGCCAGATCATCGGCGTCACCACGGCGAGACGGCGGAAGCCGCGGCGCTCCAGGATGGGCAGGCTGTCGGCGCTGCAGTCCACGGTGACGTAGCGGTAGCCGGCCCGGCGCGCGACGGCGAGGCGCAGGCCGACGAGATGGCCGTAGAGGCCGCGGCCGCGCCATTCCGCCACCGTGGCGCCGCCCCACAGGCTGGCGAACCGCGTGCCCTGGTGCAGGCGCAGCCAGCCGGCCGAAACCATCTCCCCCCCGGCCTGTGCCGTCCACAGGCGCAGGCTGTCGGGCGTCTCGCGACGTTCGCGCATCAGGTCGCCGACCAACCAGGCGGCGTGCCGTTCGTCGCCATAGACCGCCACCATCAGCGCCTCCAGGCCGGCGAAGCCCGCATCGTCCTCGATCTCCGCGACCGTGACGCCGGCGGGGGCGCCAGCCCGGGTTTCGCCGTCATCACCGTCGAGCGGCCGCGCCACCACGGTCTCCTCGGTCTCCGCCCGCAGTCCGGCCGCCAGCAAACGCCGGCGCAGATCGCTCGGCAGGTCGTAATCGTGCAGCTTCCACTCGAAGGCGTGGCCGAGGCTCCCGAAATGCGCGATCTGGGCGGCGATCGCCTCGTCGGCCTCGCGATCGTCCAGGCGCGCGAAGATGACGCCGTTTTCCTCCACCCCCGGCCCCGGGCCGGTGAAGCGGAAGCAGCCCCGATCCCAGGCGAAGCTGTGGCCGAGACCGCCCTGGAAGGGCCGCATGCGCAGATCGCGATCGTAGACCTCGCGCACCGCCTGGAGCTCCATCACCCGTCACCTCCACGTCGCCGGTGGAGCGTCGGCCGGCCGGCCGTCGAGCTAGCGTCCCCGGCCTGCCCCCGGGCCGCCGCTCCCGGCATAGCCGAGCGGCAGCGCCGTGGTATGCTTGATCTCCTCCATGGCGAATGTCGAGGTGACATCGCTCAGACCATCGACCTTGATCAGCTTCTTGTAGACTTGGTCGTAGGCGGCGATGTCGGGCACGACCAGGCGCAACAGATAGTCGACGTCCCCGCTCATGCGATAGAAGTCGACCACCTCCGGGATCTCCGAGATGGTCGTGGCGAAGCGCTCGAGCCACTCCGCGCTGTGCTCCCGCGTGCGGATGGCGACGAAGACCGTGGTGCCGACATTGAGCTGCTCCCGGTCCAGCAGCACCACGCGCTTGGCGATGACACCGGCGGCCTCGAGGCGCTGGACCCGACGCCAGCAAGGGGTGGCCGACAGGCCGACGCGCTCGCCGAGTTCGGCCATGGACAGCGTCGCGTCCTGCTGCAGGACGTCCAGTATCTTTCTGTCGATCAGGTCCATTTCATGTTTCCCCTAGTTCATAGGATGAAACAGCGCTCAACTCCCGATGTTCTGCAATTATTGGTCCCACATTCTATCAGAATCACAATATCCTTCCTAGGCGTCTGATCCGCTCTGCCCCCGTCCCCGCCGACCGACTATCCGGAGGATCCACCATGAAGCGCCTGTTCACCGAACATCCCGCCTCGGTCGGGGAGTCCTACGGGCAGCATTTCGGCATGGCCACGTCCTTCGGCACTACCATGATCGTCGCGGGTTTCGCCTGTCTACTGCACGGCGTCTTCCCCTTTGTGTTCAAGAAGACCGGCAGCAACGCCATCCGCCGCCTGAATGAGCGCATGGTGACCAACCGCTCCCGGCTGCCTGCTCAGGGCAGCTATGCAGGCACCGGGGAGCACGCCCCGCGCACCTGACGGCCGCCGCGGCGCCCGGCGGCGAGCGCGATCAGGCACGATTCCCGGCATTTTCCATAGATTGGCCGCACCACGGAAGGTGTTGATCTTCTTGGCGGTCATCGTCGGCATGCGTGCTTGTCGGGTGTCAGCGCCAGGCGATTGGCCTATACATCCGGCATGACACTGCCATTCATCAAGATGCACGGCCTGGGCAACGACTTCGTCGTGCTCGACGCCCGCCAGTCGCCGCTCCGCCTGAACCAGGAATCGGCGGCGCGGATCGCCAATCGCCGTCTCGGCGTGGGCTGCGACCAGCTCGTCGTGATCGAGAAGGCGAGCGACCCGAACGCCACCGTCTTCATGCGCATCTTCAACGCCGACGGCAGCGAGTCCGGCGCCTGCGGCAACGCCACGCGCTGCGTCGCGCAACTGGTCATGGAGGAGACGGGGGCCGATCACGCCACCATCGAGACCGTGACCGGCCTGCTGGCGAGCCGGCGCGGCGCGCGCGGCACCATCACCGTCGACATGGGACCGCCGCGCTTCGGCTGGCAGGACATCCCGCTCGCCAACGCCGTCAGGGATACGCTGCACCTGCCGGTGGCGCTCGACGACCTCGCCGACCCGGTGGGCGTGTCGATGGGCAACCCGCACTGCGTGTTCTTCGTGCCCAACGCCGAGGGCGTGGCGATCGAGCGGCTGGGTCCGCTGGTCGAACATCATCGGCTGTTTCCGGAGCGCACCAATGTCGAGGTCGTCTCGGTCGAGGCGCCGGACCGCATGCGCATGCGGGTCTGGGAACGCGGCGTCGGCCTGACGCTGGCCTGCGGGTCGGGCGCCTGCGCGGTGATGGCAGCGGCGCACGCCCGCGGCCTGACCGGCGCCAAGGCGGCGGTCGTCGCCGACGGCGGCATTCTCGACATGGAAATCACCGCCGAGGGCCATGTGCTGATGACCGGCCCGGCGGCACTTTCTTTCCGCGGCGAGCTTTTCGAGGACACGCTGCTCGCGGCATGATCGGCCGATGACGGCGAAGACCAGACCCGAAGCCCGCCCTGGCTCCGAAAACGGAACCAATTCGCGCCCGACGCCGGAGATCGTCACCTTCGGCTGCCGGCTCAACACCCATGAGAGCGCGGTGATGCGCGCGCATATCGAGGCCGCCGGTCAGCCGGGCCTTGTGGTGATCAACTCCTGCGCCGTCACCATCGAGGCCGAGCGCCAGGTGCGCCGCGCCATCCGCCGCGCCCGGCGGGAGCATCCCCACCGCCGCATCGTCGTCACCGGCTGCGCCGCCCAGATCGATCCCGGGTCCTATGCCGCCATGCCGGAGGTGGACCGCGTGGTCGGCAATCACGAGAAGCTGCTGGCGGAAACCTGGACCGAGGAGGCGCCGCCGCCGGTGCGCGTCACGGATATCCAGACGGTCGGCGAAACGGCCGGTCATCTCGTCTCCGGCTTCGAGGGTCGGGCACGCGCCTTCCTGCAGGTGCAGAACGGCTGCGATCACCGCTGCACCTTCTGCGTCATTCCCCAGGGCCGCGGCGTCTCGCGCTCGGTGCCCGTCGGCGCCGTGGCCGAGCAGGTGCGCCACGCCCTTGCCAATGGCTTCAACGAGGTGGTGCTGACCGGCGTCGACGTCACCTCCTATGGCGGCGACCTGCCCGGCCGGCCGACCCTGGGGCAGATGATCCGCCGCGTGCTGGCCCTGGTGCCCGAACTGCCGCGCCTGCGGCTCTCCTCGCTCGACCCGGTGGAGATCGACGACGACCTCTGGCGCCTGATCGGCGAGGAAGCGCGGCTGATGCCGCACCTGCATCTCAGCCTGCAGGCCGGATCCGACCTGATCCTGAAGCGCATGAAGCGGCGCCACCTCAGGGCCGACGCCGTCGCGCTGTGCCAGCGCGCCCGGGCGCTCAGGCCCGACATCGTCTTCGGCGCCGACCTGATCGCCGGCTTCCCGACGGAGACCGAGGCGCAGTTCGCCGACACCCTCGCTCTGGTCGAGGATTGCGGCCTGACCTATTTGCACGTCTTTCCCTATTCCGAGCGGCCGGAGACGCCGGCCGCCCGCATGCCCTTCCAGCCGCACCCGGTGCGCAAGGAACGGGCCGCGCGCCTGCGCGCCGCCGGCGATCGGGCGCTGGCACGGTTCCTCGACGCCCAGGCGGGTACGGTCCGGCGGGTTCTGGTGGAACGCGGGCGCGAGGGACATACCGAGCACTTCGCGCGGGCCTCGATCGACCGCGCGCTCGCCCCCGGCAGCATCGCTGAGGTCGCCATCGAGGGGCATGACGGCCACCGCCTCCAGGCCCGGGTGCGGCGCGTTCTGGTGTCGCCGGACCGGCTTGCCGACGGTGAGTCCGGGAGCGCGCCCGACATGCTGCCCGAAAAGGTGTCCGACAGGGTGTCCGGGGGGCCTCCGATCGGACCAGCCACCGACCCGGCTGCCACAATTCGGCGGCCGGACGTGTGAAATCGCCCCGGCACGGCCCAATTTGCGCCACGACCCTCAGGCCACCATGCGAGCCATGATGATGCGTCTTGCCACCTTCGCCCTCGCGGGCGCCTTCCTCGCCACGGCCCAGCCGGCCGCGGCGCAGTCGACCCAGGCCGTCCAGCTCAGCCAGCAGGACCGCGCGGTGGTCTCCCAGGTCGAGGACTATCTCGACGGTATCTCGACGCTGCAGGCGCGCTTCAACCAGGTGAACCCGGATGGCGGCGTGTCGCGCGGCGACTTCTATCTCGAACGGCCGGGACACATGCGGCTCGAATACGATCGCGAGCCTTATGTCTACATGGCCGACGGTGTCTGGCTGACCTTCTACGACGCCGAGCTCGACTCGCGCTCCGACGTGCCGCTCGGCGACACGATCGCCGACTTCATCGTGCGCGAGGACGTCTCCTTCGACGGCGACGTCACGCTGACCGGCCTGCGCTACAACGACTCCCAGGTCGAGGTCGACCTCGTACAGTCGGACGACCCGACCGCCGGCATCATCACGCTGGTGTTGAGCCGCGGCCCGTTGCAGCTCGAGAGCTGGACCGTGGTCGACGCGCAGAACCAGGTGACCCGCGTCGTGCTCTCCGAGCTGGAATTCGACATCGACCTGCCCTTCAGCCTGTTCCAGCCGCCGACCAACTGGTAGCGGTCGGAAAAGACGGGCAGCCGGTCCCGGATCAGCCGCGCATCACTTCGTGCTGCGCGGCATCCGGGACGACAATGACGATCTGGAATTCCAGGTTTGCTGTCGTCCCGGGCGCGATGCGGCGCGAAGTGCCGCTTCGCTGACCCGGGAGCGGCCGCCCATCTTCTCCGCCATCAGCCCTGCCGCCGGAATGGTGCGGTGATCATGCCGAGGAAATCGGCCTCGCCGCGCCCCTCCACGCCGATCGCCATGTCGGGATCGCGCGACCGGCGGCTGCGCGTACCGAACAGGCGGTCCCAGAACGAGAAGACGGTGCCGTAATTGCTGTCGGTGTCGCGCCGCACGGCGTGGTGATGCACCCAGTGGATCGACGGCGTGATGACGAGTCGGGCGAGGCCGCGCTCGAGGCCGCCGGGCAGCCTGAGGTTGGAATGGTGGAAGAGGGTGGCGACCAGCACCAGCGTTTCGAAGACGATCACCGCCGCAAGGCCGATATCGGCCAGCATGATGAAGGCGCCGCGCACGACGGCACTCAGCAGCACCTCGCCGAAATGGAAGCGCACGGCGCTGGTGGTGTCGAGGAAGCGGTCGAGATGGTGCACCGAGTGGAAGCGCCAGAGCAGCGGGATCTCGTGATTGGCCCGGTGCCACCAGTAGAGGAAGAGGTCGAGCGCGACGAGGTCGATGGCGAGCCAGTGCCAGTCGGTCCACCAGCCCGGCAGGTCGATCGCCGCGCGCCAGGCCCAGGCGTTCGCCGCCGCCCAGACGGTGACCGGCAGCACGACGAGCGGCGAGAGGCCCGTATTGATTGCCCACAGCCCCGCATTGCGCACCAGCCGGCGCCAGCCGAACGGCCCCTCGTCGCGCGCCGGGCGGGCGGCCGGCCACAGCCGTTCCGCCACGAACAGCAGGGCGAGCCAGACGCCCACTACCCACAGCTTGAAGGCCAGAACCTGTTGCAGGGCTGCTTCCATGATCGGCACACTATGGACGCCGTTGCGCTCCGCGGCAAAGCGCGCCATCTGTGACGTGGGCCGCGTCCTGGTGACGCGCCCCTGATCGATCGCGTTCGCAAGAGGTCCCGCCATGCAGCCCGTCGTCGGCATTCCCTGCTGCACCAGCCAGATCGGCCCGCACCCGTTCCACATCGTCGGCGACAAGTACATCCGGGCGGTCGCCGAGGGCTCGGGCTGTCTGCCGCTGCTGATCCCGGCGCTGGGCGACTGGTACGAGATCGACCATCTGCTCGACCAGCTAGACGGCGTGCTGTTCACCGGCAGCCCGTCGAATGTCGAGCCGCACCACTATGACGGCGCGCCGGCGCGCGAGGGCGTC
>JAVKFF010000105.1:0-34531 GCA_040226215.1 Azospirillaceae bacterium
CACATCTGGTTCGGCCTTGCCGGTCGTTTTGTCATGCCATGGCTGCGGCCTGCAGAAGGTCGCGGGCTTGACCGATGACGCGGCGGTCGTAGTCCTGGGCAAGATCACGCAAGGCCGCGCCGCCGTCGCCGCTGAAGGACGGTCCGTGCATCAGGGCCAGCGTCCGCGGTTCCAGCGCCGCCAGTCGCCGCAGCGTTGCGCCCATTCCTGGATTGAGGCTGGCATAGCCGAACAGGTCCTCGCCCGCGATCGCGGGGCCGACCACGTCGCCAGTTGTCAGCGCCGGCCCGTTGCCGAGCTGGCTGAACAGATCGCCACAAAGCAGTGTGCCAGTGGTTTCCTCGTAGAGGACGCCTGCGTCCCAGCCATGCGGCGTGTGTGGGGTGTCGATGTACCGCACGCGCCGGCCGCCGAGGTCGATCGTCTCGCCATCGGCCAGGACGCGCGGCGGCCGGTCGGCGAAATCGGTGAGCGACACGTCGACACCGGTGTGACCCTGCGCCGGCGTCGCTCGCGGCGCGACGGCGAGCCATTCGTTCATCGCCCCGCACTCGTCGGCCTCGAAATGGCCGTAGGCGATCCAGCGCAGCCGGTCGGGCGGGAAGAGGCGTCCGGCCGCGGCGTGGTTGAGCGCGAACATCCGGCGCAGGCCGGTATGGAACATCAGCGGCTCGTCACCCATGACGAGGAACTGGTTGAAGGTGAAGCCCGCCGGTGGGGCGATATCCGGCACGTAGGTTGAAAGGCGAAAAATGCCGTCCGCGATTTCGTCGATCCTGGTCTCCATTCCGGTCTCCTTGGGCACTGCGATGCGTGCCGTCATGCGGCTTGGCTCTGCGAGCTTGACGAGAGCTTTGCCAATCACCCATATTCAGGGTACAGTTCTGTGTAGCGAAAAATAAGGCCATCGTCAATATGACTGCACAAAGCCGTGCATCAAAAAAACCGCGCAAGCGGAACTACTCTCTTGGCCGCCGTGCCGAGCAGGTAGCCGAGACGCGTCGGCGCATCGTCGAGGCAGCCATGACGTTGCATGGAAGCGTCGGGCCGGCGCGCACGACCTTCAGCATGGTGGCGGAGCAGGCAGGCGTGCAGCGCCACACCCTCTACGCCCATTTCCCGGACGAGGAGAACCTGCTGCTCGCCTGCTCTGCTCATCACCTGGGCATTGACCCGCCGCCGGATCCCGCGGCCTGGGCGTCCATCGCGGACGGCCACCAACGCCTGAGCTCGGGACTCGGCGCGATCTATGCCTGGTACGAGCGGAATGCAGATCTCATCGGCGGCGTGCTGCGCGACGCCGAGCACCATCCGGCAACCCGCGCGATCGTCGCAAAGCGTATCGAACCCCATGTGGTCTGTTGGCTCGCCGCGTTCGGCATCGACTCCTCGCCGCGGACACGGGCCGCGATGCTGCGGCTCGCGGTCAGTTTCCACACCTGGCGCGCGCTGGCGCGAGACGGCGGGATTGGCTCGGCCGCCGCCGCCGAGCTCATGGCCAGAGCCTTCGAGTCGACGGGCGAAGACTGACCGAGCTGGCCGCCGTCCGGTCCGCAGCCCAGTTGAGTGGCGCTCAACCCACAGGTTTCCGGGTAAAGCGAGAGGACGAATAGCCGGTCGTGCCGCTGTGGAGGATGGTGCGTGCCTCGATCTCGAAGGGGTCGCCGAAGGCGGGGCAGTGGATCACCGTGCCGCTCGCCCCGCATGGTCGTGCGGGAGCCGTCGCGACACCATGAGTTACGAGAACATTTCTCAATCAACAACCATCATATATCGCGAAGCGATCCCGGAAAGACGACTCGACGCCGAGTGTTCTATGACTATTCTCATGACGCCAGACGAGATCCTCCGCTTCGACATCGCCCTGCGCGGCACCCCGGCGCTGCCGGGCCGGCGGACGTCCGTCCTGGTCGCTGGACGAGGAAACCGCCCGCCACCGCGCCGACGAGGTGGTCGACAACCTCCAGCGCTCCGGCTGGTCCTTCACCCACCGGACCCGCGGGGCGGCGGGCGCCTCCAGCGAGGGGCAAACGTAGCGTTGCGGTCGCAACACTACCGCGTCGCACAACGTCGCAAGCCCGCAGAAACTCGGTGAGGATCAACAACCTGCCGCCGCGCTAAGTCATTGCCCGGCAACGATATCAGAGGCCCTCTCACGGCGGCAATACGGGTTCGACTCCGGTACGGGACGCCAATTTTTCCTGGGTGATTTCCGCCCGCGACCAGCGTCAGCCTTCCACGTCGCGGGCGACGACGGCGGTGCCGTTCTCGACGCGATCGCTGGGGTTGAGAACGACGGTCGCGCCTTCCTCCAGGCCTGAGCGGATCTCCACCATGCGGCTTGTCATGTCGCCGATCTCGACCGGCGTGAGCAGGGCCGCGCCGTCGACGACGCGGAACACCGACCAGCGCTCGTCCTCCCGGAAAAGGGCGCCGAGCGGCACCTGAAGCACGTCGTCGGTGGCGCGCAGGATGATGAAGGCATCGACCCGGTAGCCGTGGCCGAGGCGCGACCAGCGCACGAACGGGTCGGTCAGGTCGATGATCACGTCGACGCGCTGCTCCTCGATGCCGAGCGAGGAGACCCGGGTCTCGGCGACGGGTTCTATGCGCCGGATCGCACCGGACAGCGCGCCCGGGCCGCCCCAGTTCTCGATCCTTACCGGCATGCCGATCTCGACCATGACCGCGTCGGCCGAGAGCAGGTCGACCACCACTTCCAGATCGCGCGGATCGCCGATGGCGGCGATTGGCGCTCCCGCCTGGACGACGCTCTCGCTCTCCTGTTCCAGGCGCAGGATGGTGCCGTCGATGGGCGCGCGCACGGTCACGCAGCAGCCCTCGCCGAGCGAGCGGATATCGCTCTCCTGCGGCTCGATCAGCGCCGCGCGGGCGGTCTCGAGCTCGTGCAGGCGGACGTTTTCCGCGGCGTCGGCCCGGTCCAACTCGGTCTCCGCCGTCCGGAGCTCGAGCAGGGCGCGTTCGAGCTCCGAAAGGGGCACGATGCCGCGCTCGTTGAGGCGCAGCACGCGCTCGTACTCGCTCTCCATGAAATCCACAGTGGCCTGGGCACGCCGCACCTCGGCCTGGGCCAGGGTGAGATTCGCTTCCGCAGCGCCGACGGCGGCCTGCAACTCGCTGCGGCGGCGGGCGTCGAGTATGGCAGGGTCGGTCGGCAGGATGCGGGTCAGCACGGTCTCGCCAGCGGTCACCTGGTCGCCCACCTCGCCCTCGAAGCGCAGCACGCGGCCGGCGATCGGCGTCGAGACGACATAGACCTCCCGCACCCGCGTCTGGCCGTCCTCGCGCAGCGTCACCTCGAAGGCGCCGCGGCTGGCCGTGGCGAGGTCGATCGGCACGGGCTGAGGCCACAGCGCCCAGACGAGCGCGGTGAGCATGAGGACGATCACCAGCCCCCGCAGCGACCATCGGATGATCCACCGATTCCCGTGTTGCGCCATGTTCCCGCTACTCGCGTGTCTTCAGGACGCTGATCAGGTCGAGCCGTGACACCCGACGGACCACGAGCAGCGCCGCGCCGATCGAGGCGGCGATCACGATGATCGCGGCGAAGGCGAATGTCGACGGATAGACGATGAAGGGCAGGCGGAACAGGTCGGACGCGAACTCTGTCGCCATGCCCCGGGCGAGGAAGTAGCCGAGCACGCAGCCGACCGGCAGGGCGGCGGCGACCAGCAGGGCCAGTTCGCCCACCAGGATCAGCGCCACCTCGTGCCGGTGGTAGCCGAGCACCCGCATGCTGGCCAGTTCGCGGCCGCGCTCCGCCAGCGAGATGCGGGCGCTGTTGTAGACCACGCCGACCGCGATGGTCGAGGCGAAGCCGATATAGAAGAGGATGGTCGTGACCATCGAGTCGTCGATCAACGCGCGGAAGCGTTCCAGCGTCGCCGCGCGCCGATCGACTCCCAGGACTTGTGGACTCTCGGTCAGGGCCGCGTAGATCGTCTCCTGGAAACCTGGATCGATCGCCAGGTCGGCGGCGTTCGCCGAGGGTGGCTCCTGCAGCAGGCGGTTGAGCGCGTCCCGCCGCATATACGCGTTGGCGCCGACATATTCGCGGACGATCAGGGTCACCGGCGTGTCGATCACCGGCCGCCGGCCCTCGAGCACCTCGACCCTGAGGATGTCGCCGACCTCGACATCGAGCGATGTCGCAAGGCTGTTCGACAGGGTGATGCCCTGCCCGGGCAGGACGATCTCGTCGCCATCGGCATCCAGCAGGCGCGACAGGCTTGCCTGCGGATCGCGGCCGGTCAGGGCCAACCGTTCGCTGCGTGTGCCGTGGGTCAGACGGACGGGCGCGCTGCGATGGAGATCGACGGCAAGCACGCCCGCGATATGCAGCAGGTCGTTCGCAACGTCGTCACCGCGTCTTTCAACAAAGCTGACCGAGAGATCCTGATACTGCGTGTCCTCGAAAAAGATCTCGAGCATGCGATCGATGCTGTCCAGGAAGAACAGCGAAGAGATCAGCAGGGCGACGGAGAAGGCAACACCAAGGCTGGTGAGAGCCGACCGGACGGGTGTGCGCAGCACGTGCCGGACCACCATCCGCCCCGCAGCGCCGAGGAGGCTGGAAATGCCGGCCCGCTCGAGCAGCCCGCGACGATAGGAGGTTGGCGGCGGCGGGCGCATGGCGATGGCCGGGGCCAACACCATGGCGCGGCGGATGGATAGCGCCGCACCCAGCACCGCTGCGGTCAGGCTGGCGGCGACGGCGATGCCGGCCGTGCCGAAGTCGAGGCGGAAATGGAGGAAGGGGAAATGGAAGAAGCCAGTATAGAGCCGGGTTACCGAGTGGCCGAGCCAGATCCCCGCCACCATGCCGATCACCACGCCGACGACACCGATCGCCAGCACGAACTTCACGTAGTGCCAGCCCACGCTCAAACCGCCATATCCGAAAGCCTTGAGCAGGCCGATCTGCTCCCGCTCGGTGTCGATCAGACGGCCGACGACCAGGTTCAGGAGGAAGGCGGCGACGGCCAGGAAAACGGGTGGCACGATGGAGGCGAGAACGGAGAGCTGGTCGAGTTCGCCCTCGATGAAGGCGTGAGAAGGCTGGTCGGTACGGGCGTAGGCGCCGGTGCCGCCAAAGGGCTCCAGCAGCGTGTCGATCTGGCGGATGATGTCATCGGGCGCGGCATCGCGGCGGATCTGGACGACGATGTCGTTCACCGCGCCCTCGAGGTTGCTCGCCGCCTCGACGACCCGCTCGTTCATCCAGAACACACCGAAACGCCGGTCGTCGGGCACGAAGGATCCAGGAGCGATGGCGTAGATGAATTCCGGCGACAGGGCTGTGCCGACCATCACGAAATGGCGCCTGGTGCCCATGAAGTTGGCTGTGATGGTATCACCCGGTTCCAGGCCGTGTGCGTCGGCGAAGGACTGCAGTACCACGACCTCGTCGGGGTATCCCTCACGCGGCTCGCGGCCGGTGCGAAGCGTGAAGTCGTTCACCCGGGGATCGCCGTCTCGCGGCAGCGAAATCACTCGCCCCCGAACCGGCTCATCCATCGCCGGCATGTCCACCAGCAGTTCCTGGACGATGCGGGCGGAGACCCGGGACACCCCCTCGATCCGGGCGATGTCGTCGACGATCCCCGCCGGCGCGCGGCGCGCGTGGGCGAAGATGTCGGCGAAGCGGTTGCGTTCGTAATAGGCCTGCCGGGTCTCGGTCAGCGAGTTGAGCGTCCCGCTGGCCATGACCATGGTGGCGATGCCGGCGGCGATGACGAGGGCGATTGCGACGATCTGGCCGCGCACATGCCACAGATCGCGCAACAGCTTGCGATCGAGCGGCGCGAGCAGGCGGCCGGCTACCATGTAAGCTCCGCCGGCGCCTTGCGTCTGACGTTTTCCCTGACCTCGGTGGTCATGCCATCGGCAAAGGTGACGACACGGTCGGCCATGTCGGCGATGACCACGTTGTGGGTGATGATCAATGTCGTCGTGCCGAGTTCGCGATTGACCGTGTCGAGCGTCTCCAGGACGGCGATGCCGGTCTGGCTGTCGAGCGCGCCCGTTGGTTCATCGCAGAGCAGCACGCCCGGCTGTTTCGCGATGGCCCGTGCCACGGCAACACGTTGCTGCTCTCCGCCCGAGAGCTGGGAGGGAAAGTGGTCGAGCCGGTGCCCGAGCCCGACCAGGGACAGCGCCTCCTCGGGCTGCATCGGCCGGCTGGCGATCTCCGTGACCAGCGCCACGTTCTCCCGCGCGGTCAGGCTGGGAATCAGGTTGTAGAACTGGAAGATGAAGCCGACATGCTCGCGACGGTAACGGGTCAGTGCGCCATCGTCGAGGTCGCCCAACTCCGTGTCGTGGAAGCGCACCGAGCCGGTCGTCGGCCGGTCGAGCCCGCCGAGGATGTTGAGCATCGTCGACTTGCCGCTGCCGGACGGACCGAGGATGACGATCAACTCGCCTTCGGGCAGGACGAGGTCGATCCCCCGCAGGGCGTGTACCTCCGTCTCGCCCACCTGATAGGTTTTCGTCAGCGACCCGATCCGGAATGCCGTCTCGACGGTCGCCTCGCGTGCGGGCTCGGGTGCCGGCATGGCGATCGGCCCGCTAGGTGTACAAGCCCTGGATCATTGACCGAGATTAGGTCATTCCTGGTGCGGACGCCTTAATCTATCTCAATCGCGGCTCCGCCTTGTCCGGGCCGCGCCGCCAGGCAGCGGGGAGGAGAACGGGTGCGGTTCGAAGACCGCCGTAGAGCCGGAGAGCGGCTTGCAGCGAAGCTTCGGGATCAAGCAGGAGAGACGCCACTGGTCCTGGCGTTGCCGCGTGGCGGCGTGCCGGTCGCAGTCCCGATCGCGGAGGCCCTTGGTGCCTCCCTCGACCTGCTGCTCGTGCGCAAGATCGGGGTGCCGGGGCACCCGGAATACGCCGCCGGCGCGGTTGCCGATGGCGCCGCACCGCAGATCGTGCGCAACGAGGAGGTGATCGCCGCTGTCGGACTGGGGGATGCGACCTTCGCACGCCTTGCCGGAGAACAGCTGCGGGAAATCGAGAGCCGGCGCCGCCGCTATCTTGGCGACCGCGCATCACAGCCCGTCCAGGGCCGCACGGTGATCGTGGTCGACGATGGCATCGCCACCGGTGCTACCATGCAGGCCGGGCTGCGGGCGCTTCGTAGTGCCGGCGCCAGGCGGGTGGTCGTTGCGACGCCGGTGGCGCCGGCCGATGCGGTGTCAAGGCTGAAATCACTGGCTGACGCGGTGGTGGTTCTCGACATGCCTGAGCCTTTCCACTCCGTCGGCGAACATTATGTCGACTTTCGCCAGGTCGCGGACGACGAGGTCGTGGCGCTTCTCGGTGGAACGGCTTCCCGGCATCGGCATACCCGATCGGGCCCGAACGCCGGTCAGGGCTGACCGACTCGGTTCAGTCCTCCGCCGGCGCGGGTATCCAGAGATAGGACCAGATTTCCGAGACGATGGTGCCGGCGTGCACGAGGTGGCAACGCATCTCCACCGGCTGGTCGTCCTCGGGCGTGAAGTCGAAGAAGGCGCGCCAGCCGCCGATCGGCGCGTTCGGAGTCGCTGTAACATTGTCGAGCGTGCCCCTCGAGACCTCGACGACGGCATCCACGCCGGCATCTGCGGGAAATGCGCCGCCGGTGAAGTCGATGACGAAGGTACGGTGCGCGGCCTCCGCACGAAGCTCTTCCTGTCCGGGACGGATGCCCGCGCCCGCGCGACTGGAGCGCACACGGGCGATTTCGCCGTCCCGCGCCGGGTGGAAGGTGGTGTCCAGCCGGTAGGCGAGGTCGAGACGACGGCCCGCCACCGGCTGCGAGGCCGGCACGAAGTGGGCGACGATATTGTCGTTGATCTCGCTGATCGTCGGGATCTCGACCAGTTCGACGCTGCCTTCGCCGAAGCCGTGCCCCAGATCGGCCCACAGATCCGGTCGCAGCTCATAGCGCGCCTCGAGATCGAGGTAGTGATCGAAATCGCGATCCCTTTGCAGCAGGCCGAAGCCTGCCGGCGCCGGATCGATCAGCGAGGTGATCTGGAGCTGCCGCCGGTTCGAGAGCGGCCGCCAGATCCAGTCTCCATTGCCGTTGAGCATGCTGAGACCATCGGAATCGTGCACCTCCGGTCTGAAGTCGTCGAACTGTCGCGTTGCGAGTTCACCATGCCGGAACATACTGGTCATCGGCGCGAAGCCGAATTTTGCCCCGCGTCTCGGGAAGACCGCCGCCATCACCTCGCACGCCGTGCCATCACCAGGGGTCAGGACGAACTGGTAGGCGCCCGTCACCGAGGGGCCTTCGAGCAGTGCCCAGACGGTGAGGGAGCGGGTTTCACCATCCGGCGCCTCGATCCAGAAGGCGGAGAAGCGCGGGAACTCCTCGCCCGACGGCAGTCCTGTGTCGACGGTGATGCCGCGCGCGGAGATGCCGTAGCGTTGTCCCGCGCCGATCAGCCGGAAATAGCTTGCCCCGAGGAAGACCGCGAACTCGTCGCTCACGTCGGGTCGGTTGATCGGAAAGTGCACGCGAAAACCCGCATGACCTTGCGGCGGGACCACACTCTCGGGAATGTCGAGGGTGCCATAGTCGAAGCGGCCGGGGTCGAAATCGAGCGGCTCGACCATGTCGTTGCGAACCAGGCCGAGCTGGACCGGTTCGAGGAAGAAATGCCCCGGGTGGAAGAGCTGGAGCGAAAAGCGCGAGCCGCCCAGCGGAATGGCCCGGTCCGGGCGATAGCGAATCTGGCGCAGCGCGTCATAGTCCAGCTCCCGCCAGAAGTCCGCCACGACGCGCTCGGGCATCCTCGGCTCCTCCATCGACAGGGCTCTCGCCTGCTCCGACAATGCCTCGAATCCACCCCACGGCGTTGGCTGGGCGGCGCTGCCACGCCAGGCGCCGGGGAGGCCGATGACCGTGCCTCCGGCGATGGCCTGCAAGACCTGGCGACGTCGCATGCTGTCACTGCTCCTTCGAGGCTTGATCCCGTCCGCGCTGTGCGTCGCGTCGGGAAGATCGACGGGTGCTTGTTCCGCCACCGGAATGCGGCGGCGGCGGTGTGGCCATCGCCGAGGTAGGCGCTGGCACAGTGGATCGCAACCGTGCCGGGGATTTTCTATGCCGGCTTATCACCCTTTGGCCCGCCGGCATGCCGGCGGCGATACGTACTGCCATGAAGCGGGGGTTGCCGCTAGAATGGTGACGTGCGGACAACCGGTGATGCGATGAGTCTCTGGCTTTCAGACGACAGCTTGCTCCACGCGTTCCTCGAGTCGGCATCCTACCCGGTGCTGATCCTCGGTGGCGATGCCGGTCCCGATTCGGGGGAAATCGTTCGTGCCAACGCACACGCGGTGGCGTTCTTCGGCCTCGAGGGTGGCGGACCGTCGGCGACGACCCTTTCGCGGCACCTCGGCCATGCGCTTTTCGGTGACATCCAGCGTCGCTGCAGGCCATCGGTATCGCTATTGCGGTCGTGGCGCGATGAGTCCCTCGTCGCGGTGCTGGCCACGGCGAGTCGTGGCGACCGGCCGCTCTGGGTCATCACGATTCCCGAACGGACGCCACCGCGCAACCCGCTCGATGTCGCGGAAAGCGAGCTGATCGATGCGCTTCCGGTGGCGACGATCGTGCATCGCGACGGCATGCCTCTCCAGGTCAATTCGGCCGCCGTCAGCCTGGCCGGCGGGATTGCCAGCGAGTTCCTGGCCCGCGGCCACATTTTCGGCTTTCTGCCGCACGACGTGCCGCGGACATTCGCCCGAGGCGCCGATTTCGAGGGGGCCTGCTTCACCCAGGGAGGCGAGCGGCGGTCGGCCAGTTTCCGACAGTCGCCGCTTGAGTCGAACGGCCGGAAGCTCTCGCTCCTGTCCGTCTCGCCAGGCAGCGCCAGCAGCGATGCCTTTCGCACCGAAGGCCTGCTCAGGGAGGCGATCGACAACCTCTCCGACACCTTCATCCTTTACGATTCGGAGGACCGGGTGGTGCTGACCAACCGGCGCTTCCACCAGGCGTTTCCCTTCCTTCCGGAGCAAGACGCGATCGTCGGCATGACCATGCGGGAAGTCGTGTCCGGCAGCGTACGGGCCGGTTCCGTCACCGACCCTACCTACGATCCCGAGCACGCCGAGGAATGGATCGACAGCTTCCTCGCCCGGCGCACGGCCATGCCGATCTATCTGGAGGAGGACCGCTGGCCCGACGGCCGCTGGGATCTCGTCAAGGATCAACGCCTCTCCTCAGGCGCGTTCGTCTCGGTCCGGACCGACATCACGGACCGCAAGCGGGCCGAGATCGCTCTGCGCCACCACGAACTCACCCTGGAGAGCGAACTCGCCGAGCGGACCAAGCACCTGGAGGCGGTTCTCACCAACATGGCCCAGGGCGTCATCGTGCTCGACCCTGATCTCCGTGTCGTCCTGACAAATCCCGGCCTGCACGAGATCATCGGCTATCCCCCGGAGCTGGGTCAGCGGGGCACGCATGTCGGCGAACTTATCCGCGATCGCATCCGCAAGGGGATCGTGCTGCCCGGGGAAGAGGAAATCGATCTCGACGAGGAGGGGCTGATCGAGCGTCGTCTGGAGGCGTACCGCCAGCTCAAGCGGGAGACCTATGCCCAGTGGTATCCGAGCGGCCGGCTGATCGAGACGCGACGCCAGAAGCTGGCCGACGGGTCGATCATCTGTACCTTCACCGACATCACCGAGCAGGCGGAGGCGGAGGCCGAGCTGACCCGGCAGCGTGAGGCGCTTTATCAGAGCGAGAAGCTGTCCGCGCTCGGCATGCTGCTGGCGGGCGTGGCGCACGAGCTGAACAATCCTCTCTCGGTGGTATTGGGCCAATCCTCGATGCTGGAGGATCGTCTCAAGGATGCCAAGCTCCAGGACCGGGCGCGGCGGGCGCGTATCGCCGCCGAGCGCTGCATCAAGATAGTCAAGACCTTCCTCGCCATGGCGCGCGGCGAACCGGGCCTGAGGCGGGACCTGGAGGTCAACGCGATCGTCCGCCAGGCGGTCGAGATCGCCGGCTACCAGGTCGATGGCATGGGCGTGACGACCGTCAAGCGGCTGGCCGACGCGCTGCCGGCCATCGAGGGAGACCCCGACCAGATTACACAAGTCGTCGTGAACCTCATGCTCAACGCCGCCCAGGCGATGAGCGAGGAGGCCGGTCGGCGCGTCCTGACGGTGGAGACGGGCCATCTGGCGGAGTCACGCCAGGTGGAGATCGTGGTCTCCGACACCGGGCCGGGCGTGCCGGCCGATCTGCGGCGACGGATCTTCGATCCGTTCTTCACCACAAAGCCGATGGGTGTGGGGACCGGCATCGGTCTTGCCATGTGCCATGGCATGGTCGCCGCGCATGGCGGTACGATAACGGTCGAGGACGCGGTGGGCGGCGGCGCCTGCTTCCGGGTACGCCTGCCCACCGTGCTGTCGCCCGCGCAGGAGGAAGAAGCGGCGGGCACGACCGGCGAGACGGGCATGAGCACCGGCCGCATCCTGATCGTCGACGACGAGGCCGAGATCGCCGAGATCGCCGCGGCCTTCCTGCGCCGCTGCGGCTTCGAGCCCGTCACCACGAGTGCCGGGCGCACCGCGCTCGAGATCCTGGAGGACGGCGGTATCGACGCCGTCCTCTGCGATCTGCGCATGCCGGACCTGGACGGGCCGGCAATCTGGGCGGAGATCGAGAAGCGCTGGCCGGCGCTGCGATCCCGGGTGATCTTCGCAACCGGCGACATGCTCTCCGAGCGCAATCTGCGCTTCCTCGAACGCACAGGCTGTCCCTGCCTGGAGAAGCCATTCACACCCGAGGACCTTTGCCGGCTCGTGAGGGATTGCCTGACCGAACCCGTCGCCTGAGTTCGCCCCGAGATACACGGCTGAAACAATTCGGTGCCGCCGGCGCAATCGCGCGGAAACTTCGCGCGGCTATCACTGCGCATCACCGGCCCCCAAGAGGTCCGGGCAACGACAAGCACCCGTCAACCCATCAGTCGTCTCCAGGAGAGAAGTCATGTCCAGTCACGTTCACAAAGCCCATATGGGGAGCTTTGCCACTGCATCATCGGGATGGATGAGCGAGTTCCAGCGCGTCATGCGCGTCGTCGCCAAGCCCGTGAACCGGTGGCGTCAGCACCGCAACGCCATCCGCGCGCTGTCCTCGATGACCGATTCCCAGTTGAAGGATATCGGCCTGCATCGTTCGGAGATCGTCTGGGCCGTCCGCGGGCGGCTTCTCGATCGCTGATGATCGGTGACGCGGCCCGGAAGCCGCCCGGGACAGCAACGATCGCGCAACTCCCCTGAGCGGGCCGATGACAGCACGTCGTCGGCCCGTCTCGCTTTGGAATCGCGAAATAGGTGCGCCGTGCAGCTATGGCGATCCTGAAACATTAGAAACATTGAGCCGGCCGAGCCGTTATGGTTCAGAAACATTTCTCACCCTATCATCCTACCCGAAACGATGTCCGTTTCGCCCGTCGCGAGTGTTCGCGAGAATCGCCCAGCGGGGGGAAGGGGAGTGGAGGTGCGATGATGGGAGCAGTGCCGTCGGGTGCGGACGATCTGCTTCGCATCGCCGTGGCGCATTCGCCGACCATCTACTATGTCGCCCGCTTCGAGGGCGCGCGCGAAACCCGGTTCATTTCTGAGAATGTCGAGGCGATCACCGGATTCAGCCCCGCGCGCTTCACGGAAAGCGCCGGGTTCGGTATCGGCCTGATCCATGGCGACGACCGCGCACGCTACAGTCGCGTGATCGACCGGCTGGCCGAGACGCCGCACGCCACCATCGAGTATCGCCTGTCCAACAGCGATGGCGGCTACCAGTGGTTCCGCGACGACCTGAAACTGGTCGAGGCCGACGATGGCGGCGGAGAGACGCTCTTTGTCGGCTGCATGCAGGACATCACCCGCGAACGGCTCGCCGAGGCGCATCTTGACGATGCGCTGGCCATGGTCTCCGCCCTTGTCAGCTCGGCGCTCGATGCCGTCATCACGGTCGACGACGCCGGCGTGATCCGGGAGTTCAATCCGGCGGCGGAAGCCATGTTCGGCTACGCCCGGGACGAGGCGGTCGGCCAGGACATGGCCGCGCTGCTGATCCCCGAGAGCTATCGCGCCAAGCACGAAGCCGGAATGCAGCGCTTCCGCCGCACCGGCGAGGCGACGGTGGCCAACCGGCGGATCGTGGCCGAAGCGATGCGCCGCGACGGCAGCGTCTTTCCGTGCGAACTGACCATCGCCGACACGATGATCGACGACCGCACCATCTTTATCGGCGAGATCCGCGACATCAGCGACCGCATCGCCGCGCAGGAAGAGCGCGACCGCATGCTCGAGGTGCTGCAGTCGACCGTGGACAGCATCCCGGCGGGTATCTGCATCACCGATCCGGACGACCGCATCACCCTCTGCAACACAGCCTTCGCCGCGCTTTACAACTGCGGCACGCAGGAGATGATGGGGCTGACGCGCGACGACACCATGCGCCGCCTGCTGCCACGGGTGGAGACCATTGACGGCAGGCCCGCCGATGCCTCCCCGGATGGCCTGAAGGCGCTGGTGACGAAGGTGCGCGGCGCGCCGGAGAAGCCGGTCGAGCTGCGCCTCAAGGACGGCACCTCGTGGCTGATCTGGGGGACGCGGCGCGAGGACGGCACGATCATCAACGTGCGCACCGACATCACACCGATCAAGCAGGCCGAGGACGCGGCGCGGGAGACGGCCGGGCTGATCCGCTGCATCGTCGAGTCCAGCCCGGTGCCGCTCGGCATGACCCGGGCGCGCTCCAGCGAGGTGATCTACGAGAGTCCGGCCTCGGCGGAGCTGTTCGGCCGCAACGGCTCCGGCATCGCTTTCTATGCCATCGACAATTTCGTCAACCGCGCCGACCGCGACCGCTATCTGGACCTGTTGCAGGGCGCCGGGCGGGTCGACGATTTCGAGGTCGAGATGAAGCGCTCTGACGGCAGCCGCTTCTGGGCCTCGCTGTCCTCGCAGATCGTGCAGTTCCAGGGCGAGCCGGTGATCGTCTCCTCCAGCTTCGACCTGACCGAGCGCAAGCGCATCGACAACGAGCTCAGCAAGCAGCGCGACGCGCTCTACCAGAGCGAGAAGCTGGCCGCGCTGGGCGAGATGTTGGCCTCGGTGGCGCACGAGTTGAACAACCCGCTGTCGATCGTCGTCGGCCAGGCCCTGCTGCTGCGCGAGCTGGCGGCCGATCCGTCGATCGCCGACCGCGCTGAGAAGATCGGCAAGGCGGCGGACCGCTGCGCCCGCATCGTCAAGACCTTCCTGGCCATGGCGCGCGAGGGACCCAAGCGTAACGACGTGATCGACCTGCGCAACGTCATCATGATGGCGGTCGAGGCGACGCAGTACGCGCTCAAGGTCTCCGACGTCGATCTGACGCTGGATATCGAGGACGACCTGCCGGCGGTGCTCGGCGACGCCGACCAGCTGGCCCAGGTGTTCACCAACCTGCTGTTCAACGCCGAGCAGGTGCTGCGCAACATCTCGACCGCCCGCAAGGTGCTGATCCGCGTGCGCAGCGGGCCGGAGGGCCTGCTGGTCTCGGTGCGCGACAACGGGCCCGGCATGTCCCAGGATGTCAAGCGACGGATCTTCGAGCCCTTGTTCACCACCAAGGATGTCGGCGCGGGCACCGGCATCGGTCTGGCGCTGTGCCACCGCATCGTCGACGCCCATGGCGGCCGCATCACGGTGAAGAGCACGCCCGGCGGCGGCGCCACCTTCCGGGTCCGCCTGCCGGCTCTGCAGGGCAAGGCGAGCGCGGTCGCGGACAATCCCGCCGCGCGCGTGCCGCGCAAGCTCGCCCGCCGCGCCCTGGTCATCGACGACGAGCCGGATGTCGGGGAGATCATCGGCACCTTCCTGCGCGGCGAGGGCTTCCGCGTCGACGTGGTGAAGTCCGGCATCGAGGCGCTGAACCGGATCGCCCGCACCGACTACGACGCCATCATCAGCGATCTGCGGATGCCGCTGCTGGACGGGCCGCGCCTGTTCGACCACCTCTCCGAGCGCTTTCCCAAGATGATCAAGCGGCTCGGTTTCGTCACCGGCGACACGATCTCCGACAGCGCCCAGAAATTCCTTCGCCGGGCCGGCTGTCCGCATATCGAAAAACCGGTGACCAAGGAGGATCTCCGGCGCATCATCGCCGAACTGGTCTGAGGCGCCGCCCGACCGGGACCACCGGCGCCGTCATCCCGAAGGAAGGCCTAAACGCGCAAGCATGGACAAGGGAGCCAGCATCGTCGTCGTCGATGACGAACCGGATATCCGCGACACCTTCGCGGAATATCTGACGCTGAACGGCTACCAGGTGACGGCGGTGGAATCGGCCGCGGCGCTGCGCCGCCATTTGGCGGAAGGCGGGGCGCCGGACCTGATCATCCTCGATCTCGCCATGCCGGGGGAGGACGGGCTGTCGCTGGCCCGGCACCTGAAGGAGAATTCGGCCATCGCCATCATCATGGTGACCGGTGCCGGCGAGGTGATCGACCGCATCATCGGCCTGGAGATCGGCGCCGACGACTACCTGGCCAAGCCGGTCGATCTGCGCGAACTGCTGGCACGGGTGAAGGCGGTGTTGCGGCGTACGCGCGGACGCGCGCGGGCGGTGGGCCAGGCTGGCGGCAACGAGGTGTCGTTCGGTCGCTGCCGGCTCAATCTCGACACCCGCAAGCTCTATGACGGGGAGGGCAGGGAAATCGCCCTGACGGCCATGGAGTTCGACCTGCTGAAGGCCTTTGCCGAGAACCCCAACCGGGTGCTTACCCGCGACCAGCTCCTCGATCTGGCGCACAACAAGGACTGGGAGCCGTTCGACCGATCGATCGACATCCGCATCACGCGGATCCGCCGCAAGATCGAGAGCGATCCGTCGAAGCCGTCGATCATCCGCACCGTTCGCGGCGCCGGATACATGTTCGCCTCCGATGGCTGACACACGAACGGAATGTTTCGGCGCCTGATACAGGGCTGAAACCATTCCGCGCCCCCCGGGCAATCAGTCGGAAACCACACCACCGTAAAACCTTCCTCCAGCATCTCAGTGGAGGCGGTCATGAGCCATATCAGCGCCAGCAAGGACGCGCCCGACATCGAGGCGGGAGATCGGCTGAATGCGCCGGTCGTCATCGCCATCCAGGCGAACGGCGTGCCGACGATCGACTGGAATGCGCTGCGCAGCCTTGCGGGTGGCGGCTTCTTCAACTTCCGCGTCGAGCTCAATCCCCTGCTGGACGGTGTCGCGCCGGAGAGTGCGCGCCGCTTCACGCTGGACAACGAGATCGCCCGCATTTCCACCCTGGCACGGTGTCTCGGCCGGTCGCTGCACGTGGTTGGCATCGGCGTGGCCTGTCCCGTCGCCTTCGCCGTCGCCCGGTCGAACCCCGATATCGTGCGCAGCCTGGTCCTGATCGAGCCGCTGATCCTCAGCGTTATCGATCCGACGGACGCCCTTGAACGGGCCTTCCTGGACGCGCACCACGACGTGACGCAGGCTTGCGCCCAGTTCATTCTGGAGGGCCGTGTCGCGGAAGCCTCGGAACGCTTCCGCGTGTTCGCCGGCGGCGCCTTCGACCCGCACCGCGACCCCGACCATCGCGAGACGATGGCGCGCTACATCGTGCCGGCAATCCACGGATCGGTCGCCGCGGCGCGGCACCGGCTCACGCCCGCCGATCTCGCCGGCGTGACCATGCCGACGAAGATCGTCATCGGTGAACTCGCCGCACCGCTCCTGCGCCATATCGCGCTGAAGCTGCTCGGCCTGCTGCCGGCGGCCTCGCTCGTGCGGGTCGACGGCGCCGGGTTCCTGCCCCTTCTCACACATCCCAACACGGTCCTGAGCGCCGTGAACGGGCATGTTTCCCATGCCCAGTTCCCGGTTTCCCAGCCGACGCCCGCGGCACTGGACCGATAATCCCGACCAACGGGCGCATCTACCCACCCCCAGGAGTGACAGACATGTCCACATCGACCAATCCCCAGACCGTCGTCCTGCATGCCGGGTTCCGCACCGATCCCGGAAGCGGCGCCGTTGCCGTGCCGATTGCCCAGAGCACGTCCTTCGACCTCGGCAGCACCGACCACGCCAGCGACCTGTTCGCGCTGCGGGCTTTCGGAAACATCTATTCGCGCATCATGAACCCGACCTGCGACGTGCTCGAGC
This sequence comes from Azospirillaceae bacterium, assembly GCA_040226215.1. GTDB lineage: Bacteria > Pseudomonadota > Alphaproteobacteria > DSM-16000 > Inquilinaceae > JAVKFF01. Next base: position 17,213 of record JAVKFF010000105.1, read on the forward strand.
AGCGCATCGCCGCGTTGGAAGGCGGTGCCGCCGCGCTCGCCGTCGCCTCGGGCCAGGCGGCGACGGCCATGGCGATCCTCAACATCGCCCAGGCCGGCGACAATGTCGTCAGCTCTGCCCATCTCTATGGCGGATCGTGGAACCTGCTCGCCAATACCATGAGCAAGATGGGCATCGAGGTGCGCTTCGTCGACCCGACAGATCCCGAGGCTTTCCGCCGGGCGACCGACGAGCGGACCCGCGCCTACTATGCCGAGACCCTGCCCAATCCCAAGCTGCACGTCTTCCCGATCGCCGAGGTCGCCGCGATCGGCGAGGAACTCGGCGTGCCGCTGATCATGGACAACACCGCCGCGCCGGTGATCTGCCGGCCCTTCGATCATGGCGCCCACATCGTCGTCTACTCGGCCACCAAGTATATCGGCGGCCACGGCACCTCGATCGGCGGCCTGATCGTCGACAGCGGCCGTTTCGACTGGGAGAAGCATGCGGCCCGTTTCCCGCTGCTCAATCAGCCCGATCCCAGCTATCACGGCGCGGTCTGGACCGAGGCCGTGAAGGAGATCGGCCCCGTGGCCTACATCATCAAGGCGCGGGTCACCCTGCAGCGCGATCTCGGCGCCCCGATGAGCCCGTTCAACGCCTTCCAGTTCATCCAGGGCATGGAGACCCTGCCGCTGCGCATGCGCGAGCACTGCGCCAATGCGGTCAAGGTGGCCGACTTCCTTGAGTCCCATCCGGCCGTCGAGCGGGTAATCTTCCCGGGTCACTTCGAGGGCGAGCAGCGGCGCCGGGCCGAGCGCTATCTCGGCGGCAGTTACGGCGCGCTGATCGGGGTCGAGCTCAAGGGCGGAGTCGATGCCGGCCGCCGCTTCATCGACGCCCTGCAGATGGCCTATCACGTGGCGAATATCGGAGACGCCCGCACCCTGGCGATCCACCCGGCATCGACCACCCATCAGCAACTCAGCGCCGAGGAGCAGCTCGCCACTGGCGTGACGCCCGGCTACGTCAGGTTGTCCATCGGTATCGAGGCGGCGGAGGACATCATCGCCGACATCGACCAGGCGCTGACGGCCGCGACGCTGACAAGTTCGCTGGCGGCCTGACGACCGCCGGTGGGGGCGGGTGGCACTCCTTCCTCGACACCCCGATGCCACCCGCCCCGTTCTGCCCTGAGGAACCGGAGATCGCGTCATGAGGACCGGACTGTTCGAGAGCGGTACAAGGCCGGCTCCGCTGCGCCGGTCGGAGAGAAGCCAATGGCGGAGCGAGATCGCCACGCCGGCCTCCCTGCAGATCGGGCTGCTCAACCTGATGCCCAACAAGCCGGTCACCGACCGTCAGTTCGCCACTCTCCTGGCGCGTTGCGGCCGTCCGGTGAACCTGCTGCGCACATTGCCCGAGGGGCACTGCCCGCACACCACGCCGGCGGAGTACCTGGCGATCCACTACGCCCCGTGGCATGAGGTCGAGGAGCGCCCGCTTGACGGCTTGATCGTTACCGGCGCGCCGATCGAGCATCTCGAGTTCGAGGCCGTGTCCTACTGGCCGGAACTGACCCGGATCTTCGACTGGACGCGGCGCGAGGGCATCGCCCTGATGAGCGTCTGCTGGGCGGCGGAGGCAGCGCTCTATCATTTCCACCGCATCGAGAAGCAGGTGCATGCCGAGAAGCTTTTCGGCGTCTATGCGCAGACGGTCCGCGCAGCCGATTCCGACCTGCTGGCGGGATTCGGCGCCGCCTTCCCCACACCCGTTTCGCGCTATGCGACGATCGAGCGCGAGGCGCTGGACCGGATCCCGGGGCTCCAAGTGCTTGCCGACAGTTCCGTGGGCGGGGTCTCGCTCGTTGACGAACCCGGCCAGGCCGCGAGCTACATGCTGAACCACCTGGAGTACGAGGCCGACACGATCGCGACCGAGTACCGGCGCGACCTGGCCGCCGGCAAGCCCACGCGCATGCCGGTCAACTATTTTCCGCGCGGCAATCTGGCGCTGGCGCCTGCTGCCACCTGGGCACCCTATGGCCAGAAGCTGTTCGCAAACTGGCTCGATCGCCTGCTGGCGCGCCGGGCCCTGCGGCACGGTCGGCGTCGCAGGTGATACTCACCGTATCGGACCTGTCCTATAGTCGAGACAAATCTCTCGGTTGGACGGATTCGAGGACTCGCCCGTGTCGTCAGGTCAGGGACAGGAAGCCGGCCCGAAACGGCAGCGCACGGCCCGTGCGGCCGGCGACAAGGGCGGTGAGGCGGGCGGGGCACGGGTGACGCCGCTCTATCACCGGCTCTACCTCGTGCTCGGCGCCAAGCTGCGCGACGGTGCCTTCCCGCCCGACCGGCCGATGCCGAGCGAGATGGAACTCGCCCGGCAGTTCCGCATGAGCCGCGTCACGGTGCGCCGCGCGCTCGACCAGTTGGAGCGCGAGAAGCTGATCCAGCGCCGCCGGGGCAGCGGCACCTATCCGGTGGCCGCCGACAGCGACGGCGCTGCCTCCCGCACGGATATCGGCGGCATGCTGGAGAACCTGATCTCGCTCGGCGACGAGACCGAGGCGCGCCTGCTCGACACGACGATCGCGGCTGCGCCGCGCTGGGCCAGGTCGATGGGCTATGCCGAGCCGAAACGCACGCTTCGGCTGACCCGCCTGCGTTCACGCAAGGGCGAGAAGTTCTCGCTGTCGGTCCTCAGCATTCCCGAGGAGCTGCTCGACCAGGCCGACCTCGACAGCCTCGGGAGCGAGCCGGTGATTAGCGTGCTGGAGAAGGCCGGCATCTATGCCTCGACGGCGGACCAGGTGCTGACGGTATCGATCGCCGAGGCCGATGTCGCCGAGGCGATGGAGGTCGCCGTCGGCAGTCCGCTGATCTGCATGCGCCGAGTCGTTCTCGATGCCGGCGGGCGGCCGATCCTCTATCAGGAGAGCCTGTATCCCCCCGATCGCTACGAGTACCGGATGACCCTGTCGCGCATCGCCGGCGGGGTTTCGCCACGCTGGGTTCCGGTGCGGTGACGCGATCGTCGGGCGGGAACCGTGTCCGGACTGAGCGCCGGCGCTTGATTGTATTAGATTTAAGACAAATAATGGGCGGATGACCGCGCCATCCGTCCCGCCAGACCGTCGATTGCTGCCTCGTTCGGGACATCGGGTGGTGGTGGTCGGCGGCGCCGGCGGGATCGGCCGGCATCTGGTTCGCCGGCTGACAGCGGATTGCGGAGCGGCGGTGGCCGTCATCGACCTCGCGGCATCGCTGGCGCGGCATGCGCCGCCACCGGGCGTGATACCGCTGACGGCGGATGCGCGTGACGACACGGCGATCGCCGATGCCTTCGCCACGGTCATGGCGCGCTGGGGCGGCTGCGACGCCATCGTCAATCTCTGCGGCTATGCCGAGGAGGCGCGCCCCGTCGTCGAGACGGAGGCGGCCGTCTGGCAGGACGTCATGGCCGGCAACCTGACCGCGGCCTACCATGTCAGCCGCCGCGGCGTGCCGCTTGTGCGGCCGGGCGGGTCGCTGGTGCACATGGCGTCGGGCATCGCGCAGATCGGCACGCCCGGCTACGGCCCCTACGGCGCGGCCAAGGCCGGCGTCATCAACCTCGTGCGCACCCTGGCCCAGGAACTCGCCCCGGCGATCCGCGTCAACGCGGTGGCGCCGGCGGCGGTTGACACCGCCTTCCTGCGCGGCGGTACCGGTCGCGGGGTGGAGGACGGGCCGCCCCGGCGCCTCGATCCCGAGGCCTATGCGGCGCGCGTCCCCCTCGGCCGCCTTGCCGTGCCGGAGGACGTGGTCGGACCGATCCTGTTCCTGCTCGGTCCCGGCGCCGGCTACATCACCGGCCAGACGCTCTACATCAACGGCGGAACCTATTTCGCCTGAACCACTCCCCATACGAGGTCGAAATGGGCATTTCCGCTCCCCAGGAGGTTACCAGCTTCATCGACGGCGCAGCCGTGAGCGGCGGCGCGGGTCCGCTGCTCGACATCATCTACCCGGCGTCCGGGGAGCGGGTGAGCCAGCTTCGCGAGGCTGACGCGGCCGAAGTCGGTCGCGCCGTCACCGCGGCGCGCCGGGCCTTCGATCACGGGCCCTGGCCGAAACTGGCGACCGAGGCACGCCAGGAGCAGCTGCGCAGACTGCACGACGCCATCCTGGCGGCGGCGGAGGAGCTGGCCTATCTCGAATGCCTCAGTACCGGCCTGGTGCTGCGCGAGCTGCGCGACCGGCACATGGCGCGCGCGGCCTACAATTTCCGCTTCTTTGCCGAGTTCATCGGTCAAGTGTCGGGGCAGGTATTCAGCCAGAACCCGGCCTATCATACCTTCACGGTGCGCGAGCCGGTGGGCGTCGCCGGGCTGATCGCGCCGTGGAACGCGCCGGTCGCGCTGGCCAGCATGAAGGTCGCCGCGGCGATCGCCTTCGGCAATACCTGCGTGCTCAAGACCTCCGAGCAGACGCCGCTTGCCCTGGCCCGTTTCGTGGAGGTTCTGCACGAGGCTGGCCTGCCGCCGGGCGTGGTGAACCTGGTCAATGGCCGCGGACCGGTGACCGGCCAGGCGCTGGTCGACCACCCGGGAGTTGATCTCGTCTCCTTCACCGGCGGTACCGAGACGGGCCGCGCCATCATGTCGGCGGCCGGCCGTCGCCTCGTGCCCACCACGATGGAGCTGGGCGGGAAGTCGGCCAATATCGTTTTCGAGAGTGCCGACATCGACCGCGCGCTCGACGGCGCGTTGCTTGGCATCTTCTCCAACAATGGCCAGCAATGTCTTGCCGGCTCCCGCATTCTGGTGCAGCGGAACATCGCCGACGACTTCATCGGGCGCTTCGTCGAGCGCGCCCGTCGCATCCGCGTCGGCGATCCCATGGCGGACGAGACGGAATTGGGGCCACTCGCCTCGGCCCCGCACCGCGAGCGGGTGCTGTCCTATGCCGGCATCGCGGCGGGGGAGGGTGGCCGCCTGCTGACCGGTGGGAAGGCGCATCCGGATTTCGCGAGTGGCTTCTATGTCCAGCCGACGGCGGTGCTGGCGCCGTCGAATGACAGCCGCGTCTGCCAGGAGGAGATCTTCGGTCCCTTCGCCAGCTTCCTCACCTTCGAGACGGTCGAGGAGGCCATCGCGATCGCCAACGCCTCGAAATTCGGTCTCGTCTCCTATGTGTGGTCGGACGATCTGCCGACAGTGATGCGCGCGACGCGGGAGATCCGCGCCGGTGTGGTCTGGGTCAACTCGCCGATGATGCGCGAGCTGCGCGCGCCCTTCGGCGGTTACAAGGAGAGCGGCGTCGGCCGGGAAGGTGGCGATGCCTGCCTGCAGTTCTACACCGAGCCCAAGACCGTGACGATCCCGACCGCCCCGCTCGGCCTGCGACAGCTCGGCCGCTGACCGGCCCGGTTGCGCGTTTGATTGGTATCATGAGTGATACATATTGCGGGGCTGCCTCAAAGATGTATTATTCCTAATACAGATCGTCGGTCGACGGGATCGGCGACCTCGCGGCGGCAACGATCGTCCGCACGGCAACGAAGGAACAGGAGGCCACAGATGCGAAACATCCTCTACAGCCTGGGCGCCGCCGGCCTGATGCTGACCGCCGCGTCGGCCCACGCGCAGGATCCGATCACCATTCGCGTCGCGTCGTTCACGCCGGAGCAGGCCGTGGGCGTCCAGAACGTTCTGATTCCCTGGATGGAGGGGGTCGAGGCCGAACTCGGCGACCGCGTCGACATGCAGGGCTATTGGGGCGGCTCGCTGGGCCGCGATCCGTTCGCGCAGTATGACCTCGTCGCCAATGGCGTGGTCGATGCCGCCTGGATCCTGGTCGGCTACACGCCGGGCCAGTTCCCCGAGTTGTCGATAACAGAGCTTCCCTTCGTGCTGCGGTCGGCCGAGGAGGCGTCGGTCGTCGCCTGGCGCCTGCACGAGCAGGGCTATCTGAGCGGCATCGACGACGTCCACGTGATCACCATCTGGGCTCCCGACGCCACCAATATCTTCACCGACGAGCCGATCTCCGACCTCTCGGAACTCGAGGGCATGCGCCTGCGCACCTCGGGCTCGACCCAGGCCCTGACTGTTGAGGCGATCGGCGCCCTGCCGGAAACCCTGGGCTCGACCGAGTCCAACGAGGCGATGATGCGCGGCACCATCGAGGGCATGTTGCAGGGCTGGACCGGCATGCAGACCTTCGGCAGCTTCGAGGTGACGGGTGCAGGCTACCGCGTGCCCTTCGGCATGGCAGCCTTCCTGCTGCTGATGAACGGCGATGTTTGGGAGAGCCTGCCCGCCGACGTGCAGGAGGTGATGATGGCCCAGGGCGGCGAGACGCTGGCCGAGGCGGGTGGCATCGCCTATGACGAGGCCACCCAGCGCATCATCGATGCCCAGAAGGAGGCGGGCTACGCCGTCGTCGTGCCCGACGACGCGACGATCGACAGCTATGCCGATGCGTACGGTCAGGAGGTGTACGACGCCTGGATCGGCCAGTACGACAACGGCCAGGAAGTCTTCGACGCCTTCATGAGCATCATCGAGGAGTATCGCGCGGAAGGCTGAGCGGCCGCTGGACGAGACGGCACCCATCATCCGGCCATCGGCCCCGGCTATCGGAGAGACCAGGCGATGACCCGCATCCTGCTCGACTCGCGTGGCTTCCTCGACCGGATGACCCGATGGGTCGCCATCGTCGGCTTCTGTGCCCTGGTCGCGGTCAGCGTGCTGACCATGGTCGACGGCACCTCGCGCTATATTGGCCTGCCCCGGATCACCGGCTTCACGGATATGGGGCAGGTCTTCTTCGCGGTGATCATCGCCTGCTGCTTCCCGATCGGGCTGTTGCGCAATCAGAACGTGACGATCACCTTTGTCGGCAAGGCGCTGGGCCGGCGCGGCAACGCGGTGCTCAATTTCTTCGGTGCCCTGATCACCTTCGCCTTCTTCGTGTTCGTCGCCTACCAGTTCTTCGTCTACACCATCGACGTGACCGAGACCGGGCGCACCACGCGTACCATCCTGATGCCCGTCGCCCCCTGGTGGTGGGTGACGTCCGCCATCATCCTGACCACGGTGCCGGTGCAGCTCTGGGTCCTGTTGGCCCGTTTGGCCGAAATCCGCGATCCCGACCGCACCTTTGTCTTCGAGCATATCGACGAAGGTGCCGGACACGCGGAGGAAGGCGTCGTGGCCTCCGATCCAATCGACTTCAGCGCGGTGGCTGAGCCCCCACCCGCCGACCGGGAGCAGCGCCAATGAGCGATCCGTTCAGCATGGCAATGCTCGGCCTCGGCGGCATGTTCGTGCTGATCGCGCTGCACGTGCCGATCGGCGTGGCCATGGGCATTGCGGGTTTCATCGGCGTGGCTGCCTTCGTGCCCGTGAACGCCGCCATGTCGCTGTTCGTCATCGAGAGCGTGTCGGCGATTGCCAATCCGGGTCTCGGCATCGTCGCGGTGTTCCTGCTCATGGGCTCCTTCGCCAACGTGGCGGGCTTGTCGGCCGACATCTTCCGGCTCGCCTATGCCGTGATCGGCCACTGGCGTGGCGGCCTCGCGATGGCGACGATTGGCGGCTGCGCCGGCTTCGGCGCGGTCTGCGGTTCCTCCGTGGCGACGACGGCGACCATGGGCCGGATCGCCCTGCCGGAGATGGTGAAGCGTCGCTACTCGCCCTCTTTCGCCAGCGGCTCGATCGCCTCGGGCGGCACGCTGGGCATGTTGATCCCGCCTTCGGTGCTGATGGTGCTCTATGGCGTGCTGACCGAGCAGTTCGTCATCGCGCTCTTCGCCGCCGCACTGCTGCCTGGCCTGATCGCCGTGGTGCTCTATTTCGTGGCGATCTTCATCACCGTGACGCTGAAGCCGGGGCTGGCGCCGCCGGGGCCGAAGATGGCGTGGTCCGAACGCGGCCGCATCTTCGTGCAGTCATGGCGGGTCATCCTGCTGGCTCTGGCGGTCAGCGTGGGCATCTATTCCGGCATCTTCACGGTGACGGAGGCGGCCTCCGTCGGTGCCACGCTCGCCTTCCTCTTCGCGCTGTTCTCCGGCAACCTCTCGCTCAAGGCCTTCTTCAAGGTTCTGCTGGAGACGGCGGGGAACACCTGTCTGATCTACACGATCCTGATCGGCGCCAATATCTTCTCCTACTTCATCACCCTGACCCAGGCGCCGGACGAGATCATCGGCTGGATCAGGGCGGCCGAGTTGGCGCCCTTCGTCGTGATCCTGATTCTGATCGTGGTCTACCTGATCCTCGGCTCGATCTTCGACACCGTGGCCTCGATGGTCATCACGCTGCCCTTCGTCTTCCCGCTGATCATCGAGATGGGCTACGACCCGATCTGGTGGGGCGTGATGATGATCATGGTGATGGAGGTCGGCATGATCACGCCACCGATCGGCATCAACGTCTTCGTGCTGCACGGCGTCGCCCGAACGCTGACGCTGCGGCAGATCTATGCCGGGATCACGCCCTTCTTCATCGCCGATGTGACCCGTCTGATCATCATGGCGGCGTTCCCGCTGATTGCCTTGGCGATCCCGGCCTGGCTCGGCTTCGTCCGGCTCTAGCGGGCTGGCGGGGAAGCCCGGCGACCGGCGCCGAGTACGGCGATGCCGGTCTCCTCCATGACTCGCGGTTGAGGCCCAGAGGCGGGCGGGCTAGGATGATCCCTGCTCAGCGCCGCCCCCTGGGCGTTCCCGGCGGAAACCAAGGCATGAAGATGACGGCCAAGCGCTTGCCAACCCTTGTGGCGCTCGCCGCCGCCCTGCTCCTGGCCGTGACGGCCCGGGGGCAGGAGGTGGCCCACTACGTCTCCGTGAACGACCTGCAGCTCAGCCACGACGGGATCATCATCCCGGTCCACGAATATGTGGACGTCGTCCTCGGTCCGGACGGCAAGGGCACCATCGAGGTGGGCTTTCAGCATTATGGCGCCTCGGCAGTGGACATGCTGCGCCTCCTCGGTGGCGAGGCCATCCTGCACGAGCCGCCGATCGAGCCCGCCGATCTGGGCGAATTCGATATGGACTCGCTGCAACGGGTGGTGATGACCGGTACCGTCCAGGTGGGGCCCGGTCGGCTGACCTGGGAGCCCGACATGCTGGCGCCGGCGGCGGCTGAGGGGCTGCGCGCCGGCGGGAACGACCCGCATGTCAGCCCGTTCCGGCTGGCACCGCCGGCGGGCGGCGCGGAACTCAGCGGCGGCGGCGAGAGCGATCTCGGCGACAGCTTCACGCTGATGGTCGACGGCGTTGTGCACAGCTACCGTCGCGCCGATCCGCGCCTCTGGCAACTGACCACTTTCCTGGCCTACACGACAGAGCAGTCGATCATCCGGTCGACCCCCTGCTACACGCCCGTCGCGCAAGCCTATCTGGATGGCAGACCCTACCCCTTCGGTGCGCAGGCGGTGGCGCAGCTGGAGGAAGCGGCCGCCGACCGGCCGGGACTGGCGATCTTGCAGGAGCGTGGCCACGGCGCGGCCCTGAACCACTTCCTGGACGCGGCGCTGGAGGCGCGCGGCGCCCTGAACGCCTGGGTTGGGGAGGAGGTGGACCGGGAGGGTTTGGGCTTCGTGATGACCGCTCTCAACAGCTTTCTCGTGGAGCCGACGACGGCGCAGCAGGCGTGGGCTACCCGTGCCGAGATGATGGTCCGCCTGATCGAGCAGATGCACATTCTGCCGGGTGACCCGGACTTCCCGGACGATCTGCAGGCCGCGTTCGGCGACCTGGCGCGGGCACAGGCCGACCGGTACGCGGCGGATCCCTGGGCCACCACCGGGCCGTGGACCAACGCCTACACCGGCGGCTGGGCGACGCTGGTGCTCATGCTCCTGACGTTCGAGTGCCCGACCTAGTGTATGATTGCCCGAGCTAGGCGGCGGTGAGCGCGTCGTAGCGGGCGTGCCAATGGTCGCCGTCGACCCAGCGCAGGACATCAGCCGCATCACCCGGCGTGCGGCCGTCAACCGCCACCACGCTGCGCCAGCCGATCGCCAGCATGCAGGAGAGCACCGGCGCGTCGCCGGCGCGGGGGCGGTGCCGGATGGTTGGCAATGTCGGCATGCCGGTGCCCAGCATGACCACGGCGTCGAGGTCGGCCTCGCCCAGCTTGTCCAGGGTCTCGGTCGCCGTCTCCGCGCGGATCGAATAGATCGGGTGGAACTGGCTGTCGTCGAGTTGGGCGCTCGACACGGCGGCGACCTCGAAGCCGCGGTCCTGCCAGTAGCCCACGCTGGTCTCGGTGAAGTCGGCCGGGTAGGGTGAGACGAGGCCGATGCGTTCTGCTCCGAGCGCGGTCAGCGCGTCGCACACGGCGGTGCCGGCGGTCACGAAGGGTATGCCGATCGTGTCGCTGAGGCGTGCGATCGTCGCGTCCTCCTCCTCCACGCCGATCAGGTAGGAGGCGCCGGTGCAGGCAAAGGCGATGGCCTGGACCGGCGCGTTGGCGAACTGCTTCACGCTCTCGCCGAGGCCGCGGAAATAGTCGACGAGGCGTGCGTTGAGGGTCGGCGCCAGACTGGTCATCCGCGCGTTGATCATCGAATAGCCCCGTGGCCAGAGGATCCAGAACTCCGGCTCCACGGTGGTGTTCGCCTGTGGCGTCAGCGCGCCGATCAGGCCCTTTGGTGCGTACTCGACAGCCATTGGCGTTCCTGACTACTGGATGGCGGCGGCCCGGTTAAGGCCCTCGATCATCGAACTTCGCAGAAGGTAGGCACGGGCCCTGACCGGATCGGCGATGGTCGCCTGCAGGTCGCGCAGGATCGACAGCCGCCGCTCGGGATCGCGCTCCTGCATGCGGCCGCGATTGCGGTCGGCCTGGGCGATGATCTCCTCCTCGGCGATAGGCCGGCGCTGCCGCTCGTAGCGGTCGAGCAGGGTATCGTCGGCCTCGCCACGCCAGACGCGGATCAGTTTCTCGGTCAGATTGAAGGCATCGTGGATGCCGCCATTCATGCCCATGCCGCCCGACGGGCTGTTGAGATGGGCGGCGTCGCCGGCGAGCAGGATACGGCCGACACGATAGCGGTCGACGATGCGCCGATGGATGCGGTAGGGCCGCACTTCCTCGACATCGTAGGGTTCGGGTCTGGCGACGATGCGCTGAAGCTTGCGCTCGATCGCCTCTGGCAGGAGCGCTTCCTCCACGCTCTCCCCGGCGTCCTGATGCAGGCTGCAGCGCCAGATGCCTGGCAGGCGCAGCAGGCTGAAGGTACCCACATCGGACCAGATGTAGTTGACGTTTGAGAGCCCCTCCAGGTGCTCGTGGAATGGAAACCGCGTGGTGGCGAGAATGGTGGTTTCTGGATAGGTGGCGCCGCTCAGCGACAGACCGAGCGCCTCGCGCACCGTGCTTCTGGCGCCGTCGGCGCCGATCAGCCAGCGTCCCCGCAGGCGTTCGCCCGCATGCGTGCCGCCGAGGGAGACCGTCACGCTGTCGGCATCCTGGCTGGCCGAAGCCACCGGAACGCCGTGCCGAACCGTGACCCCGCCATGGCTCTCGAGCCAGTCGAGCGCCAGGCGGACGAATTTGTGCTGTTCGCACTGCAGGCGGAAGGGGTGATCGGTGACGTCGGCGAGGATGCCGAGGTCGAACTCCGCCCGCTCGCCGGAGCGGTGCATGCGGATCTGCCAGGTGGGCGTGACAAGACCGGCGGCAACGAGTCGGTCGGCCAGCCCGTAAGGCGCCAGCATGTCGAGGGTCGGCGGATGCCAGGTCGATGCTCTCAGATCCTCCTGCGGCGCCGCCTCCGCCTCCAGCACGGTGCAGGGGATGCCGGCCTCGGCCAGGCGAATGGCCGCGACCAGGCCGACCGGTCCGGCGCCGGCGATGATGATGCGGTTTTCATCCGACTTGTCTGGCAACGTCACGGGGCGCGGCTTCCTTGAGCGGTAAAAGTTGTCTCTAGTATAAGACAAATTTTTGGGAATGCCACGCCCCCGACGGTCCGTCGGGCGGTTGTGCGTGCTGGGGAAGGGGAACTGTCAGAAGCGCCACATCCGCTGGAACACACCGTCGCGCCGGATCAGCAGGTGCTGCAGGGCCGCGGCGACATGCACGATGATGAGGGCGATGAGAAACAGCTTCGCGATGTGGTGGATGGACTGGAAGACTCCGGCAACCTCGCGGTCGACCGGGAGCAATGGCGGGATCCCCATCCAGTTCAGCACCTCGACGGGGAAATTGCCGGTCACGGTGAAGACGTAGCCGCTGACCGCCATCACCAGCAACAGAACATAGAGCGCCCAGTGGTTGATCGCGGCCGCCACTCGCTGCCAGATCGGCACGGAGGCGGGCAGGGGCGGGGGCTTGTGGGTGAAGCGCCACAGGAGGCGCAGCACCACCACCAGAAGGATGATCAGCCCCAGCGCCTTGTGGGTGGCGTAGAGGAAGTCCTGCAACTCCCCCCGGCCGACGCGCCCCATGGCGAGCGCGACCGGAATAGTGGTGAGCACCAGCACAACGGTGAGCCAGTGAAAGGTCCGTGCGACGGCGCCATAGGCGGCAGCGGGTTCGGCCATGATTCGTCCCTCACTCCAGTTTGCGACTCTGGTCGCGGAACAAGATGGCGCGTCCGGGTCCACTCGGCAAATCGCGCCGATATCCCGCGATATCCCGCGCCACAATACAGGATCGGCAGACGTCATCGGCTGCGGAACGTTCCAATTTGGCCTGTGCCCCGCGCGGAGTCGAGGCTGGTCGAAATTGCGCGTCGACATCTTGCGGAATCCAGGTCTCCTCGCGTTTCTTGCGTGAATGCAAGGGCTGTCGAGCGTCCGTCAGGCGAGAGAGCGGCGATAGTCCGGGCTCGTTTCACGCTTGACGAATGCCGGTCTTCTGTCTTACGACGATTGGAACGATCCAAATCAGGATCGAGGCAATCGAGCCGTCGCGGGACGGCCTCGCCGGCGGCATCCGCCGGCTGCCAGGGGAGGAACGCGCCAAGGTGGTGCTCTCGGTCGATGACCCGGCAGGACAGACGCGCAACCGGCGGGCGACGCTGGTGGACATCGCGCGACATGCCGGTGTCTCCAAGTCCACCGTTTCCCTGGTCCTTCAGTCGAGTCCGCTGGTGCGTGAGGAGACGCGCGAGCGCGTCCACCGTGCCATCGACGCGCTCGGCTACGTCTACAACCGCAGCGCCGCCAATCTGCGCCGGGCCCAGTCCAACGTCGTCGGCATGGTGATCAACGATCTCGGCAATCCGTTCTTCGCCGAACTCGCCGTGGGCATCGAGCGGGTCTTCCAGACCGCCGGTTTCGTGCCGCTGATCGCCAACAGCGCCGAAAGCCCGATCCGCCAGGCCGAGGTCCTGCGCTCGATCCGCGAGCAGGGGCCGGCCGGCTTCATCATCTGTCCCGCCCGGGGCACACAGCCAACGGCCATCGACGACCTGATCCGCGGCGGCCTTCCCGTCGTGCTGGCGATGCGCCGGGTGGCGGGCGTGCGAGCAACCTGCGTCGCGCCCGACAACCGGGATGGCGCCCGCAAGGCGGTGGAGCACCTGCTCCGCCTCGGGCACCGGCGGATCGCCTATTTCGGGGGTTTCGCCGATACCGTGGCGGATGGCGAGCGGCAGGGCGGCTATCGCGACGCGCTCGCTGCTGCCGGCCTGGCCATCGACGAAGCCCTGGTGATCTCCGGCGCGCCGACGCGCGAGTCGGGCATGCAGGGGATCGACAGGCTGTGGGCCGTTGCTGACGATGTCACGGCCGGGCTCTGCTTCAACGACCTGGTCGCGCTCGGCGTGGTCGCCGGTCTGCGCCGCCAGGGACGGGAGGCGGGCCGCGACTTCGCCGTGATCGGATTCGACGACATCGCCGAGGCCAGGCATGCCTCGCCGGCGCTGACCACGGTGGCGGTCGACACCAAGGCCCTGGGCGAGCGGGCGGCCCAGGCCGTCCTCGGAATGATCCAGGGCAACCGTCCGATGGAATCGCATGTCGGCGCCGTGGACCTCGTCGTGCGAGAGAGCTGCGGCGCGCGGCTCGGGGAGGCAATGTGAGCAGGATTGGCTGGGGGCTGGTCGGGGCCAGCACGATCGCCCGGGAGCACATGATCGACGCCATCCGGCAGCAGCCGGACGGGGAGGTCGTCGCGGTGATGAGTTCGAGCGCCGAGCGCGCGGAACGTTATGCGTCGGAGAATGGCATTCCCGCCGGTTACGACGACCTCGACGCGCTGCTCGCCGATCCGGCGGTCAATGCCGTCTACATCTCGACGACCAACGAGCTGCATCGCGCGCAGGCCGAGGCGGCGGCCAGGGCCGGCAAGCACGTGCTGTCGGAGAAGCCGCTGGCGCTGACACTGGACGATGCGCTGGCCATGGTTGGTGCGTGCCGGGACGCCGGCGTGGTGATGGGCACCAACCACCATCTGCGCCATGCCGGCACCCACCGCGCCATGCGGCAGGCGATCCGGGACGGCCTGATCGGCCGGCCGCTCGCCGCCTGGGTATTCCACGCGGTATATCTGCCCGAGCACCTGCAAGGCTGGCGGCTCAGCAAACCGGCGGCCGGCGGCGGCGTGGTGCTCGACATCACCGTCCACGATGCCGACACGCTGCGCTTCGTGCTCGATGCCGAGCCCGTCGAGGTGACCGGCCTCACCCAGCATGTCGGCATGGCGGCCGAGGGGCTCGAAGACGGTGCCATGGCCGTCGGGCGTTTCTCCAACGGCGTCATCGTGCAGACCCATGACGCCTTCACCGTGCGGCATGCCGGCACCGGTTTCGAGGTGCATGGCAGCGAGGGCTCTCTGATCGCCCGCGACTGCATGAGCCAGCAGCCGCGCGGCACGGTCATCCTGCGCACGGCCGCTGGCGAGCGGGAACTGGAGGTGGAGCGCAACGGCCTCTACGTCCGTGCCCTTGCCGGCTTCCACGCGGCGATCCGCGGCGAGACGGCGGAATACGCCACGGGCGAGGATGGCGTGCGTTCGCTGGCCTACGCGCTGGCGGTGCTGCAGTCGGCCAGGACCGGCCGCACCGTCGCCGTCGATCCGAAGCTGTAGGCGGGGCGGAGGCGACGGACATGTCCAAGGTCATCAGCGCGGAGCAGGCGGCCGCCCTCATCCCCGACGGCGCCACGGTGACGGTGAGTTCGTCGAGCGGGCTCGGCTGCCCCGATGCCGTGCTGGCCGCCATCGGCCAGCGCTTCGCGGAGACGGGTGCGCCGACGGGCCTGACCACGCTGCACCCTATCGCCGCCGGCGACATGTACGGCATCAAGGGCATCGACCATATCGCCCGGCCCGGCCTGCTGCGCCGCGTGATCGCCGGCTCCTATCCCTCCGGCCCCTCGTCGGCCGAGCCGCCGGCGATCTGGCGGATGATCGGCGAGGACGCGGTGGCCGCCTTTAACGTGCCGAGCGGCATCCTCTTCGACATGCACCGGGAGGCGGCGGCGAAGCGGCCGGGCGTGCTGACCAAGGTCGGCCTCGACACCTTCGTCGATCCCGAGCGCCAGGGCTGCGCCATGACGCCGTCGGCGGCGGCGGCGCCCATCGTCGCCCGCACCGAGTTCGACGGCGAGACCTGGCTCTTTTTCCGCGCCATCGTCCCGCAGGTGGCGATCATCCGCGCGACCACGGCGGACGAGCGCGGCAACCTCTCCTTCGAGCACGAGGGCGCCTATCTCGGTCCGCTCGACCAGGCGCTGGCCGTCCGCAACAATGGCGGCGTCGTCATCGCCCAGGTGAAACGCGTGGCCAAGAGCGGCACGATCCGGCCGCAGGCGGTGCACGTGCCGGGCGTGCTGGTGGATCACGTCGTCGTCGCGCCCGAGCAGATGCAGACCACCGGTACGGCCTATGACCCGGCGATCAGCGGCGAGGTGTTCCGGCCGATGGACAGCTTCAGCCTGCCGGAATGGAATGTCGGCAAGGTGATCGCACGGCGCGTGGCCATGGAGCTGGCGGGCGGAACGGCGGTCAATATCGGCTTCGGCATCTCCGCCAACGTGCCGCGGATCCTGATGGAGGAGGGGCTGCACGGGGCGGTCACCTGGGTGATCGAGCAGGGCGCGGTCGGCGGCGTACCGCTGCTCGACTTCAAGTTCGGCTGCGCGGCCAATGCCGAGGCGATCGTGCCCTCGCCCTACCAGTTCACCTATTTCCAGGGTGGCGGTTTCGACGCCTCGCTGCTGTCCTTCCTGCAGATCGGGCGTGACGGCTCGGTCAACGTCTCGCAGCTCTCCGCCCGGCCACATGTCACGGCCGGCGCCGGCGGCTTCGTCGACATCACCGCGCGGGCACGCAAGATCGTCTTTTCGGGCTTCTTCAACGCCGGCGCCAGGCTGGACATCGTCGACGGGAAACTGGCCATCGAGCGTGAAGGTAAAGTGAAAAAAATTGTGGAATCCGTTGAACATGTTTCGTTTTCCGGCCGACGGGCCATCGCGCAGGGCCAGGACATCACTTACGTCACCGAGCGCTGCGTGATGAAGCTGACGCCGGACGGGGTGGTGGTCACCGAACTGGCGCCCGGTGTCGATTTCGCACGCGACGTCCAGGCCCAGGCCGAGTTTCCGCTCGTGCTCGCCGACGATGCCGCGACCATGGCGCAGGCCCTGTTCGATCCGGCGCCGTTCGGGCTCGCCCTGAAGGACCGTGCGGTATGACCGGCGACCTCGTCCGCGTGGCCTTCGAGGGGCCGGTGGCGCTGGTGACGCTGAACCGGCCGGAGAAGATGAACGCGCTCGACCAGGCGATGGTGGCCGGTCTCGAGGAAGCCGCCGCGCGGATCGAGGCATCCGCCGAAACCCGCATCGCCATCCTGACGGGCGCGGGTGAGAAGGCCTTCTCGACCGGCGGCGACATCAACGCCTGGGCCGCGCTCGATCCGATCGCCTTCGCGCGGACCTGGATCCGCGAGGGGCACCGCGTCTTCGACCGTCTCGCCCGGCTGCGCCAACCCCTGATCGTCTGCCTGAACGGCCATGCCTTCGGCGGCGGTCTGGAACTCGCCGCCACCGGCGACCTGATCGTCGCGGAGGAGCAGGTACGCCTGGGCATGCCAGAGACTGGGCTGGGCATGACGCCGGGCTGGTCCGGCACCCAGCGCCTGGTGCGCCGCTTCGGCAGCCGCGCGGTCAGGCGCATGGCACTGGCGGGCGAGATGCTGACGGCCGAGGCGGCGCTGGCGGCGGGTATCGTCGACCGCGTGGCACCGCGCGGTGCCGGGCTCGCCATGGCCCGCGAGATGGCGACAGCGATGGCCGCGCGCGGCCCCGTGGCGATGCAGGTCACAAAGCAGCTGATCAACGCCGCGGAGGGCGAGGAGGTGGCCACCGCTCTGGAGAGCCTGGCCG
>JAVKFF010000106.1:0-11881 GCA_040226215.1 Azospirillaceae bacterium
GTCTACCAGCGCCGCATGGCGCCGGCCCGGCGGATTGCCGCGCGGGTGGAGCGGGTCCGCCGCCTCGGCGGCGAGCAGGTGGTCGAGATCCTCCGCCCCAGCGCCGGCACCCGGCCAGACGTCGCCAAAGGCCTGCGAGTCGGCGACGATGTCGCCGTGCCGCTCGATCACCGCGTAAAGCGCCGGCGATGCGGTGGCGGAGCCCGTCAGGCCGACGCGCGGCCGCCCGGTCCGGTCGGCGGAGGCGGGCTGCCGGCCGGCGCCGGCAAGCGCCGCCTCGAGGAGGGACGCATGCTGCTCGGCGGTGAGGAATCGGCCGGCATTGCGCCAGCGCATCGCCGCGCCGCCCGAGATCGGGGACGGACCCTCGCCGCGCAGCGCCTGCAGGCGCGCCAGGGCGGCGGCGCGGCGTGCCTCGACCTGCTGTGCGTGGCGGAGGGCGTCGGCATCGGGACGCCTACCGCCCAACGCCGCGAGATCGCCGAACAGCCGTTCCGCTTCGGCCCGGTTGAAGCGGGCGATCGCCGCACCTTCCCCGTGCACGAGGTTCCACAGGAGAAGTTTGGGCATTGCCTTGCCGCCCCGGCCCAGCCGCCGCAACTCCACGGCATACTGGTAGGCGCTCATCGCCGCCTGGTCGTCGCGGCAGAAGATGATGGCCGCGAGGGGGGCGTGCGCGCCGGCGAACAGGCGGTTGAGGAAGTCGCGCGCATGGTCGTCGAGGAAATCCTCGCAGAAGCCGGCGATGGCAGGCACGGCAGGGGCCGGACCGTCCGCCGTCGGCAGCTTCACGTCCACCGGCAGGAAACCGGCGGCGCGGACCAGCGCCTCGGGCAGCCCGTTGCCGAAAACGCCGATGGCGGGCTCCGCGGCACCGGGCGGTACCTCCCGTCGCTGGAACGCGGCTTCCAGCGCCTCCCTGGCCTCGTCCTGACCCACGCGTCCTCCAGACGGTTTCGCGCCCTGTTATTAGTTAAGAAAAGGAACTATTATGAGCCGCTGTCAATGCCTTCTCGCCGATTGGTCGCACCCGGCCACCCGGTTTGACCTCCGCAGCGCCACGCGCCACAGTCGGCCGATACCCCCGTACCCCAAGGAAACCCGGACGTGCCGACAGAGAACGACAAGCCGCCCATCGGGGAGATCGAACTCGGCTATCTGGCCGAGAATCTGCCCTTCCTGTCGCGTGTGCTGCGCGCTTTCATCCGGGCGGAAAACGCGCAGTTCTATGCCGATTTCGGCATCGAACAGGGCGAGATCGCCATCATCAACCTGATCGGCATCAATCCGGGCCTCTCGCAGAACGATCTCGCCGCCGCCGTGGTGATCAAGAAGTCGGCGGTCACCCATCTGGTCAAGGGCCTGGAGGCGCGGGGGCTCGTCACCCGCGAAAAAGGTACCCGCGACAAGCGGTTCAACATGCTGCGACTGACCGAGGCGGGCGAGGATCTGCGCCAGCGCCTGCGCGCCCGCATGGTCGAGCAGCAGGAGGCGCTGCTGGGCCCGTTCAGCAAAGTGGAGCGGGCGATGCTGTTCGACCAGATGAACCGGCTCTGCAACCATCTCGCAGCCCGCACCGCCGCGCGCGGCCCGACCGAGTGACCGGATGCCGCTCCAGGCGGCTTGACGCCGTCACCCTCATAGTTCATTTCTTGAACTAAAGAGGTTCGAGACGGGAGGCGAGTGCCGTGGCCCAGCCGCTTGCGGGTGTGCGCGTCGCAGATTTCAGCCACGTGGTGGCGGGGCCGCTGGCGACCCACTTCCTCAGGCTGCTCGGCGCCGAGGTGGTGAAGGTGGAGCCGCCCGGCGGCGACGTGCTGCGCGACTACACCCGCCGGGACGAGTTGCGCGGCATGGCCGAGCCGTTCATCTCGATGAATGCCGGCAAGAAGTCGGTCGTCCTCGATCTGAAGACCGATTTCGGGAGACAGGCCGCACGGGCCCTGGTGGCGCGCGCCGACATCGTGGTGGAGAATTTCCGCCCCGGCGTGGCCGAGCGCCTCGGCGTCGGCTACGAGGAGCTCAAGGCCGCAAGCCCGGGCCTGATTTACTGTGCCATGTCCGGCTTCGGCCAGTCCGGACCGATGCGCGACTACCCGGCCATCGACCATATCATCCAGCGCGTGTCCGGCCTGATGTGCCTGTCGGGCGAGCCCGACACCGGACCGATGCGCGTCGGCTTCCCCATCGTCGACACCTACAGCGCCCTGCTCGCCGCCTTCGCCATCCTCTCGGCCTATATCCAGCGCCAGCGCGACCCGGAACGCCGGGGGCAGTATGTCGACCTCTCCATGCTCGACGCCTCGCTGGTGATGATGTCCTCCGTCATCGCCCCCCTGGTGATCTCCGGCGAGGCGCCGAGGCGCACCGGCAATCGCGGCTTCTCCCTCGCCCCCACGGCCGACACCTTCGAAACCGCCGACGCGCCGCTGACCATCGGCGCGGTGCAGCAGAACCAGTACGAGCGGCTGGTCGGCGTGCTGGAGCGACCCGACCTGCTGGCCGACCCGCGCTTCGCCACGCCGGCGGCGCGCATGGCCAATGACGAGGCGCTGCAGCACGAACTGACGCAGAGCTTCCGCAGCCGAAGCGCGGCGGAGTGGGAGCGCCGGTTGAGCGCCGCGGGCGTGCCGGCCGGCGTGGTGCGTGAGGTCGAGGACGCCTTCGCTTCCGACCAGGTCGAGGGACGCGGCCTGAAGCTGGAGATCCCTGTGCCGGTGGCGGCGGTCGGGAAGGCGACGATCCTCAATGCCGGCTTCCGCTTCGCCCATGACGGCCCCGGCCTCGACGCGCCGCCGCCGGCGCTGGGCCAGCACACCGAGGAGGTGCTGGCGGAGCTCGGCCTCGCCTCTCCAGGCACCGGAACGGACGGGCCGGAGAGCGATCCGGCAGACGGATAACGCAGGCCAACTGCCCGCGGCCGGCGAATTGCCGGTCTGCCGGCGGCTGCCTAACCTGCCGTTCTCATCCGGCCCGGGCAGCCGCGCCGTCGCGGCGCCGCCCGGGCCGCCCGCCAGCGGCGTTTCCGCCGACAGCCGGGCGCGAGACCAGAGTCGCTCAGTCGATCGGCGGCGCCGGTTTGCGTGGCTTCAGCGCCTGCCAGCGCGCCACCAGCCAGGCCGGCACGAAGACGAGGGCGAGGAAGACGATGCCGCCGATCACCGTGGTCAGCATGTCGGCGATACCCAGAATCTCGATCAGCCAGCCCAGCACGAAGAACAGCACGACGCCGGCGGCGGTGAAGGCGGTCACGAAAATCGCGGCGGCGGCCACGGGCCGCTCGCTCTCGTGTCGGTGCCGCAGCACATGGATCACCGACAGCACCAGGATCGCCAGCCAGATGATCAGGGCCCAGAAGGTGACGGACATGGACGCGCGATCTCCTCAGTTGTGGATCAGGAGTTCGTCGGGATCTTCCAGCAGACGCTTCAGGTCGTTCATGAAGCGGGCGGCGTCCGCTCCGTCGACGACCCGGTGATCGAAGGCCAGCGACAGGGGCAGCACCAGCGCCACGCGCTCCTCCGGCGCCTCGATCGAGCCGGTGACGACCCGCTCGAGAGCGGCACGGGCGGCGCCAAGGATGGCCACCTGCGGATGGTTGATGATGGGGGAGAGGCCGGTGCCGCCGATGGCGCCGACATTGGTCAGCGTGAAGGTGCCGCCCTGCAGCATCTCCCGGCTCGGCCGCTCGTCGGCCAGCCTGCGCGACAGTTCGCTCAGTTCGAGCGCCAGGTCGATCACGCTCTTGCGGTCCGCCTGGCGCAGCACCGGCACGACGAGGCCCCAGTCGGAATCGAGCGCGACGCCGATATTGCGTTCCTCGGCGAGGATGATCTCTTCCGCCTCGGCGTCGAAGCGGGCGTTGAAGCTTGGATGCTCCCGCAGCGCCGCGGCCAGCGCCTTGACGAGAAGCGGGGTCAGGGTGAGCTTGCCGCCGGCCGCCTCGACCGTCTCGCCATGGCTCACCCGCAGACGCTCGAGCGCGGTGATGTCGGCGCGATCAACGTGCAGCACGTGGGGTATCTCCGACCAGGCTTGCGCCATGTGCCGGGCGGTGGCGCGCCGGATCGAGCGCAGCTTGCGGCGTTGCGGTTCGCCCGTCTGACCGTCTGCGGATTCCCGAGCGGCCTCCTCACCGGAAGTCTCGCCAGCCGCCCTGCGCACGTCTTGCGCGAGCACGCGGCCATCCTCGCCGCTGCCGTCGACCGCCTTCAGGTCGACATCGAGAGCGCGCGCCAGCTTGCGCACCGCCGGGGTCGCCTTGGCCGGGGTCGCCTTGGCCGGGGTGGCCGATCGCGCCTTTCCTTGCGCGGACTCGTCCCGACCCGACTCGTCTACTCTCGGCTCGGCCTTTCCGGGCTCGTCCTCAGCGGCAACGTCCTTGCGGGTTGGGCCGGACCGGTCGTCGGTATCCGCCCGCTCCCCTCCCGCTTT
The DNA here is from genome assembly GCA_040226215.1 of Azospirillaceae bacterium. GTDB lineage: Bacteria > Pseudomonadota > Alphaproteobacteria > DSM-16000 > Inquilinaceae > JAVKFF01. The sequence continues at coordinate 4,435 of JAVKFF010000106.1, forward strand.
TGCGTCTCCGGCCGTCGGCTTCGCCGTGCGAGCATCCGCAGCAGCCGCATCTTCCTCGTCCACCGCTTCGTCATCCGCATCGTCGGTCTCCTCGCCTGCCGCGTCCTCCCGAGGCGCGTTATCCTCGTCGTCGCCGGCCTCGCCGCGGTCGATCAGCATCAGCACCTCGCCGACGGAGACGATGTCGCCCTCGGCCACCTTTATCTCCTCAACGGTGCCGGCGACCGGCGAGGGAATCTCGATTGCCGCCTTGTCGGTCTCCGCCACCAGCACGTTGTCCCCCGCCGCGATCGCGTCGCCGGGCGACACCAGCAGTTCGAGGATCTCCGCCTCGTGAATGCCCTCGCCGGGGTCCTGGAGCTTGAACGAATAGGCCATTATCAGGTCCGTCTCGGTCGGGTTTCAGAACGCCAGCGTCTCGCGGCAGGCGGCAAGGACGCGCGCGGCGTCGGGCAGGAAGTGCTCTTCGCGCGCGAAGAACGGGACATGGATGTCGGGTCCGGTGACGCGGGCGACCGGCGCCTCCAGCGTGAGGAAGGCGTGCTCATTGATGCGCGCGCAGATCTCGCCGGCCGGGCCGTAGCTCATCGGCGCCTCATGGACGACGACGCAGCGCCCGGTGCGCGCCACCGACCGCGTCACCGTCCCGTGGTCCAGCGGGGAGAGCGAGAGCAGGTCGATCACCTCGGCCTCGCGGCCGTCCTCGCCCGACAGCGTCTCCGCCGCCTCCAGCGCGACCGGCAGCATGGCGCCGAAGGCGATGACGGTCAGGTCGTCGCCTTCCCGCGCGGTCCGCGCCCGGCCGATCTCGATCTCCTCGACCGCGTCGGGCACCTCCTCGCGAAAGGCACGGTAGCTCGCCTTGGGCTCGAAGAAGACGACCGGGTCCGGGTCGGCGATCGCCGCGTGCAGGAGGGCACGGGCATTGGCCGGGGTCGACGGCACCACGATCTTGAGGCCCGGCATGTGGGCGTAGAAGACCTCGCGGCTTTCCGAATGGTGCTCCAGCGCCCGCACGCCGGCGCCATAGGGCATGCGGACCACCATGGGCACGCCGAAGCGTCCCTGGGTGCGCCAGCGCATCCTCGAGGCGTGCGACTCCAGCTGGTGAAAGCCGAGATAGGAGAAGCCGGAAAACTGCATCTCCGGTACCGGCTTCATGCCGTTGAGCGCCAGGCCGATGGAGAAGCCCAGAATGCCGGACTCCGCCAGCGGCGTGTCGACCACGCGCTCTTCCCCGAAGGCCTCGATCAGCCCCTGGGTGGCGCGGAAGATGCCACCGTCGACGCCGACATCCTCGCCCAGCACCATGACCGCCTCGTCGGCCTCCATGGCCTCGTGAAGGGCCTGGTTGATCGCCTCGACCATCGTCAGTTCAGCCATGGTCGCCACCTCCTCGATCGGCATCGTCCAGCCAGCGCTCGCGCTGGCGGACGAGTTCGGGGGTCGGCTCGGCGTGGATGTGTTCGAAGATCGGCCCGACGGAGTCCAGTTCGGCGATGCGGGCCTGCGCCCGCTCCCAGGCGTCGTCGATGATCTCCTCGATCTCGTCTTCCATCGCCTCGCGGCCGTCCTTGTCGAGGACGCCGCGATCGGCGAGGTAGGTCGCCAGACGCTTCAGCGGGTCGCGCTCGAGCCAGCGCTCGACCTCGTCGTCCTCGCGGTAGCGCGTGGGGTCATCGGCGGTGGTGTGCATTTCCAGCCGGTAGGTGACGCATTCGATCAGGGTCGCCCGGCCGTCCCGGCGCGCCCGCGCCACGGCCTCGCTGGCTGCCACGTGGCAGGCGAACAGGTCGTTGCCATCGACCTGCAGCGCCGGCAGGCCATAGGCGATCGCCTTCTGCGCCAGCGTCCTCGACGCCGTCTGCCGGCTGCGCGGCACGGAGATGGCGTACTGGTTGTTCTGGCACACGAAGACCACCGGGCAGTCGAAGACGGCTGCGAAGTTCAGCGCCTCGTGGAAATCGCCCTGCGAGGTGGCGCCGTCGCCGAAGAAGGTCATGGCGACATCGTCGCTCCCCCGCAGGCGGGCCGCATGGGCGATACCGACGGCCTGCAGCATCTGCGTGCCCACCGGCACGGCGTTGGGCAGGTCGCGTGCCTCCTCCGGCAGGTTCACGCCTTCGTTGTAGCCGGCGTCGAAGACCAGCATGTCCGCCGGATCGGTGCCGCGCCAGAGATTGGCCGCGGTCTCCCGGTAGGAGGGCACGAACCAGTCCGACGGGCGCAGCGCACCGATGGTGCCGATCTGGGCCGCCTCCTGGCCGTTCACCGGGGCGAAGGTGCCGATCTGGCCGGAGCGCTGTAGCGTCAGCCGCCGCTCGTCGAAGCGGCGGGCGAGCAGCATGGTGCGGAAGCCCCGGCGCAGCAGCTCGTCCGGGATCTCGGGCATCAGCGCCTCGTCGACCGTGCCCTCTTGGTCGAGGATCGAGAGGTGGTTGAGCTCGAGATCGATCTCGATGGGCTCGCGGGGCATGGGTTCTCCGGCATTGCCTGTCGGCCCGCGCGGTCCCCTCCTGACGGGCGATCCGGGCCATGACGTCTCATGGCCCTGGAAACGCTCAGAACAGGCCTTTGTTCCATCCGCCGTAAGGCGTGGTGATCTCCCCGCGCCGGATCGAGAGCACGATCAGCGCCAGACCGCAGGCGATGTCGGCGGCCAGCAGCAGCGATCCGGCGGCGTGGACCAGCGCCACCACGATCAGGGCGACGCCGAAGCCGGCATTCAGCAGACGCAGCGGCCGCGCCACCTCGGCGAAGGCGGTCACCGTCACGGTGATGACCAGCGCGCCGATCAGGTGCTCGGCATCGGCGAGGCCGCCATCGGCCCCCAGCGTCAGCCGCGTGAACATCAGCCAGACGCCGATCGCCACGCAGAGCGCCAGGTTCCAGGGGACGCCGACGCCGCCGCTCAGCATCTGGCCCACCACCCGTCCCGGCGGCTGGCGGAAATCGTCGTGGACCGGCTTCCAGTCGCCATCATCGGTATCGCCGGTGAAAAAGACGCGCAGCAGCGGCCGGCCGGCCTTCTTGCGGCGGATCAGAAACTGGGTGGTCGCCACCAGCTCGTCCAGCGAATAGGGGATCTGGATCAGCATGGCCGCCGCCGCGATCAGGCACAGCGTGCACCAGGTGCCGATGACGATGGGCTGGATGATGATGAAGGTGATGGAGACCGCACCCAGCGGCACGATCATCAGCCCGAACAGCATGACCAGCCAGGGCATGGTGCGCCAGCGGCGGGAGGAGCCGATAACGCCGGTCAGGAACTCCAGCATGTAGGTCATCGCGCCGAGGCCGGCATCGGGCACCGGCCAGGCCTCCGAAACGGTCGAGGTGACGATGTCCTCGGTGCCGTTCAGGCCGGGCCTCGTGCCGGCGAACAACGGTTCCCAGGCGGTCTCGACATGGCCCAGCTGGTAGGCCGCCATGTGGCGCGAGATCAGCAGGCCGACCACTGCCAGGATGATGATCGGCAGGCGCTGGAACCAGCTCGACGGCGTGAACTCCCAGCCCGGCGGGATGGTCGGGCCAGTGCGGGCGGCGACCGGGTCGACGCCCGGCGTCGGCGGGATCAGCACGGCGAAGCCGATCGCCAGCGCCCCCGCCAGCGTGCCGTTGGCGTAGGCCGCCGCCGTCGGTACCCAGAAGGCGAGCGGGGCGAACATCAGCCAGACGCCGACCGCCGCCGCCGCCCAGCGCGCCCAGCCATGGGCGGCGGACAGCGAGACGAAACCCAGCGCCAGCAGCAGCGCGCCCGCGACCAGATCGCTGACCGCCATCGCCGTGGACTGGTAGGCCATCGTCGTCGGTGCGGCGATCAGCCAGGCGCCGACCGCCATGTTGAGGAAGCCGCCCCACAACGTCATCCGGTGGGTGCGCAGGTAGTCCCGCCGATGGTTGTGGCGCAGCCGCTCCGGCCCGGCGGGGGCGTCGGTCTTCTCAGCGGCGTTGCTGAGCCAGTCCGGCGGCGTGATGCCGTTGGCGGCGTACCAGCCGGCGGGATCGCGCTTCAACGCCGCCACCAGTTCGGGCAGGTGATCGCGGATATTGTGTCGCGGCGCCCAGCCGATGTGGTCGCGGGCGCGGCTGATGTCCAGCGCGTAGTGGTCGCTGGCCATCTCCACCATGAAGGGGCGGATGAACGGCTTCTCCCCCTGGTCGATAGCGTCGGGGATCAGCGGTTCGCCTTCCGTCTCCAGCCAGGCGCCGAGCCTGGCAACGCTTTCCGGCACGGTCAGCGTGGTCCAGTCCTCATCGCCGTGGATCAGCCGGCCGATGCGCGCCTGCAGGTCCGCATAGGACGGCGGGTCGGGTTCGCCGACCAGGATCGTCGTTTCCTCCGGCAGGTCGCCGCGCCGCTCGACGGTGCGCCGCACGGCGTCGACCAGGTCGTCGACATGGATCAACGACTGGCCCGCGCGCAGATCGCCGGCATAGACATGGCTTTTCAGGTCACGCTCGTAGACGCGGGCGATCTGGTGGGACAGCGTCGGCACCGCGGTCCTGTCGTCGTAGAGACCCGCCAGGTGCAGCAGCACGGCGGGGATGTCGCCCCGGTTCTCGCGGATCGCCGCCTCGGCGCGCGCCTTGGAGATGGGATAGGCCCATTTCGGCTCGATCGGCGCGTCCTCGTCGATACGCCCGCCCGGTTCGGCCGGCCGGTGCACCAGCATGGTGCCGGAGTAGACGAACTGCCCCACCGTGAAGGCTTGCAGCGCGTCCAGCAGCTTTCGGCTGCCCGCCACGTTCAGCTTCTCGTAGAGCGGGTGCTCCTCGCCGGTGAAGTCGAAATAGGCGGCGAGGTGGATCACCGAGGCGATCTCGTCGCCGTATTCCTCGCCCAGCTTGCGCAGCGCCAGCTCGATCGAATCGGCCGAGGTCAGGTCGACCTCGTAGCACGGGCAGACCGCCCCCTGGGTGGCGATGTCGAGGCCGACCACCGTGTAGGCATGGCCGAGCGCCCGGGCGATGGCGGTGCCGATGGCGCCGGCCGCGCCGGTGATGACGACGAGCGGTTTGCGGTCTGGACTGTCGGCCATGAGGGTCGGATTCCGTGGTTCGAGACGCGCCGCGGCGACGGTCGAGCCGGGAAGACCGCCCCGCCGTCACCTGCCCCGCCAACGGTCTGACGCGGTGTGGGTTCCATTCACGATCGGGATCGGCGCCCCGGCGAGCAGCCGGAACGCGCCGTCGAAACCGCCGGCGCGTTAACCTGGGATAACGCGGCGGCCGCTGCGGGCGTGCGATTATTGGCCGAAGCAGGGCTGCAGAGGCCGCCCCGTCGATCGAGACCCGTCGATCGAGGCGATCCTTCGAAGGGCGGCCCCGCAGCCTGCCTGTGCAAACCGACCAGGGAAATGCGAGGTCACACCATGTCTGTCGCCAGAACGACGGAAATCTCCTCCACCTCGACGAAAAGCTTCGAGGACGCCATCAACCAGGGCATCGCGCGGGCGTCCAAGACGCTGCGCAACCTGAAAGCCGCCTGGATCAAGGAGCAGAAGGTGGTGATCGATAACGACCGCATCGCCGAGTACAACGTGCACATGCTCATCACCTTCGTTCTCGAAGACTAGGGCCGTTCAACGATCCGGTGCCGTCTTTGGGGCATGGACGCCCGCCGCCCCGAAGTGTGATCAATGAAGCAGCGGCGGCGCGATCTGCCGGCGGAAGCGGTCGAGATCGATCAGGCAGCTCTCGGCGAGCGCCCTCGGGTTGCCGACCTCGATCCGCCGCTGCCCGGCCGCGATGACGCCGTCCCGCACCAGGCGCTGCAGCGTGCGGCAGACATGCACCGTGGACATGCCCGTCAGGTCGCCGATCTGGGTCTGGGTCAGCGGCAGGTCGAAGCCGCCATCGCGGGCCCCGCCGATCGCCTCCAAACGCACATAGAGCTCGAGCAGGGTGTGGGCGACCCGCTCATAAGCGGTGCCTTTGCCGAGCCACAGCATGCGCTCGGCCTGCCGCGCGCTCGCCGCCGCCGACAGCCGGTCGAGCAGCGGCGGCACGTCGCCGTCGCGGCGCCACGCTTCGGCCAGTTCGGCCGCCGACAGAGAGGCGATGACGGTGTCGGTCAGGGCGGTTACGCCGATCGAGGCCATGCCGCCCGCATCGCCACCGGCGACCACGTCGACCGGCAGCAGGATATCGACGAACTGGTTGCGCCCATCGCGGAGCCTCTTGCTGAGGCCAAGCCAGCCCTCCAGCACCCAGATCACCCGGTCGCAGCGATCCCCCTCCAGGAAGATCTCCTGACCGGCATGGGCAAATCTTGCCCGGTTGTGCAGATTGCGACTGAGATCGCCGTTGGGCAGGCGCATGATCGTTCCCCTCCCTTCGAGACCGGGGTTTCCGGCCGCCTGGGCGACGAATGGCCAACGAATGGGGTGACTATTGGTTCCGCGTCCCGATGCCGGCGGCAGGCCCGCCGGGACGCTTCTCGCCGGCAGACGGGCGTCAGCGCGTGCGGACCGGCGTCTCGAAGCCGAAGCGCTCGCCGGCCTGCCACGCCCGGCGATCGTTGCCGGTCACGACGGCGCCGCCGACCGTGCCGTAACAGATCGACTGGCCGCGGTCGTTGAGCCGGCCGGCCATGGCGTAGAGCCGCTCGATGATCAGGCGGCACAGCGTCGCAGGCGCCAGCCGGTCCCATCGCGGGGTTAAGCGGGCTCGATCGACGTCGCTCGCCGCCCGCCGCCAATCCACCGATCTAGCCGCGCCGGTTGACGGGATGGGAATGCGGCGGCGTCCCCATGCGCCAGGCCGACGTGCCCTTGCAGCGCGAGCAGATGCGTTCGCCGGCCCAGGTACTGGCGAAGCTGTTTCGGCACCGCAGGCAGAGCCGGGTCGTCGTTGCATCGTCGGCCGGGGACCTGTCGCTGTCCGCCGGCCCGTCGCGTCCCAGGAAAGGATGCGCGTCAGCTGTGTCGACCATTGGTCATTCTCCGATGGGTGTCTGGTGGACAGGCGCGGGCCGCGGAACGACCGCTGGACCGGGCCTGAATCGTCCAGCCCCCCGGCGCGGACGAGGGGTTCTGGATCGTGGAAAAGCCGGGCAACTCATTCCGGGCCGATGAGTCCATGCGGTCGGAAACGGCCCTCGCCGCCGGGCGCCGCCGTCATCGCAAGGTCGCGGTCCAAGGCCGCGTCCAGCGCGGCAGGGTTCATCACCAGCACCCGGCTTTCGCCGGCCTCGCCCGCCAGGCGGATATAGGAGCGAACGCGCCGGTAGGCGGTGAACGAGAGCCCTTGCAGGAGTTCCTCGTCGGTCTCGACCTCATGGACCCCGGCCGGCAGCAATTCGCCCAGGCCATCGACGACAGCCGCGGCATTGAGCGTGACCAGACGCCGGGTAGTGCGGGTCAGTGTCACCTTGATCCTCCTAGAAGAAGAGGTTTCCGGCTGCCTCGAGGAAGCCGAGCCCGGCGCCGAGGACGATAAGCGC
>JAVKFF010000107.1:0-45668 GCA_040226215.1 Azospirillaceae bacterium
GGCGATGCCGACGGGCGACAGCTCTACCGCGTCGCCTTCCGCCGGGCCGGCGACGATCCGCGACTGGCGTTGCGCGAAACCGTGCCCGGGGCGGCGGAACTGGCAGCGCTGCGCCGGCGGCTGGACGCGATCGACCGGCGCGGCCCCGACGGGCCATGGACCGGGGCGGTGCTGCGCCTGATCGACGCCGAAGCGGGCCTGCCGGCGCGCGATATGGCGGCGCGCCTCGGCATGACGCGCGATCCGCTGAAGCGGCGCGTCCGGCGGCTGAAGGAACTCGGACTGACCGAGAGCCTGGAGACCGGCTACCGGCTGTCGCCGCGCGGCCGGGCCCTGCTCGCGGCGTTTGGGCGCGACGGCCCGGACTAGCGCGGCCATCGATCAGCCGCGCTATCCCTTCCGGCGGCTCGCGAAGGCGCGGACGAGGCCGTCGAGGGAGCGGGCGTGGCGGCGCATGCCCGACCAGGGGTCGCCGCGCCGGTCGAGCCAGCGGCCGAGCGTCCCGACGGTGATGTCGCGCGGTCCGACGCGGCCCTCCTCGACCTCCGCCCAGGTCAGCGGCGCGGCCACCGAGGCCTCCGGCACCGCGCGCGGCGAATAGGGCGCGACGGCGGTCTGGCCGTAGGCGTTGCGCATGACGTCGAGATAGAGCCGTCCGCCGCGCTTGGCCTTGCGCTGCTCGACGGTCAGGCTGTCCGGATGCTCGGCCGCCAGCCGGTCGGCGATGCGGCGCGCCAGCGCGCGCATGTCGTCGAAATCGGCCTTGCCGTCGAGCGGCAGCACGACATGCAGCCCGCGCGAGCCGGTAAGCTTGACGTAGCACGCGACGCCGATGCGGCCGAACAGGTCGCGCAGGGCGAGTGCGGCCCGGCGCACCGGCGCGAAGTCGCCATCGGGCGGGTCGAGATCGAAGATCATCAGGTCGGCGCCGTCCGGCCGCCCGACCCGGGAGAGCCAGGCGTGGAACTCGATGGCGCCCTGGTTGACCAGGTAGGCGAGGTCGGCGGCGCGCCTGACCACGATGTGCGCGATGCTGCCGTCCCGCGCCGGCAGGGACACGGGCGCCAGCCAGTCGGGGAAGTGGTCCTGGTGGTGCTGCTGGTAGAAGCAGTCGCCTGCCACACCTTCGGGACAGCGCTTCAGGGTCAGGGCCCGGCCCCCCAGATGGGTCAGGATGAGATCGGCATGGCCGACATGGTAGTCGACGAGATCGGCCTTGGTGATGCCGGCCTCGGCGAACAGAAGCTTGTCGGGCTTCGAGAGCTCGACGGTGTAGCGGCCGAAACGGCGGGACTGGGTCATGGCTCGGGCCATCGCGGGTGAGGGGTCGACCTTGTCAACGCGCTCCGACGGCAAATGGTTTCGCAGCCGCGCCCTATTCCATGGCCCAGGTTCCGGTGACGCCTGAGAAGGTGGCCGCCCAGTCGGGCGGCATGTCGGGCGGCGGGCCGATCGTCCCCTGGCCGCCGCCGGCTTCGGGCAGCGGGCCGGCGAGGTGAAGTTCGAGCGGCGCTTCCATGCGCCAGAAGCGGTCGCGCGGCCCGTTGGGGATGACGATGCGCGCGTCCAGCCGATCCTCCGCGCCGAGCAGGCCGTAGAAGGCGAATTCGTTGCCCACCGCGCCGACATCGCCATAGCGGTTGATCACCTGGCCGCGCACGCACTGGTCGTCGAGCACCGCGGCGTCGACGGTCCAGCCCGACAGGCAGGGCCGCTCCCGGCAGTCGAGGCCGGGGATCTCCACGACGATGCTGAGCTCGACGGGCCGCAGCACGCCGGCGGCGCTCGCCAGGCTGTCGCGGCACCGATCAAGGCCGCCGGCGGCCAGAGTGGGTTGATCGGCCGCGGCCTGGTAGCAGTCGGCGAAGCCTGCCATCGCGGCATCGAGGACGGCGCGTTCGCGGGTCAGCGCGTGCAGGCTGATCATCCGTTCGACCACGGTTTCCCGGAAGATGTCGAGATCGAGCCCCTTGCCCTCGCCCGGCTCGCTGATCAGACCGATCAGCCGCTCGCGGTCGCCGCCACCCTGCTGCGCCAGGCCGAGGGCGACGGGATACTCGGCGGAGAAGATCTCGCGCAACTGCCCTGCATAGGCCTCGCCCTCCGCCAGCAGGGCGTCGTCGACAGCCCCGCCGCCGGTGCCGCGCAGGCGATCGAGCATCCCGGACAGGGCCGGGTAGCCGCCGACATCGTCAAAACGATGGTGCGTCGAGACGACGCCGCTCAGGATCAACTCGAGCGGCGCGCCGAGAACCTCGGTCTCGCCCGCGACGGCCGCCCCCTCGACGGCAGCGTCGACATACTCGAAAAGCGCGTGAACCGCGTTCAGCGTGCTCGCCAGTTCGCGCGCCCTGGCCTGCAGCAGTTCGGCCTCGAGCCGGTCATGGAGCGCCGCGCGCTCGGCGCCGTCCAGCTCGCCCAGACTGTCGCAGTAGTCCGCCGACAGGGTCGCGGCCAAGCCTTGCAGCTCCGGCCGCTCCTCGGCCGCCGGTTCCGGTACCAGCTGCGCCACGGCCCCCGCGCCCAGCGCCAGGACGACCGCGACAGCGCCGGCCACCGGCGCGAGCCCCCACCGAATTCGCATCCCCTCACCCTCATCCACCTCGGATCGCGGCGGCATTATGACAAGTGTCGACCGGATGATCCAGCCGCCAGAGACAGGGATTTTATCTGTCCCCGCCCCAGATGTCGTTCCGGCCGAGCGTGAGCGAGCGCCGGAGCCTCGACCAGCCGGGCGGTGGCGCGGGTGAAGGCGACATGATCGATCGCCCCGTCCTTGGCCGGCAGGAAACCGCGGCCAGCCAGTCCGGGAAAATGGTCCTGGTGGTGGTGCTGGTAGAAGCAGTCGTCCGCCACGCCGGCGGGGCTGCGCTTCAGGGTCAGGGCCGATCACGTAGGTGCGTCAGGACGAGATCGGCGTGGCCGACGTGGCAGTGGACGAGATCGGCCCTGGTGACGCCGGCCACGGGGAAGAGCGGCTTGTCGGGCTTGGAAATCTCGACCGTGTAGCGGCCGAAGCGGCGGGTCTGGGTCATGGGTCCGGCGCGTGTGTCGGTCGGGCAAACCTCCGGTCGACGCGCGCGGGCGAGGGAGGTTCTGTGGTCTTGTTCCCACGGCATCGAAGAGCACAAAACCTCATCAACGCGCCGACGCGGAAAGGTTTCACTTTCCGCCGTCACATCGAGCCGAGGTGGACGGCGCCGGCTGACCCGGTCAGTCCCCGGACACACGTCGCCACGCCATGCCGGCCAGCCTTGGATCGCTCGCGAAATCCTCGGGCGCGAAGGCGCAGCGATCGGGCGGAAACTCCGCGATCGCGCGAACGCCGCTGGCGGCGACCAGCAGCCGCCAGGTCTGGCGGCGGACCGGGGAAGGTCGGGCGAAGGCGGCGCAGGTCAGTACCGCGAGATTGTCGCCGCCGGCCGGATCGCGCACCGAGCGATAGCCGATCGCTTCGACAGCCGCCTGCCGGGCGGCATCGGCGAGGGCAAGGCACGGCCCGTAGTCGACCGGGTGACCCCAACGGGCCTGGTCCGCGTCGAAGGGTGGCCGGGTCAGATCGATGGCACGATCCGTCGCGATGGCGGCGGTGAAGGCGGTGAACTCGGTGGCACTGTCGGGAAAGGGTGTCTCCGGGCTCTCGGCGAAGAACAGGACGCGGTAGAAGGAGAGTTCGGCGACGGCGGTTCGCACCGACGGGGCGCCATAGAACACACCCGCGCTGCCGCCGCGCCGCCGGAAACGCGAATCGTCCGGATAGCGGCCATAGCGGAATGGTGCGGCCAGGAGATAGTCGAGATGGCGACACTCCGGCGGGACCGGTGGCTTCGTCTCTTCCAGCAGTCGTTCCAGCAGGTCCTGTTCGACCAGGTCATCGACCAGGCCCATGGTCGAGACACGGTGCTGGGCCTCCACCAGGCGCCAGATCTCGCCCTGGAAGGGCCGGGTCTCAGAGGACAGCGCGGCGGGCGTCCAGATAGGCGATGACATTGACGAGGCCGGCGACGCTGGTGACGAGATCGGCTGGACGGGCGCCCAGCGCGGTGTTCTCCGCCTTGAGCCAGCGGCGCGCCACCGTCCGGTCGCCGCCGGCGATGGCGTCGAGCGAGCGGTAGAGCCGGATCAGAAGCAGGGCGAGTTCGAACGGCTTGCTGGCCCACTCCAGGGCGAACTGGCCCTTGCGCAGGCGGTACACGGTCGCCGGGGACAGGCCGAGAACACGGGCCAGTGCCACAGCCCCGAGATCCAGCCGATCGGCTGCCCGCACGACGGCTTTCGACACGACGCCGGCGGCATCGGACGGCGACGCATACGGCAATGGTGTCGAGTCGGGCATGGTCATCATCTCTCTCCTGAGAGAATATGGAGAAACCCTCTCAGAAGACAAGACAAATGTGACGTCACCGGCGGTGAAGACGGGCGCGGGGTTCCGCATCTGCGGCTGTCGCCTGCGTGCGGAACGACGGGGAGGATTTTTGATTCTAAACAAGCCCCGTCGTCGTTCCAGCCGAGCGCCCCCTCAGGCGCGGCCGATCTCGTCGGGATCCAGGCGCACGGCGCCGTGGGCGGCGTTGGAGACCAGGGCGGCATAGGCCTTGAGCGCGCGGCTGACCTGGCGGCGGCGGGGCCGGGCCGGCTTCCAGCCCGTGGCGTCCATCGCCTGGCGCCGGGCGGCGAGCGTCGCCTCGTCGACGGCGAGGGTGATCGTGCGCTTCGGGATGTCGATCTCGACGATGTCGTCCTCCTCGATCAGGCCGATGGCGCCGCCCTCCGCCGCCTCCGGCGAGACGTGTCCGATCGACAGGCCCGATGTGCCGCCGGAGAAGCGGCCGTCGGTGACCAGCGCGCAGGCCTTGCCCAGGCCCATCGATTTCAGATAGCTGGTGGGGTAGAGCATCTCCTGCATGCCGGGGCCGCCGCGCGGGCCCTCGTAGCGGATGATGACGACGTCGCCGGCGGCGATCTCGCCCCCGAGGATGCGCGCCACCGCCTCGTCCTGGCTCTCGCAGATGCGCGCCGGACCGGCGAATGTCAGGATCGAGGCGTCCACCCCGGCGGTCTTCACCACGCAGCCCTCCAGCGCGATGTTGCCTTGGAGCACGGCGAGGCCGCCTTCGCGCGAGAAGGCGTGGTCGACGTCGCGCACCACGCCGGCGGCGCGGTCGGTGTCGAGGTCCGTGTAGCGGCGCGACTGGGAGAATGCCGTCTGGGTGGGCACGCCGCCCGGCGCGGCGCGGTAGAAGGTCGCGATGGCCTCCCCATCGTTACGGGAGACGTCCCAATGGTCGATCGCCTCGCCCATTGTGTCGGCATGCACGGTGCCGGCGGTCCGGTCGATCAGCCCGGCGGCGTCGAGCCGGCCGAGAATGCCCATGATGCCGCCGGCGCGGTGCACGTCCTCGACATGCACGTCCGGCACCGAGGGCGCCACCTTGCACAGGCACGGCACCTGGCGCGAGAGCCGGTCGATATCGGTCATGGTGAAGGGGACCTCCGCCTCGCTGGCGGCGGCGAGCAGGTGCAGGATGGTGTTGGTCGACCCGCCCATGGCGATGTCCAGCGTCATCGCGTTCTCGAAGGCGGCCATGGTGGCGATGCCGCGGGGCGTGAGCCGCTTCTCGTCGTTCTCGTAGGCCAGGCGCGTGATCTCGACGATGCGCCGGCCGGCCTCGCGGAACAGCGCCTCGCGATCGGCATGGGTGGCCAGCAGCGTGCCGTTGCCGGGCAGGGCCAGACCCAGCGCCTCGGTCAGGCAGTTCATGGAATTGGCGGTGAACATGCCCGAGCACGAGCCGCAGGTGGGACACGCGCTGCGCTCGAAGGCCGCGACTTCCTCCTCGCTGCGCTGGGGATTGGCCGCCTCGACCATGGCGTCGACCAGGTCGACGGCGCGCTCCAGCTCGCCCAGCTTGACCTTGCCGGCCTCCATCGGGCCGCCGGAGACGAAGATCGTGGGGATGTCGAGGCGCATCGTCGCCATCAGCATGCCGGGCGTGATCTTGTCGCAATTGGAGATGCAGACCATGGCGTCAGCGCAATGCGCGTTGACCATGTATTCGACGCTGTCGGCGATGATCTCGCGCGAGGGCAGCGAATAGAGCATGCCGTCATGCCCCATGGCGATGCCGTCATCGACCGCGATGGTGTTGAATTCCTTGGCGACGCCGCCGGCCGCCTCGATCTCGCGGGCGACCAGCTGGCCGAGATCCTTCAGGTGGACATGGCCCGGCACGAACTGGGTGAAGGAGTTGACGACGGCGATGATCGGCTTGTCGAAGTCGCCGTCCTTCATGCCGGTGGCGCGCCACAGCGCGCGGGCGCCGGCCATGTTCCGGCCATGGGTGGTGGTGCGCGAGCGATAGGCGACCATGGGCAGTGCGTCCCCTCCGATTGGCTTCTCCCGGAGGGTAACGGGTTAGGTCATCGCGGCGGCGCGCACAAGGCAGCAGCGGCGCCGGGCGGCACATGCCAGCCGTGCGGCACAGCCCAGCGCCTCAACGCGACCTGCGCCCGGCGGCGAGACCGGCCAGCAGCGCCGCAGCGGCGGCGATGGCGATGCGTTCGTCCTTCAGCGCGCCGAGCACCGCGCCGATCTGGGTGAGGTCGCTCCTGACCAGGCGCTGGGCGAGCTTGGCGCGCTGCCGGGCGAGGCGCTTCTGGTGGCGGCCGACGAACAAATGGCCGATCGCCCAGATGACCACGCCGATCAGCACCATGGCGCCGCCCATGAACAGGCCGGCGGTCCAGGCCGGCCAGATCGCCGCCAGGCTGACATAGCCACCGACCATGATCAGGACGAGGCCGGCGACCGCGAGGGTGCCGGCGATGGCGCTGAGAACCGCGACGGACGCCTTGCGCTCTACGGAGGCCTGGACCGAGGCGATTTCCGCGCCGGCCCAGCTCCCGATGTCGGCGGCGACCTGTTCCAAGGCATCGCCGACAGGGGAAGACCCTTCGGACATGTGCCCGGCCCTCAGCGGAACAGGGTGCGTCCGATCAGAAGCCCGACGAGGAACGAGCCGCCGACGACGAGCAGGGGGTTGCGGTTGAGTTCCGTCCGCAAGGTGTCGCGGCCGGACTCGTAGGCTTCCTCGATACGTGAACCCGCCTGCTCGATCCCGTCCTTCGCCGCCTTGCGCGCGCTTTTCGCGCCCTCACTCGACGCCTCGCCGATATGATCGACGAGCGACTTCACGTCCTTGCGCAGCGCGTCGAGGTCGGCGCGGATCTGGTCGAGATCCGCCGGATCCTTGTTGGCGTTACTCGCCGCCATGGTCTTATCCCCCGTGAGTGATGTAACCGTGAGTTATGGAACCGTTGAGTGATGGAACGGTTCGGCTCACCGCTTAAGATGTTACTCCCAGAACGGATCACCAAGGTCGATATCGTCTTCGTCGGTCAGGGCACCGGTGGCCGCGCCCGCGGCACCGCCGATGATGGCGCCGGTCAGGGGGTCAGCCCCGGTGATCGCCGCGCCGGCCGCACCGGCACCGGCGCCGATGCCGCCACCGGAAATCGCGCGGTCCCCCGGCGTGTTGCCACAGGCCGCCAGTGCCGCCGTGGCGACAAGGATGGCCGGCAGGGTGATGCGCTTGCTGATCATTGTCTTGCTCCTTCATTTTCTCAAGTAAACGAACCGGATAGTCATCCGGATTCGCGACAGCACTATTTCGTCCACTTGATGATTCGCAGGTAGATTTCAACGCTGCGCCCACGATTTGTTTGGGCGATATTATGGCGATCCGGTGTCAGGGATCTGGTGCCAGGGATCTGGTGCCTGGCCGGAATGCCGTGCGTCGTCACCAACCTTGAAAAAGATCCGCACAAGCTCTGTCGACTGCTGGAACGCAGCTGCTGGAACGCAGCACCGGCGCGAAAGTTCCGTCCGGTCCACGACGAACCGGACCGACGCCGGCACCGAACCTGACCGGCCAGCCGGCCAATCCATGGGTGGGCAAGCATGCGCGCCGCCGCTAACGTGACGCCACCGACGGGACACTGCCGCGGCGCGGGCGGAAGCGCGCCGGTGGTGGAGAGCGCCGGTGGGAGAGCGTCGGTGGAAGCGCGACTGTGGGAGAGCAAGTTCGTGAGATTGTGCCGGTTCGACGATGACCGCCGCGGCCGGGACCGCATCGGCGTGGTCCTGGACGACGCGGTGGCCGATGTCAGCGAGATCCTGGATGCCCTGCCCGCCGCCCGATATCCCTATCCGCCGGGCGACGCGCTGATCGCCGCCCTGCCGGACCTGCGCCCGGAGATCGAGCGGCTGGCGGCGGCGGCGACGCCTGCACCGCTCTCGTCGCTGCGTCTCAAGGCGCCGGTGGCCAATCCGGGCAAGATCGTCGCCGCGCCGATCAACTACCAGTCGCATATCGATCTCGATCTGGTGGGCTCCGACATCGCCCACGCCCACATCATCTCGCACATCTCCAAGGCCGGGCTGTTCCTGAAAGCGGCGAGTTCGCTGGTCGGCCCCGCCGAGGGCGTGACCATCGCCTTTCCCGACCGGCGCAACGACCACGAGATCGAACTGGTGGCGGTGATCGGGCGCACGGCGCGCAACGTGCCGCGCGAGCGGGCGCTGGAGCATGTGGCGGGCTATTGCATCGGCCTCGACATGACCGTGCGCGGCACGGAGGACCGGAGCTTCCGGAAATCAGCCGACAGCTACTCGGTCGCCGGGCCGTGGCTGGTGACGGCAGACGAGATCGGCGATCCGGGGGCGCTGGAGATGCGCCTGGCGGTCAACGGCAGGCAGCGTCAGAAGGCGAACACGCGGTCGCTGGTCTACGACCTGCCGAAGCTGATCGAATACGCCTCCAGCGTCTACACGCTCTATCCGGGCGACCTGCTGTTCACCGGCACGCCGGACGGGGTCGGACCGGTGAAGGCGGGCGACGTGATCGAGTGCGCGATCGAGCGGATCGGCAGCATGTCCGTTGCGGTGCGCTGAACGGCGGCTCCGTCACGGCCGGCCACCGAGGCCGCGGGACAGAAGGAGGACCAGGGACGATGACCACACGACCGGCCGGCGAGCCCGATCCCGACGGACCGCCGCTCTGGGGCCGCCCGGTGGCGCGCGGCGGCAAGGGCTGCGCCAGCCTGGGCGAGCTGCGTGGCGAGATCGACCGGATCGACCGCGCACTCGTCGACCTGCTGGCCGAGCGGGCGGCGTTCACCCGCGAGGCCGCCCGTTTCAAGGCGACGATCGACGAGGTCGCCGCGCCGCAGCGGGCAGCGGCGGTGATCGAGGGCGCCACCCGGCGGGCGGTGGCGGAGGGTGTGCCTGAGCGCATCGCCCGGGCGGTCTTCGAGGCACTGGTCCGGTCCTCCATCGACGACCAGCGCGCCTACTACCTCGACCATCGAGGGGGGTCGCGGTAATCGACGTTGCCGGGGCCGCCCGCCGTTGACAGTATTGCGGGCGCACTGCCACTGTCGGCAAACTGTTCGTTAGGCGAACAATTATCGGCGCGACCGGACTCCGCCACCGCCCGCCGGCGGCCGAGGGCTCCGGTGCACAAGAATCGACCAACGGGAGGATCAGACGACCATGCGCATTCCCCATTCCCTGGCGACCGCCACGGCCGCGCTCGCCATCGCCGGCGGCGTCACCGTCAGCGGCGGCGCCCTGGCCCAGGACACCGACGTCACCGTGGCGCTGCTGCGCCTGACCTCCTCCTCGCCGATCTTCATCGCCCACGAGATGGGCTATTTCGAGGAGGAAGGGCTGAACGTGGAGCTGGTCTTCGTCGACGCCGCGGTGGCCGCGCCGACGGCCGTGGTTTCCGGCGACGCCGATTTCGCGGTAACCGGCGCCACCGCCGGCTTCTACAACCAGGCGGGCCAGGGGGCGCTGACCATCATCGGCGCGCAGAGCCGCGAGGAGCCGGGCTATCAGCTGGTCGCCTATGTCGCCGGCAACGAGGCCTACGAGAACGGCCTGACCTCGCCGGAGGATCTGCCGGGGCACTCCATCGGCATGACCACGGTCGGCTCGACCTTCCACTACGCCATGGGCGCGCTGGCCGACCTGCTGGGCTTCGACCTGGAGGAGGTGGAGCTGGTGCCGCTGCAGGGCCTGGGCAACATGAACACCGCGCTGATCGGCGGCCAGGTGGACGCCATCCTGACGGTGGTGAACATCGCCAACCAGCTGGAGGCGGAGGGCAGCGGCCACATCATCGGCTGGGTGGCGGACTACACGCCCTGGCAGCTCGGCGTGCTGCTGACCTCGCCGGATAATGTCGAGAACAACCGCGAGATGGTCGAGGCCTTCGTGCGCGGCTACCAGCGTGGCGCCACCGACTACTACAACGCCTTCCTCGCCAACCGCGACGCCGACGGCAATTTGCAGCCGGGCGAGGGCTATGACGAGACCCTGGCGATCATGGCAGAGGTGCTGGGCCAGCCGGCCGAGCGGGTGGCCAACGGCCTGCCCTTCATCGATCCGCTGGGCCGGCTCGACGTCGGCAACCTCTACCACCAGGTCGAGTGGTGGCAGAGCCAGGGACTGGTGAACGCCGACGTGAACCTGGACGACTTCCTCGACCTCACCTTCATCGAGGGACACTTCAACCTGCCGGAGTGAGGACAGCCCGCGCGAGGGACCGGCCCCTTGCCGGGGCCGGTTCCGCCGCGGCCGAAACCCAACTCCAAGGAGCGTCGACGTGGATCTCGTGATCGAGGGCGTCAGTCACCAGTACGGCACCCTCGACGTGCTCGACGACATCCGGCTCACCGTCAGCGAGGGCGAGATCGTCTCGCTGATCGGCCCGTCGGGCTGCGGCAAGTCGACCCTGCTGTCGATCATGGGCGGCATCCTGAAGCCGAGCGCCGGCGGCGTCTTCGTCGACGGCGCGATGCCGCCCCAGTCGCTCAACCCGTTCACCTACGTGTTCCAGGACTTCGCGCTGCTGCCCTGGGCCAGCGTGGAGAACAACATCGCCCTGGTGCTGGAGCACCACCGGCTGTCGGCCGAGGAGCGGCGGGCGCGGGTCGACGACGTGCTGGCGCGCACCAGCCTGAGCGAATTCCGCCACGCCTATCCCCGCCAGCTCTCCGGCGGCATGCGCCAGCGCGTCGGCATCGCCCGGGCCCTGGTCGTTTCCCCGGCCATCCTCTTGATGGACGAACCGCTCTCCGCGCTCGACGCCCAGACCCGCGAGCTGCTGATGGAGGACTTCCTGGCGTTGTGGCTGCGCGAGCGCATGACGGCGGTGTGGGTGACGCACAATTTGTCGGAGGCGCTGCGCCTGGCCGACCGGGTGGTGGTACTCTCGCGCCGGCCCGGTCGGATCCGCGAGGAGGTCGCCGTCGCCATGCCCCAGGCCGAGCGCGGCACGCCGGAGGCGCAGCTCGAGCTCGCCCGGCTGCACGACCAGCTCTGGGGCCTGATCAAGGAGGAGGCGCAGGTGGCGGAGCGGGAGGTCCTGCATGACTGACCAGACCCTGGACACGCGGCGGGCCGAGGCCGGCGGCGATGCGGCGGAGACCCGGCGGCAGCCCGTGCCCTTCCGGGCCGGCGGCTTCATCTCCAAGCCCAAGCGCTGGGCGAGCTGGCTCGCCTTCGTGTGCATCATCGCGGTCTGGGAACTGGCCGGCCAGACCGGCCTGGTCAGCCCGGTCTACCTGCCCAAGCCGTCCGACGTGATCGGCGCCTTCGTCTACCTGTTCGAGACCGGCAACATCTGGCGCCACCTCTCCGACAGCGGCTTCCGGCTGCTGATCGGCTGGTCGCTGGGCACGGTGTGCGGCCTCGTCCTGGGCTTCGCCGTCGGCATCTGGTCGATCGCCCGGGCGGTCGGCGTGCCGGTGGTCTCCGCCCTGTTCCCGATCCCGAAGATCGCGCTCCTGCCGCTCCTGATCCTGTGGTTCGGCATCGGCGAGGGCTCCAAGGTGGCGACCATCGCCTTCGGCGTGTTCTTCCCGACCGTGATCGCCACCTTCTCCGGCGTCGACGGGGTGCCGCGCAACCTGATCCGAATGGCCCAGAGCTTCGACGTGCCGGGCTACAAGATCATCTGGAAGGTGGTGCTGCCGGGCACCCTGCCGGCGATCCTGGCCGGCTTCCGCATCACCACCTCGATCGCGCTGATCCTGCTGGTGGCGGCGGAGATGATCGGCGCGCGCTACGGCATCGGCGCCTTCATCCTGACCGCCGGCAACCTGTACCAGACCGACCAACTCTTGGCCGGCGTGGTGATGCTGTCGATCCTCGGCCTGATCTTCGCCCAGGGCATCGGCTGGCTGGAACGTCGCATGCTGGCCTGGCGGTGAGCTTGCGGACCCGCCGAGCACTAGGCATACTGTCCTAGATCAGACGGAGCCCAGGGTGAAAATGATAAGGATTGATAAGAAATGTTCATGATTTTCGCCGCCCCCTGATGATGGACCTGCGCGAATACCGCCGCGAGGGCGAGCCAGCGCCGCAGGAGCTGAAGGCCGATATCTGCGTCGTGGGTTCCGGCGCGGCGGGCACCTCGGCGGCGCTGGAGGCGGCCAGGCTGGGGCGCACGGTGGTGCTGCTGGAGGCGGCGCCGACGCTGGGCGGCCAGGCGGTCGGCTCGCTGGTCGGCACGCTGTGCGGCTTCTATTCCAACGGCCCCCGCCCCTACCCGGTGACCTATGGCCTCGCCGGGGAGAGCGTCGCCGCCATGGAGGCTACGGGCACCCAGCGCTGGCGGCCGGCGCGCAACACGGTGATCACCATCTATGACGACCAGGCGCTGCAGCGCTGGGTGGAGGACGCGATCCACGGACAGGAGGCGATCACGCCGATCGCCGGCGCCGTGGTCACGGCGGTACGCAGGGACGGCCGGCGCATCGCCCGGCTCGACGCGGTCACCCGCTTCGGCCCGCTCAGCGTCACCGCCGACGGCTTCGTCGACGCCACCGGCGACGCCGCGCTGGCCTGGGGCGCCGGTCTGACGGTGTCGGAGCCCGCGGCGCCGGTCTACGGCTCGATCATGGTGGCGCTGGACGGCGTCGACGACGACGCCCTCGGCGCGGTCGATCGGGACGAGGTGCTGGGCCGGGTGATGGCGGTGGCGGACGCGCACGGCCTGGTGCGCCGCGACGGCTTCGCCTTCGCCGTGCCCGGACGACGCCAGGCGCTGATCAACCTGACCCATGTGACCACGCCGCTGGACGCGGCCGGCTACACCCAGTCCCTGCTGGAGGGTCACGCCCAGGCCGACCGGGTACTGGCGGCGCTGAAGCACGCCATGCCGGAGTTCTTCGGCCAGGCGACGGTGCGGCGCTATGGCGGGCTTGGCATCCGCCAGACCCGCTCGATCAAGGGCGCGCGGCGCATCCGGGTCGAGGAGATCCGCCAGGGGGTGCGCTTCCCCGACGCCGTCGCCCGCTGCTCCTGGCCGATCGAACTGCATCACCGCCAGGATGGCGTGCACTGGGAGGTCTTCGGCGACGACCACATGCACTACGTGCCGCTGTCGAGCCTGCTGGCGGCGGAGGCGGACAACCTCGCGGCGGCGGGTCGCTGCCTGGACGCCGAGCCGGCGGCGCTGGCCAGCGTGCGGGTGATCGGGCCCTGCATCGCCACCGGCAGGGCCGCCGCCACGGTGCTGGCGCTGGCCGGCCGGGGCTCCGTCCACGACGTGCCGGCGACCGACGTGGAGGCGCATCTGCTGGAGAACCTGGAGCGTGCCGACCCCGCCCCGGAGCCGGCCATGCGGGCGCTGGCGGAGGCCGGGCGCTGAGCGCGTCACCAGGGGAGCGGGTCGCCCCGATAGTCGTAGAAGCCGCCGCTCATCGCCGGGGTCAGCCGCTCGACCACGCCGAGCAGAAGGGCCGCTGCTTCCTCCGGCGGGCGCACGGCGAGGCCCGTCTTGGCGAAGGGCTGGGAGAGGCGCGTGTCCACCGTGCCGGGGTGCAGGGCGACGGCGATGGCGTCCGGGCGGCGGCGCGCCAGTTCGACCGCCGCGGTGCGCACGAGCTGGTTGAGCGCCGCCTTCGACGCCCGGTAGGCGTACCAGCCGCCCAGCCGGTTGTCGGCGATGGAGCCGACCTTGGCCGACAGGGTGGCGAAGACCGCCTTGCCCTCACGTGGCAGCAGGGGCAGGAAATGCTTCATCAGCAGGGCCGGGCCGATGGCGTTGACCGAGAAGGCCTTGGCGAGATGGGCCGGATCGAGGTCGCGCCAGGATTTCTCCGGCTGGTGGGCGTTGTCGTGCAGGAAGCCGGTGGCGTCGAGCACCAGGCGAAGCGGCGTTACGCGGCAGACGTCCGCGACCGAGGCGGCCGCCGCTTTGACACTTGCCTCGTCGGTGATGTCGACGGTGATGTCGACAGTTATGTCGGGGGCAATGTGCCCACCAGGGGCGCCGGCGCGCGACAGGCGCAGCACGCGGGCGAAGGCGCCGGAGGCCGAAGCCGCCTCGGCGAGCGCCTGGCCGATGCCGCCGGTGGCGCCGACCACGACGCAGGCGCCGCCGCGCGGCAAGGCCGGAATGTCGCGTTTCGTCATGGCGCATGACTTGGGCCGGCGCGCGCGGAAGTCGAGCCCGTGCTACAAGACGCGGGCGGATGCTGCCGGGGATGGGTTTCGAAGCGGAGGCCGGCGGTGATAGAATACCGGAAATCCTGGCAAGACCGCCGGCCGGCCTTGCCCTTGCGGCCATGGGTGGATGCGGTTCTGGACATGACATGCCCGACCACGGACTAGGCAATGAAGCGCCCGGCGATCCGGCGGCGACGGCGGTGGATGTCGCGGCGATCTGCCGGCGCCATGGCGACGATCCGGCCAATCTGATCGAGATCCTGCACGCGGTGCAGCGCGAGGCCGGCTGCGTGCCCGAGGCCCTGCTGCCGGCCATCGCCGACGCACTCAATCTGAGCCGGGCGGAGGTGCACGGCGTCGTCAGCTTCTACCACGACTTCCGCCGGGCACCCGCCGGCCGGGTGGTGGTCAAGCTGTGCCGGGCGGAAGCCTGCCAGTCCATGGGTGCGCTGGACCTGATCGAGACCGTCTGCCGGGAGCGCGGCATCGCGCTCGGCGAGACCGCGGCGGACGGCGTGACGATCGAGCCCGTCTACTGCCTGGGCAATTGCGCGCTCGGCCCCGCGGCGCTGGTCAATGACCGGCTGGTCGGCCGGCTGACGCCGGCGCGCCTGGAGGCGGTCGTCGCGGCGGCGGAAACCGGGGGGCCGGGCCGATGAGCGTCACCGTCTTCGTCCCCCGCGACGCCGCCGCGCTGTCGGTCGGCGCCGAGGAGGTGGCGGCGGCGATCCGCGGCCAAGCGGCGGCGCGCGGCGACGACATCCGCCTGGTGCGCAATGGCAGCCGGGGCCTGTTCTGGCTCGAGCCGCTGGTCGAGGTCGCTGTCGACGGCCGGCGCCTGGCCTACGGTCCGGTGGCGGCTGAGGACGTCGCCGGCCTGTTCGACGCCGGCTTCCTCGCCGGCGGGGCGCACGCGCTGGCCCTGGGGCCGACGGCGGAGATCGCCTATTTGCGCGACCAGGAGCGCCTGACCTTCGCCCGGGTCGGCGTCGTCGATCCGCTCGACCTCGCCGACTACGAGGCGGCGGGCGGACTGGCCGGCCTCAGGCGGGCGGCGGCGATGGCGCCGGCGGAGATCGTCGCCACCGTCACCGAGTCCGGCCTGCGCGGGCGCGGCGGTGCCGGTTTTCCCGCCGGCATCAAGTGGGAGACCGTGCGCAAGGCCGAGGCGGACCGGAAATATGTCTGCTGCAATGCCGATGAGGGCGACAGCGGCACCTTCGCCGACCGCATGCTGATGGAGGGCGACCCCTTCACCCTGCTGGAAGGCGTGGCGATCGCCGGCATCGCCAGCGGCGCGACGCGCGGCTATGTTTACATCCGCTCGGAATACCCCCACGCCATCGCCACGCTGGGCCGGGCGATCGTGCTGTGGCGCGAGGCCGGGCTGCTGGGCGACGATGTCATGGGCACCGGCCGGGCCTTCGACATCGACATCCGGGTGGGTGCGGGGGCCTATATCTGCGGCGAGGAGTCCTCCATGCTGGAAAGCCTGGAGGGCAAGCGCGGTCAGGTTCGCGCCAAGCCGCCGATCCCGGCCATCGCCGGGCTGTTCGGCCGGCCGACCGTGGTGAACAACGTACTGACCCTGGCGACCGTGCCCTGGATCCTGGCGAACGGTGCCGACGCCTACAAGGCCTATGGCATGGGCCGGTCGCGCGGGACCCAGCCCTTTCAGCTGGCCGGCAATGTGAAGCGCGGCGGCCTGGTGGAGAAGGCCTTCGGCGTCACGATCCGCGACCTGATCGAGGGCTTCGGCGGTGGTACGGCGTCTGGCCGGCCGTTCCGCGCGGCCCAGCTCGGCGGGCCGCTGGGCGCCTATGTGGACGCGGGCATGCTCGATCTCGCCATGGACTACGAGACGCTGGCCGCCAACCAGGCCATGCTGGGCCATGGCGGCATCACCGTCTTCGACGACACGGTCGACATGGGCCGGATGGCGCGCTTCGCCTTCGAGTTCTGCGAGATCGAGAGTTGCGGCAAGTGCACGCCCTGCCGGGTCGGCGCGGTGCGTGGCCGGGAGACGGTGGAGAAGATCCTCGCCGGCCATGAGGTGGAGCGGAACCTGGCCGTGGTGGAGGACCTCTGCGAGCTGATGGTCGACGGTTCGCTCTGCGCCATGGGCGGGCTGACGCCGATGCCGGTGCGCTCGGCCATCCGGCTGTTTCCGGAAGACTTCCACCCCGATTCCCACGCCGATTCCCGCCATACGGCTGGCGCCGCGGCGGTCGAATAGCCATATGAAGGTGCTGTCATGGGCATGATTGAGCAACCCGATCGCGGCACCCCGGCGCGGGAAAGTGCGGAGACCGTCAGCGTCACGGTCGACGGGCACAAGGTCAGCGTGCCCAAGGGCACCTCGGTGCTGCGCGCGGCCAGCGAGGCCGGCATCCAGATCCCCAAGCTCTGCGCCACCGACATGCTGGAGGCCTTCGGGTCCTGCCGGCTCTGCCTGGTGGAGATCGACGGCGTGAAGGGCACGCCCGCCTCGTGCACCACCCCGGCGGCCGAGGGCATGGTGATCCACACCCAGACCGACCGGCTTTCCCGCCTGCGCCGGGGGGTGATGGAGCTCTACATCTCCGACCACCCGCTCGACTGCCTGACCTGCGCGGCCAATGGCGATTGCGAGCTGCAGGACATGGCCGGCGCGGTGGGCCTGCGCGAGGTGCGCTACGGCATGGCGGGGGAGAACCATTTCGACGCCGGGAGCGCCAAGCCGATCGACGGCTCCAATCCCTATTTCGCCTTCGAGCCGGCGAAATGCATCGTCTGCTCGCGCTGCGTGCGCGCCTGCGACGAGGTGCAGGGCACGCTGGCGCTGACCGTCCAGGGCCGCGGCTTCGCCTCGATGATCTCCGCCGGCACCACGGCCGACGACTTCTTCTCCTCCGAATGCGTGTCCTGCGGCGCCTGCGTGCAGGCCTGCCCGACGGCGACCCTGATCGAGAAGACGGTGCATGAGCACGGCACGCCCGAGCGCATGGTGAAGACGACCTGCGCCTATTGCGGCGTGGGCTGTTCCTTCGAGGCGCATCTGCAGGGCGATCGGGTGGTGCGCATGGTGCCGGACCGCGAGGGCGGCGCCAACGAGGGCCATTCCTGCGTCAAGGGCCGCTTCGCCTGGGGCTATGCCACCCACAAGGACCGGGTCACCACGCCGATGGTGCGCGAGCGCACCACCGATCCCTGGCGGCCGGTGAGCTGGGACGAGGCGATCGAGACCGTCGCCCGGCGCTTCCAGGCGATCCAGGCGGAGCATGGCGGCCAGGCGATCGGCGGCATCACCTCCTCGCGCTGCACCAACGAGGAGGTCTACGTGGTGCAGAAGATGGTCCGCGCCGCCTTCGCCAACAACAATGTCGACACCTGCGCCCGCGTCTGCCATTCGCCGACCGGCTATGGGCTGAAAACCACCTTCGGCACTTCGGCCGGCACCCAGAACTTCAAGTCGGTGGAGAAGGCCGACGTGGTGCTGCTGATCGGCGCCAACCCGACCGACGCGCACCCGGTCTTCGCCAGCCGCATGAAGCGGCGCCTGCGCCAGGGCGCCAAGCTGATCGTGGTCGACCCGCGACGCATCGACCTGGTGCGCACGCCGCATATCGAGGCGGCGCACCACATCCCGCTTAGGCCCGGCACCAATGTCGCGGTGATGAACGCGCTGGCCCATGTCATCGTCGCCGAGGGCCTGGTCGACGAGGCCTTCGTGGCCGCGCGCTGCGAGGACCGGGATTTCGCCCGCTGGCGGGATTTCGTGGCCGAGACGCGCAATTCGCCGGAGGCGCTGGCCGAGACCATCGGCGTCGACCCGGCGATCCTGCGCGCCGCCGCCCGGCTCTACGCCACCGGCGGCAATGGCGCGATCTACTACGGCCTCGGCGTCACCGAGCACAGCCAGGGCTCGACCATGGTGATGGCCATGGCCAATCTCGCCATGGCGACCGGCAATCTGGGCCGCGAGGGCGTGGGCGTGAACCCGCTGCGCGGCCAGAACAACGTCCAGGGCGCCTGTGACATGGGCTCCTTCCCGCACGAGCTGTCGGGCTATCGCCACGTCTCCGACGCGGCCACGCGGGCGCTGTTCGAGGATGCCTGGGGCGTGCCGATCGGGGCCGAGCCCGGCATGCGCATTCCCAACATGCTGGCCGCCGCCATCGACGGCACTTTCCGGGGCATCTTCATCCAGGGCGAGGACATCGCCCAGTCCGACCCGAACACGCGGCACGTCACCGCCGCGCTCGAGGCGATGGACTGCGTCGTCGTGCAGGACCTGTTCCTGAACGAGACGGCGGCCTATGCGCATGTCTTCCTGCCCGGCACCTCCTTCCTGGAAAAGGACGGCACCTTCACCAATGCCGAGCGGCGCATCAACCGGGTGCGCCCGGTGATGGCGGAGGCGACGGGCATGAGCGAATGGGAGACGGTTTGCCGGATCGCCCGGGCCATGGGCTACGACATGGCCTATGACAGCGCCGCCGACATCATGGCGGAAATCGCCCGGCTGACGCCGACCTTCGCTGGCGTCAGCTTCGCGCGGCTGGACCGCGAGGGCTCCCTGCAATGGCCGGTCAACGACAAGGCGCCGAACGGCACGCCGGTGATGCATGTCGACGGCTTCGTGCGCGGCAAGGGCCGCTTCATGATCACCGAATACGTGGCGACGGAGGAGCGGACCAACCGCTACTACCCGCTGATCCTGACCACCGGGCGCATCCTCAGCCAGTACAATGTCGGCCAGCAGACGCTGAAGACCGAGAACCGGCGCTGGCACGAGACGGACGTGCTGGACATCCATCCCTTCGACGCCGAGGAGCGCGGCATCGCCGACGGCCAGATGGTCTCCGTGGCCAGCCGCAAGGGCGCCATCACCCTGCCCGCCCGCATCACCGAGCGGATGCCGCAGGGCGTGGTCTACACCACCTTCCACCATGCCCTGTCGGGCACCAACGTGATCACCACGGAGTATTCCGACTGGGCGACGGAGTGCCCGGAATACAAGGTGACGGCGGTGCAGGTGACGCTGTCCAACCAGCCCTCGGACTGGCAGGTCGACCGCGAGGCCCTGGGCCAGACCCATTTCCAGGTGGCCCGGGACGCGGCGGGGCGCGAGCCCGTCGAGGCCGCGGAATGACGGGCTACGACCGGCTCGTTGCCCCATGAAGACCGAGGATCTCGTCCGCAAGGCGAACCAGATCGCCGCCTTCTTCGCGCCCTATCCGGAGGCGGAGGCGGTCGAGGGCGTGGTCGGTCACATGCGGAGCTTCTGGGAACCGCGCATGCGTCGCCAGCTGGCCGACCACATCGCCGCCGGCGGCGCCGGCCTTTCCCCGCTCGCCCGCAAGGCCGGTGAGAAACTGATGGAATCGGCGTGACGGCGACAGCGGTGCGGCAGGCGCCGTGCGGGCTTGCCGCTGGAGGTCCCGAAGCGCTGCCGACCGGCCTTCGCGCGAAGACTTGAGATGGTCTTGCCTCCGGGCGATCAAATTGCCGTGCCGGGATGCCTTCTTCGGCTATCGGTCCTGCCCAAGAACGGCTAGACAGGAGACACACCGGCGACAAGACCGGTCGGATCCCGAGCAGGCGGGCAACAGATCATGCGCTTGGACAGGGCGGAAACGTCGCGATGATCCGCGTGGAGGATGTCTCGCTGTCCTTCGGCGGGCTGCGCGCGGTCGACCATTGCTCGCTCGAGATCGCCGCCGGTTCCATCACCGGACTGATCGGCCCGAACGGCGCCGGCAAGTCGACCCTGTTCAACATCATCGCCGGGCTCTATCGGCCGGATTCGGGCCGCGTCCTGCTGGACGGGCGCGACGTTACCGGCTGGCGGCCGCATCGCCTGTTCGAGCAGGGCCTGGCGCGGACCTTCCAGATCGCCCACGAGTTCAGCCGTATGTCCGTGCTGGAGAACCTGATGGTGGTGCCGCACGACCAGCGCGGCGAGAACCTGCTGGCGAGCTGGTTCCGCTGGGGCGAGGTCTGCCGCGAGGACACGGCCATCGCCGAGAAGGCGCGCGAGGTGCTGGCCTTCCTACGCCTGGAGGCGCTGGCCGAGGAGCCGGCGGGCCGGCTCTCCGGCGGTCAGAAGAAGCTGCTCGAACTCGGCCGCGTGATGATGACGAACGCCAAGATCGTGCTGCTCGACGAGATCGGCGCCGGGGTCAACCGCACCCTGCTGGCGGAGCTTGCGGGCCATATCGAGACGCTGCACCGCGAGCAGGGCTATACCTTCTGCGTGATCGAGCACGACATGGACCTGATCGCCCGGCTCTGCAACCCGGTCATCGTCATGGCCGAGGGCACGGTGCTGACCCAGGGCACCATGGCATCGATCAAGGCCGACCCGGCGGTGATCGAGGCCTATCTGGGCGGCGGCAAGGTGCACGCCCGGAACCGCGAGCGGCGCCGGGAGTCTGTCGGATGAGCCTGCTGGAAGCGCGCGACCTGACCGGCGGCTATGGCGGCATGGACATCCTGAAGGGCCTGTCCATGACCATCGAGGCCGGCGCGGTGACGGTGATCATCGGCGCCAACGGTGCCGGCAAGTCGACCGCCATGAAGGCCCTGTTCGGGCTGGTCCGCCTCAACCAGGGCAGCGTCCATTTCGACGGGGCCGATATCACCGGCGCCGAGCCGGAGACGCTGGTGCGCCGGGGCATGGCCTATGTGCCGCAGGAGCGCAACGTCTTCCCCAATCTGACGGTCGAGGAGAACCTCGAGATGGGGGCCTACACCATCAACGGCGATCTCCGACCCCGCCTCGCCCGGGTCTACGATCTGTTCGCGATCCTGAAGGAGAAGCGCCGGCAGCCGGCCGGGGAGCTTTCCGGCGGACAGCGCCAGATGGTGGCGGTCGGCCGCGCCATGATGATGGACCCCAAGCTGCTGATGCTCGACGAGCCGACGGCCGGCCTGTCGCCCCGGGTCATGGACGAGATGTTCGACAGTGTGCTGGCGATCAACGACCTCGGCGTGGGCATCCTGATGGTGGAACAGAACGCCCGTCAGGCCCTGGCCGTCGCCGACAAGGGCTACGTGCTGGCCTCCGGCAGCGTGAGGTTCGAGGACAGCGGCGCGGCCCTGCTCGCCAACCCGGAAGTCAGCGAGAGCTTCCTGGGCGGATGATGGCGCGGCACCATGCTTGAATTCGTCAACTTCTACCTGATCCCGGGCCTGGTGCTGGGCTCGATCTACGCGCTGGGCGCCATTGGCGTGACCATGCTGTTCGGCATCCTGCGCTTCGCCCATTTCGCCCATGGCGACCTGATGTCGCTGGGCGCCTATGTGGCGCTGAGCTTCGTCGCCGGCATCGGTTTCCCGACCATCCTCGCGCTGCCCTTCGCGATGGTCATCGTGGCGCTCGCCTCCGTCGGCATCGACCGCGCCTTCTACCGGCCCTTCCGCAAGGGCCCGACGATCATCGTCG
The DNA here is from genome assembly GCA_040226215.1 of Azospirillaceae bacterium. GTDB lineage: Bacteria > Pseudomonadota > Alphaproteobacteria > DSM-16000 > Inquilinaceae > JAVKFF01. The sequence continues at coordinate 21,951 of JAVKFF010000107.1, forward strand.
TCATCGCCTCCTTCGGCGTGGCGCTGATGATCCGCTCGCTCATCCAACTCTTCTGGGGCGTGGAGATCACCTCCTACGTACAGGGCATCCAGCGCCCGCTGGTCCTGTTCGACAGCCTGCGCATCGCCGAGCGGCACCTCTGGATCATCGCGCTGACCTGCGTCTTCGTCGTGGCGATGCACCTGTTCCTGACCCGCTCGCGGCTCGGCAAGGGCATGCGGGCGATGTCCGACGACGCCGACCTGGCACGCGTGACCGGCATCAACACCCGCGCGGTGATCGCCTGGACCTGGCTGATCGGCGGCGGCATGGCGGCGGCCGGCGGCGTGTTCCTGGCCATGGACACCCAGCTCAACCCCTCGATCGGCTGGAACGCCATCCTGCCGATCTTCGCCGCCGCGGTGCTGGGCGGCATCGGCAAGCCCTATGGCGCCATTGTCGGCGGCCTGGTCATCGGCCTGGCGGAGGAGCTGTCGAACTATCCCTGGTTCGGCTTCGATCCCCTGCTCTCGCCGGGCTACAAGTCCGGCGTCGCCTTCGGCATCATGGTGCTGATGCTGATCTTCCGGCCCTCGGGCCTGTTCCGCGGCAGGGTGCTGTAGCCATGGGCAGCACGTTCGGCATCATGATGTACCTGGTCGGCCTGCTGACCATGGGCGGCATCTACGCCATCATGGCGCTTGGCCTCAACGTGCAGTGGGGCTGGACCGGCCAGTTCAACGCCGGCATCGCTGGCTTCTTCGCCGTTGGCGCCTACGCCTCGGCGATCCTCACCTCCACGGGCAGCGGCGCGCTGATGGGCGGCTTCGGGCTGCCCGTGCCGGTCGGTCTGGTCGCCGCCATGGTGCTGGCCGGGGTGACCGGCTACCTGGTCGGCCGGCTCTGCCTGCGCCTGAAATCCGACTACCTGGCCATCGCCACCATCGGCATCGCCGAGATCCTGCGCCTCATCGTCACAAACGAAGGCTGGCTGACCAACGGCACGCGGGGCGTGAGCAGCATCCCGCGCCCCTTCGAGAGCCTGGGCCTGCCCTGGGCGCAGATCGCTTTCGCCGGCCTGATCGTGGCCCTGCTGCTGGTCCTCTACGTGGCCCTGCAGCGCCTGGCGCGCTCGCCCTGGGGCCGCGTCCTGCGCGCCATCCGCGACAACGAGACGGCAGCCGAGGCGGTGGGCAAGAACGTCGTCGCCTTCCGGCTCGAGGCCTTCGTCGTCGGCTCGGCCATCATGGGCCTCGGCGGCGCGCTGACCGCCCACTACTTCAAGTTCATCGGACCCGAGGCGACCGAGCCGCTGATGACCACCTTCCTCGTCTGGGTCATGCTGATCGTCGGCGGCAGCGGCAACAACAAGGGGGCGATCCTCGGGCCCCTGCTGGTCTGGACCCTGTGGTCGGCGATGGAGATCGTCACCGCCCAGCTGCCGCCGGAATGGGCGGTGCGGGCGGCCTATCTGCGCATCTTCCTGGTCGGGCTGATGCTGCAGGTCGTCCTGCAGCGCTTCGCCGGCGGTCTGATCCCGGAGCGGCGACGGGGGACCTGACGCACACCCGCCCCACCACGAAGGGAGCGCCAATGAGCAAGCTGGCCCTGATCATCAAGACCCGGACAAAGCCCGGTCGTCGTGACGACGTTATCGGTCTTTGGGAGGAACACCTCAAGCATCGCGCTGCGGCGAACGCGGACCAGGAGAGCTATTTTCTGTGTCTCGACAACCGGGATGCGGATGTCTTCATTCTGTTCGAGGTCTACCGGAACCCGGCGACGCTTGCCGCCAATGCGGAGGCCGCCTGGTTCCAGGACTACATGAATGCCGTCATGCCCCTGTTAGACGGTCCGCCGGAAGTCCACCAGACGACGCCATTCTGGGAAAAGCACCCGTCCTGAACGGCGAAGGGCCTGGCAGAGACCGGGCCCTTCATGATGACAGCAGATGGTCCTAATCGGCGTCGACCAGGCCGACCTCGACATAGGAGCCGTCCTCGACCACGAAGTGGCCGATGACGCCGGCGACGTCGCCCACATCGTCGAAATCGGCCGGGCCGGCGGCGCCGGTGTAGTCGATGTCCTCGCCCGCGGCCAGCGCCTCCAGCGCCTCGGCCCACTGGCCCGGCTCGATCGCGACGCCGGGCGGGTTGGCGACCATGCGCAGCGCGTCGCGCACCGCTTCGCGGTCGGTGGAACCGGCGGCCTCGATGGCGAGCGCCATCAAGAAGGTCGCGTCGTAGGTCTGGGTGATGAAGAAGCGGTCCTCGGTGCCGCCATAGGCCTCGGTATAGGCGGTCTCGAACCGCTCGGCGGCCGATGTGCCGGGCACTGAGGAGGGCGAGGTGAAGAAGATGTCGCCCAAATTCTCCTCGCCGATCTCCTCGATCAGCAGGTTGTCGCGCAGGCCGTCGGTGCCGACGAACTGGTCGAAGAAGCCGTTCTCCAGCGACTGGCGGATGATGGTGATTCCACTGTCCGCCGCATAGGCGATGAGGACCAGCGCCTGCGGGTCGCCGTCCGACAGGGTCGCCAGTTCGGAGCGGTAGGACGGGCGCTCGGGCTCGTGCACCTGGTCGGCAGTGATGGTGCCGCCGAGCTCGGTATAGTTCTGGCGGAAGGTCTCGGCGATGCCGACACCGTAGTCGTTGTTGACATAGGTGAGCGCCACCCGCTCGATGCCCTGGCTCATCACCAGTTCGGCGAGCGCGATGCCCTGAAAGGCGTCCGACGGCACGACGCGGAAGACGTAGTCGTTGTCGTCGAGATTGGTCATCTCCGGCGAGGTTGCGGTCGGCGAGATCTGCGGCACCCCGTTGGGGATGGCGAAGGCGTTGGCCAGCGAGATGGTGGCGCCGGAGGTCAGCGCGCCGACGATGCCCACAACGTTGTCGATGTTGACCAGCTTGTTGCCGGCCTCCACCGCGCCCTGGGCGGTGCCCTGGGTGTCGGCGACGATCAGCACCAGGTCCTGGCCACCGAGGATGCCGCCTTGGGCATTCACCTGGTCGACCGCCAGTTCGGCGGCCTCGATGATTGGCGGTACGAAGTTGGCGATCGGTCCCGTCACGCCCATGGCGGCGCCGATGCGGACCTCCTGGGCGGCCGCCGTGCCGGCTAGCGCCAGGCTCGACGCGCCGGCCAGCATCGCGATGCGAAGAAAGCTGCTTGGCGACATGTGCTTCCAGTCTCCTCTGTTCAGACGATCAGGGATGCGGCACCGCCGTCCTCCCTTGGTGCGGGCGTTGTCCGCCCGGCTTCGGTGCCGGGGAGTATGGCATGGCGTCCGTCGGCTTCGACAGAGAAAACAGCCCACGGGGAATATCGCCCGTCCGCGCTACGGGCTTCTTGTGACGGCCGCCACAGATACCCGATCGTGGGGACGGTAGTGGTTCTTCATCTCAGCCATCGACACGACAACAGAACTGGATGACTTCACCATGCTTCCCGCGACGACGCGTCCGCTGACGCTCTGTGCCGCCCTGTGCCTGTTGCCCGCCACGGCGCTCGGCCAAACGACCCGCCAGGCTGAGAGCGTCTACCTCTCCGTGGCCATTGGCGACTGCCATACGGTCGAGACCTTCGAATACGGCATGGGCGGGATCGTCGATTGCGGATCCGCCGCCGGCTACACCGTGCATCTGGTCGACAGCGATCTGCGGCAACGCCTGATCCTGATCGACGACGGCCGGGAGTTGAGTGTCGATCCCGACGTCCCGAACTTCACCTGGCTGGGACCGCTGGTCGAATTCCGTGGATACCAGACGCCGCAGGGCTTCGAGGCGCACGCGCTGATCGTCCGGGTGCATCTGGATGATGGAACCGGCACGGGAACGGAAATGCAGCGCCTGCTCGTCGCCGATCTGACCGACGACGAAGCCTGCACGATCGGATGGATCGATGCCGCTGGAAACCCGGACCACAATCAGGACGCACGGGCGCTGGCGGAAACCGCGCGCACGCACAATTGCCCGACAGGAACGCAGCAGGGCCCGGCCGAGAAGTCCTGATCCGCTGCGGGCTGGGGCGGGGCGGGTCGAGCTGGGCCGGGCCAGCACCCATTTCCGATTCGCCGCTCCCTCCCGACCGCGACGGGGCAGCCCCGACTGACCGGAACACGCAAGATCCGCCGTCGGAGCGGCCCCACAAGCGAGAAAGCGGCGTAGCGCCATCCCCGGTTCCCGATGGCAGGGACACGTGCGGAGTCTCGCCGGTAAGAACCCGGTCCGCTATGGCAGGCCTGGAATCATATCAAGTCGAATACCCTCAAGTCACGCGTTGGATATTGTGCGACCGTCATCAATAAATTATAGTTTCTGGCCAAATTGATGTCAGGCTGATACGCAACAATTCCAAATAAAAGGAGAGCTCAATGAAACTCAATCTATTTCTCATTGCGACGGTCCTGTGCTGGGCGGCACTCGGTTCCAACGCCGCACTCTCCTGCATCAACGTGCAGACCGCTCACGGAGAGCGGTGCATTATTCACGAGGACAGCTGGGGTAGTTACGTGATCTCCTTGTTTCCTTGAGGGCGCGCCAACCAGTCGACGGCGATCCGATTCCGCAGCGCGTTCTTGTCATCCCGCGCTGACCTGTGCTGCGCTTGCTTCCGTGGGGGCCGGCTGACCTCAAGCGCCGGTCGATGGGAGTGGATGGGGCATGCGCAACAAGCTGGTCAGCGCCGAGGAGGCGGTGGCGATCATCCGCGACGGCGACGTGCTGGCGACGGCCGGCTTCGTCGGCATCGGCACGCCCGACCACCTGCTGGCGGCGCTGGCGGCCCGGCACGCGAAGGAAGGCCATCCACGTGACCTCACCCTGATCTTCGCCGCCGGCCAGGGCGATGGCGGGGAGCGCGGGCTGAACCGGCTGGCCGGTGAGGGCCTGCTGGCCCGCGTGATCGGCGGCCATTGGGGGCTGATCCCGAGGATCGGACGGCTGGCGATCGACGGTGCTATCGAGGCCTACAACCTGCCGCAGGGCTGCATCAGCCGCCTCTATCGCGAAATCGCCGCGGGCGGGCCGGGCGTGCTCACCAAGGTCGGCCTCGGCACCTTTGTCGATCCGCGCCTCGGCGGCGGCCGGATCAATGATCGCACGACGGATGATCGGGTCGAGCTGGTGACCCTCGGCGGCGAAGAGTGGTTGTTCTACAAGACCCTGCCCATCAATGTCGCCTTCATCCGCGCGACCACCGCCGACCTCAACGGCAATCTCACCTGCGAGCGCGAGGCGCTGACGCTGGACGGGCTCGCCATGGCGACCGCGGCACGGAATTCGGGCGGCATGGTCATCGCCCAGGTCGAACGGGTGGCGGAAAACCACAGCCTTCATCCAAGGCAGGTCAAGGTTCCCGGAATTCTGGTGGACTGCGTGGTGATCGGGCCGGCGGAGCATCACGCCCAGACCTATCGCACGCCCTATTCGCCGGCCTTCGCCCACGAGATCCGCGTCCCGACGGCGGACATGGCCCCCCTGCCGCTCGACGCCCGCAAGATCATCGCCCGGCGCGCCGCTTTCGAATTGCCGCCAGGCGGCGTGGTCAATCTCGGCATCGGCATGCCCGAAGGTGTCGCCGGGGTGGCGAACGAGGAGCAGGTGCTGCGCTACGTCACGCTGACCGCGGAGCCGGGCGTCATCGGCGGCCTGCCGGCATCCGGCCTCGACTTCGGGGCGGCGGTGAACACCGACGCGGTGATCGACCAGAACCAGCAGTTCGACTTCTACGACGGCGGCGGCCTCGACCTAGCCGTGCTCGGCATGGCCGAGGCGGACAGCGAGGGCAATGTCAACGTTTCGCGCTTCGGCGACCGGCTGGCCGGGGCGGGCGGCTTCATCAACATCTCGCAGAACGCCCGCCACGTGGTCTTCGTCGGCACCTTCACCGCCGGCGGCCTCGAGGTCACGGCGCGCGACGGGCGGCTGACCATCCACAAGGAGGGGCGCGCACGCAAGTTCGTCGAACGCGTGCAGCAGATCACCTTCGCGGGCACCTATGCGCGGGAGAACGGCCGGCACGTCACCTATGTCACAGAGCGCTGCGTTCTGCAGCTCCGCCCCGACGGCCTGGCGCTGACCGAGATCGCGCCGGGCGTCGACCTGGAACGGGACGTGCTGGCTCACATGGATTTCGAACCGCTCATCGACGGCCCGCAGGCCATGGATCGCCGGTTGTTCATGGACGGCCCGATGGGCCTGTCCGCCGACCTATTCGCCCTGCGCCTTGACGACCGCATTGCCTATGACGCGGCATCCAACCGATTGTTCCTGAACTTCGCGGGGTTGAGGGTCCGGACGGTGGACGAGGTCGAGCGCATCGAGGACACCGTGGTGGCGCGTTGCCGCGAGATTGGAAAGCGCGTCACCACCATCGTCAACTACGACCACTTCGATCTGGCCGACGACGTTGTCGACGCCTATGCGGCGATGGCCGAACGCATGACCACGCGCTACTACGTCGATGTACGCCGTTACACCACCAGTGCCTTCCTGCGCCTTAAACTGGGCCGCGCGCTAGAAGCGCGGGACGCGGCGCCGCACATTTTCGAGACCTGGCGCGAGACTGTCGGCTAGATCACGACCGGCCGGCGCGTATCGTCGGCATCGGTTCGCACCTCGCGACCTTCACCGATTGTGACGGGCCCCACCGCCGAGCGGCCTGGCGACGAGCACGGACCGGCGCATCCCAGGAGATGCGCCGGTTGTGCGACAGGGGTCGGCACGAAGACCTCGGCAGATCAGAAGCACACGGTCTGGTGCAGAAGGAGAGGCTGTCCGTTCGAGAGCCAATGAACCGATTCTCCCGTTGCGATGCTGAGGCATTCCCCCGTACTGCCATGGATCAAAGCCGACCACCAGCTCCAGGCTTGCGCTTGCTGAACCGGGAGAAGCACGCCGACCGCAACCACACTGCAGGCAAGAAACCGTTTCATGGATTGTCTCCAACTCAGATTGACCAGTGCCGTGATTATTAACTTATGTATACCTCCAGGCAAGCCCCTTAATATCCGGCCGCAGTCGCGGTCACAGCGATAATGGTTTGACGCCTCAACTGTCAGTCCTTCAACCAACCGATTGCAACAATTCCGAAACGGCGTATCTTTGCCCTCCCGACGCCGCCTTTCTCGGCGCATCCATCACCGGACCGAATCACCGGATGCTCTACTCGCTCTACGAGATGCAGCAGGCCGCGCTTGCGCCCATGCGCGCGATGGCCGACATGACGCAGCAGCTCTACTCCAATCCCTACTTTCCCCTTAGCTACACCCGCTTCGGCAAGGCCGTCGCGGCGGGGGCGGAAGTGCTGCACGGCATCATCCAGAGCCGCAGCAAGCCGGCCTGGGACATCGATGAGATCGTCGCCGGCGGCGAGGCGATACCGGTCGATCAGGAGGTCGTCATAGACGACGCCTTCTGCCAGCTGCGGCGCTTCCGGCGCGCGGACGCCAGCGGGGATCTGCCGCGCATCCTGCTCGTCGCGCCGATGTCCGGACACTTCGCCACCCTGCTGCGCGGGACCGTGCAGCGCCTGGTGGAGGAGCACGAGGTCTACGTCACCGACTGGCGCGACGCCGCGCTGGTGCCGGCGGAGGCCGGTGCCTTCGGCATCGAAACCTATGTCGGATACGTGATGCGCCAGATCCGGCACCTCGGCCCGGAGGTACACGTCATGGCGGTCTGCCAGCCGGCGCCCCTGGTGCTGGCGGCGGTCGCGCTCCTGGCGCAGGCGGAGGACCCGGCCCAGCCCCGCTCCATGATCCTGATGGGCGGTCCGGTGGACACCCGCGCGGCGCCCACCATCGTCACCCGCTTCGCCGAGAACCGGCCGCTCGACTGGTTCGAGAAGAACCTGATCGCCACCGTGCCGTTCCACTATCCGGGCGGCGGCCGCGATGTCTATCCGGGCTTCCTGCAGCTCACCGCCTTCCTGATGATGAATCCGGGCCGGCATTTCGGCGCCCATGTCGACCAGTTCAACCATCTGATCGTCGGCGACGGGGACAGCGCCGACGCCCATCGCCGCTTTTACGACGAGTACCTGTCGGTCGCCGACGTCTCGGGCACCTTCTACCTCGAGACGGTCGACCGCATCTTCAAGCAGCACGCCCTGCCGCGCGGCCGCTTCACCTGGATGGGCGCCAGGGTAGAGCCGTGGGCGATCGGCCGCACCGCGCTGATGACCATCGAAGGCGAGCTCGACGACATCTCGGCCCCCGGCCAGACCATCGCGGCGCACGATCTGTGCACCGGCATCCCGGCCGACCGGCACCTCAACCACGTGCAGAAGGGTGTCGGCCATTACGGCATCTTCAATGGCCGGCGCTGGCGCGAGGTGATCGCGCCGAGGATCGCCGCCTTCGTGCGCGACCCGACGGACAGGCGCACGGTCAAGGCGGCGTGACCCCCGGCCGGCGATGCGCGCCGGACCATCATCAATCTGGCGTCGCGCCCCGACCTGCCCGCATAATCGTGCCTGCCGACCACGCGCAGGGGGCGCATGAGCAAGCCAGACGACACCGGCCACGACCATGACCACGTCCGCCGCGCCGCCGGGACGGCCTCGGAAGCACCCGGACGCGGGCTGACCCGTCCCGTCCTCGACGCGCGAATCCACGCGGCCGCCACGCTGGTGATCATCGCCGTGGTTCTGCTGGGGTTGGCGGTCGGCCGGCCGCTTCTGGTGCCGCTCGCTCTCGCCGTCATCCTCTGGTACCTGCTCTCGGGCATCGCCCATGTCATCCAGGCCCTGCCGCTGGGTGGCGGACGTCATCCGCCTGGCTGGATCTCCTGGATCCTCTCGCCCCTGTTCATGCTGATCGCGGTGATGGCGGTGATCGACCGCATCAGCGGCTCGGTCTCCGCCTTCACGGACTCGATCGCCACCTACACCGCGAACCTCAATCAAGTGCTGATCGATCTGTCGGGCGTGCTCGGCGTCGACGTTTCGCGCCACCTGGAAGGGCTGGTCGAGAGCATCGACGTGCAGGCGCTGGTCTCGGAGATGGCGCTGGAAGTGGCCAGCGTCGTCGGCTCGGTCGGCCTGATCATCATTTACGTCGCCTTCATTGCCTTCGAGACCAGCTATTTCCAGCGCAAGATCAACCTGATGGTGGGCAACCCCGAGCGGCGCGCGGCGACGGCGGCGCTGATCCGGCGCATCCAGGCGGACATCCGCACCTATGTGCTGGTGAAGACGGTGATGAGCGTGCTGACCGGCGGCATCACCTGGATCGTCCTGATGATCGTCGGCCTCGACTTCGCCTTCCTCTGGGGCTTCATCATCTTCCTGCTGAACTACATTCCCACCATCGGCTCGCTGCTCGGCGCGCTCTTTCCGGCACTGATGGCCATGCTGCAGTTCGGCGGCGGCGGTATCGCGCTCCTGCTGCTGCTGATCCTCGGCTTCACCCAGTTCTTCATCGGCAACGTGCTGGAGCCGCGGGTCATGGGCAGCTCGCTCAATCTCAGCCCGCTCGTGGTGATGCTTTCGCTGGCGCTATGGGGCATGCTCTGGGGCATTACCGGCATGCTGCTCTGCGTGCCCATCACGGTCATCGCGGTGATCGTGCTCGCCAATTTCCCCTCGACCCGGAACTGGGCGATCCTGCTGTCCCAGAACGGCCGGGTGATGGAGGCGGGCCGTCGATGACCGGCGCGGATCGCCCAGGCCGTTTCGACCAGCTTGTCAGCTTCCTGCGGGTCGGCGATCTCGATCGCGCCGCCAGCTTCTACACCGATGTGCTCGGCCTCGAGCTGGTGCTGGACCAGGGAGCCTGTCGCATCTTCCGGGCTTCTGCCGACGCCTTCATCGGCGTCTGCGCCCATCGCGGACCGCCGCACGACCCGACGGCCGTGATCACCACGTTCGTGACCCAGGATGTGGAAGGCTGGCATGCCCGGCTGGTCGCGGCCGGCGCGGTCGTCGACGCCGAGCCGACCTTCAGCGAGCGCTTCGGCGTGACCCACTTCTTCTTCCGCGATCCCGACGGTTACCTGCTGGAGGTACAGCGCTTCCACGATCCCGCCTGGCCGAGACCGGCGGGCGGCGGCGACCGGCGCTGAACCGCTAGGGCAGATTGCGACCGAATGGACCCATTCGGTCGCAAATAATCTGCCCGATTCTCAATAGCCTAGAGCATCTTGTCTGCGCCCGCTCGGGCGCAGGATGCTCTAGCGGTAGCAAGGCTCCACGGCGGTGGCGAGGCCGGAGGCGAAAAGCTCCGCATCGCCCGGATACCACATGGCGTCGTTGGGGATGGTATAGGCGCGGTAGGCGAAGTCGCTGGCGATGCCCCTGCTCACCAGTTCCTCGATCGCGTGCTGGTTGGCCCATTCGCTGGCGAAGCTGAGCGCGGCCGTCATGCGGGTACCCGGCGGCGGGCCGAAGCGGTGCAGACCCAGGCGTGCGCACGCCTCGATCCGCCGCTCGCTGCCGGCGGCGAAGACCAGGGTGCAGGCGGACAGGCAGAGCCGGTCGGCGCTGGTGTCGAGCGATGCGGCGTCGACAAGCGCGACCAGATCGAGCGCCTCGGTCAACTGGCCGCCACTGGAGAACAGGCGCAGCCGCTCGATCCCGGGATAGGCGCCCAGGAGCGCGGCCACCTCGGCGGCGACCGGCGCCACCAGCGGCCCCTCGATGGCGATCGTCGTGCCATCGAGCGAAAGGCGGACAGCGGCGGGCCGGGGTGCGTTGGGGTCTGCCGCGCCGGTCACCGACTGGGCGAACGCCGTCGCCGCCGCCAGGCAAACACCGGACGCCAGGATCGCGCTCACGCACATCGTCAGCCGACGCATCATTCGCCTTCCTCCACCTGCGCATGATCGCCGAAGCGCGCGCGAAAGCAAAATCACGAGAAGGCGACTCCTTTTTCCCGGATTTGCTGTAAGACGCCGGGCGGATCCATCCTTGGGTCGTGTCCTGTCAAGCCTGCCGGCGCTGCCTGGACAGGCGAGGCGGATGGCGACATGCTCGGGGCTCCTTCGGAGGTCCGGGACGAGCGCAAATGACACTCACGCAGGCTCAACGCGAATCGTGGCGGCAGAACGGCTTTCTCGCCATCGAGGGCTTCGTTTCCGACGCCGCCTGCGACGCCCTGATCGCCGAGGCCGAGCGGCTGATCGACGGCTTCGATCCGGGCTCGGTACGCTCCATCTTCTCGACCACGCAGCAGACCGAGCTGACCGACGCCTACTTCCTGGACTCGGGGGACCGCATCGGCTTCTTCTTCGAGGAAGGCGCCTTCGATCAGCGCGGCGAGCTGATCGTCGACAAGCACCTGGCAATCAACAAGATCGGACACGCGCAGCACGATCTGAACCCCGTCTTCAGCACCTTTTCCCGTGATTCGCGCCTGGCCGCCCTGGCGGATGCGTTGGGCTTCGCCGACCCGCGGCTGCTGCAGTCGATGTACATTTTCAAGCAGCCCTTCATCGGCGGCGAGGTGGTGGCGCACCAGGACGCGACCTTCCTGTATACCGAACCGCTATCGGTCACCGGCTTCTGGTTCGCCCTCCAGGATGCCACGGTCGACAATGGCTGTCTGGAGGCCCTGCCCGGCGGTCACCGGCTGCCCCTGCACCAGATCTTCAAGCGGGACGGCAAGGGCGGCGTGGTGATGGAGACCGCCGATCCCCGGCCGCTCCCGACCGACGGTTTCGTGCCCCTGGAAGCGCCCAAGGGCACGCTGATCGTGCTCAACGGCCTGCTGCCACACCGCAGCCGGCCGAACGGTTCGGCCCGCTCGCGCCACGCCTACACGCTGCACATCGTCGAGGGTGGTGCCGACTATCCGTCGTACAACTGGCTGCAACGATCCGCGGAATTTCCCGCCCGGGGCTTCGCCTAGAGCATCCTGCGCCCGAAGGGGCGCAGGATGCTCTCGACTATTGAGAACCGGGCAGATTGCGACTGAATGGGTCCATTCGGTCGCAATCTGCCCTAGCGTATCCCGCGCCCCACCGGGCGCACAGGAGATGCCCTGGATCGTTGAAAAGCCGGCAATTTCCCTAGGCACGCCGCGCCAGGGCGCGCTCGGCATCGACCATGTAGTCGCGGGTGATCGGCACCGCGTCGCGCTCACGGGCCAGCAGCAGCTGGAAGACCATGTTCGAGCCGTCGACGAAGCCGAGCTCGGTGGCGTAGAGATAGAATTCCCACATGCGGCAGAAGCGCTCGTCATAGAGCGCGGCGACCTTGTCGCGGTTGGCCTCGAACCGCTTCTGCCATTCCTGCAGCGTGTAGGCGTAGTGCAGGCGCAGCATCTCGGTATCGGCCACCCAGAGGCCCTGGCGTTCCAGCGCCGCGAAGGTCTCCGACAGAGCCGGCACGTAGCCGCCGGGAAAGATGTACTTGCGATAGAAGGGCCCGGTCGTGCCCGGCGGCGACATGCGGCCGATCGAATGGATGAAGGCGAAGCCCCGGGGGGCCAGCAGGTCGCGCACCCGGGCGAAGAAGGCGTCGAGATAGCCGATGCCGACATGCTCCATCATGCCGACCGACACCACCCGGTCGAACGCCCCTTCGAACTCGCGGTAGTCCTTCTCCACGAAGGTCACCCGGTCGTCGAGGCCCGCCTCGGCCACCCGTTCCCGGGCGATGGCGATCTGCTCCGGCGAAACGTTGAGGGAGGTGACCCTGGCACCGGCCCGGGCCAGGTGGATGGCGAAGGCGCCCCAGCCGCCGCCGATTTCCAGCACCGACATGCCCGGCTCAAGCGCCAGTTTCGAAATCGCGTGACGATGTTTGGCGCGTTGCGCCTCCTCCAGGCTTACGTCGCGGGTGGGGAAGTAGGCGCAGGAATAGTTCAACTCCTCGTCCAGGAAGAGGCGATAGAGGTCGGTCTTCAGGTCGTAGTGGTGCCGGGCCTGCCGCTTGGCCTTGCGCACGTCGTTGTGCTGGTGGCGACGCCGCATGAATTTCCAGAATCGGCGCAACAGGCTTTGCGACAGGGCCTTCCCCAACCCCGACCGGTTGCGCGAGAACAGGGTGAGGAAATCCTTGACGGAGGTGCCTTCCTCGAACGTCACCGCACCGTCCATATACGCCTCGGCCAGCTTCAACTCCGGATTGAGCACAAGCGCGCGGTAGAGCCTGCGATCGTGTATTCGCATCACCGCGTGCGGCGCCTCCCCCGCCCTACCGTAGGCGTGACGTCCGCCATCGGCGTCGATCACCGACAGCGAACCGGTGGTGACGAAGCGGCTGAGCATTCTGTCGAGGAGTCGCATGGGCTGCTTGTGGCGAGGCGGTCGGCGGCGGTGGCGCAAAAGACGGGGCTTGCGACCGCAACCTAGCGCAGTTTCGCCGGACGAAACAGGGCGGGCCCGGTACGCCCCGCTTCGAATGGCCGCTGGCGGCGGTGCGGTCCCCCCGACCCGATCCCGCGCGCCGCATGGCCATAACCCCCGAGGGTCGCGCCAGAAAATCGCTTGCGTCGCGATGCCCAATCGCTATCTTCCGCGCTCAAGGGGCCGTAGCTCAGTTGGGAGAGCGCAGCAATCGCACTGCTGAGGTCGTGGGTTCGATTCCCATCGGCTCCACCAAAAAACAATCCTGATATCGCCACCAGATCGCGCAAGTCGGCGATGTGGGCAGGCGCCACCGGTTTGTGCCTGGCGATTCACCATGACCGGCGAAGGCCGGCAGCACAGGGGCAGCCGGCCTTCGCGCGGTCGGGATCAGACAGCCGCGGCCGCGAGGCGTCGGTCAGCGCCGCCAGTCGATCTGCCGGTGCCCCGAGGGGCCGCGGATGGTTACCCGGTAGTCCTGGCCGTCGCGCTCCAGCCCGACATCCTTCAGCAGGCGGTCGTCGAGACGGTCGAGATGGAGGCGCGTGCGGCGATGCTCCCGCCAGTCGAGCAGCGCGCCGACCAGCAGGGCGAAGGGGTAGAAGACGTGGCGGGTGCCACGGACGGTCGCACCGCGGCGGAGATTGCCCGGGCGGGCCGGCGGGCCGGCATTGAAGTGCGTGATCATCATTCCGCTCCTTGATCGGGTCCCTGATCGTGCCGACGGTGGCAGGCAGCGCCGCCGTTCGTGCGTGATGCGCGATCATGCCCGGGCATACCTGCCAACTGCGTGTCATGTTTGTTCCCGGCCCGTTCCATTTTATTCTCCCCAGCCTGTTGCGTTGATCACGAGTCGGCGGTGAGCGATGAATCCGATCGAGCGGGCACTGGGCATCCTGCTCTACCTGACGGGCGGCAGGCGCGTGCCGGCTTCCGACCTGGCGCGGCGTTTCGAGGTCTCGCTCAGGACCATCTACCGCGATGTCGACCGGCTGATCGCGCTCGGGATCCCCGTCGAGGCCGATCGCGGTGCAGAGGGCGGTTATCGCCTGGCGCCGGACTTCATCCAGCCGCCGGTGGCGCTGACGAGGAACGAGACGGCGGCCCTGCTGGTGGCGCTGGCCCTGGTGCGCGGCCTGCGCGCCACGCCGCTGGTCGACGCGCTGGACACCGCGGAGCGCAAGCTGCTGACGGCCCTGCCGCGCCTGGCGCGGGACCTGCTGATGGACGGCACGCGCCTGATCGGCATCGAGGCGCATCCGCCCGACATATTCCATTCGCGCGGCCGGCTGATCAGCCCGAAGCAGAGCCAGGCCGCGGTGGACGCCTTCATGGGCGGGCTGATCGCCGGCCGCCGCGTGCGCTTCACCCACAAGACGCCGTCACGCGATGCCCCGCGCGAGCACGAGGTGGAGCCGGCCGGCCTGCTCTACGACCGCGACTACTGGTATCTGGTCGGCCGCTCGCTGGAGGCCGACGAGATCCGCCTTTGGCGGGCCGACCGGGTGCTGGAGATCGCGGTGACCGGCATGGCCTACCGGCCGGATCCCGCCTTCTCCGTGCAGTCGCTGCTGGGGCGCAGCTGGCTGGACCGGGCGATGCGGCGCTGGGAGAGCGAGGGCGAGCGCACGCGCATCCGTCTGACCGCCGACCAGGCGGAAATGCTGTCGCGCGACTGGTATTTCCGCCACGCCGCCATCGCCAGCGAGGCGGCCGGACTGGTGATGACCATTCCCGATACCGATCCCGGCCTGGTGCTGCCGCTGCTGCGCTGGCTGGGTCCGGGGGCGGAACTGCTCGAGCCGCCGGCGCTGCGCCGGGAACTGGCGGAGCAGTTCGGCCGGCTGGCGGCCGCGCATGGCAAGGGCGCAGGGGCGATCCCTTGAACGATCGGGGGCCGGCGATCGCGCGCCGGCCCCCGGGACTTCAGGTCGTTTTCAATGCGGCCTCAGAGCAGGCCGGCCTCGCGGAAGGCACGGGCCGCCCCGGGATGCAGCGGGATCGGGATGCCACTCGTCGCCATGGTCGCAGCCTGAAGGTTGGCCAGGGCGGGATGCAGGGAGCGGATGGTGTCGAGATTGTTGATCACCGCCTGGGTCAACCGGTAGGCGGTGTCCTCCGGCATGGCGGGCGTCGTCGTCATCACCGCGCGCAGGCCGACGGTGTTGACTGTGGGCACGCCGGTATACATTGCCGGGATGGTGGTGGCGCACACGAAGGAGCAACCCGTCACGCCCGTGACCGGCACCAGAGTGGCACCGCAACTGGCGATGGCCTGCTGCACCACGGCGGAGGGATGTCCGCCGACGAAGACATAGGCATCGATCTCGTTGGCGCACAGCGCCCGTGCCTGGCCCGTCGGATCGCCATTGACCCAGGTGAAGGACGAGCGCGAGAGACCGAGGCCCGGCAGAATCGCCTCGAAGGTGCTTTCGGTGCCACCGCCGGCCGGGCCGACGCTGACCCGGCGGCCCGACAGGGCCGAGAGGCTGGAGATGCCGTCGCCGCCCCGCACGACGACTGCCATGGGCTCGTCATGCATGCCGAACAGCGCGACCAGCCCGCTTCCGCTGCTGGCCAGCACGTCGGACTGCACCAGCGCCAGGTCGAAGTTTCCGGATCTCAGGCCGGCGACGTTGTCCTCCGACCCGCCCGTCGACTCGATGCGCAGGCGCGGCAGGCCACTGCCGTCGAGCGCCCGCTGCACGGCGCCGGCCGCGGGATAGTAGACCCCGGTGGGGGCGCCCGTGCCGACGAAAAGATTGTCCTGGGCCCTGAGCTCGCCGCGCCCAATACCTGTGGTAAAGGCGGCCAGCGCAACCAGTGCGAGGCCGAATGCTATCCCTTTGGAAATACGCATCTACTTTCTCCCCGATACATTGCCCAAAAAGGAGAATGTCGCATCGGGGTGAAGTGGCGAGATTTGCTTTCGTGAGTCGCCGCTAGACCGGCGGATCGACGGTCTAGCCGCCCATGATGAAGCCGCGCAACTGCTCCGCCTCGGCCTCGACATCCTCGATCCTGGCCTTGACCACGTCGCCGATCGAGATGATCCCGAAAAGGGTGCCGTCGACCACCACCGGCAGGTGCCGGAAGCGCCCGGTCGTCATCTTGGCCATGAGTTCGTCCACCTTGTCCTCGCGCGCGCAGGTCACGACCTTGGCGGTCATGAAGGCGCTGACCGGCTTGTCCAGCGCAGACTTGCCGCCCTCCGCCAGGCCGCGCACGACGTCGCGTTCAGACAGGATGCCGGCGACCTTCATGCCATCGTCGGAGACCACCACGGCGCCGATCTTCTTCTCCGCCAGGAGCGAGATCGCCCGGGTCAGTGTCTCGTCCGGCTGGATTGTGACGACGCCCGTGCCCTTGCCGCGCAGAATCGACTCGACGTTCATGCTCGTTCTCCCGCAACCATGCGTTCCTCACCCCTCGCCGGTGATCGTACACGATGCGGCGGAACGTCTCCAGACGGGCGGAAAACCGGCGCCTCAGGCCAGGCGGCGGGCACCCAGCCCCAGCGGTCGGGCCAGATAGCGCTCGATCAGCGGCGCGCCCCTGCCGTCTTCACCGCGCTTGCGCAGATAGGGCGTCAATCGGTACTCGGCAAAACGCATGATCTCCGTCGCCAGCCAGTTGAACAGCAGGTAGAGCGCGCCGGCCATGACGAAGGTCGGCACCACGTCGTAGGTGCGGCTGATGATGCGATTGGCGACCCCGGTGATTTCCATGATGGTGATCGTCGAGGCCAGCGAGGAGGCCTTGACCATCAGGATCACCTCGTTGCCATAGGCAGGGATGGCCTGGCGGACCGCCACCGGCAGCCGGATGCGCCGGAAGATCAGCAGCTGCGACATGCCGGTCGCGCGCGCCGCCTCGATCTGGCCGTGCGGCACGGACTGCAGCCCGCCGCGCACGATCTCCGCCGTGTACGCCGTGGTGTTCATCACGAAGGCCAGGATCGCGCACCAGAAGGGCTCGCGGAAAACAGTCCACAGGAAGCTGTCGCGGATGAGGTCGAACTGCGAGAGGCCGTAATAGATGAGGAAAATCTGCACCAGCAGCGGCGTGCCGCGGAAGACGAAGATGTAGCCATAGGCGAAGCCGCCGAGGAGCCAGTTGCGCGACAGCCGCGCCAACGCCATCAGCGTGCCGGTGACGATGCCGATGGCGAGCGAGACGCCGACGATCAGCAGGGTCTGCCCGGCACCCGACAGGATCAGCAGGAAGCGCCCCCAATAGTCCGGTGGTATGGATCCCATCGGCGCCCCCTCAGGCCATCCTGACGCCGCGGCTGGCGGCGCGCTCGCCGCGCTGGAACAGCGCCTGGCTGACCGTGGTCATGGCGAGGTAGAGAATGGCGGCGGTGACATAGAACAGGAAGGGCTCGCGCGTCGAACCCGCGGCGACGAAGGACATGCGCATCAACTCCGCCAGGCTGGTGACGGAGACGAGCGCGGTGTCCTTGAGGGTGAGCTGCCAGACATTGCCGAGGCCCGGCAGGGCGAAGCGCCAGAGCTGCGGCAGCTTGATGCGCCAGAAGATCTGCCGGCCCGTCATGCCGATGGCGCGCCCCGCCTCGATCTGGCCTTCCGGTATCACCTGCAGGGCGCCGCGGATCACCTCGGTCGAATAGGCGCCGGAGATCAGGCCGACGGCGAGCAGGCCGACGGCGAAGGGTGGCAGTTCCAGATAGCCCGTGTAGCCGAACACGCTGGCGACATTCTGGATGGCGCCTGACGAGCCGAAGAAGAAGAGGTAGATGACGAGGAGCTCGGGAACGCCGCGCACCACGGTGGTATAGGCGCCGGCGATGGCGCGCAGGATGAGGCTGCCCGACAGCTTCATCGCCGCCGCGCCCATGCCGATGGCGATGCCCAGCAGATAGGCGGAGATCGCCAGCACGATGGTGACGGCGGCGCCCTGGAGCAGTTCGTCGCCCCAGCCGGCGTCGCCGAAAGCCAAGAGATCGAGCACGGTTCAGCTGTTCCCGGCGCAGGGAGACGGGCCGACGGGTTGCCGGCGGCCCGTCGTCACCCGCCTATTCCGGGCAGGGCAGCGAGGCGTCGAAGCCGAACCACTCCTCGGTCATCGTCGCGATGGTGCCGTCATTCGACAGGGCGCAGATCGCCTCGTTGAAGGCCGCCTGCAACTCGTCATCATCCTCGCGCAGGCCCACACCCACGCCGACGCCGAGCACCGGGTAGTCGGCACCCGTCAGGCCGGGGCCGATCAGGGCGATGGCCTCCGCGCCCTCGGCCTCGTTGAACTCGGTCCAGGTATTGACGTCGGCTAGGCCGGCATCGACCCGGCCCGCCACGAGGTCGAGGTTGAGCTGGTCCTGGGTGTCGTAGAAGCGCAGGTCCGCGCCCGGCAGCTCCTGCTCGATCAGGTTTTGGTGGATGGTGCCGACCTGCACGCCGACCACCGCGCCGTCCAGCGCCGCCAGCATGGTCGCGGCGTCGGCCTCGGCCAGCTCCGCCGCCATGTCGCTGTCGGCGGCGACCGCGAAGTGCGCCGGCGTGGTCATGTAGCCGTGCGAGAAGTCGATGACCTCATCACGCTCGGCGGTGATGGACATGCCGGCCATGATGGCGTCGTAGCGGCCGTTCTGCAGGGCCGGGATGATGCCGTCCCAGTCCTGGGCCACCCATTCGCAGGTCCAGCCATTGTGCTCGCAGATGGCGTTGCCGAGATCGATCTCGAAGCCGGCCAACGTGCCGTCGGACTCGGTGTAGTTCCACGGCGGGTAGGCGCCCTCGGTGCCGATACGGACATCCTGGGCGACAGCCGTTCCCGCCATCGCGGCGACGGCGATGCCGGCGAGCAGGGAAAGATTCCTGGTCACGGGACTTTGCCTCCTTCAACTCGTCTGTGAAGCCTGTTCGTATTGTCTTGTTCGCCCCGCCCGGTGCGTTGCTGCCCGGCGCGGGTCCGTGTCCGCCATATCAGGCCTCAAGCATCGGCGGGTCAAGCGCCAAGGTTGCGCCGGACGGCAGGCAATCAGGCCGATTCCGGGAAATTCCCCATCTCAGCGGTGGACGAGAATATTGATGATGCGCCCCGCCGGATCGCGCACGAAGAAGCGGCGCACGCCCCAGGGCTCGTCGACCGGCCCGTGCACGATTTCACAGCCGGCGGCGACGGCGCGGGCGTGATAGGCGTCGAGATCGTCGACCTCGACCGAGATGTCGGGCACCGGCGTACCGCTGCCGCCCTCGCTGGCGAGGCTCAGCTGCGGCCGGGTCTCGACCGGCGGCGCGGCGAAGGTGACGATCCAGCCCATGTCCATCGCCACCTCGAGGCCCAGCACGTCGGCATAGAAGGCGCGGGCGGCGGCGGGATCGGGCATGGCGAAATTGGCGACGATGCGCCTGACGGTCATGAGTCCTCTCAAGGTTCGATATGGATGCGGGGCTCAGGTCGCCGGGCGGCTCAGTAGTTGGTCTGCAGGAACTGGCGGCAGCGCTCGGAGACCGGGTCGTCGAAGACCTGGGCCGGCGGCCCCTCCTCCTCGACGCGGCCCTGGTGCAGGAACATCACCCGGTCGGAAACCTCGCGGGCGAAGCGCATCTCGTGGGTGACCAGCAGCATGGTCCGGCCCTCAAGGGCCAACTGGCGGATCACCCGCAGCACCTCGCCGACCAGTTCGGGGTCGAGCGCCGAGGTCGGCTCGTCGAACAGCATCACCTTGGGATTCATCGCCAGCGCCCGGGCGATCGCCGCGCGCTGCTGCTGGCCGCCGGAGAGCTGGCTTGGATAGTGGTCTGCCTTGTCGCCGATGCCGACCTTCTCCAGCAGCGCATGTGCTTCCGCCGCCGCCTCGGACCTGGGGCGCTTCAGCACGTGGACCGGTCCCTCGATGACGTTCTGCAGCACGGTCATGTGGGTCCACAGGTTGAAGGCCTGGAACACCATGCCGAGGCTGGCGCGAATGCGGTCGACCTGGCGCGGATCGGCGGGCACGGTTTCGCCGCCGCGGGTTCGCCGCATCTCGATCTTCTCGCCGGAGACCCAGACCTCGCCGGAATCCGGGATCTCCAGCAGGTTGATGCAGCGCAGGAAGGTGCTCTTGCCGGAGCCCGAGGAGCCGATCATCGAGATCACGTCGCCCTCGTGGGCGGTCAGCGAGATGCCCTTGAGCACCTCGAACTCGCCGAAGCGCTTGTGGACGTCGCGGGCGACGAGCGCCTCGTTCCTCTGGCCGTTCGCAGTCACGGGAACCGAGACTAGCGGCGCCTCCCGGGACTGCATAGCCCTATTGTGGCGCCTCGCCGGGCGCGCCTTCGTCCGGGCCCGGTTCCGCCGCCATCTGCGCGATCTGGCGGGCCAGGGCCGCACGCGCGGCGCTGTCCTCGGGCATCAGATCGAGGAGCGGTCGCCAGTGGCTGAGCGCTGTCGCCTCGTCGCCCTCCTGCGCGGCCAGCAGGCCGAGGAAGAAGAGCGCCGTTTCGTCCTGCGGCACCATGCCCAGCAGGGCTTCCAGCGGCGGCCGCAGATCGGCCGGCAGGTCGGCCGGCGGCGCGAGGTCGATGACGCCCTGGATGGCGACCCGCAGCAGCTCGGGCGCCGCGGCCGCGGCCTCGATCGCCCGGCGATAGGCCAGCCGCGCATCCGCCGGCCGGTCGAGCACGCGGTAGGCGTCGGCGAGGCGCAGCCAGCCGGCCGCGTCGTCCGGCGCGGCCTCGAGGCGCGCGGCAAGACCCGACACCATGCCCTCGATCATCGCCTGGCGTTCCTCGGGCGAGAGCTCGGCGGCGGCGGCAATGTCGGCCTCGCCCGGTCCGCCGGGCTCGGGCAGGGCCGAAAGCACCTCCTCCGGATCGCGACCCGCCGCCTCGGCTGCCCGACGGAGCTCACCGGCCAGGGTCTCCCGCCAGGGTGCGGTCGGCGGCGTGTCGGCAGCGAGGTCCTGCCAGTGCGCCAACGCCGTGTCGTAATCGCCGGACTGCGCGGCGGCGAGGCCGAGATAGAAGCGCGCCCGGGGATCGCCCGGATCCATCTCCAGCACGGCCTCGAAGGCGCGCCGTGCCTCCGCCGTGACCGTCCCCTCGGCGACCCGCACCAGCGCCTCGGCATAGGCGCTGGCGATGCCCGGATCGCCCGCCGCCAGGCCGGCCGCACGGCCATAGGCGTCGCGCGCCTCCGGCCACAGGCCCAGCGTCGCGTAGCGGTCGCCGAGTTCGGCCCAGCCATCGACGTCACCAGGTGCGCCGCGCAGGCGTTCGGCCAGGGCCTCGGCTTCGGCGACGGCGCCGGAGAACGCCTCGAGTTCGGCCGTGTCGCGGGCGAAGAGCGGCTGTGAGGGCAGGCCGGGCGTCCCCAGCCACAGATATATCCCTGCGGCTGCGACCGGCACCGTGACCGTGAGCGCGAGTGACAGGGCACGCAGCGGCCGACCGGCCACCCCTTCCCGGCCTTCCCGGTTGGCCGCCAGCAGGCGGCGGGAGATCTCCGCGCGCGCCGCTTCGGCCTCGGCGGCGCCCAGAACGCCGCGCTTGGCGTCGCGCGCGATCTCGTCAAGCTGGTCGCGATAGACCGCGAGCGTGTCGCCGCCCGCAGCCGGCGCACCGCCACGCAGCAGCGGTCGCACGATCAGGATGACGGCGATGGCGGTGAGCCCGGCCGCGGCGATCCAGAACAGCATGGCCTAGCGCCCCCCGCCGTCTTCCCGCGGCTCGTCCCGCCGCTGCCGGGCGAGCAGTTCTTCGACCGCGGCGCGCTCCTCCGGCGTCAGCGGGTCGGGCTCCGTCCGCGCCGGACGGCGGGCGACGCGCCAGGCGATCAGGCCGCCTGCACCCGCCAGCACGACGATCGGAGCGAGCCAGAGCACCAGCGTCGACGGGTTGAAGGGCGGCTCCATCAGCACGTAGTCGCCATAGCGGTCGACCAGGAAGGCGCGCGCCTCCGCATCGCTGTCACCGGCGACAAGGCGGTCGCGCACGACCGCGCGCATGTCGGAGGCGATCTGCGACGGACTGTCGAGCAGCGAGTTGTTCTGGCAGACGACGCAACGCAATTCCGCATAGAGCTCGAGCGCCCGGGCCTCGAGCACGGGATCGGCCAGGCGTTCTTCCGGCTCCAGCGCCAGGGCGGTGCCGGCGCCGAGCAGGAACAGTGCCGCAAGGGCGGTGCGCAGGCATCTCATCGCAAAGCCTCGACCAGCGGTAGGATGCGTTCCGCCGCGATGTCCGGCATCACGGGCCCGGCGAAGCGGAACCGCACGCGCCCTGCGGCGTCGATCACGAAGGTCTCCGGCACGCCGGTGATGCCCCAGTCGATGCCGGCGCGACCCTCCGGATCGCTGCCGATGCGCGCGAAGGGGTCGCCGTGGCGCACCAGCCAGGCGAGCGCGTCCTCCGGCCGGTCGCGATAGTTGATGGCGTGGATCGTCAGCCCTTCCTCCTGCGCCAGGCGGGAGAGGACAGGGTGCTCGGCAAGGCAGGGCACGCACCAGCTGGCGAAGACGTTGACCAGCATCACCTCGCCGCCGAGATCGGCGGTAGCGAGGCCCGGTCCGCGTCCGGGCAGGCCGGGCAAGTCGGTTGCCGGGGCCGCCTGGTCGATCAGCGCCGAGGGCAGTTCGCTGGGGTCGTCGCCGCGCAGGAGCGGGATCGCCACCCAGACGATCAGCACGGCGAAGGCGAGTCCCGGCAGGGCATAGAGCAGCCAGCGCATCGGTCTCGCCTATTCGGCCGGTGCCGGCTGGGCGGACGGCTGCCGGCGCTTCGCCGGCACGCCGACGCGCAGGCGCCGGTCGCTGAGGCTGACCAAACCGCCGGCGACCATCGTCGCAGCACCCATCCAGATCCAGGGCACCAGCGGATGGTGCCACAGCCGCACCGACCAGCGACCATCCTCGCGCGGCTCGCCCAGCGCCACGTAGACGTCGTAGAACCAGGTCGTGTGGATCGCCGCCTCCGTGGTCGGCATCGCCGCCACCGGATAGAAGCGCTTCTCCGGCAGGAGCGTGACGGCCTCGCCGTCGACGATGGCGGTGAGTCGCCCCTGATCGGCGAGGTAGTTCGGGCCCTCCACGCGGCTCACCCCCTCGAAGGTCACGGGCATGCCGGCGATCTCGGTGGTGTCGCCGGGCGCCATCAGCACCACCGTCTCCTCCTTGAACATCTCGGTGCCGACCATGCCGGCAATGGCGATGCCGAGGCCGGCATGGGCGAGGGTCAGGCCGAAGGCGCTGCGCGGCAGGCCCTTGAGGCGCTGCCAGCTGGCGCCAAGCGGCACGCGGAACAGGCGCACCCGCTCCGCCAGTTCGACCAGGGCGCCGAAGAAGGCCCAGGCGGCCAGCGCGATACCGATCAGGGCGAAGACCGGCGCGCCGCTGACCAGGAACAGGCAGGTCAGCACGATGACGATGACGGCGAGCGCGGCGGCCCAGAGCCGGCCGAGCGCGCCGGCGAGGTCCGCCCGCTTCCAGGCGAGCAGCGGCCCG
>JAVKFF010000108.1:0-5834 GCA_040226215.1 Azospirillaceae bacterium
GGGGCCGCGGCGTTGCTTTTACCGATCCCGGCTCTCCGCTTCGCTGCGGCCGGGATGACGGGGGTTGGTGTTCAGTGTGCCCCCCCGTCGTTCCGCACGGAGGCGACAGCCGGAGATGCGGAACCTCGCGCCCGTCTTCTCCGCCGCCGCAGCCTGGCCGCGCAACAGCCCCGCCGCGCCGCAGCCCGGCCGCGTGCCTCAGCCGGCGTCGGCGAAGTCCACCAGCTTGATCTTGTAGTCGGTGCGTGGCAGGGAGCCGAAGGGGACCAGTTCGATGGTGGCGGCGACGACCAGCTTCTCGCGGATGGCCCGGGCGATGCGGTCGGCGAGACCCGGTTCCGCCGCCTCGATCTGGCACCCCTGCCCCAGTTCCACGTGGATCGGCAATGGCGGCTGCTGGCGCACCGCCTGGGTTCGCGGACGGATGGTGACGGCGCCGCTGACCGCCGGCTGAAAAGCCCCGACCACCTCGCGTATGGCGGAGGGAAAGATGTTGACGCCGCGCACGATCAGCATGTCGTCGGTCCGACCGACGCAACGCGTGCGCAAGGTGCGCCGGCCGCAGGCGCAGGGCTCGGTCCAGATCCGGACGTGGTCGCGGCTGCGGAAGCGCAGCATGGGTGCCGCCTCCCGCTTCAGCGCGGTGTAGACGAGTTCGCCCGTGGCGCCGTCCTCGAGCGGCAGCGGCGCACCGCTTTCCGGATCGATCAGTTCGACATGCACCAGGCCGCCGCCGGAGAAATGCATGCCCTGGCGGTGCTCGCACTCGCCCCACAGCGAGACGGCGATGTCGCCGATCCCCATGGCCTCCGTGAGCGTGGCGCCGAACGCCGCCTCCACCCGGTCGCGGATCTGCGGTTCCGCCGCCCCCGGCTCGCCCGCCACGAGGATGTGGGCGAGGCCGAGCGCGACCGGATCGAGGCCGGCATCGATCAGCCGCTCCAGGATGTGCAGCACGTAGGAGGGGGTGGCTACCAGCACCTCGGGCCGGAACACCTGCAGGGCGCGGATCAGCCGTTCGGTGTTGCCGGGCCCGATCGGCAAGTGGCAGACGCCCATGGCGTTGAAGGCGTCGAGCGCCGCGCCGGCGGCGAAGGGTCCGGCGGCGTAGGTGGTGACCAGGCGATGGCCTGGCGCCAGACCGCCGGCGGCGTAGGAGAGCGAAGAGATTTCCACCCAGCGCTTCAGGTCGCCGGCGGTGAGCGGCATGTAGCAGGGCACGCCCGTGGTGCCGCTGGTGGAAAAGACCCGGACCACGTCCTCGATCGGCGCGGCGAGATGGCTGCCGAGCGGCGGATGGGCCGCCTGGCTGGCGCGGATCTCGTCCTTCTCGGTGAAGGGCAGCCGGGCGATATCGTCGAGCCCGCCCACCGCCTCGGCGCTGTCGAAGCCGGCCGCCGCCAGCTTTTCCCGGTGGAAGGGCGAGCGCGCGAAGAGATAGCGGATCTGCTCGGCGTAGGTCTCGCGGTCGAGCGCCAGCTGGTCGGCGCGGCTGCGGCGCTCCACCTCGGGGGCGAACATCGGGGCCATGGGGCTGCTCCTGCGGGGAAACGGGGCCGGCTCAGCCGCCGTCGTAGTCGATGTCGCGGGCGGCCGCGTGGGCCAGCCGGAAGCCGATCGGCCGCGCCGTCTCCTCGTTGAGATGGGCGATGGTGCCGGCGACGCGGGCGAGGATCGGAATGCCCTTCATGGCGCCGAGCGGGAAGTCGAGATCGAGCAGGATCGCCGGGATGGCGCCGGAGACGTTGAGCGGCAGCGGCTTGCCCCAGACCTCGGCCACGCAGTCCCGGAGCGCCAGGGCGAGGCGCGTGTGATCGCCGACGACGCCCCGCTGCCGGGCGAGGTCGATCAGGCGCTCCGCGCGCGGGTCGACGGGCTTGTGCAGCGGGTGGCCGAAGCCGGGCAGCGGCCGGCCGGCGGCGTGCTGCCGCACCGCCAGCCGCCGGGCCGCCACCTCGACCGCCTCGCCGGCGGCCCGGGCCTCGGCCACCCCGTCGGCGAGGAAGGCCCCGGCCGCATCGGAGCTGCCCAGGATGACCGAGCCGCAGCCCAGCACGCTGGCCGCCACCGCGCCCTGGAAAGCTTCCGGGCCCGCCGCCAGCGTCATCCGCGCGGCCTGCACGCTGGGTGTCAGCCCGTGCTCGGCGATGGCGATCAGCATGGCGTCGACGAAGAAGCGCTGATCCTCCGTCGGCTCGCGGCCGAGCAGGGCCAGCAGGAAGAACTCGGTGAAGCTCCGCCCGCCCATCAACTCGCCGCAGAGATCGCGGCCGCGAACCGTGACGCTGTCGGCGTCGGCGGTGGAGATGGCCGTGCGGCCCGCGCCCATGGGGCCGATCTTCATCGCCATGCCGATCCGCCGTCCGGTCCGGCGGAGAAGCCGTCGGAGAGGCCGTCGGAGAGGCCGTGCGCGATCACCGCTCAGGCGGCCTGGCGCTTGCGGGCGGTCCAGTCGTCGAGGATCTTGCGCGCGTCGTTGCGGGCCGGATCCATGCTGGCGTCGTGATTGTCGAGCTTTGCGGTCAGCTCGATCACGTAGCCGTTCGGGTCGCGCAGGTAGATCGAGTGGATGAAGTGGTGGTCGGAGACGCCGCGCGCCTCCATGCCCGCCGCCTTGGCCTTCTCCATCATCGGTTCCAGCGCCGCGCGATCGACTTCCAGCGCGATATGCAGGTCGAAATCGTGCTGCTCCTTGAACTCGAAGGGCCGGTCCGGCGCCTCGAAGAAGGCGAGGTAGCTGCCGTCCGACATCTCGTAGAAGGTGTGGAGCGTGTCGGTCTTGCGGCCGGTCATGGTGGCCGACAGGTTCAGCGTGCCGGCCAGCGGCAGGCCGAGGAAGTCCTCGTAGAACTGCCGCGTCTCCTCCGAATCGCGGCAGCGATAGGCATTGTGGTGCAACCCCTTTATCTCGACCATGTCGTCCTCCCGTTGACTGAGCGGCGATCTCTCGCGGCACCTTATTGTGCGCCGAGCGGACGCCGCCTTCAAACCGTCGCGCTCACACCCTGTCGAATTCCCGCTCCTTGACCATGTCGGCGAAGCCGTAGAGCGCCTCGTTGACACTCGGCCAGGACTTCAGCTGCTTCATGTTGGAGACCCAGCGGGCGATACTGGGGTAGCGCGACCAGTCGTTGCGGGTGATCTCGCCCAGGGTTAGCAGGCAGACGCCGAAATAGTCGGCGATGGTGACGCGGTCGCCGGTCAGATAGGCCCGGTCGGGGCCGAGGATGTTGTCGTTCAGTACCTTGAGCATGGCCAGCGCCCGCTCCCGCCCCCAGGCGACGGTGCCGGCATGGACCGTGTCATCCGGGCGCTTGTGGTTGGGGAAGATCTGCGGATAGATCCAGCCATAGCCGTATTCCCGATAGAAATTGGTGTTGAACCAGTCCATCAGCTCGTTCACCCGCGCCCGTGCCTTCAGGTCCTTCGGGTAGGATGGCAGGTCGAACTTGTCGGCGAGATATTTCAGGATCGCCGAGCTCTCGGTCAGCACCATGCCATCGTCTTCCAGAACCGGCACCAGCCGGCTGGGGTTCAGCTCGGCGAAGGGCGGCTTCAGGTGCTCGCCCGACAGGATGTCGACCACCACCTCGTCGACATCGAGACCGTTCTCGGCGATGAACAGGCGGACCGGCCGGCTGGTCATCGATACCGGATGCATGTGCAACTTCATCACGTCCTCCCCGTTTCTCACTCGTCCCGGCGCAGGCCCGTCGTCACCGAGAGCGCTCCCGCTGATATGGACGCCTCCGGTCAGGCAGGCAATGGCGCCGTGTGCGATGCCGACGGCCGCCTCTGTTGACCGGATGACGCGTTTCGCAACACGACATTTGCGGAATGCAATGCCCAAGTGCTTTTAGTAGAGCATTTCCCTCGTCCAGAGATCGTTTTGCGATATCCGATCCTAACTTTTTCAGGATTCGTTCTTCTCCTCATTCATGTATTAATTGCGCTCATATCAACTTGTCGCTGAATTCCTCATTCGACCGGACCCCATGCACGACACCCTCCTGCCGATCCTGAACAGCCTCGGCCTGGCTGCGCTTGTGACCCTGGCTTTCAGTGCCATCATCAGCCATACCTCGCGCAGCGTTCTGTCCATCAAGATCGGCCTGGGACTTGTTCTCGGCGGCGCCTCGGTGGTCACCATGCTGGAGCCGCTGACATTCGGCGACGGGTTGATCTTCGATGTCCGCTACGCGCCGATCGTGCTGGCATCGGCGTTCGGCGGCTGGCTCTCCGCCCTGATCGCCACCGTGATGGCGATTGCGTTTCGCCTTACCGTCGGCGGCGCCGGCGTCTATGCGGGGATCCTCGGACTGCTGCTGGTGATGGGGGTCAGCCTGGTGCTCTCCCGCCTGCTCGCGGCGCACGATCTGCGGCACACGCGCGACGTGCTGCCCTATGCCGCCGCCACCTCCCTGTCGCCGCTGTCGCTGTTGGTCCTGCCGCTCGATCAGGCCCTGGCCATTTTCACCGCCATCGGACCGCAACTGATCGCCGCGAACTTCCTCGGCGTCCTGCTCTACGGCAGTTTCCTGCTGCGCGAGACCAGGCGCCAGGCCTTCGAGCTCAGGCTTCGCAGCGATGCCATCACCGACCCTCTGACCGGTCTGCCGAACCGCCGGGCGTTCTACCAGCGTCTCGGGCAGATGATGGAGCAGTCCAAGCCGGTCAGCGTCGCGGTGTTCGACGTCGACAACTTCAAGTCGATCAACGACAGCTACGGCCACAAGATCGGCGACGACATTCTCGTCGCCATCGGCGCGGCGCTCGGCCAGTGCGGCCGGAGCACCGATTTCGTCGCCCGCATCGCCGGCGACGAGTTCGCGGCGATCCTGCCGATCTCCTCTGCGGAGGGGCTTGCGATAGCCGCCGACCGCATGCGGCATGCGGTACAGAAATGCGCGGTGCCGACCCGCGACAGCATCGCCATCCGCGCCTCCGTCAGCATCGGTGTCGCCCAGGCGCCGGCCGATGGCCGCACGGTGGAGACGCTGATGGCGGCAGCCGACGAGGCGCTCTATGACGCCAAGCGCGAGGGCCGCAACCGGGTCCGCCTCGCGGCACCGCTCCGACCCGTCCAGCACGCCTCCTGAGGCCTCCGGGCTGCGGGCTGGTCGGGACCGCCGTCCCCGCCTAAGCTGCGTGTCCCCTCACCCCGAGGCGGGCGGGACGCCTTAGACCCATGCCTTCCGTCCTCCCGGTCGAACCGACGGTCGCGCCGACGCCATGCTGGACACGCTGCTCAACGCCGTGCTGCCGATCTTCGCGGTGGTGGCGGTCGGCTTCGCCATGGCGCGCCTGCGCGTCGTCGACGGCGGCATCGCGCGCGCCATCAACCGCTTCGTCTTCCTGGTCGCCGTGCCGGTGCTGCTGTTCCGGCTGATCGGCGGCTCGTCGATCCACGCCTTCGACTGGAGCGTGCTGGCGGGCTATCTGGCGGCGGAACTCGCCGTCTATGGCGCGGGATTCCTCGTCGCCCGGCTCGGCTTCGGCTATTCGCGCCGGGAAAGCCTGCTGATCGGCATGACCGTCGCCTTCTCCAACCACGTCTTCTTCGTGCTGCCCATCGCCCGTCTGGTGCATGGCGAGGCGGCCGCGGTCGTCGTGGCGGCGATCATCACCGTCGACGCGGTGCTGGTCTACGGCCTCACCGTGATGGCCATGGACGTGCTCAGCGGCCGGGAGGCCGGACGCGGACCGCTCGCCACGCTGGGCCGGATCGCGCGCAACCCGCAGATCCTCGCCATCGCCGCGGGGCTCGCCTTCAGCCTCTCCGGCCTGCCGCTGACCGGCGGTCTCGACGTCTTCACCGGCTTCGTCGGCGCGGC
>JAVKFF010000109.1:0-22119 GCA_040226215.1 Azospirillaceae bacterium
CTGCACGAGATGCAGCGCCGCGACGCAATGATGGGGCTCGCCACGCTGTGCTTCGGCGGCGGCTTGGGCATCGCGCTCTGCGTCGTGCGCTACTTAAACCGCAAGCCGGGCGGCGGCCGGATCCTGGGGGTTGGCCGCCGCCGACAATGAAGGGGCGCCGCGACAAGGCCGCTCCGCCGTATGAACAGAACCTGGGAGGCATGACATGGGACGCGTTGCGGTAGTGACCGGCGGTACGCGCGGTATCGGCGAGGCGATTTCGGTCGGGTTGAAGAACGAGGGCTACACCGTTGCCGCCATCTACGGCGGCAACGACGAGGCGGCGGCCAAGTTCAATCAGGCGACCGGCATCGCCGTCTACAAGTGCGACGTCAGCGATTTCGACGCCTGCCAGGCCGTGGTCGGGAAGATCGCCGGCGAACTTGGTCCCGTCGAGGTGCTGGTGAACAATGCCGGCATCACCCGCGACGGCACCATGCACCGGATGAGCCATGACGAGTGGCAGGCGGTGATCGACACCAATCTCGGCTCCTGCTTCAACATGTGCCGGGCGGTGATCGACGGCATGCGCGAGCGCAGCTTCGGGCGCATCGTCAATATCGGCTCGATCAACGGCCAGGCCGGCCAGTACGGCCAGGTCAACTATGCCGCGGCCAAGTCCGGCATCCACGGCTTCACCAAGGCGCTGGCCCAGGAGGGCGCGCCCAAGGGCATCACCGTCAACGCCATCGCGCCCGGCTATATCGACACCGACATGGTGCGCGCCGTGCCGCCCAACGTGCTGGAAAAGATCGTCGCGCGCATCCCCGTCGGCCGGCTGGGCCATGCCGAGGAGATCGCCCGCGGCGTGGTCTTCCTGGTCTCTGACGACGGCGGCTTCATCACCGGCTCGACCCTGTCGATCAACGGCGGCCAGCACATGTACTGACCGCCGGGCCGGGTTGCGCCGGGGGCGGGGCGGCCTCAGTCGTCCTGCATCACCGCCCGGCTGCGCCGCCGGCAGATTTCCGCCATCACGGCCGCCAGCAGCGGCCCGGCGAGGCAGAACAGGAAGGCCGCCTGGGCCGCCGCAGAGACGACGGGGGTGGGCGCGTCGGGCGATGTCATGCCGGCGGCCGTGGTGCCGAGGCCGGCCAGGATGGCGCCCGT
The DNA here is from genome assembly GCA_040226215.1 of Azospirillaceae bacterium. Lineage (GTDB taxonomy): Bacteria > Pseudomonadota > Alphaproteobacteria > DSM-16000 > Inquilinaceae > JAVKFF01. The sequence goes on from JAVKFF010000109.1 coordinate 1,150, forward strand.
CGCCCCGCCGATCGCCTGCAGGCTGGCGATGGAGCCGGCGGTCACGTCCTCCTCTCCCGGACGGGGCGAGGCCATGATGCGCTGGCCCAGCGGCGCCCAGGCCATGCCGATGCCGGCCCCCAGCAGGATGCCCGGCAGCGGCGTCATCCAGAGCGGCCCGCCGGCGATGATGAAGACGCCCAGCACCATGCCGGCGACGGCGATGAGCGGCCCGGTGGCCATCAGCCGGTCCTGGCGGCGCCCCGCGATCCAGGCGGTTGCAAGGGCCGCACCGGTCCAGGCCAGGCCCTCCAGCGCGTCGACATAGCCCGCACCGAGCGGCGAATAGCCGTGCAGCCGCTGCAGGAAGTAGGGGATGTAGAGGCCGTAGAGATTGCTGCCGATCATCAGGCCGAACACCGTGAGCAGGCCGGGGCCGACCGTCGAGGCATTGGCGAAGCCGCGCGAGGGCAGCAGCCGGGCGCTGCCCCAGGGCTTGGCGGCCAGCCAGAAGGCGAAGCCGGCCAGCAGCATCATCGCGACCGTCAAGCGCCAGTCGGTGGCCAGCGAGGCGACGCTGCCGGCGGCGATGGCGAGGATGACGAGAGACAGCGACAGCCACGGGGTGGCCGAGGCGATCCGACCCGGCGGCTGGCGCGGCAGGCGGCTGGCCGCCAGGATCACCGTGACCAGCGCGACCGGCGTGACGGCGACGAAGGACCAGCGCCAGATCCCGAGCTCCGCGAAGACGCCGCCGATCGCCGGGCCGACGAAGGCGGCGATGCCCCACATGGCCGACAGGCTGGCGATGCTCCGGGCCCAGATCTCGCGCGGATAGACCTCGCGCAGCACCGCATAGACGGTGGCGATCCAGAGGCCGCCGGACACGCCCTGCAGCACCCGGCCGGCAATCAGGACGTCCATGCTGGGCGAGGCGGCGGCGACCAGGCAGCCGGCGGAGAAGGCTATGGCCGCCAGGCTGAAGGCGGCGCGGCCGCCGACCCGGCTCTTCATCCAGCCGCCGGTGGCCGAGCCCAGGATCGAGCCCGCCAGGTAGCCGGTCGAGGTCCAGTTCATGTAGGCGAGGCCGCCCATCTCGGCCACGGCGCTCGGCAGGATGGTGGCGACGAGAAAGGTGGATGAGGCGTGGATCACCACGGCCACCTGCAGGGCGATCGTGACGAAGGCCTTGCCGTCCCGGTAGAGGTCGAGCCAGGAGTGCGGCTGCGCTGTCGGTGTCTCGGCGGTCATGGAGCGGAGCGGTAGGCGCGTTCGCCGCCGCGCGCCATGGCGGAATTGTCTGCCATCAATCGAACGTCGCCGTCAGCAGGTAGAGGGCGCTGCCGATCACCGCCGCGACGACGGTGCCCGACATGCGGACATACTGCAGGTCCGCGCCCAGCGCCAGCTCCAGCCGCCCGACCACGGTCCTGGTGTCCCAGGCCTTCACCACGTCGGTGACGAAGCGCCCGGCGCTTTCCCGCCACGGCGCGACGATCTGGCCGGCCAGCGCGGCGATGGCGCCGTCGATCTCGCCACGCAGGCGCGCGTCGGCGGCGAGGCGGTCGGCGAAGCCGGCGAGCGCGCTCTCGATGCCGTCCTCCAGCCGCGACGGCTCCGCCTCGACATCCGCGACCAGGCTGCGCTGCAGCACGTCCCAGAGGTCGCCGAAAACCAGGCGCAGGTCCGGCTGGTCGAGCAGGCGGTTCTTGCCCGCCTCCACCGCCGCGCGGGTCTGCGGCCGATGATCGATGTCGTGCGCGATCCGGCGCAGGGCTTCCTCGAGGCGCGTACGGGCCAGGCTTCCCGGTATCGCCAGGTCGTCGAGCAGCTCCCGGAGCGCCTTGGCGATGGAGCGCGCCATGCGCCGGTCGACCAGGCGCGGCACCCACCAGGCGGTACGCTGCTCCACCGCGTCGGCGATCTCCACCTCGTGGCTGTCGAGATAGCGGCGCCCCGCCGCCACCAGTCTGGTGATCGCCGGCGCGTGATGGTTGCCTTCCAGGATCTGCCGCATGGCGCGGGCGAGCAGTGGCGCGACCGCCGTCTGGCGCAGCTTCTCCGCCGTGGCGTCGATGAAGATCGCCCGGGTCTGGGGTGCCTCGAGGCCGCCCAGGAACGGACGCAGGGACTGGCGCAGCTGCCGCGCCAGCCGGCGCCGGCGTGCGCCGTCGGCGAGGAACTGGCCGAGGCGGGAGGCGCTGCCGCCCGACGCCAGGCGGCGGGAAACGAGGTCGGGGTCGAGGAAATGGGAGGCGATGAAGCCGCCGATGCCCTCGGCGATGCGGTCCTTCCTCCGCGGCACGATGGCGGTGTGCGGGATCGGCAGGCCAAGCGGCCGGCGGAACAGGGCGGTGATGGCGAACCAGTCCGCCAGCGCGCCGATGATCGAGGCCTCGGCGGCGGCGATCACCAGTCCGCGCCAGAAGCCCGGCGGGCCGTCCGCCAGGCTGGCGACGACGAAAACCGCCGCGGCCGCCACCAGCATGCCGGTCGCCAGCGCGCGGTTGCGGCGCAGGAGATAGGCCTGCCGCGATTCGTAGGTGCCGGCCTCGTCTTCGCGCGGGACGGGGTCTGACGACTCGGGCTTCGTGCTCATGCCCACAAGGTTGCCGCATAGCAGCGGCGGCGCAATGGCGCGGGCGTGATCTTTCGCTTGCGCCGGTGGTGAGGCCGGTGCATGCCCAGGCACATGTCGCGTGAATTCCCGAGACGGCCGGTCGTCGGCGTTGGCGCGGTGGTGGTCAAGCCCGACACCGCTGGACCACGCCTACTACTCGTCCGGCGCGGCAAGCCGCCGGCCCAGGGCCAGTGGAGCTTTCCCGGCGGCCGCCAGGAGTGGGCCGAGACCGTCAGCGAGGCCGCGGTCCGCGAGACGCGCGAGGAAACGGGCGTGGAGATCGAGCCGCTCGACGTGCTCGGCGTGGTCGACAACATCGTCGACGGCGTGGATGGCGAGGTGGCATTCCACTACACCATCATCGACGTGGTCGCCCGCTGGCGGTCGGGCACGCCGCTGGCGGCGGACGACGTCACCGACGCGCGCTGGGCCGGCGTGGAGGAGGCGCTCGCGATGGTCACCTGGGAACCGGCCCGGGAGGTGATCGCCAAGGCCGCCCGCTGGTGGCGGGAGAACGCGCGGTGAGCGAGAAGGCAACGCTGGAGCATCCGCGCGATTTCGGCGCGCTCCTGAAAGGACCGCTCGGCCGGCTGGTGGCGCGGCCCTGGCTCGACCAGGTGACGATCGGCTTCCTCGCCTCGACCTGGCTGCCGATGAGCCGGGTCTGGGCCGCCGCCATCCTCGCCGACGGGGACAAGGGCGTCTTTCTCGACAACATCGAGGCGCGGCGCGGCACGGTGCGGCCGGGCAGCCTGCTGCTGGGCCGCCTGCGGGCCACGGCATCGGCCGCCCGCGCGCTGGCCGCGGCGGAGGCCGACTGGGCGGAGGAACTGTTCGGCACGATCCACGGCGGCGGGGACGGCGGCCGCGCGGCCGAGGTGGAGGCCGAGCGCTGGAGCCGGGCGCATAATCTGACCATGCACCGCCTGTGGTATGCCTGGATCGCCAGCCGGCACGGCATCGAGCCCTGCCGCTGGGCGATCCCCGATCGCGAGCGGATGCTGGACGAGCTCGGCTTCATGCTGCGTGAACCCGAGTCGGCCTTCCCCTGGAGCGAGGCCGGCCCGGTGGTCGCCAGCAATCCCCTCAGGTCGAGTCTGGGCCAGGAGTTCTGGCTGCGCGTGCCACCGACGCCGGGCATTGGCGGCCTCGGGCGCCAGCCCTGCACCGCGCGTGTCTTCGTGCCCGACGGCTTCCGCGATGGGCCGACGGTCATCCTGCTGCACGGTATCTGCATGGAGCTGGAGCAATGGCGCCTGCCGCTGCGCGACGTCGAGCTTCTGGTGCGCGCCGGGATCCGGGTGGTCATGCCCGAAGGACCGTGGCACGGCCGCCGCCGGCCGGCCGGCCTTTTTGGCGGCGAGCCGGTGGTCGCCACCGCGCCGCGCGGCGCGATCGACTATTTCCGCGCCCACGGGCCGGAAGTCGGGCGGCTGGTCCAGTGGTGCCGCCAGGACGCGGCCGGCCCGGTCGGCGTGATGGGCATCAGCCTGGGCAGCTTCGTCGTCCAGCTCGTCTCCACCATGTCGCGCAACTGGCCGGCGGACGCACGGCCCGACGCCGCCTTCCTGGTCGCCACCGCCGAGCGCATCGACGAGATCGGCCTGTCCGGCGCCTTCGGCCGCGCCTTCCGCCTCGACCGCGCCCTCACCGGGGCCGGTTGGACGGCGGAAACCCTGGCGGAGTGGGGGCAGGTGAGCCAGGGCATCGGCGACCCGGTGATGGACCGGGCGAACATCTTCGCCCTGCTCGGCTCAGAGGACGAGGTCACGCCCTACGCCGGCGGCCGCGCGCTGGTGGAGCGCTGGCGGGTGCCGCCGGAGAACGTGACCATCCGGCGCCAGGGCCACTTCTCCGTCGCCGCCGGCATGATGGTCGACGACGCCCCGACGCGGGCTTTCGTCGCGCGCCTGTTCGCGTTATGAGCCCGCCATGACCGACGCTGCCACCCGCCGCGCCACGCTGATCGGCGGCACCTCCGTGCTCAACTGGGCGACGCTCGCCCTGTTCACCATCGTGGCCGGGCCGATTCCGCCCTTCCAGCTGGTCGCCATGGGTTTCGCCATCGCCTTCCTGCTCGGGCTCGCCTGGCCGGCAGCGCATGGTCGCAGTCCGTTCGGCGCCATGCGTCAGTCCTGGCCGGTCTGGGTGCTGGGCGTGGGCGGGCTGTTCGGTTTCCACCTGCTCTACTTCGTGGCGCTGCAGAACGCCCCGGTGGTCGAGGCGAACCTGATCAACTATTCCTGGCCGCTGCTGATCGTCGTCTTCTCGGCCTTGCTGCCGGGCGAGCGTCTGCGCTGGTTCCACCTCGTCGGCGTGCTTCTCGGTCTCGGGGGCGCCGTGCTGCTGATCGGCCGGCACGGCTTCGCCATCTCGCTCGACCACATGGCCGGCTACGCGGCGGCGATCGGATCGGCCCTGATCTGGTCCAGCTATTCCGTCGCCAGCCGCCGTGTCGGTAACGTGCCGACCGACGCCGTGGGCGGCTTCTGCGGCGTCACCGCGTTGCTGGCGCTCGCCTGCCACCTCGCCTTCGAGACCACGGTGGCGCCGGTGGGCTGGGGCTGGCTGGGCGTGCTGGCCCTCGGCCTCGGGCCGGTCGGCTCGGCCTTCTACACCTGGGACCATGGCGTCAAGCACGGCAACATCCAGGCACTCGGCGCCTTCGCCTACGGCGCGCCGCTGTTCTCGACCATCCTGTTGGTCGCCTTCGGCTTCGGCGTGCTCGACCTCAACGTGGTGCTGGCCTGTGTGCTGATCGTCGGCGGCGCCGCCCTGGCGGGGCAGGAAGTGCTGCGCCAGGCGCCGGGGGTGCGGGCGGCGAACCGGGCCACCGGTCAGCCTCGCGCCCGGGTCTCCCGGTAGAGGATGAACAGGCCGCTCGCCACCACCACCGCGGCGCCGGCGATCACCGGCCAGCCCGGCGTCTCGCCGAACAGGATCAGGCCGTATATCGCGCCCCAGATCAGCTGGGTATAGATGAAGGGCGAGACCACCACCGCCGGCGCCTGGCGGTAGGCCAGCACCACGAAGATCTGCGCGAAGCCGGCGGCGACGCCGGAGATCGCCATGAAGGCGAGGCCGTGCCAGTCCGGCGCTTCCCAGAGCGCGATGACGAAGGGCAGGCAGATCACCTGCGTGCTGACGAGCAGCCAGACCAGCAGCGGGCCCGTGCCCTCCTGGTTGCCGATGCGCCTGGTGATCAACACGCCGCAGGCGAAGGCGAGCGCGGCCAGCAGCGCCAGCCCATGGCCCCAGCCGACATCGGCGAAGCCGGGGCGCAGGATCGCCAGGACGCCGATGAAGCCCACCAGTACCGCCGACCAGCGCATGATGCCGACCCGCTCGCCCAGCAGCGGACCGGCCAGGATCGTCACCCAGAGCGGCATGGAGAACAGCAGCGCATAGGCGTCCGCCGTCGGCATGGTGCTGATGGCGGTGACGATGCACATGGCGCTGACTGTCACCGCCGCGCCGCGCAGCGGGGTGAGCACCGGGAAACGCGGCTTCAGCCGGATGCGCCCCTCGGTCGCCAGGATGAAGCCCAGTACCGGCACATAGGCGAAGAAGACGTTGATGAACAGCGACTGGATCGGGTGGTGCTCGCCGGAGATCCACTTGATCGCGTTGTCGGCCGTGGCGAAGCAGAAGAACGCCGCCACCGCGAACAGGATGCCGAGCGCGATGCGGCCTTGGGGCGCCCCGGAGACGGTCATCGCGGCAGCGGGCGCCAGTCGGCCGGCGCCAGCTCGAAACCGGCGAAGTCGAAGGCGGGGGAGACGGTGCAGCCGACCAGGGTCCAGGCGCCCAGGCTCTCCGCCGTCTGCCAGGCATCGGCCGGCACCACCAGCTGGGGCCGCTGGCGGGCGCCGAGATCGGGTCCGAGGTGATGGGCGGCGGCGTCCTGGCCGTTCTCCGAGACCGTCAGCACCAGGGGCGCGCCGGCATACCAGTGCCAGATCTCAGTGGCGTCCACCCGGTGCCAGTGAGAGCGCTCGCCGGCCTGCAGCAGGTAGTAGATCGCCGTGCCGCTGCCCCGTCCGCCGGTCTCCGGCCGGTGCCGCCAGGTCTCGGCGAAATGCCCGCCCTCCGGATGCGGCTCAAGGTCGAGCAGGCGGATGATCTCAGCGGCGCTGAGCTGGGTCATGGTCGCGTTCCCCAGAGGTTGGGAGGCGGGATCGGAAGGCAGGATGTGTTGCCCCGCGGGCGGCGGGCCCGCCTGCGGTCAGGCGGCGTCCTTGCGGGCGCGCACCTCGGCGAAGACGGCGACCGGATCGGCGTCCGTCATGCCGAGCGCCTGCGCCAGGTCCGGCTGGTCGGCGCGTAGGAAGGGGTTGGCGGCCTTCTCCTCGCCCAGGCTCGCTGGAATGGTCGGCTTGCCCGCGTCGCGCAGACGGTCGATCTCCTCGGCCCGCCGGGCCAGCGCCGCGTTGTCGGGATCGATGGCCCGGGCGAAGCGGGCGTTGGACTGGGTGTATTCGTGGCCGCAATAGACCGAGGTGTCGTCAGGCAGGTCGCGCAGCTTGCGCAAGGAGCGCCACATGTCGGCGGGCGTGCCCTCGAACAGCCGGCCGCAGCCGATGGAGAACAGCGTGTCGCCACAGAACAGGGCCTTGGAAGCGGGGAAATGGAAGGCGATGTGGCCGGAGGTGTGACCCGGTACCTCGTAGACCGTCGCCTCGGCCGCGCCGAGCGCGACGGTCGCGCCTTCGCCCACCGTCTCGTCCATGTCGGGAATGCGGTGCCGGTCGGCCGCCGGTCCGACGATGCGCGCGCCGAAGCGCTGCTTCAGGTCGCCCGCGCCGCCGATATGGTCGGCGTGGTGGTGGGTCAGGAAAATGGTGTCGAGGCCGAGACCGTGCTTCTCCAGATAGGCCCTGACCGGCCCGGCATCGCCCGGGTCGACCACCCCCACTTTCCCGTCGGCGCGCAGGAGGTAGATGTAGTTGTCCTTGAAGGCGGGGATCAGGTCGACGGTCAACGTGCTCATCGGGTTCTCCCGTGCTCGGTCCCTTGTCCGGGCGTGTGCCAAAGGCGCGCCCGGCCTGCTATGATGGTGTCCATGTATAGTGATGTGATCGACCTGCGCCAATTCTACAACCATCCGCTCGGCCACATCGCCCAGCGGATGATCCGCCGGCGCGTGCGCGAGCTGTGGCCCGACACCAGCGGGCAGATCGTCGTCGGCCTCGGCTATGCGGTGCCCTATCTGCGCCCCTTCCTGGAGGAGGCCGAGCGCGTGCTGGCGGTGATGCCGGCGCGCCAGGGCGTGATCCACTGGCCGGGCCGCGAGAGCGGCCGGGTGGCGCTGGTCGACGATGTGGCGCTGCCCTTCCAGGACAACATGATCGACCGCCTGCTGGTCGTCCACGCGCTGGAGGTGACGGAGAGCTGGCGGGGCCTGCTGCGCGACTGCTGGCGGGTGCTGGCTCCCGGCGGCCGGCTCATCGTCGTCGCGCCGAGCCGACGCGGCATCTGGGCGCGCAGCGACCGCACGCCCTTCGGCCACGGCCATCCCTATTCGGCGGTGCAGCTGCAGCGCCTGCTGCGCGACCATTCCTTCGTGCCGGAGCGGGTGGAGCGGGCGGTCTACCTGCCGCCGATCCGCTCGCGCTTCCTGATGCGCACCGCACCCGCCTGGGAGCGCATCGGCCGGCGCTGGTTCCCGCGCTTCGCCGGCGTCGTCATGGTCGAGGCCTCAAAGCAGATGTACCAGGGCGTCACCGGCAAGCGCCAGCCGGCGCGCCGCCCGCTGCTGGTGCCGGTCCCCGGCGGCGCGGTGGCCAGGGACGCGCCGCAAGCGGCCGGGATCACGCCGTCCTTGTCGTCCCCGCCCTGAACGGGGATCCATGCTCGGTACGGGTTGCTCCGCCGGCCTGGATTCCCGCTTACGCGGGAATGACAAGGAAGGGTTGATGTTCATCAGTAGCTTACGGCGATTTGCCAGCACTTCGCCGGCGCTGCGGCTGGGTGCCGAATCACCCCCCTGTTTGTCATCCCCGACTTGATCGGGGATCCAGGGTCGGTGCGGGTTGCTCCGCCGGTCTGGATTCCCGCTTACGCGGGAACGACAACAAAAAACATTGAGTCTGGCGCCATTCAAGGCGAGCGGGAGCGAGCTCCGGGTGCTTCCGACCGGGTCAACGCCAGTTCAGTCCGGCAGGTCGATGTCCAGGATCGCCATCTGGAAGGCGTAGGACAGGTCCTCGTCCTCATCGTCCTTGAAGATCACGCCGATGAATTCGTCCTCGATCATCACCTCGGCCGAATCGTCCTTGCCCTTGCGGCCGACGACGCGCAGCCGGGGGTTGGAGAACAGGGTGCGCAGATAGGTCTGCAGACGGGCGATTTCGTTGTGGGTCAAGGCCGGGCTCCTGCCGTGCAGGCATCTGTTTCGCGGGATCAAGGCGGCGAAAGTGTCGGCATGCGCCGCCCGCGTCAACCTTTCCGCAAGAGGAAAATCGCGTGCTCGCCCACCCAGTTGGCCCAGGTGCCGATGGGCATGTCGGCGATCCGGCCGGAGCGGCGCAGGATCATCGCCTGGTCGACGGTGATTTCCAGCTCCTCCGCCAGGCCGACGAAATCGCGGATGGTGCAGAAGTGGATGTTGGGCGTGTCGTACCACTGGTAGGTCAGGGTCTTGGTCACCGGCATGCGGCCGCGCAGCAGGAGGCCGAGGCGCATGCGCCAATAGGCGAAATTGGGCAGGCTGACGATGGCCCATTCGCCGATGCGCACCAGGTTGGCCAGCACGCCCTTGGGGTCGCGTGTGGCCTGGATGGTCTGGCTCAGCACGGCGTAGGTGAAGGACTTGTCGGGATAGCCGTCGAGGTCGGTGTCGGCGTCGCCCTGCACCACCGAGAGGCCGCGCGCCACGCAGTCGCGCACGCCGTCGGGCGACAGCTCGATGCCGCGGCCGTCGACATTCTTCTCGTGCCAGAGATAGTTGAGCAGCGCCCCGTCCTCGCAGCCGATGTCGAGCACGCGGCAATCGGGCGCGATCATGTCGGCGATGCGCCGGAGATCGGGCCTGAGCGGGCTGGTCGCGCGGGCGCTGTCGAGTGGCATCAGCCCACCTTCCTGAGCGGCAGGCCGCGGCGCTCCGCCAGACCCTCGAGGAAGCCGTCGAGCACGCGGTGGAATTCCGGCTCGTCGAGCAGGAAGGCGTCGTGGCCCTTGTCGCTCTCGATCTCCACGAAGCTGACATTGGCGGCGACGGCGTTCAACGCCCGCACCAGTTCCCGGCTCTCCGTGGTCGGGAACAGCCAGTCCGAGGAGAAGGAGACGACGCAGAAGCGTACCGGCGAGCTGCGGAAGGCCGCGGCGAGCTGTCCCGCATGGTCCCGGCCCAGGTCGAAATAGTCCATCGCCCGGGTGATGTAGAGATAGCTGTTGGCGTCGAAGCGGTCGACGAAGCTGATCCCCTGGTGGCGCAGATAGCTCTCGACCTGAAAATCGGCGTCGAAGCCGTAGGAGACCGCCTCGCGGTCCTGCAGCGAGCGGCCGAACTTGCGGTGCAGCGCGGCCTCCGACAGGTAGGTGACATGCGCCGCCATGCGGGCGACCGACAGGCCGCGCGTCGGCTTCACGTCGTGATCGGTGTAGCGGCCGCCATGCCAGTGCGGATCGGCCATGATGGCCTGGCGGCCGACCTCGTGAAAGGCGATGTTCTGGGCGGAGTGGCGGGCCGCCGTGGCGATCGGCACGGCCCCGAACACCCGGTCCGGGAAGTCGGTCGCCCATTGCAGCACCTGCATGCCGCCCATCGAGCCGCCGATGACGCAGAACAACTGCTCGATGCCGAGTTCGTCGATGAGCAGGCTCTGCGCGCGCACCATGTCGCCGATGGTGATGACCGGGAAGTCGAGATCGTAGCGCCGGCCGGTCGCCGGGTCGCTGTCGAGCGGCCCGGTCGAGCCCATGCAGCCGCCCAGCACGTTGGCGCAGATCACGAAATAGCGGTCGGTGTCGATCACCTTGCCGGGGCCGACGACCATCGACCACCAGCCGGGCTTGCCGGTGATCGGGTGCGGCTCTGCGACGAACTGGTCGCCGGTCAGCGCATGGGCGACGAGGATGGCGTTCGAGCGCTCGGCGTTGAGCGTGCCATAGGTCTGGTAGGCGACGCGGATGGGCCCGATCGTGGCGCCGCTGTCGAGCGGCATGGGGGCGTCGGCCGCCAGCCTGGCGCGCTGGCCGGGCAGGGTGTCGAGGATAGCGCGGCTGTGTTTGGTCAGCAGCTGGTTGACGCCCATTGGCAGGTTCGAAGCTCGTGGTCGCGCCGCGGCGGGGTCGGATGGCCGGCATCAATGCGCCGGCCAGCGCGTCGATGTCAATCGATCCAACTATCTGGGCCCGTCTGGATGGCAGGCAAGACGACTTCCCTCGCATGCCGGCTCGACATGCCCGCATGCCGACGTTTCTTTTGATTTTGGACGACCGCTTACGTATTGCTACACGGCCTCGCCCGGAGCCCCGGCCTGGAACCCCGAACGATCTCGATCATGTCAGACGACGATCCCGCGACACTCGACAAGCTGCGCACCGCCATCGACCGGGTCGATGACGAGATGCACGAGCTGTTGATGCAGCGTGCCCGCATCGTCGAGCAGATCGCCGGCGCCAAGAAGGGCACCGGGTTGCCGGTGCGCATGGACCGGGAGATGGCGATCGTGCGGCGGCTGATCGAGCGGCACCAGGGGGCCTTTCCCGTGCTCGGCCTGGTGCGCATCTGGCGTGAGATCATCGCCGGCTCCACGGCCATCCAGGCCGAGATCACCATCGCCGTCGCCTCGGAACTGGAGAACGGGGAGACGCCGCTGCGCGACCTCGCCCGCGACTATTACGGCAGCGTGGCCAGGCTGCTGCCCGGCGGCACCGCCCTGGCCAGTGTGCGCATGGTGATGGACGGCCGGGCCAGCCTGGGCGTGGTTCCCTGGCCGGTGAGCGGCGGCGAGCCGCCCTGGTGGACCGGCCTGATGACGCGCGACGAGCAGGCGCTGCGCATCATCGCCGGCCTGCCGATCGCCAGCGTCGGCCGCGAGTCGCGACCGGAGGCGGTGGTCGTCGCGCGCCGGCCGCACAGCGCCACCGGCGAGGAGCACAGCCTGGTCGGCCTCGAACTGGCCGAGGACGTCTCGCGTTCGCGCTTGCGCGAGGTCATGGAGACGGCCGGCCTGGTGACCCTGCAGTTCTGGAGCTGGGGGCAGGACGCCGGCGTGCCCAATACCCTGGTCCTGGTCGAGGTCGAGGGTTTCGTGGCGGAGCAGGATCCCAGACTAGCGGAGATCGGCGAGCGGCTAGGCCCGTCGCTCCTGCGCTGCAACGCTCTTGGCGCCTTCAACCTGCCGATCCGTGTAAAGTCCCTTCAGGAAAGCCCCCACGCATGACGCTGCCCACGCCACGCCCCGGCATCATGGATATCAACCCCTATGTCGGCGGGGAGTCGAAATCCGTGCCGCACAAGGAACTGGGCTATGTCGTGCGCCTCGCCTCCAACGAGGGCGCGCTGGGGCCGAGCAGGGCGGCCATGGAGGCCTATCGGGCGCTCGCGGGCGAAATCCAGTTCTACCCGGACGGCGCCAGCCAGGCGCTGCGCGAGGCTCTCGCCCTGGCGCATGGGCTGGATGCCGGGCGCATCGTCTGCGGTGCCGGTTCGGACGAGCTGATCGCGCTGCTGGTCAAGGCCTATGCCGGGCCGGGGGACGAGATCGTCCACTCCCAGCACGGCTTCCTGATGTACCCGCTCGCCGCCAAGGCCTGCGGCGTGACACCCGTCGTGGCGCCCGAGCAGGGGCTGACCGGCGATGTCGACGCCCTGCTCGACAAGGTGACGGAGCGCACGCGGCTGGTCTTCGTGGCCAATCCGAACAACCCGACCGGCACCTTCCTGCCGCCGGCCGAGATCGAGCGCCTGCATGCCGGCCTGCCGGGCCATGTCATCCTGGTGCTGGACGCCGCCTATGCGGAGTATATCAGGCGCAACGACTATGCCGCCGGTATCGAGCTGGTGGACCGCGCGTCGAACGTGGTGATGCTGCGCACCTTCTCGAAGATCTTCGCCATGGGCGGGCTCAGGCTCGGCTGGGCCTATGCCTCGGCCGCCATCGCCGACGTGCTGAACCGGGTGCGCGGACCGTTCAATGTCTCCTCCCCGGCCCAGGCGGCCGCCATCGCCGCCCTCGGCGACATCGCCTTCCAGGACGAGAGTCGCGAGCACAACCAGACCTGGCGGGAGTGGACCGCGGCGGAACTGGCCGGCCTCGGCCTCAGCGTTACGCCGTCGGTCGCCAACTTCCTGCTCGTCGACTTCGCCGCCGTCGCCGGCGCCGATGCCGAGGCGGCACGCCTGCACCTGAAGAATGACGGTATCCTGGTGCGCCAGATGGGCGCCTACGGCCTCGCCACCTGCCTGCGTATCACCATCGGCCGCGAGGTGGAGATGAAGGCCGTGGTGGAGAGCCTCGGGCGCTACCTGGCGGGCCTGAGATGATGGCGCCACGCTTCGAGCGCATCTGCCTCATCGGTCTCGGCCTGATCGGCTCCTCCATCGCCTGGGGAGTGAAGGAGAAGGGGCTCGCCCGGGAGGTCGTCGGCCACGCCCGCAGCGCCGGCACCCGGGCCAGGGCGATTGAACTCGGCTTCCTCGACCGGGTCGAGGAGACCGCCACCGCCGCCGTCGCGGGGGCGGACCTCGTCATCCTGTGCACGCCCGTGGGCACCTACCGGGAGGTCGGCGAGGCCATCGCGCCGCATCTCATGGAAGGCGCCATCCTCAGCGATGTCGGCTCGGTCAAGGGCAGCATCCTGCGCGATCTGCGCGGCATCGTGCCGGCCGGCGTGCATCTGGTGCCGGGCCACCCGCTGGCGGGCACCGAGCAGTCGGGACCGGAATCGGGCTTCCCCGAACTGTTCCACGGCCGCTACTGCGTGCTCACCCCGGAGGCCGGCACCGACGCCGACGCCGTCGAGCGGCTGACGGCCTTCTGGCAGGCGCTGGGCTCGACCGTGGAGATCCTGTCGGCCGACCACCACGACAGGGTGCTGGCGATCACCTCGCACCTGCCGCACCTGATCGCCTTCACCATCGTCGGCACCGCGGTCGACCTGGCCGAGGACATCAAGCAGGAAGTCATCCGCTACGCCGCGACCGGCTTCCGCGATTTCACCCGCATCGCCGCCTCCGACCCGGTGATGTGGCGCGACGTCTTCCTCAACAACCGCGAGGCGACGCTGGAGATGCTGCAGCGCTTCACCGAGGACCTGACCGCCCTGCAGCGGGCCATCCGCCGGGGCGAGGGTGAGGTGCTGGAGGACCGCTTCGCGCGCACCCGCGCCATCCGCCGCGGCGTCGTGGAGGCGCGCCAGGACGACATGCCCCATCCCGAGCCCAAGTAGCAGGGTTGAGCCGCGGCACCCTTGGCGCAGCCCTCGCCGGTCGCCAGACTGGAGCGATGATCGTCACCCCTGACAGCGCGGATCGCCACACGAACGGCGCCCGCATGACCGTCCGCCCCTTCGTCGCCGCCGGCGAGGAGCTCTGGGTCTTCGCCTATGGCTCGCTGATGTGGCGGCCGGACTTCCCGCACCTGGAATCGCACCAGGCGATCCTGCACGGCTATCACCGCCGCTTCTGCATCTACTCCCACCGCTATCGCGGCACGCCGGAAGTCCCCGGGCTGGTGCTCGGACTCGCCCGCGGCGGGTCGTGCCACGGCATGGTGTTCCGCGTCGCCGCGCCGGAGGCCGAGGCGGTGACGCGCTACCTCTGGGACCGCGAGATGGTCACCGGCGTCTATCTTCCGACCATGAAGGCGGTGCGCTTCGCCGGGCGGCGGCAGCCGGCGGCCTGCTTCATCGCCGACCCACGGCACCGCCAGTACTGCGCCGAGCGCGACCCCGACAGCCTCGCCCGGCTGATCGTCCAGGGCCACGGCCAGGCCGGCCCCAATTCCCAATACCTGTTCAACACGCTCGACCATCTGCGCGAGCTCGGCATCAACGATGCCGGCCTGGAGGGCTTGGCCAGACGGGTACGGGCGGCGCTGGGTTGACGCCCGCGCCCGTCCAGGCTTGAACCCACGCGAGGACGGGCGCGAGGTTCCGCATCTCCGGCTGTCGCCTCCGTGCGGAACGACGGTGATTATTGTGTTCGCTCACCCCATCCCCGTCGTTCCGGCCGACCGCAGGAAGAGCCGGAACCTCGCGCGGCCGGGCCGTGGCGTGAGCGAAGACGGGCACGAGGTTCCGCATCTCCGGTTGTCGCCTCCGTGCGGAACGACGGTGATTTTGGTGTTCATCAACCCTGTCCCCGTCGTTCCGGCCGACCGCAGGGAGAGCCGGAACCTCGCGCAGCCTGGCCGTGGCGTGAGTGAAGACGGGCGCGAGGTTCCGCATCTTCGCTACGCTTCGTGCGGAACGACGGTGTTCTATTAGTCACTAACCCATCCCCGTCGTTCCGGACGACCGCAGGGAGAGCTGGAACCTCGCGCAGCCGGGCCGTGGCCTCCGACCGTCGCCTAATCCTCCGCCGGCGCCAGCGTGCGCGGTCGGTCCGCCGGGGCGCCCGGCGGGTAGCGGGTCGGCGGTCCGCCGGCGTCGAGCGACAGGCGCTCGCAGGCCTCCTCCAGCGTGCTTTCCAGCCGGGCCATGAAGTCGTCGCGTTCGAGACCCGGCTGGATCGGCGGCAGCAGTTCCACGGTGATCGTGCCCGGCCGCTTGGTGAAGCTGCGGCGGCCCCAGAACAGGCCGGAGTTGAGCGCCATGGGCACCACCGGCAGATCGTAGGCGGCGTAGAGCGCGGCGATGCCGATCTTGTAGGGCTTGTAGGCGCCGGCGGCGACCCGTGTGCCCTGCGGGAAGATGACGATCGGCCGGCCCTCGGCGACCACCGGTGCGGCATTGTCGACCATGCTCTGCACCGCCTTGCCGCCACGGCCCCGGTCGACGGCGATCAGCCGGGCCTTGCGCGCGAACCAGCCCCAGATCGGGATCGACAGCAATTCCCGCTTGATGACCACGGCCGGGTCGCCGAACAGCAGGTGCAGCTTCATCGTCTCCCACATCGACTGGTGCTTGGCCGCCACCAGATAGGGTCCGGCCGGAAGGTGCTCCAATCCCACCACGCGGTAGTCGATGCCCATCACCCAGCGCTCGATGCGGGCGAGCATGCGCAGATACCAGCGCACCACCGCCATCATGAAGCGGCGCGGGGTCGCCAGCAGCCAGACCAGCCCGACGAGGCAGAGCGCCGTGAAGCCATGCATGGCGATGTTGAAGGCGAGGGAACGCAGGAAGAGCATGGGAGCGGTCGGCGGTGGCGGGAACGATTCGTTCGGACCTTAGTACCTGATCACTGGCGGCGCCACGACCCGCGCCGAGGGAGTCGCCGGGCGATCGATCAAGGCGGCAGCTGGCCCGAGAGGCTGGCGCGTTCGCTGCGCGGGGCATGGCCGAAGAAGCTGCGGTAGTTCTTGGCGAAATGGCTGGCCGAGGTGAAGCCGCAGGCCACCGCCACCTGCATGATGGTCATCGGCGTCTGGTGCAGCAGGAGGCGCGCCTTCTTCAGCCGGAGCTCGGTGTAGTAGCGCATCGGCGACTTGCCGAAATGCTTGCGGAAAAGCCGTTCGAGCTGGCGCGGCGAGACGTCGACCGCGGCCGCCATGTCGTCCATCCCCAGCGGATGTTCGAGGAAGGCCTCCATCTGGGCGACGGCGGCCAGCACCTTCTTGTCGCTGATGCCGGTGCGGTGCTGCAGGCTCATGCGCTGGGAATCGTAGGGATGCCGCACGAAGGTATGCAGCAGCTGCTCGGCCACGGTCTGCGCCAGCTCGCGCCCGTAGTCCTGGGCCAGCAGGTGGATCAGCATGTCGAGCGGCGCGGTGCCGCCGGAGCAGGTGCAGCGCCGTTCGTCGATCTCGAACAGCCGGGCGGTGATGTCGAGATCGGGGAACTCCTCGACGAAGGATTCGACGTTCTCCCAGTGGATGGTGCAGCGATGTCCCGCCAGCAGCCCTGCGCGGGCGAGGATCAGCGGGCCGGTGCACACGCCGCCCAGCGCCACGCCCTGGCGGTCCATGCGCCGCAGCCAGGCGTCGATCTCCCGGTTGCGGTAGACCTCGGCATGGATGCCGGCGCAGACCACGATCAGCGCCGCGCCGCTGCAATCCTCCAGCCCGCCATCGGGCATCACGGTGGTGCCGTTGGAGCACTGCACGGGGCCACCGGTCGGGCTCAGCAGGCGCCATTCGAACAGCGTCCGCTCGGCCACCCGATTGGCCATGCGCAGCGGCTCGATCGAGGCGGTGAAGGCCATGATTGAGAAGTTCGGCAGCAGCAGGAAGACGACGCGCTGCGGCCGCGCCTGGGGATCGACGTTGAACATGGCGCCGCCGGACCTTGCGCCGGCTCCGCTCAGGCCGCCTGCATCGGGCCGGGGGCGCCCGCTGCCGTGCCGGCCGCCGCTTCGTCCTCGGCGCGCGCATGGGCGCGGATCGCCTGCGGCGAGGCGCCGAAGGCGGTCTTGATCTGGCGACTGAAATGCGAGGCGTCGGCGAAGCCGCAATCGTAGGCGATCTCCGTCACCGGCCGGTCGGTATGCGTCAGCAGCCAGTGGCCCTGCTGGATGCGCAGGCGCCGCTGATAGGCCGAGGGCGAGACGCCAAGTTCGCGCCGGAACAGGCGCTCGAGCTGGCGGCGCGACAGGCCCAGCGCCTCGGCCAGCGTCTCCATGGTCGGCGGCTGGGCCACCGACTGCTCGATCAGCGACAAGGCGCGACGCAGCCGGGCGTCGCGGACATTCGAGCCGAAGACGATATGTGGCTGCGGCGCCTCGGCCGGGCGCACCCGGTCGGCCAGCAGGATCTGCGTCGCCTTCTGCGCCCTGGCTTCGCCCAGATGCCGGGCGACCAGCCAGGCGGCGAGGTCGACGGCGCCGGTGCCGCCGGCGCAGGTGATGCGGTCGCGATCGACCACGAAGAGCTGGTCGGCGATCGGCGTGACGTCCGGGAAGGCGCGGATCAGGTCCCAGTAGTGATACCAGGACACGCAAGCCCGGCGGCCGGACATCAGGCCGAGGCGGATCAGCGTGAAGACGGCGGTGCACAGCCCGACCAGCGGCACCCGCCTGGCCGCCGCGCGCCGCAGGAAGGCGTCGAGCGTGGCGTCGTGGGGCAGGCCGCGATGCAGCAGCCCGCCGCACAGGGCGACATAGTCGAAGGCCGCCGGATCGCCGAAATCGGCATCGGGCGTGATCGCGGTGCCGCAGCTCGCCCGCACCGGTGCGCCATCGGCGGCCATCACCGTCCAGCGGCAGTCGGCCTGCCGGCTCATGTCGCCCTCGTCGGCGGCGAGACGCAGCACGTCGATCATCCCGGCGAAGGGCAGCAGCGTGAACTCGGGCAGCAGAACGAAGCCGACGCGCAGGCGGGGTGCCGGCGCGGCCGTTCGGCTGTCGGGCTGACGCGTTGTCGCCGCTGCACTCACCACGGGGGTCGTCTCCCGTCTCGTCAATGGCGGGCCGGCTCGGAGACCGATTGTCCCCCATCATGCGGTCCGCGATCAACCCCGGTGATGATGTCGCAAATATTCAAGCCCGCTGGATGCCCGGTTCTTTCCGGCAATTGGCGGCCGGCGCAGTGTAGCCGGACGATTGCATTCGGCGGATAGCCATGCCGTCCGCCGCCAGGAGGGCTGGTGATGACGCGTTTTTCATTTCTCAGCGTCGCGCGTAACGCGCTCAGCCACCATCAGGGCTGGTCGCGGCAGTGGCGCAGCCCGGAACCGCAACCGGAATACGACGTCGTCATCGTCGGCGCCGGCGGCCACGGCCTCGCCACCGCCTACTACCTGGCCAAGGAGCACGGCATCACCCGCGTGGCGGTGCTGGAGAAGGGCTGGCTGGGCGGCGGCAACACCGCGCGCAACACCACCATCGTGCGCTCCAACTACCTCTGGGACGAAAGCGCGGCGCTCTACGAGCATTCGCTCAAGCTCTGGGAGGGGCTGTCGCGGGACCTGAACTACAACGTCATGTTCTCCCAGCGCGGCGTCATGAACCTGGCGCACAATCTGGGCGACGTGCGCGCCGGCCGGCGCCGGGCCGAGGCCAACCGCCTGAACGGCGTCGATTCCGAATGGCTGGAGCCGGAGGACATCGAGCGTGTCTGCCCGATCCTCAACACCTCGCCCTATCTGCGCTACCCGGTCCTGGGCTCGACCCTGCAGCGGCGCGGCGGCGTCGCCCGGCACGACGCGGTCGCCTGGGGCTTCGCCCGGGCGGCCGACGCGCGCGGCGTCGACATCATCCAGAACTGCGAGGTGACCGGCATCCGGCGCGAGGGCGGCCGGGTGACGGGCGTGGAGACGACGCGGGGCACGATCGGGGCGAAGAAGGTCGGCCTCGTCGCCGCCGGCCATTCCTCCGTGCTGGCGGAGATGGCGGGCATCCGCCTGCCATTGCAGAGTCACCCGCTGCAGGCGCTGGTTTCCGAGCCGATCAAGCCGGTGCTGGACACGGTGGTGATGTCCGGCGCCATCCATGTCTATGTCAGCCAGTCCGACAAGGGCGAGCTGGTGATCGGTGCCGGCATCGACGCCTACAACTCCTACGCCCAGCGCGGCAGCTTCCACATCATCGAGCACCAGATGGCCGCCCTGGTCGAGCTGTTCCCGATCTTCTCGCGCCTGCGCATGCTGCGCGCCTGGGGCGGCATCGTCGACGTCTGCCCGGACGCCTCGCCGATCCTCTCCCTGACGCCGGTCGAGGGGCTCTATCTCAATTGCGGCTGGGGCACCGGCGGCTTCAAGGCGACGCCGGGCTCGGGCTGGGTCTTCGCCTGGACCATCGCCAAGGACCAGCCGCACCCGATCAACGCGCCCTTCGCGCTTGACCGTTTCACCACCGGCGCGCTGATCGACGAGCACGGCGCCGCCGCCGTGGCCCACTGAAGTAAAGGCGACGACCATGATGCGGATCACCTGCCCCCATTGCGGCGCCCGGAACGAGACCGAGTTCCACTACGGCGGCCAGGCGCATATCGCCCGACCGGCCGATCCCGACCTGCTCGACGACGCCGCCTGGGCGGAATACCTGTTCATGCGCGACAATCCCAAGGGCGTCTTCGCCGAGCGCTGGATGCATGCCGCCGGCTGCCGGCGCTGGTTCAACGCGCTGCGCGACACGCGCAGCCATCGCATCACGGCGGTCTACCCGATGGGTGCGGCCCGGCCGGACCAGGCGGCGGAGCGGACGCCGTGAGCGGGACCAGCGCCCTTGACGCAAGCCGTGGCCATGCATTGCCGCGGGTCCGCGCGAACCGTGGCGCCAACACCGCCGGTCAGGCGTTTCGCCTGGCGGAGGGCGGGCTGGTCGACCGGGCCCGGCCGCTCGCCTTCACCTTCAACGGCAGGGCCTACACGGGGTATGCCGGCGACACCCTGGCCTCGGCCCTGATCGCCAACGGCGTGCACCTGGTGGGGCGCAGCTTCAAGTACCACCGTCCTCGCGGCATCCTGGCCGCCGGGGTGGAGGAACCGGGCGCGCTGGTCCAGCTCGGCCGCGGCGCCACGGCGATCCCCAACCTGCAGGCGACCACGCTGCCGCTGACGGAGGGGCTGGAGGCGCGCAGCGTCAATGTCTTCCCGTCGGTCGGATTCGACATCGGCGCGGTCAATGGCTGGTTCTCCCGCCTGCTGCCGGCGGGCTTCTACTACAAGATGTTCTTCGGCTCCCGCTGGGCCTGGCGGCATCTCTACGAGCCGGTGATCCGCCGCGCCGCCGGTTGGGGCCGCGCGCCGGATGGGCCGGACCCGGATCTCTACGACCACCGCCACCGCCATTGCGACGTGCTGGTGGTCGGCGGCGGGCCGGCCGGGCTGATGGCGGCCCGGGCGGCCGCCGCCGGGGGCGCCCGGGTCATGCTGTGCGAGGCCGATACCCGTCTGGGCGGCAGCCTGCTGGGCGCGGATGCCAGCGTCGACGGCCAGCCGGGCTCGGTCTGGGTGGATAGCCTCGCCGCCGAGCTGGCGGCGCTGCCGGAGGTCACCGTGCTGCCGCGCACCACCGTCTTCGGCGCCTATGACGACAACTATCTCTGCGCCATCGAGGACGTCACGGACGGCCCCGTGCGCCAGCGCGTCTGGCATCTTCGCGCCGGCCGGGTCGTGCTGGCGACGGGCGCGCACGAACGCCCGCTGGTCTTCGCCGACAACGACCGCCCCGGCGTCATGCTCGCCGGCGCCGTCTTCGAGGATGTCGGCCAGTGGAAGCGCCCGCGCCACTACCCGGCGGCCGGCGAAACCATGGTCCAGGCGGTGGCGCGGGAATGCGCCGCGGTGCGCCGGGGTGTGGGCATCCTCGACGCCTCGACGCT